>NZ_QLJH01000012.1 GCF_003951315.1 Sphingomonas sp. S-NIH.Pt15_0812
GGCGCGGGGATCGGTGCCGGCCCCCGCCCCCGTGGCGGCGCGTCCGGCACCGATCCCCGCGCCCGCTCCGGCGCGTCCGGTGGTCGAACTGGCGCGCGATCCGTCGATGCCGGCCCCGCGCCGCTTCTCGCCGGTCGCCCGGCCCGAGCGTCCTCCGCCGCCCGCGCCCAAGCCGGTGGAAAAGCCCGCAGCCGCCGCGGCACCGACCGCCGCCGCCAAGCCGGCCGAATCGTCGGCATCGCAGCCGCGCAGCTTCACCTCGGGTGCGGCGACGCCGCGCGCCGGTGCGCCGGCCACGCGTCCGCAGCAGCGTGACCGGCGCGGCGACGAGCGTCGTGGCGGCAAGCTGACCGTGACCCGCGCGCTGGGCAGCGACGACGGCGCGCGCGCCCGTTCGCTCGCGGCGCTCAAGCGGGCCCGCGAGAAGGAGAAGCGCTCCTTCGGTGGTCCGCGCGAGCCGCAGATCAAGCAGGTCCGCGACGTGCAGGTGCCCGAGGCGATCACGGTGCAGGAACTCGCCAACCGCATGGCGGAAAAGGGTGCGGATCTGGTCAAGACGCTGTTCAAGATGGGCATGCCCGTCACGATGACGCAGACGATCGACCAGGATACGGCCGAGTTGCTGGTGACCGAGTTCGGCCACAATATCGTCCGTGTCTCCGACAGCGATGTCGATCTGGCGGTCGATACCAACGAGGATCCGGTCGAGGCCCTGCAGCCGCGTCCGCCCGTCGTCACGATCATGGGCCATGTCGACCATGGCAAGACCTCGCTGCTCGACGCGCTGCGCGGCACCGACGTGGTGCGGGGCGAGGCCGGTGGCATCACCCAGCATATCGGCGCCTATCAGGTCACGCTGAAGGACAAGTCGAAGGTCACCTTCCTCGACACGCCGGGTCACGAGGCCTTCACCCAGATGCGCGCACGTGGCGCCGACGTCACGGATATCGTGGTGCTGGTGGTCGCGGCCGATGACGGGCTGATGCCGCAGACGATCGAGGCGATCAACCACACCAAGGCGGCCGGCGTGCCGATGATCGTGGCGATCAACAAGATCGACAAGCATGAGGCCAATGCCCAGAAGGTGCGCGAGCGCCTGCTGAGCGAGGAAGTCGTGGTCGAGGAAATGGGCGGCGACGTCCAGAACGTCGAGGTGTCGGCGCTCAAGAAGATCGGCCTGGAAGAACTGATCGAGAAGATCCAGCTTCAGGCCGAACTGATGGAGCTGTCCGCCAACCCCGATCGCCCGGCCGACGGCACGGTGATCGAGGCCAAGCTGGACAAGGGCCGTGGCCCGGTCGCGACGGTCCTGGTCAATCGCGGCACGCTGAAGGTCGGCGACGTGTTCGTCGTCGGCGCGGAAAGCGGTCGTGTCCGGGCGCTGGTCGACGACAAGGGTCGCCAGATCAAGGAAGCTGGTCCGTCCATGCCGGTCGAGGTGCTCGGCCTGTCGGGCGTGCCGTCGGCGGGCGATCCGCTGCAGGTCGTCGAGAACGAGGCGCGGGCGCGCGAAGTGGCGGAATATCGCCAGGGCGTGCTGACCCAGAAGCGCACCACCTCGGCCCCGGCCAGCCTGGAGTCGATGTTTTCGGCGCTGCGCCAGAACCAGGCGGCGGAATATCCGCTGGTGGTGAAGGCGGACACGCAGGGCACGGTCGAGGCGATCGTGGCGTCGATCAACAAGATCTCGACCGATCTGATCCGCGCCCGCATCCTGCATTCGGGCGTCGGCGGCATCACCGAGAGCGACGTGACGCTGGCCGGTGCGTCGGGCGCGCCGATCGTGGGCTTCAACGTCCGCGCCAATGCCAAGGCGCGTGAGATTGCCGAGCGGCAGAAGGTGGCGTTGAAATATTACGACGTCATCTACGACCTGATCGACGAGATTCGCGCCGGCATGGCGGGGCAGCTCGGGCCGGAGGCGTTCGAGACGGTGGTCGGCCGCGCCGAGATCCGCGAGGTCTTCTCCGCGGGCAAGCACGGCCGGGCAGCCGGTCTGCTGGTTGTCGACGGCGTCATCCGCAAGGCGCTCAAGGCGCGCATCATGCGCAACGACGTCATCATCTATCAGGGTGAGATCGCGTCGCTTCGTCGCTTCAAGGACGATGTCGCCGAAGTGCGCGCCGGCCTGGAGTGCGGTGTGACCTTCTCGAACAATTTCGTGGATATCCGCTCCGGCGACTATCTCGAAACCTTCGAGGTCGAACTGCGCGAGCGCACCCTCTGATCGGGCGCGCGACCGGTGGCGGCTTCCCCGCCGCCGGTCGCCCCCGGATTTACCGCCGCCCGCTGACCGGCGGCGCAGGACGACCATGAAACATCAAAGCGACGCCGCCCCCGAAAAATCCGTCCGCACGCTGCGTGTCGGCGAGCAGGTGCGGCACATCCTGTCCGAAGTCCTCCAGCGCGGCGACGTGCATGACGATGTGCTGGCGAAGCACATGGTGTCGGTGACCGAGGTCCGCATGTCGCCCGACCTGCGCCACGCCACCGTGTTCGTGAAGCCGCTGCTCGGCAAGGACGAGGCGGCGGTGCTGAAGGCGCTACGCACCAACACTGCCTATCTGCAGCGCGAGGTCGCGACCCGCATCAAGATGAAATATGCCGCCAAGCTCAAGTTCCTGGCGGACGAAAGCTTCGACGAGGGCAGCCATATCGACCAGTTGCTGCGCGCACCGCAGGTGGCGCGCGATCTGAACGAGGATTGAGAACCGCTTTGATCCGCCCATAAGCCGGGCAGGATTGTAAACACGCGTGTTCCGCGGCGAACGCCGGGGTCCAGTTGGGGAACGTTCGTAACGAAGCGCATCGCTCCCTTACCTCCGCCTTCCCGACTGGGCCCCGGCCTTCGCCGGGGAACCGAAGATTTCTCATGATGCGGGGCGCCAGCCACAGCCGGCACCCCGCTTCATCGTCAACCGAACAGCTTCGCCGCCGTCTCCGCGATCCGCTTGCCCTGGTAGCGCGCGCCGGCGAGCTCCTCGGCGTGCGGCTGTCGGCTGCCGTCGCCGTCCGCGATCGTGGTCGCGCCATAGGGCGTGCCACCCAGCACCTCGGCGACGCCCATCTGGCCCTTGAAGCCGTAATCCAGCCCGACGATCGTCATGCCATGATGCAGCAGGTTGGTGATGATCGAGAAGAGCGTCGTCTCCTGCCCGCCATGCTGGCTGGCGGTCGAGGTGAAGGCACCGCCGACCTTGCCGATCAGCTTGCCCTGGAACCACAGGCCGCCGGTCGTGTCCCAGAAGGACGCCATCTGGCTGGGCATCCGGCCATAGCGGGTCGGTGCGCCGACGATGATCGCGTCATAATCGGCCAGCGCGTCCGGCCCCTCGATCAGCGGGTGGGCGGTGTCGGTCTTGAAATGCGCCGCCTCGACCACCGCCTTGGGCGCGGTTTCCTCGACGCGGCGGATGTCCACCTGCGCGCCGGCCTCGCGGGCACCCTCAGCGACGGCATCGGCCATCTGCTCGATATGGCCATAGGACGAATAGTACAGCACCAGAACCTTGGTCATCGATAACTCCCTTTCCAAATCAGCGTGGTGATCCCGGAGAGGATCATTCGGCGTCGACCAGGACGATCTCGGCATCGTCGGTTGCCGCGATGTCGTACGTGCGGCCGCCCGACAGCGCCGCGCCGTCGCGCGCGTCGAACGTCTGGCCGTCGATCGTGATCCGCCCGGTGGCGGGCACCAGATAGGCGTGGCGGCCGGCCTCGACGCGGTGGCTGGTCGCCTCGCCGGCCTTCAGCGTCGCGCCCATCACCCGCGCCTTGGCCCGGATCGGCAGCGCATCGCTATCCTCCGCGAAGCCCGACGCCAGGGTCACGAACCTGCCCGAGCGCTCGCCCTTGGGAAACGGCTTGGCGCCCCAATGCGGCTCGCCACCCCGGCTGGTCGGCTCGATCCAGATCTGGAACAGAGTGGTCGGCACGTCTTCCAGATTATATTCGGCATGGCGGACGCCCGATCCGGCGCTCATCACCTGCACGTCGCCGGCGCCGGTTCGGCCCTTGTTGCCCAGCGAATCCTGGTGGGTGATCGCGCCGCTGCGGACATAGGTGACGATCTCCATGTCGCGATGCGGATGCGGCGGGAAACCGTTCTGCGGCGCGATGACATCGTCGTTCCATACGCGGATCGCGCCCCAGCCCATCCGGTCGGGATCGTGATAGCCGGCGAAGGAGAAATGGTGACGCGCGTCGAGCCAGCCATGATTCGCATGGCCCAGCGTGTCGAAGCGACGGCGGTCGATGGCTTGGGTGTCGGAGACTGTGTCGGACATGGTGTCGAACTCCTGTGATGACACCAAGATAGGCGCTTTGCGGGTCGCGTAAACGGAAACGGTGGAAACCGATCGTTTCCACGGATAAGCTTCCCGCAAAGGAGCAATGCCGCCATGCGTCTGCCGGATCTGGAAGCCTGGGCGATCTTCGCGGCGGTGGCGGAGCATCGCTCGTTCAGCGGTGCGGCCGCCGCGATCGGCCTCAGCAAGGCGACCGTGTCCAAGGCGGTGTCGCGGCTGGAGGCGCAGATCGGTCAGTCGCTGTTCCACCGCACCTCGCGCCGCCTGGCCCTGACCGAGGCGGGGCGGCCGCTCGCCGACCATGCCGCGCGGCTGCTGGCGGAGGCGCGCGCCGCCGAGGAGGCCGCCCATGACGCCGCCACCTCTCCGGCCGGGCGGGTGCGACTCGCCGCGCCGATGAGCTTCGGCATCGCCAATGTCGCGCCTTTGGTCGCGCGGTTCCTGGCCCAACATCCCGGCGTCGAGATCGACCTGCACCTGTCGGACGCGCGAATCGACATCGTCGCGGAGGGGTTCGACGTGGCGCTGCGGATCGGCGACCTGGCGGACAGCTCGCTGCGCGCGCGCCGGCTGTGCGGCATCGCCAGCCATATCGTCGCCGCCCCCGCCTATCTCGCGGCCGCCGGCGCGCCTGCTCATCCCAACGAGTTGAGCGCGCACCGGCTGCTCGGCTATGCCAATGCACCCGGCCCGTGGCGCTTCGCCGATGCGGAGGGGACGGTGCTGACCGTGCAGGCCGACGGGCCGCTGACCGCCAATAGCGGCGATGCGCTGGTGCCGGCCCTGCTCCAGGGGCTGGGGATCGCCCGGTTGCCCGGCTTCATCGTCGGCCCTCACCTGGCCAGCGGCGCGCTGGTCGCGATCCTACCCGACTGGACGCCGCCGCCGATCGGGCTGCACCTGCTCACGCCGCCCAGCCCCTTGCGACCGATGCGGGTCGAAGCGCTGATCGCCTTTCTCGCGGAGCATCTGCACGATCCCTGCGCCGCGGCGGCGACAAAGCCTGTCGCGAGCGGCCGGGCTCTGCCATGAACCGCGCATGACCTCCGACGATCCCGCGACCCAGCCCGAACCGCCCGCCGGTCGCCTGGCCCCCGACGAAGCGGATGGGCGATTCATCCGTCGGGTCGTCATCCTGGTCGTGCTGGCGGCGGTGGTGCTGGCGCTGTGGCGGGCGAGCGACCTGCTGATCCTCGCCTTCGGATCGGTACTGGGCGCGACCGTCATCCACGCCTTTGCCGATCTCTATGTCCGCCGCCTGAAGATGCCGGCGAAAGCGGCGCTGGGGACGGCGATGGCGACCGTGCTGGCGGCGATCGCCTTCCTGGTCTGGCTGTTCGGCGTCGCCTTTCGTCAGCAACTCAATGCGCTGGTCACCGCCCTGCCCGGCCTGATCGACCAGTTCGCGCGCTGGGCCAGCCAGTCGCCGGTCGGCGCCAAGATCGTCGATGCGGTGCGCGCCGCCTTTGCCGGCAGCCGGGTCGCGCAGGATATCGGCGGGCTGGCGCAGGGCACGGGCGAGCTGATCCTGAACGCCCTCCTGCTGCTGGTCGGCGCCTTCTTCTTCGCGGGCGATCCCAAGGTCTATGAGCGCGGGCTGTTGCTGCTCGTCCCGCGCAAGCACCGGCCGGCGGTGGAGGATGCCCTGGTCGACGTGGCGGTGACGCTGCGGCTGTGGCTGCGATCGTCGCTGATCCTGATGACGAGCATGGGGGTGCTGGTCGGCATCGGCCTGGCGCTGTCGGGCGTGCCGTCCGCCGCGGCGCTGGGCCTGCTGGCTGGATTGTCGGAATTCATCCCCTATGTCGGGCCGACCGCCGCGATGCTGCCTGCCCTGGGACTGGCGGCGATCCACGGCACCGGCCCCGTCATCGGGACGCTCGTCACCTATGCGGTCGTGCGGCTGATTCAGACGAACTTCATCACTCCTTATGTCCAGCAGCGGGTGATCTCGATCCCGCCGGCCGTCACCGTCTTCGCGATCATCGGCATCGGGGTGGTGTTCGGCATCTTCGGCCTGTTCTTCTCGGCCGCGCTGCTGGTGGTATTTTTTACCCTGATTCGCAGCCTTTACCTGCGCGAGGTGCTGGGCGAGCCGATCCCCCGCGTCGTCCATCCCTCGCTGGTGCAGGAAAATGAAGCGAAAATGGAGCGGGGGGCTTTTCCCGATCGTCTCTAACCAGAAATTAACCTTTTGCCTTCAAATGTTCTTTGGTTAATGAATCCAAGCCGACCGATTCCATGGGATGGGATCTTCGGCTTGTGACAGGGGACTGGCTGATGCGCGTGCTGTTGATCGAGGACGAGCCGACCACGGCAAAGGCCATCGAGCTCATGCTCTCCACGGAGGGCTTCAACTGCTACACGACCGATCTGGGCGAGGAAGGCCTCGATCTGGGCAAGCTGTATGATTACGACATCATTCTGCTCGACCTGAACCTGCCCGACATGCACGGCTATGACGTGCTGAAGAAGCTGCGGGTGGCGCGGGTGACGACCCCGGTGCTGATCCTGTCGGGCGTCAATGAGATGGATTCGAAGGTGCGCAGCTTCGGCTTCGGCGCCGACGATTACGTCACCAAACCATTCCATCGCGAAGAGCTGATCGCGCGCATCCACGCTGTGGTCCGCCGCTCCAAGGGGCATAGCCAGTCGGTGATCCGCACCGGCAAGCTCGCCGTCAACCTCGACGCCAAGACGGTCGAGGTCGATGGCGCGCGCGTGCACCTGACCGGCAAGGAATATGCGATGCTGGAGCTGCTCTCGCTCCGCAAGGGCACGACGCTGACCAAGGAGATGTTCCTGAACCATCTCTATGGCGGCATGGACGAGCCCGAACTGAAGATCATCGACGTCTTCATCTGCAAGCTGCGCAAGAAGCTGTCGCTGGCCTGCGACGGCGAGAATTACATCGAGACCGTCTGGGGTCGCGGCTATGTGCTGCGCGACTCGGAAGACGCGGAGATCAACGCCGTCGCCTGATCCGGTTAACCCGTGGGGGGTTGATCGCCGCGCGTCTCTAGCGAGACGCGCGGCTTTTCACGTTTGAAAGGATGATGGACGCGGGTCCGTGCGCCGGCTTCACCGCGATTTGGGAAGAGGCCGCCCCTCGTCACCGTCCGGCGACGGCCGGGACCGCTGCACGAGTCGATGTTCCATTCCCGTTACCCGGCAGAGGCGGGAGTTCGGCTCCGGAAGGTTTCGAACGAATGGCGAGGCTCACCCGGCTGGATCCACCCCTCGGCGGATGATCCCGGCGGGTCTTTCAGAGGGCTCGTCTGCGCCGGGGTAGTCCGCGCGGAGGCGAGGCCCCTCCCTACTTCCGCTCCCACATCTTCTCACCGCCGACCCAGGTTTCCTGCACCTTGGTCGCGCGCAGCTCGGCCGGGGAGGCGGCGGTCGGATCGCGGTCGACGATCAGGAAATCGGCGCGCTGCCCGGGCGCCAGTCGCCCGAACTTGGTCTCGGCAAAGCCGGCATAGGCCCCGCCTTGGGTGAAGGCCCGCCACGCCTGTTCGCGCGTCACCGCCTCTTCCGGCCGCCAGCCGCCCGGCGGCTGCCCCTGGGCGTCCTCGCGCGAGACGGCGGCGGCCCAGCCGGCGAAGGGATCGGGGCTTTCCACCGGATAGTCCGATCCGAAGGCGAGCGGCACGCCGTTCGCCAGCATCGTCCGCCAGGCATAGGCCCCGGCCAGCCGCGCCGGGCCCAGCCGCGCCTCGGCCATCACCCGGTCGCTGGTCGCATGGACCGGCTGCATCGAGGCGATGGTGCCATGCTGGCCGAATCGCTTCAGGTCGGCGGGATCGACAATCTGCGCATGTTCGATCCGCCAGCGGCGATCGCCCTTGTAGGTTTCCGACAGTTCGTCGATCGCGCCCAGCACCTCGGCATTGGTGGCGTCGCCGATCGCATGGACGGCGACCTGATATCCGTCCATCGCCGCGCGGCTCATCAGGTTGCGCAGCACCGTGTCGGACAGGAAGCCCAGCCCCGATTCGCGGGGGGAATCGGCATAGGGCGCTTTCAGCCACGCGCCGCGCGAGCCGAGCGCGCCGTCCCCGTACAGCTTCACGCCCACCAGCCGCAGCCGGTCCTGATAGAGCCAGGGCGTCGGCCCCTTGCCGCCGATCCGCACCGTATCCTCGATGCCGGCGCCATAGCTGATGACTCGAATCCGCAGATTGCCGATGTCGCCCATCCGGCGATAGGTCAGCCAGTCGTCGACGCTGGTGCCCATATCGGCGGTGGCGGTGACGCCGTTCGCCAGCAGCAGCGCCTGCGCCTTGAGGAAGGCGAGGTCGCGTTCCTTGGGCAAAGGCTGCGGCACCACCTTCTGGATCAGCGCCTGCGCGGCATCGACGAAGACGCCGGACGGCTGGGCGCCGCTCTTCTCGATCCGTCCGCCCGCGGGCGACACGGTCTTCGCGGTCACCCCCGCCTCGCGCAGCGCGACGCTGTTCGCCCAGCCGGCATGGCCGTCGGCGCGCGCCAGCCAGACCGGCCGGTCGGGCACCGCCGCATCCAGCTCGACGGCGGTGGGGAAGCGGCCCAGACCCCAGGCCTCCTGGTTCCAGCCGCCGCCCAAGATCCATTTCCGTTCCGGATTGGCGGCGGCATAGGCGCGGATGCGCGCCTGCGCCTCGGCCAGCGTGCGCGCGCCCGACAGGTCGAGCTCCAACTGGCGAAAGCCCAGTTCCAGCACATGGCCGTGCGAATCGACGAAGCCGGGGATCATCACCCGCCCCTTCATATCGGCGCGCCAGTCGAGCTTTTCGGGCCGTTTATCCTTGGCGGACAGCAATTTGGCGACCTTGCCATCAAGCGACATCAACAGGCCGGTGAAGCGGACGACCTTGCCATCCTCGTCCAGCGTGATGCCGGTGACATTGTCGACCAGCGCGTCCGCGCTCGCCGCGACAGGCCAGGCGATCAGTGACAGGGCCACCAAGCCCTTGATTGCATATCCTTGCATGACATCGGCGCATAAGCGGTGTTTCCACGCCGCACCAGACGGTCTAACGACGCCCGATGACAACCCAGGTCAATGCGCCCGCCGCCTCGCTGCCCGTGTCCATCGATGACGTCCGGACCGCCCATGCGCGCATTCGCGAGTCGATCGTGCGCACCCCGACCCTGATCAGCCGCACCCTGTCGCAACTGACCGGCGCCACCGTCTATCTGAAGTTCGAGAATCTCCAGTTCACCGCCGCCTATAAGGAGCGTGGCGCGCTCAACACGCTGCTCCAGCTCAGCGAGGCGGCCCGGGCGCAGGGCGTGATCGCCGCCTCGGCCGGCAATCACGCGCAGGGCCTCGCCTATCATGCCAACCGGCTGGGCGTTCCCGCGACGATCGTGATGCCGCGCAACACGCCGACCGTGAAGGTCGTGCAGACCGAGGGCCATGGCGCGACGGTCGTGCTGGAGGGCGAGACGTTCGACGCCGCCTATGCCCATGCCCGCGTGCTGGAGGGCGAGCGCGGCTATACCTTCGTCCATCCCTTCGACGACCCCCGGATCATCGCCGGCCAGGGCACGCTGGCGCTGGAGATGCTGGAGGACGCGCCGGACATCGACACCTTCATCGTCCCGATCGGCGGCGGTGGCCTGATCTCCGGCATGGCGACGGTGGCGCGGGCCGCCGACCGGCGGGTCGAGGTGGTCGGCGTGCAGGCCGAACTCTATCCCTCGATGTACAACCGCATCCATGGCACCGACCTGCCCTGCGCGGGCGATACGCTGGCGGAGGGTATCGCGGTGAAGGAGCCGGGCGGGATCACTGCCCGGATCGTCGCCGAACTGGTCGACGACCTCGTGCTGGTCGGCGAACGGCAGCTGGAACAGTCCGTCAGCCTGCTGCTCCAGATCGAGAAGACGGTGGTGGAGGGCGCGGGCGCGGCCGGCCTCGCGGCGCTGCTGGCGCATCCGGAGCGGTTCAAGGGGCGGACCGTGGGCGTGGTGCTGTGCGGCGGCAACATCGACACGCGGCTGCTGGCCAATGTGCTGTTGCGCGACCTGGCGCGGTCGGGTCGGCTCGCCCGACTTCGCATCCGCTTGCAGGATCGGCCGGGTGCCCTGTTCCACGTCGCCCGGATCTTCGATCAGGAGCGGGTGAACATCATCGAGGTCTATCACCAACGCGTCTTCACGACGCTGCCCGCCAAGGGGCTGATCACCGATATCGAGTGCGAGACACGCGATCGGGCGCATCTGGACCGGTTGATCGCGGGCTTGCGCGATGCGGGTTATGAAACCAGCCAGGTCGAACTGGCCTGAACGGGAAACGGCGGGACAGGCCATGGCCCCTCCCGCCGCACAGCAGGATTAGTTGCTGTCCGAATTGTCGTCCTTGACGACGGCGACGACGCCGATCGCCACGACGCCGGCCGCGATCAGCGCACCGAGCAGCGCGCCGCCGCCGGCCGCCTTGTTGGCCTTGCCCGACGGAGCGCTGGCGCGGACCGACTTGGCGACCGACAGCGACGACGCCGGGTTGGCCGGGGCCGCCATCGCGGGAACCGAGATGGCCGACGCGGCGAGAATTGCGACGGCAGAGGTGAACTTCTTCATAAAAATCCTCCCATTGGGAAATTCGGCAACGCAACTAGGATCAGCTCGTTCCCCACCCGATCTCGTGTTTCCGACGTCTGTGACGCCATCGACACAATTTGATGGTAAACGACCTTTTCAGATCCAGCCGCTACCGACATATAACAGCGTAACGACTTTTGTGGGGGTTTTTCGGCGGTGACCGCGCCTTTTCGTTTTCCGCGCTTCTTCGTCACGACGCCGTCACCCTGCCCGTACCTTCCCGGGCGGCAGGAACGGAAGGTCTTCACGGAGCTGACCGGCCCCCATGCCAGCGAGTTGAACGATGCGCTCGGCCGCATCGGCTTTCGCCGCAGCCAAGGCGTGGCCTATCGTCCATCCTGCACCGGCTGCACCGCCTGCGTGTCGGTGCGGGTCGTCAACACCGAGTTCGTGCCCAATGCGACGCAGCGTAAGTTGCTGCGGCGCAACAGCGATCTGGAAGTGGTCGCCTGTCGCGCCTGGGCGACGGACGAGCAGTATCAACTGCTCCGCCGCTATCTCGGCCATCGCCATCCGGGCGGCGGCATGGCCAATATGGACGAGGACGACTTCGCCGACATGGTCGAGCATTCGCCGGTCGATTCGCTGATCGTCGAGTATCGCGAGCCGCCGGCGAACGGCCGGCGCGGCAAGCTGGTGGGCGCCTGCCTGACCGATCGTCAGGCCGACGGGTTGTCGATGATCTACAGCTTCTTCGCGACCGAGGGAGATGGGGGTGATTCGCCGGTCCGGCCGGGCCTCGGCAACCTGATCATCATGGACCACATCATGCGCGCGCGGGATGCCGGCCTGCCCTATCTCTATCTCGGCTATTGGGTGAAGGGTTCGGCGCGCATGGCCTACAAGACGCGCTACCGCCCGCTCGAGCTGCTGGGTCCGGCAGGCTGGCGGCGGCTCCGCGACGAGGATGTGGTGGAGGCCGCCTCGGCCCTGCCCGGTGCGGCGGTGGGCAAGCCGGTCTGATCCCGCCACGGACGGCAGCGGATACGACAAGGGCCAGAGACGTGCTTCCGCGTCTCTGGCCCTTGTCATGGGTGGGAGCCGGGACGACCCGCGGCGAAATCGTTGCGGCTGCTTCCTTCCGGATCTGACCGGGTTGGCGACGACCACGTCCGCCCGACTCCCAGGCGCCCTATGGCGGAGCCGGGCGGCGGGATCAAGTCCCCGCCCGCCCGGCCTTCTATCGGTCAGCGATAGCGGCGCACGGTGCGGCACACCCGCTCGCGATGGCCGTGGATCCAGCGATTGGTGCAGACCTTGCGGGTCGCGACGCGCTGGCGATGATGCGGGCGGACATCGTGGCGGACCACGGTGCGTTCGTGGACGACGGTGCGCTGCGCCGCGGCCGGCGTGGCGAGGGCGATCGGCGACAGGCCGGTGAGCACGACGAGGCCGGCGGCCATAAAGGTCTTGAGGGTCATAAAATTGTCCTTCCTGATGAAAGCTTTAGTATCTTTGGCTTAGCGATAGACGCGGTAGCATTGCCGGCCGTAATAGCCACGCTCGCAGACCAGTCGGCCCCGCCCGCGTCCGGCCCAGCGCGGGCCGCCCTGCCAGCGATGACCGCCCTGCCAGCGGGGGCCGCGATCCCAGCGGTCGCCCCGCCAGCCGCGATCATGGCCGTAATGCCGGCCCGGTCCGCGATCCCAGCCGGGCCCGCGATGATGATCCCATCGCTGCGCCTCTGCCGGCAGGGCGGTCAGGGCTCCGGTGGCGAGCAGGCCGGCACCGATCAGTGCTGCAATCTTCATGGCTCGATACTCCGTTACGCACCCGCCGGGTGAAGCGGGTATGACCAGAGCATTACGGCCATGGCGATGCATCACGGCTGAACCCGCCGTTGTCCCACTGTCAGGAAAGTCAATAGAAAACGATTGTTTTGTAACAGTTTATGTCACGCGGACGACCATGCCGTCCAACGCTTCGGTCAGCCGCACCTGACAGGCCAGCCGGCTGGTGCGGGTGGCGGCGGGGACCAGGTCCAGCATGTCCTCCTCCGCCTCGCCCGGCGGCGGCAGGCGGCCGGCCCAGTCGGCGGCGATGACGACATGGCAGGTGGCGCAGGCCAGTTGGCCGCCGCATGTCCCCTCCAGCGGCATTCCCGCCGCTTGCGCCACGTCGAGCAGCCGCGCGCCCGCTTCCGCTTCCGCCGGCACCGATGCGCCGCGATGCTCGAAGACCAGCCGGATCATTGCGCCGCCGCCGCCTCGGCGATCCGCTCCAGCGCGGCGACCAGCGCGACCTCCTGCGTGTCGCGGCCGAAGCCGATGCGGATCGACGACCGCGCCTCCGCCTCGGACAGGCCGATCGCGCGCAGCACATGGCTGGAGCGTCCCGACCCGCTGGCGCAGGCCGATCCGGCGGAAAAGGCCAGGTCACGGCAGTCGCTCATCAGCCGCGCGACATCCAGGCCGGGCCGCCGCACATTGACATTGCCGCGATAGCGCCGCTCCGCATCGCCGTTCAGCGTCCAGCCCCGCTCCGGCGACAGGATCGCGCGCGCCGCCTGCCACAGCCGCTCGACATGCGCGGCATCCTCGGCCGCCCGCTCGCGCATCAGCCGCGCCGCCGTCCCCAATCCCGCGCAAAGCGCCGGGCTGAGCGTTCCCGAGCGACCGCCCTCCTGGTCGCCGCCATGCAGCAGCGTCGCCGGGGCGGCCTCGCGCATCCACAGGCCACCAATCCCCTTGGGACCGTAGATCTTGTGCGCGGACAGCGCGATCCAGTCCACGCCCTCCGGAATGGCGACACGGCCATAGCCCTGCACCGCGTCGCACAACATGGTCGCGCCCGCCGCCCGCGCCATGGCCGCGAGCTCGGCAATCGGCTGGATCACGCCGATCTCGTTATTGACCAGCATCGCCGCGACCAGGCCGACGCCCGGCCGGATCGCCGCCCGTGCCGCCGCCGGATCGACCAGCCCGGCTTCGTCCACGGGAAGGATCGTGACGTCGCGGCCGCGTGCCGCCTCCGCCGCGACGCTGTCGAGCACGGCGGCATGTTCGGTGGCGATGGTGACGATGCCGCCCTGGCTGCCCTTGATCGCCCAGTTAATCGCCTCGGTCGCGCCGCCGGTGAAGGCCAGCCGCCCGCCGCCCGGCAGCAGCGCGGCGACCGCATCGCGCGCCACCTCGACGCCCGCACGGGCGACGCGCCCGGCGCGGTGCGCGCTGTGCGGATTGCCATGCTGGTCCTGCAACCAGGGCAACATCTCCGCCAGCGCCTCGGGCGCGAGCGGGGTCGTCGCCTGGTAATCAAGATAGGTCATGCCGCGAACCGCCCGGTCGCTCGTGCCATCGCGCGCCAGGCGGCAACGAACGCCTCGACCTCCGCCGCCCCGGTCGTCCGGCCGAAACTGACCCGGATCACCTCGCGGCCCTCCTCCGCGCGCCAGCCCATCGCCGCCAGCACATGGCTGGGCTTCATGCTGCCGCTGGCGCAGGCGCTTCCGGCCGACACAGCGAAGCCGGCCAGGTCGAGCCGGATCAGCTGCGTCGCCGCCGCCACGCCGGGCAGACGATAGGAGCCGATCGCCGGGTGCCGCCCCGCCCCCGCCGCCACCGCGATGCCGCCCGACCGGGTGATCCGGTCATCGAGCATCGCGCGCAATTCCGCATGGTCCGGCTCCGGCTCCGCGAGCGCGGCCGCGTAACCGAGCGCGGCGGGCAAATTCTCCGTACCCGGCCGATAGCCGCGCTCCTGCCCGCCACTGGGGCTGAGCAAGGCCAGGTCGCGCACCAGCAGCGCGCCGATCCCCGGCGGTCCGCCGCGCTTGTGCGCCGACAGCGCGATCAGGTCGGCCTGCGTCGCCAGCGCCGGGTCCGCGCCCGCCGGCATCTGCGCGGCATCGACCAGCAGATGCGCGCCCGCCGCATGGACCGCCGCCGCGATCGCGGCGATCGGCTGGCGCACGCCGGTCTCGCTATTCGCCCATTGCACCGCGACCAGATCGCCGGGCGTGAGCGACAGCGCCGCCGGATCGACCAGCCCGTCCGTACCGACCGGCAGGGTCAGCGCATCGGGGCACGCGCGCAGCACCGCGTCATGCTCGACCGCGCTGACCAGCACGCGCTCCGCCTGCGACCGGCCCAGCGCGATCGCCAGCGCCTCGCTCGCGCCGCTGGTGAAGAGCAGCTCGTGCCGCCAGCCATAGGCGGCCGCCACCTCGACCCGCGCGCCCTCCAGCGCCGCCTTCGCCGCGCGCCCTTCGGCATGGGGGCTGGAGGGATTGGCCCAGCGCGTCATCCCCTCCGAAACGGCCGCACGTGCCGCCTCGGTCATCATCGTGGTGGCGGCATGATCGAGATAGGTGCGCAAAGCTGGGGCCGTTTCGATTGCGGAAGGAGGCGTGACGCCTATATAGCGCCCGATATCTCCCGCTCCACCCTTGGGGCCTAGCCCGAGTTTTCCGATGCCCGAAGTCATCTTTCCCGGACCCGAGGGTCGCCTGGAGGGGCGTTTCGCCCCCGCTCCCCGGCCGCGCGCGCCCGTCGCCATGATCCTGCACCCGCACCCCTCCTCCGGGGGTACGATGAACAACCGCATCGTGCAGGAACTCTACAAGACGTTCCAGCGGCGCGGTTTCGCCACGCTGCGCTTCAACTTCCGCGGCGTCGGCAAGAGCCAGGGCGTGTTCGACAACGGCATCGGCGAGCTGTCCGACGCCGCCTCGGCGCTCGACTGGGTGCAGAGCTTCCATCCGGAGGCGTCGACGACCTGGGTGGCGGGCTTCGGCTTCGGCGCGTGGATCGGGATGCAGCTGCTGATGCGCCGGCCGGAGATTCGCGGCTTCATCTCGATCGCGCCGCCGGCCAACATGTTCGACTTCACGTTCCTGGCCCCCTGCCCCTCCTCGGGCATCATCATCCAGGGCGAGCAGGACGAGGTGGTGACGCCCGGCGCGGTGCAGAAGCTGGTCGACAAGCTGCGCACGCAGAAACACATCACCATCCACCACGACACCATCCCCAAGGCGAACCACTTCTTCGAGCATGAGATGCCCGACCTGATGGGGTCGGTGGACCGCTATCTCGACATGCGCCTGGACCCCCGTTCGCCGATCAAGTGATCGCGCTGCGTCCCTGACCGGATACGAAAAACGCCCGCCTGGCTGCCGAGCCGGCGGGCGTTTCCGTGTTCAAAGACGGCGATCCATCAGTCGCCGGTCACGCGCCCGTCGACATCGGGTAGGCCGGCGGCATATCGTTCGTCGCGCACCTCCTCCAGTAGCGTGTCGATTTCCCAGATCAGGTCGATTCCTTGACCGGTCTTACCGTTGGTTTCTTCCGGGTCTTCCAGGAATAGGGCCTTGGCCTGTTCGGCCATGGCGACCAGCCTGGCGTAACGCTCCTCGCCGACCTTGTCGCGAACCAGGCCAAAGGCCTTGATCAAGCGCGCAAAATGCGTGTGGATGTTCTCTCCAAAAAACTCTTCCTCTGGATCTCGATAGCTCGGCGCCTTGCCGATATGGTAGGCAAGTTCATCCTGTATCTCACTGAGATGCCGTGGCATATATTCCCCGCGATACCAGGGCCTATCGGGAACTTGGTCACTAGTACCCGCTTCCTCGTTTTGCATGATCGCCCCTATCGCTTGATAATGGAAGAACCACCGGAATTATATTCGTTTGGCGTGATGATAACGACGTGGTTCGGACGGAAATCGCTACCAAAAAATCCTCGTACCTGAGGAGTGTTTCCCTGCTTTTTCGTGAGGCTAATATCGATCGCCGTATCGTCAACACGAATGTCGGGCTGGCGGTAGCTACCCGTTATGGAGTCACGTTCAACGCGATTTACGCGGACACGGCCTTGCGATGTGACCTTTATGCCATACCGATCGTAGAGCGCTCTAATTTTCTTTCTGACCTCAGTGTCAATATAATTGCCGAGGCGCATCGAATCTGTCGTTCCGCGCTTTAGCCTTCCCTGTTTCAGCATCTCGACACCTTCTTCATAGGCCTTGTCCGCCATTTCCTGCCTGCGGCGAATCGTTTCGATCGTCAGGGCCCCGTAACCCCCCTTCACCCGCACTAAAGTTACCGCGCGGATCATCCGGAGATCGTTCAACCGGTTGAGCCGTCCTTCCACCGTCGTGTTGGGACCAAGTTCGTCATAGTGAAAACCCGGATTGAGCCGCTTGATGTCTGCAAGTATATTGTCGGCCTGCGCGTCGATCTGCCCGATCCGCATCTCGTTCGCCGGCCCGGTGAAGTCGAACAGGTGATCCATCACCGCGACCACCGCCCCGCCCGGCGCGCTGCGCAAGCCGGGGGCGACCTGTTCCAGCGTCATCGGGTCCTGGAAGGCCCCACTGTTGCTGCCCCGCCCGCCGGGCGTTCGCGCCTGGAGATGCGCGATCCGGTCCGATGCCGACGTGCCCGAGCCACTGGTCCGATGCCCGGACTCCGGCCGGACATAGGCCGTGCCGCGCGCACCGCCGGGCGCGAAGGTGAACCGGCCGTTGGTCGGGTCGTGATAGGGATTGAACTTGCACTCGATCCCGTCGGCCGTCCGTACGATCGGCCAGCGCCCCGTCCTCAACCAGGATGAAAAAGCCTGTCGTCGTAGCTGCTCCGTCTGTTGCATGTCGTCGCCGCCTGTCGTGACGACAGGAACAAAGAAGCAACATTGCCCAACATTGCAAGCATAACTGCATCGGAAATCGTGCGGTTATCCGACAGGTGGTTCAACGGCAGGGCAAAACTATTTCAACGGCGCGACCATCCCGGCCGGCTTACATCGACCAGATCACCACATTTCCCAGCAGCACCGCCGCCAGCACGATCATCAGCACGCCCTTGCGCTTGTCGCGCCGCTGCCGGATCAGCCGGACGCCGCCGATCAGGCAGGCGAAGCAGGCGAGCATCGCCAGCGTCGGCGCGGCCGCCGCGATACCGGCGAGCGGCCCGGTCATGCCGCGCCGCCCTCCGCCAGCGCGCGCGCATAGGCGGCCAGGTCGACATTGCCGCCCGACAGCACCACCAGCGTGCCGTCCGCCGGCGTCACCTGCCCGGTCAGCATCGCCGCCAGCGCCACCGCGCCGCCCGGCTCCACCACCAGGCGCAGCCGCTCCGCCGCCCAGGCCTGCGCCCGCCTTATCGCCGCCTCGCTGACCGCCAGCCCGTCCGCGCCGCGCCGCGACAGCACGTCGAAGGTCAGCGGCGAGACGCGCGGCGTCTGGAGCGCGTCGCAGGCGGTCGGCGGCGGCGCGTCGCCGACCGGCTCGATCCAGCCCGCCTCCAGACTGCGGCGCATATCGTCCCAGCCCTCCGGCTCGACCACGGTAATCCGCGCCTCGGGCAGCGCCAGCGCCATCCCCGCCGACAAGCCGCCGCCGCCGCACGGCACCACCGCCTGGACCGGCGCGCCGACGCCCAGGGCCTGCATCTGCGCCGCCGCCTCGATCCCGCAGCTTCCCTGGCCCTCGATGATCCAGGGATCGTCGAAGCTCGGCACCAGCACCGCGCCGCGCGCCTCCGCCAGCGCGGCGGCGATCGCCTCGCGGCTCTGGGTCTTGCGGTCGTAATCGACCACCTCCGCGCCCAGCGCCAGCGTCCCCTCCCGCTTGGCGCGCGGCGCGTCGGCGGGCATCACGATGGTCGCGGCGATGCCGAGTCGCTTCGCCGCCCAGGCCACCCCCTGCGCATGATTGCCCGAGGAGAAGGCGACGACGCCGCGCCGCCGCTGATCCTCGTCCAGCGCGGTCAGCCGATGCCATGCCCCGCGTAGCTTGAACGCGCCCATCGGCTGCAACGATTCGGCCTTCATAAACACCGTCCGGCCGCGGATTTCCGCCGTGTAGAGCGGCGTGGGCGGCACGACCCGCGCCAGCTTCGCCGCCGCGTCGCGGACCCCCGCGCGTGTCGGCTGTCGCTGAATTGTCACTTTTTACCGCTCCCTCGATTCAACCCTTTACATGTGGGGTCGGCGACCATAGATCGCGCCTCCGCTGCCCCATGGGACTTCCAACCGCAAGGCAGCTTTTGTCACCGTATGCCGTAAGGCAATTGGAGGTCCCTTGAGTTGCACAAGCATCATAGCGCGCTGGGGCTAGCGGCCCGTACGACCGCCGTTTCCTCCGTCATGGAGCGCGGCATCGATATCGCCAAGCGGAAGCCGGTCGAACCGGTCACGCTCGTTCGTCCCCATGCCGCGGCACGGGCCGCCCGATTCTTCGTCGAGAAGTTTCCGGGCCGGTCGATGTATGCGGTCAAGGCGAATCCGTCTCCCGATCTGCTCCGTATCCTGTGGGACAACGGCATCACCTTCTACGACACGGCGTCGATCGCCGAGGTGCGTCTGGTGAAGTCGACCCTGCCGGAGGCGACCTGCTGCTTCATGCACCCGGTCAAGTCCGAGGAAGCGATCGCCGAGGCGTATTTCGTCCATGGGGTGCGGACCTTTTCCCTCGACAGCATGGAAGAGCTGGCGAAGATCGTCCGTGGCACCGATGGCGCCACCGACCTGACGCTGTGCGTGCGGATGCGCGTATCCTCCGAATATGCCAAGCTCAGCCTCGGCTCGAAGTTCGGCGTCGATCCGTCGGAGGCGACGGAACTGCTGATGGCGACCCGCCAGGTCGCCGACGCGCTCGGCATCTGCTTCCATGTCGGCAGCCAGACCATGTCACCCGACGCGTACAGCAACGCGATGGAGCGGGTGCGCGCGGCGATCGTGACGGCGGCGGTCACCGTCGACGTGATCGATGTCGGCGGCGGCTTCCCCTCGGCCTATCCGGGCATGACCCCGCCGCCGCTGGAGCGTTTCTTCGAGACGATCCACCGGGCGTTCGAGAGCCTGCCGGTGTCCTATTCGGCCGAGCTGTGGGCGGAACCGGGTCGGGCGCTGTGCGCCGAATACAGCTCGGTCGTGGTGCGCGTCGAGCGTCGCCGGGGCGATGAGCTGTTCATCAACGACGGCGCCTACGGCACGCTGTTCGATGCGGCGCATATCGGCTGGAAATATCCGGTGCAGCTCCTGCGCAAGCCGGAGTCGGACGCGCGCGACATGGACTTCAGCTTCTGGGGTCCGACCTGCGACGATCTGGACTATATGAAGGGTCCGTTCCCGTTGCCGGCCGACACCAATACGGGCGACTATTTCGAGATCGGGATGCTCGGTGCCTATGGCGTCGCGATGCGGACCGGTTTCAACGGCTTCGGCACCGGCGAGACCGTCGTCACCGACGACGAGCCGATGCTGTCGGTCTATGCGGCGCCGGCCGAGATGACCGCCCGCGCCAGCAACGTCGTCAAGCTGTAACTCGATCACCCTATCCCGCCCTTCCCCCCTTCCGCCCCGGCGGAAGGGGGTCGGGGTGGCATTGCGGCATCGGCCGCGCTACCGCGCCGATACCGTTCACCAACCCCGTTCGCGAGTTCGTCGCGAGCGGTTCTTCCCGGGTTCCCGCGTCCCCTTAACGACGACGGCTTCTCGATGATGATGGAACCATCATGACCGACTCTCCGATCAACGACACCCGCAAGGCCGAGCTGCTTTCGACCCAGGTCGAGCATATCGACATCACGTCTTTCGACGCGCGCCCGATCGTCGATGCGATGAAGAAGATGAGCTTCACCAGCCGCGACCTGGGCCGCGCCACCGACATCTACAACCAGATGCTGGCGGACAAGGACTGCTCGATCTTCCTGGTGATCGCCGGC
This sequence comes from Sphingomonas sp. S-NIH.Pt15_0812, assembly GCF_003951315.1. Taxonomy (GTDB): domain Bacteria; phylum Pseudomonadota; class Alphaproteobacteria; order Sphingomonadales; family Sphingomonadaceae; genus Sphingomonas. The sequence continues at coordinate 20,560 of NZ_QLJH01000012.1, forward strand.
TCGACCTCCGCCGGCGGCTGCATGGACCTCTATGCCGAGCTGGTGCGCAACAACATGGTCGACGGCATCGTCGCGACCGGCGCGTCGATCGTCGACATGGATTTCTTCGAGGGCCTGGGCCACAAGCATTATCAGGCGCTGGAGGTGCCGGACGACGACACGCTGCGCTCGCTGTACATCGACCGCATCTACGACACCTATATCGACGAGGAGCAGCTTCAGGATTGCGACTTCACGATCAACAAGATCGCGAACGAGCTGGAGCCGCGCGCCTATTCCAGCCGCGAGTTCATCCGCGCGATGGGCAAGTATCTGGTCGAGCACGGCAAGAAGGAGAACAGCCTGGTCAAGCTCGCCTATGAGCATGACGTGCCGATCTTCTGCCCGGCGTTCGTCGACTCCTCGGCCGGCTTCGGCCTGGTCAAGCACCAGGTCGACCAGGCCAAGGCAGGCAAGCCGTACCTGATGATCGACGCGGTCGCCGATTTCCGCGAGCTGACCGAGATCAAGATCCAGGCGGGCACCACCGGCCTGCTGATGATCGGCGGCGGCGTGCCCAAGAACTTCATCCAGGACACGGTCGTCTGCGCCGAGATCCTGGGCCATGAGGACGTGCAGGTGCATAAATATGCGGTGCAGATCACCGTCGCCGACGTGCGCGACGGCGCTTGCTCCTCCTCGACGCTGCAGGAAGCGGCGAGCTGGGGCAAGGTGAACACCGGCATCGAGCAGATGGTGTTCGCGGAGGCCGGTTCGGTGATGCCGCTGCTGGCGTCCGACGCCTATCATCGCGGCCTTTGGAAGGACCGTCCCGTCCGCAAGTGGGGCGCCATCTTCGGCTGATCCCGCCCGCCCCACCGGCGTGCACTTCGCGCCCCCGCCGCTCGACCAGCGGCGGGGGCGCTTTGCGTTGCAGGACTGGTGCGCGACCGACCCGTTATTTTGAGCGGAGCAAAGCAAGGACGATTCTTGGCCATGAAGACGACTGAGCGTCAGCATCTTCCCCGATCAGACCATTATGAATAAATATTTAGGATACTTCACTTAAGTTACGGATCGGACCTAAGTTTCTGAGGCATAAGGTGACTGGCGAACGATATCGGGCTTGACCCGGAACCGCCACGCATCCGGGGCAGGGTGCGACGAACAGGAGGGTTTGATGCTTGGCAGCGACTCGGATCTCGCCGACCCCATCTTGCTGGCGCCCCGTCCGCCCGCCGCGGACCGCGCGCCCGAACAGCGCGACACGCTCGACCGTTTCCTCGACGGCATCTGCCGCACGGTCGGGGCGCTCGCCGGATGCCTGATCCCGCATGACGACCGCGCGATGGGCGCGATCATCCGTCCCTGCGGCTTCACCGCCCGCAACGACGAGGCGCGCGCCGCCCTGCGTGTGCTGCTGCGCGTCGAGGTGGAGCTGTCGCGACGCGGCTATGGCTGGGTGCGCGATGCGGGGGCGCCCGACTATCGCGGCCTGGCGGTGGAGACGCCGATGCAGCATGGCGCGGGGCATTTGCTGCTGCTCTTCGCGCGCGACCAGCTCGAGGAGGACGAGGTGATCGTCCAGGTGCTGGCGCTGGCCCCCGGCCTCGGCGCGATGGCGGGCGCGATGCACGAGGTCACGGTCGACCTGGCACTGGCCGAACGCCGGCATCGCGCGCTGGCGGCGGCGCTGCGGCAAAGCGAATGCGGCACCATCTTGGTCCGCGCCGACCATAGCGTACTGTACGCCAACCCCGCCGCGCAGACCATCCTGGACGAGGCAGACGGAATGGAACTGCGCCGGAACCTGTTGCGCCCCGAACGCTACCAGGACGTGGTCCGCTTCCAGGCCGCGCTCGACGCGGTGATCGCGCCGCCGATCCATGCCAGGTCGGGCCGCAGCCGCAGCCTGATGATGCTGCTGGAGCGCAGCGGCGCGCAGCGACCGTTGATCGCGGTGATCGCGCCGACCGGCTGCACCTCGGGCGACGAACTGGAAGGCTTCGACCAGGGCGAGGCGGCGGCGATCGTCTATCTGATGCGGCCCGAATGCCGCGCGGCGCAGGGGCTGGAGGCGATCTGCCACCTGCACGGCCTGTCGCCGGTCGAGACGCAATTGGTGTCGCATCTGGTCAGCGGCCTGCCGCTGGGCGAAACCGCCGCGCAGATGCGGATCAAGCCGGACACCGCGCGCACCTATCTGAAACAGGTCTTCGCCAAGACCGATACGCATCGGCAGAGCGACCTGCTGCAATTGATGCTGCGCTATCAACGCGCCGTGCGTGGCGACTTCCACTTCGAATCGGCCTGATCGCCCCATTACTGGGTAATTCATCCGACGGCCGCAGCGTCCGCGCTGCGGCCGTTCGCGCATCTGCGCCAAAGCCCGCCTCCCCGATTGGGGGGAGCGATTTTCCTCAATCGGGCGTGCGATTTTCCTCGGGTGGAGGGGGCGGCACGCGAACATGAACATCTAGTTAACCATCGTTCCAATGGGACGGGCGATGCATCCTCGCAAAAGGGGGACACCGCTTCTTGATCCGCAAGAGAGGATAACGGGGATGAAAACGAGCCTGATCATCAGCACGTCGGTCGCAGCGCTGCTCGCCGCCACCGCATCCGTCGCCAGCGCGCAGGACGGCAACAACTCCGCCGGCACCGCCGCCGCCCGCGACGGCAGCCTTGCCACCGGCGACATCGCCGATTCGGGCAACATCGTCACGACCGACAGTTCGAACCGCTCAATCAACGACAGCAACAATCCGATCACCACGGTGAACACCGACAATTCGGTCGCGGACAGCTACAACAGCGCCTCCACCTCCACCACCAACACGACGAACAACAGCGACTCGTCGTCGACCGTGGGCGACGTGTCGACGGCGAGCAACAGTTCGACGAACGACAGCTATAATGGCGGCAATACGAGCAACATGACCTCGGTCGCCGACAGCTATAACGGTGGCAACACCGCGACCAACACCAGCACCACCACCAACAGCGACTCGTCCTCGACGGTCGGCGACATCGCCACCAACAGCTCGACCAACGACAGCTACAATGGCGGCAACACCGCAACCAACACGGCGCAGACCGACAACACCAACAACTCGGTCAACGACAGCTACAATGGCGGCAACACGATGACCGACAACACGTCGAACACGTCGGTCGCCGACAGCAACAATGGCGGTAACAGCTCGACCGTCAACACCACCAACACCTCGGTGGCGGACAGCAACAATGGCGGCAACACCGCCACCAACACCAGCTATGCCTCCACCTCCAACACCAGCACGACGACCAACACCGACTCGTCGTCGACGGTGGGCGACATCGCCACCAACAGCTCGACCAATGACAGCAACAACGGTGGCAACACCTCGATCGCCGACAGCCAGAACTCGAACAGCTCGACGAACGACAGCAATAACGGCGGCAATACGTCGATCGCCGACAGCCAGAATTCGAACAGCTCGACCAACAGCAGCTATAACGGCGGCAACACCAGCGACAGCTACAACACCGCCACCAACACCACGACCAACAACAACAACCAGACCTACAACACCGATGCGTCGACCAACGACAGCGGCAACACCAGCAACGTCGCCTATAACAACCAGACCTACAACACCGACTCGTCGAGCAGCGACAGCAGCGATTCGTCGGTGAACAACAGCAACAACACGACGACGACGAACAACAACAACCAGACCTACAACACCGACAATTCGTCGCTGGCCTATACCACGACGACGACGGAGACGGCCGGCGACTCGACCGTGTCGCCCAGCAGCACGTTCGCCGACAGCGCGGTGGTCGCCAGTGCGGCGCTGTCCAACTATGTCAGCGGCGTGAAGGTCAGCTTCGCGGGCTCGGCCGGCGAATCCAGCACCACGGACAACAGCCTGACGACGGGCGCCACGGCGTTCCAGAACTTCGCCGGGATGCAGGCGCTCAACCTCAACACCGGGGCCGGCGCGTCGCAGAACGCCAATGTCAGCGTGGCGGTCACCGCGGGCGACATCGTCCGCTGATCGTCCTGACGGGGCGGGCCGATGACAGGGGCGGCCCGCCCCCCTTTTTCGTCAAGTCCTTGTCCAACAGAGGGGATCGTCATGCGTCGCATCATCCGCGCCGCGGGACTGGCCATCGGCCTCACCGCCGCGCCCGTCCTGGCCCAGGGGCAAGAGCCGCAGCAGGACGCCGCCTTCCTGCAAGGCAGCGCGCTCAGCGAGAGCGATCTCGGCGCCATCGCCGGTCGCGAGGATCGCGGCACCCTGATCGCCCAGGCCGACCAGCGCAACACCGTCCAGAACAACTCGGTCACCGGCAATTCGGTCACCGGCACCGTCACCATCGATGGGCAGGCCTTTTCCAACCTTTCGGGGCTGGCGGTGATCAGCGCCAATAGCGGCAACAATGTCGCGATCAATTCGGCGATGAACGTCGTCATCAACCTGGGCCCGCAATGAGGGCTGGCCGCGCCCTGACGATGCTGGCCCTGAGCCTGGGCGCGGGCGGCTGCGCGGCGCAGATCCGGCCCGCCGACCCGCGCTTCGCCGCCGCGTCCGGCCCGATCGCCGACTATCAGGTGCCGGTCGCATCGATGCTGGCGCGCAAGTTCGCCACCGTCGTCCGCCAGCAATATGATTTCAGCTGCGGATCGGCCGCACTCGCGACGTTGCTGCGCTATCATTACGGCCTGCCCCGGTCGGAGACGGATGTGTTCACCGGCATGTGGCGGCAGGGCGACCAGGCGCAGATCCGCCGCGTCGGCTTCTCGCTGCTCGACATGAAACGCTATCTGGCCGACCATCAGCTTCGCGCCGACGGCTACAAGGTCACGCTGGACGCGATCGCGGGGCGGAAGCTGCCCGGCATCGCGCTGATCACCGTCAAGGGCTATCGGCATTTCGTCGTGGTGAAGGGGATCACCGCCGACCAGGTGCTGCTCGGCGACCCGTCGCTGGGGCTGAAGGCAGTGCCGCGCGCGCAGTTCCAGGCGATGTGGAACGGCATCTATTTCGTGCTGACCTCCGCCCCGCAGGTCGGGAGCAGCAATTTCAACGGCCCGCGCCAGTGGCAGCCGATCGCCCGCGCGCCGGTCGGCCAGCCCTTTCTCGATCCGCTGAGCGTGCAGGCGCTGACGCTGAGCGCGCCCTTCTACCGGGATTTCTGACCATGGTCCGCCCGTTCCTGCTCTGCGCCCTGTTCGCCCTCGCCGCCGCGCCGCTCTCCGCGCAGGAGCTGGGCGAACCCCTGGCCGATGCGGAACTGGCGGAGATGACCGGCAAGTTCATCCTGCCGGGAGGCGGCGCGCTGGCGCTGTCGGTGACCAGCGACACGATGCTCAACGGCGCGCTGGTGCTGCGCACCGTGCTCACCGTCGATCAGGGATCGAGCGTGCAGGTCTTTGGCCGGGCCGGTGGTGCCGCCGCGCCGATGGGCACGACCGCCGCGACGGTCCACGCCGTCCCGGCGCTGACCCAAGGCGCATCGGTGCTGTTCGACCGCCGGTCGGGCGCGCAGATCACGCCGCCCACGGTCAGCACGATCCGCATCGGCGGCACCGGCGCGGCCGGTGCGGGCGCGGCGGAACTGGGCCTGACGCCGATCACGGTCGCGGCGGGCGGAGCGGCGGTGCGGACGCCGGACGGGCTGGTGTCGGTCACCACCCTGCCCAACGGCACGCAGGTGTCGCTGGCCGGCGACCAGATCGGCATCGCCCATCTGGTCGGCCCCTCGGTCGCGACCGCCATCCTGAACTCCGGCAATGACAGGACAATCGATACGGTTACAACGATCGGCATCGACCTGCACGACGCCGCCGCTCTGGCGATGGGATCGGCGGCGATGAAGGTCGACGCGCTGGCGGCGGATGCTTCGAGGGGGATGGTGCGTTGACGGCAAGCGGTGGATATTGGGGCGCGGCGCTGATCGTCGCGACGACGCTGACCTTTCCTGCCGCCCAGGCCCAGACGCGCACCACCGGGCTCCAGGCCGAACTGGCGCAGGCCCGGGCGGAGATCGCCGCGCAACGCCGCCAGATCGAGCAGCAGGAGGCGCGGCTGAGGGCGCTGGAAGCCCGGATGGGCGCGCTCGCCGCCGCGCCCGCCGGGCCGCCGCCGCCCGCCGCCCAGCCTCCCTCGGCGGTCGCGCAGGCCAGCGCCGCCGCCACGCCGGGCGATCCGGCCACGATGGTCAGCGCCGTCCCCGCCACCCCGGTGGAGAGCGTCGGCGCCCGCCCGGTCGAGCGCGACCGCCCGCCCGAGGTCGCGGTGCTGGGCAGCGAGGGCAGCGTCGTCACCCGCAAGGGGCAGCTGACCGGCGAGCTCCAGTTCGACTATGCCCGCGCCGACCGCAACCGCGCGCTGTTCCGCGGCATCGAGATCGTCGAATCGGTGCTGGTCGGCGAGTTCAACATCAACGAAAGCCGCCAGGACATCATCACCGGATCGGCCGCCCTGCGTTATGGCCTGACCGACCGGCTGGAACTGGGCGTCCGCCTGCCCTTCGTGCAGCGCTGGGACACGTCGGTGCTGGTGCCGGTGCAGGGCAGCACCAACAACGACGCCGCGCGCGAGATCGACAGTTCGACGAGCGGCAACGGCATCGGCGATATCGAGATGTCCGCGCGCTACCAAATCCTGACCGGGCGGCGCGGCCTGCCCTATGTGGTCGGCAACCTCCAGGTCGTGGCGCCCACCGGCAGCGATCCGTTCAGCATCCGCCGCCTTGCGACCGGCGAGGCGACCAAGGCGGCGACCGGCGCGGGCTTCTGGGGCGTGTCGCCCAGCGTCACCGCGATCCTGCCCAGCGACCCGGCGGTGCTGTTCGGCACGATCGGTTATACCCGCAATTTCGGCCGCCATGTCGATACGGTGATCACGCCGGTGCGGATCAACTATGTGAAGCCGGGCGACGCGCTGTCGTTCAGCGCGGGCATCGGCATCGCGCTCAACGAGCGGACCTCGATCAACCTGGGCTATGCGCATACCTGGGCGTTCGGCACGCGCACCCGCACCTCGCTGATCGAACCCGGCCCGATGGACCCCGACTTCGTCGAGAGCACCTCGCGCGATTTGCAACTCGGCCGGCTGTTGTTCGGCGTGACCTATCGCGCGACCGACCGGGCGAGCATCAACTGGTCGGTCGAAGTCGGCGCAACCGACGATGCGGCCGATGTGCGCAGCGTGCTGCGCCTGCCGCTGATCCTGATCATGCCGAAGTGATTCAGCGCGTCCGTCGCCGCAGCATCAGGTACAGGCCCAGCACCAGCCCGGCCGCCCCGACGATGGTTAGCGAATCGCGCTGCTGCATCAGCGCCACCACCGGATACCAGCCCGCCGGCCCGGCCATGTCGACCGGCATCGTCCAGGCGAACAGGATGATGCCGACGCCGAGCCCGGTCAGGAACAGCCCGAGATGCCGCCCGGTCCGCGCCAGCGGCGGCATCCGGTCCGGCGGCGGGGAGGATCGAGGATCGGGAGGCGTCATCGTCGAACCTTTCGATGAAAATGGCGATCGGCGAGGTAACGCATGGCCCGACTTCAACGTTCAACCCGGCGTCACGGCTGCCACTCGCCGCCATTGGGGCTGTCCAGCCGCCGGTCCAGGAAATGCGCCGCGCTGATGAAGGCGAGGTGCGTCAGCGCCTGGGGGAAATTGCCCAGCGGCAGGCCGCGCACGTCCAGTTCCTCGGAAAAGAGGCCGAGGTGATTGGCATAGGCCAGCCCCTTCTCCATCACCACCTGCGCCTCGCTCAGCCGTCCGGCACGAGCCAGACACTCGACATACCAGAAGGTGCAGGTGGTGAACGCGCCCTCGCCTCCCTCCAGCCCGTCATCGTTGCGATAGCGATAGATCATGCCGTCATCGGCGAGTTCGCGCTTGATCGCATCCAGCGTCGCCAGCCAGACCGGATCGGTGGCGGAGACGAAGCGGACCAGCGGCATCATCAGCAACGCCGCGTCCAGATGCGTGCCATGCTCGTCCTGGACGAAATAGCCATGTTCCGGATGGCGGAAATTGTCCCACAGGTCGCGTGCGATCCGGTCGCGCAACCGCGTCCAGCGGGTCAGCGGCACCGGCAGCGACCGCTTGCGCGCCAGCCGCAGCGCCCGGTCCACCGCCACCCAGCACATCAGCCGCGAATGGGTCAGGTGACGCTCGGCGCCCCGCAGCTCCCAGATGCCGGCATCCTTGTCGCGCCAATGCTTGCGGACATGCTCGACCATCGCGGTGATCTGCTCCCAGCTCGCATGGCTGGACGCGCTGGCATATCGGTTGGAGAGATAGACGCTGTCGAGCAGCTCGCCGAAGATATCGAGCTGGCTCTGGTGGCGCGCGGCATTGCCGATCCGCACCGGCTGCGACCGGGCGTAGCCGGCGAGATGGTCGAGCACCGCCTCATCCTCCGCCAGCCCGCCGTCCAGCGCATACATGACGTGGAGGTGGCCGGGCCGGTCGTCATCGATCGCCAGCTTGCTCATCCAGCGGCGGAAATGCTCCGCCTCCTCGACATAGCCCAGGCGCAGAAAGGCATAGACGGTGAAGGACGCGTCGCGAATCCAGGTGGCGCGATAATCCCAGTTGCGCTCCGCCCCCGTCGCCTCGGGCAGGCCGAAGGTCGCGGCGGCGGCGATCGAGCCGTGGCGGTGCGAGGTGAGCAGCTTGAGCGCCAGGGCCGAGCGCATCACCTGCTCGCGCCAGCGGCCGCGATAGGTGGATTTGCGCGACCAGCCGTGCCACGCGTCGATCGTCCGCGCGATGGCATGCTCGACCTGATCGGCGTCCGGCACCGGCTGGTGCGCCTCGCCCAGCACGATATGCGCGGTCTCGCCGCAGCGGAGCGTGAAGCGGGCGGTCGCCTCCCCGTCGCCGACGGTCAGCGGCACCGAGGCGGACAGGCGCATCGCCTGCCCGTCGGGCAGCGCGATGACGAGGCCCGGATCATCGGCGCGCACCTCCGGTACGGTGCGCGCATAATCGGGCCGGGGGCGGCAGCGCATCGTGAAGGTCACGGTGCCGCGCGTCACCTCGATCCGGCGGATCAGCGCGCAATGCACCGCGCCATGCACCTCCGGATGCGGCATCAGGTCGGTCAGTTCGGCGCTGCCGTCCTCCGCCAGCCAGCGCGTGACCAGGACGTTGGTGTCGGGATGGTAGAATTGCAGCGTCCGCGCCTCCGTCAGCTCGGGCGCGAGCATGAACTCGCCGCCCGTGTCGGGATCGAGCAGCGCGGCGAAGATCGTCGGGCTGTCGAGATGCGGCCAGCAGAGGAAGTCGATCGTGCCGTCGCTGGCGACCAGGGCGGCGGTATCGAGATTGCCGACGATGCCATGTTCGCCGATCGTCCGCCCCGGCACCGGGTTGGGCGGCGCCCCATCCTTACCCATTGTCGCGAAAGCCGGGATAGAGCGTCATGCCGCCATCGACATAGAGGGTGGTGCCGGTGACATAATCGGCCGCGTCGGACACCAGCCAGGCGGCGGCCTCGGCGACGTCCTGCGTCTCGCCGATCCGGCCATAGGGGATCAGTTTCAGCAGTTCGTCGCGCTTGGCGGGATCGCGCCACACATCCTCGTTGATCGGCGTGGCGATCGCCCCCGGCGACAGCGCATTGACGCGGATATGGTCGGCCGCGACCTCCTGCGCCAGCGTCTTGACCATCATCGCGACGCCGCCTTTCGATGCCGCGTAATTGACGTGTCCGGCCCAGGGGATCACGTCGTGCACCGACGACATCGACAGGATCGCCCCGGCGGCGCGGAACGGCCGCCCCGCGTCCGGCTGACGGCGGAAATGGCGGATCGCCTCGCGGCAGCAGAGGAACTGCCCGGTCAGGTCGATGTCGATCACCGCCTGCCAGTCGGCCAGCGACAGCTCGGCGACCGGCGCATCCTTCTGCGCCCCCGAATTGGCGACCAGAATGTCGACGCGGCCGAAGCTCTCGACCGTCCGGTCGAACAGCGATGCGACATCCGCCTCCTTCGACACGTCGGCCCGCACCGCGACGGCGCGACCGCCGGCGGCACGGATCTCCTCCACCAGCGCCTCGGCCGGCTCGGCCTGCGAATGATAGTTGATGGTGACGGCGGCGCCCGCCAACCCCAGGCGGCGCGCCACGGCCTGGCCGATTCCCGAACTGGCGCCGGTCACGATGGCGACGGGACCATGGCCCCCGTTTGTGTCAGTCATGCCGCGGAAGACGCGCGACCCCGTCCTGCCGTTCCCGGACGCGGGGCCGAGGCGGGGTCAACGCAGACACGGTAGCGGGGCACGAAGGACCGCTTGGTCGGTATCCCAGCCGGGTGGAGGGAGGCTCATGACGACCGCCCCGAAGGTCCGCCCGGCCCCGTCTCCTGTGGCGGCGGCGCGACGCGTCCCTCGCCCAAAGGACCCTCCCCGCGCCTAGACCCGCTCGACCGCATTGACCGAGTCCACCGCGCGCAGCGCCGCGATCAGGCGCATCAGTTGCTGCACGTCATGCACCTCGACGTCGATCAGGTTGGTGTGGAAGCGGCTGTCGCGCGTGTCGAGGCGCAGGTTGATGATGTTCGCCTTGTGCTGCCCGATCACCGTCGCCAGCACGCCGAGCGCGCCGGGTTCGTTCCGGACCGTCACCGAGATCCGCGCGACCGCGCCCTCGGTCGCGTCGCCCCAGGAGACGTCGACCCAGTCGGTTTCCTCCTCGGACCGGTCGGCCAGTTCGGTCAGCACCGCGCAGTCGATCGCATGGACCTCGATCCCCGCATCCGGCCGGCGCAGGCCGACGATGCGGTCGCCCGGCACCGGGTGGCAGCAATGCGCCAGTTCATAGGCCACGCTCGGCTTCAACCCCTTGATCGAGATCGTGCCCGATTGCGGCGGCAGCGCCGCGACGTCGGCCCCCGCCGAACCCGGCATCAGCGCCTCCATCACCGCCGCATCGGACAGGGTCCGCCGGGCGATCGCGACCATCAGCGCCGCTTCGTCGGGCAGCTTTAGCCGCTTCAGAGCATGGCCCAGCGCGTCCGCGCCGATCTGCGCCGGCAGGCGGCCGACGATATCGTCATAGAGCTGGCGGCCGAGCGCCAGCTGCTCGGCCCGCTCGGTCTGGCGCATGTGACGGCGGACCGCCGCCTGCGCCTTGCCGGTGACCGCGACCGACAGCCAGGCGGGTTGCGGCGTCTGCCCGGCCGAGCGCAGGATCTGGACCTGGTCGCCATTCTCGATCACCGTCGACAGCGGCACGACCCGGCCGTTGATCTTCGCGCCGACCGACTGGTCGCCCAGATCGGTATGCACCGCATAGGCGAAGTCGATCGGCGTCGCGCCCTTGGGCAGCTGGATCAGCTCGCCCTTGGGGGTGAAGGCGAAGATGCGATCCTGGTACATCGCCATCTTGGTATGTTCGAGCAGTTCCTCGGGACTGTCGGCGGTGTCGAGGATCTCGACCAGGTCGCGAATCCAGCTCACCTGCGCGTCGTGGCGGCTCGACTGCTTGTAGGTCCAGTGCGCGGCCAGCCCGAAATCCGCCTCGGCATGCATGGCCGGCGTGCGGATCTGGATCTCGACGCGGTTCTGGTCGCTGGTGATGATCGTGGTGTGCAGCGAGCGATAGCCGTTGCGCTTGGGCGTCGAGATATAATCCTTGAACCGCCCCGGCACCATCGGCCAGCGGCGATGGATGACGCCCAGCGCGCGGTAGCAGTCCTCCTCCGTCGGCACGATCGCGCGGAACGCCATCACGTCGGACAATTGCTCGAAGCTGATGTGCCGCTCGGCCATCTTGCGCCAGATCGAATAGGGATGTTTCTCGCGGCCGGTCACCTCCGCCTCGATGCCGGCGCGCGACAGCAGGAGCTTCAGGCCGGACGCGATGCGCGCGATCCGGTCGCCGCCGCCGATCTTGAGCTGCTCCAGCCGGCGCTGGATGCTCTCATAGGCCTCCGGCTCGATCTGCTGGAAGGCGAGCGTCTGCATCTCCTTCATGAACTCGTACATGCCCACGCGCTCGGCGAGCGGGGCGTAGATGTCCATCGTCTCCTTGGCGATGCGCCGCCGCTTCTCCGGCTTGGCGATGTGGTGCAGCGTGCGCATGTTGTGCAGCCGGTCGGCCAGCTTGACCAGCAGCACGCGGATATCGTCCGACATGGCGAGCAGGAACTTGCGGAGATTCTCCGCCGCGCGTTCGTTCTCGGTCTGGGCCTCGATCTTCGACAGCTTGGTGACGCCGTCGACCAGCCGTGCGACGTTCGACCCGAACAGGCGCGTGATCTCCTCGGGCGTGGCGACCGTATCCTCGATCGTGTCGTGGAGGATCGCGGTGGCGATCGTCTCGTCGTCCAGGCGCAGGTCGGTCAGGATGCCCGCCACCTCGATCGGGTGGCTGAAATAGGGATCGCCGCTGGCCCGCTTCTGGCTGCCATGGGCATGCATCGAAAAGACATAGGCGCGGTTCAGCAGCGCCTCGTCGGCGTCCGGATCATATTCCAGGACACGGTCCACCAGTTCATATTGCCGCAGCACGGCATATCAATGGCGCGGACACCCGCCGCTTTGCAAGTGGCTTGGTCGCGCAGCGCGCGGAAAATGGGCGGTTTTGGCTACGGCCGGAGCGGTGATGCGAAAAAAAGGGGGCCAACAAATGTATCGTGAACCCAGATATTTGTGCTCCTATAAGCCAACAATGACGATTTTGGGCTATCGGCCTGACGTCGGCCGGGCCAGATTCCATCCTATGATAGGATCGGGGGGCGCCGAATGTCGCGAATCTTGTCTTGCCTGTTGGATGAGCACGCCTGGTATCTGGTCCTGGTCGCCATGGTGCTGTGCGGGGTCGCGAGCGCCGGCATGTACCTGTTGCGCCGGCGCGCCCGCGAATGTGGCACGCAGCGCCGTCGCGCCTGGCGGATCGCCGCCGCGACGGTCGGCGGGCTGGGTTTCTGGGCGACCCACTTCATCGCCATGCTGGGGCATCAGGGCACCGGGCAGATGCTCTATGCGCCCGGCCTGACGCTGTTCTCCGCCTGGGCGATGGTGTTCACCCTATGGGGCGCCTTCAGCCTGCGGGATCGGATGCCGGGCCATGGCGGGACGGTCACGATCGGCATCTTGTCCGGGCTGGGCGTGGCGGCGATGCACTTCATCGGCATGGCGGCGCTGCACACGGTGATGCCGGTCACCTATGATCTGGCGATCATCGTGCCGGTCATCCTGGGGTCGACGGGGCTGATGGTGGCGGGCTGCTGGGTGTTCGGCCGTCAGTCCGGCACGCAACAAATCTTGTGGCCGACCCAGCTGACCACCTTGGGCGTCGGGGTGCTGCATTTCGGCGCGATTGTCGGAACGCGCTTTCCGCAGCCGATGGACCATGTCCATATCCCTGGCGGTCATCCGTTGATGATCGGCGGTGTCGCGCTGGTCGGCTTCTTCGTCGTCGTCGGCGTGGTCGCCATTGCCTTTGTCGACCGGATGCTGACCGACCTGCGCGGCCTCGCCTCCGCCGCGCTGGAGGGCCTGGTGATCGTGCAGGACGACCGCATCATCGAGGCGAACGACATCTTCGCGGCGCTGGTCGGCCATCCGGTCGAAGAACTGCGCGGCACCTGGCCCGATCGCTGGTTGACCGCGCTCGACGGGCAAGCCCTGCGCCAGGATCGTCCCGCCCCGTTCGAGGCGGAGATCGCGGGCGGCGACCGGCTGTGCGAAGTCGCGGTGCGGATGGTGGAATATCGCGGACGCCGCAGCGAAGTGCTGGCGGTGCGCGACCTGACCGAAAGCCGCCGCGCGCGCGAGAAGATCGCCTATCTGGCCCGGCACGACGCGCTGACCGGCCTCGCCAACCGCGCCAGCCTGCGCGAGGCGCTGGTCGAGGCGGAGCGCCGGACGGCGGCGGGGGAACAGGTGGCGCTGCTCGCGATCGATCTCGACCGGTTCAAGGCGATCAACGACCTGTTCGGCCATGCCGCCGGCGACGAGGTGCTGTGCCAGGTGGCCGACATCCTCCGCGAGGCGGCCGCGCCCGGCGATGCCGTGGTCCGCATGGGCGGCGACGAATTCATGATCCTGCAATGGGACCAGCCCCAGCCGCGAGGCGCGCAGGCCCTGGCCGGCCGGATCATGGACAGCTTCGCCGAGCAGATGGACGTGGCGCGCAATCCGCTGGCGGTGCGGGCCAGCATCGGCGTCGCGCTGATGCCCGACGACGCCGTGCTCGGCGAGACGCTGTGCCACCATGCCGACCTGGCGCTCTACCGCGCCAAGGACGCGGGGCGCGGCACCTGCTGCTTCTTCGACGGGGACATGGACCGGGCGGTGCAGGCGCGCCGGCAACTGGAGCAGGATCTGCGCCACACGCTGCTGCGCGACCAGCTCTATCTGGTCTACCAGCCGCTGGTATGCAGCAACACGCAGCGCATCGTCGGCTATGAGGCGCTGGTGCGCTGGAAACACCCCGAGCGGGGCGAGATCCCGCCCAGCGACTTCATCCCGCTGGCCGAGGAAAGCGGCTTCATCATCCAGCTCGGCGAATGGGTGATCCGCGAGGCGTGCCGGGCGGCGAGCCACTGGCCCGATCACATCACCCTGGCGGTGAACGTGTCGGCGGTGCAGTTCCAGGTCGACACGCTACCGGGCATCGTCCGGGCGGCGCTGGTCGAGAGCGGCTTTGATCCGCGCCGGCTGGAGATCGAGATCACCGAAAGCGTGCTGATGCGTGACCGCGACGCGGCGCTGGCGACGCTGCACCGGTTGAAGCAGGACGGCGTGCGGATCGCGATGGACGATTTCGGCACAGGCTATTCGTCGCTCAGCAACCTCCAGGCCTTCCCGTTCGACAAGCTCAAGATCGACCGCAGCTTCGTCTCGACGCTCGACAGCGACGATGCCGCCCGCTCGATCATCCGCGCGATCGTCGGGCTGGGGCGCGGCCTCAACCTGCCCGTGGTGGCGGAAGGAGTGGAGACCGAGACACAGCGCCGCATGGTCGCGGAGGAAGGCTGCGCCCAGGCGCAGGGCTATCTGTTCGGCCGCCCCAGCCGCGACCTGGCGGAGGGCATGGGTCGGGCGGCGGCACCCATGCCCTCCGCCGCGCTCCCCTCGGCCGCCGCTATCGTCGCTCCTCCTGCCGTCGACGCCGCCGTCCGCCGCGTCGCCTGACCGGTCAGACGAGCAGGCGGATGCCCACCACCGTCAGGGTGACCGCCAACACCGGAGCCAGCACCCGGTCCGAGACGCGGCTGGCGATCAGGCTGGCCAGGATGATGCCGGGGATCGACCCGAGCAGCAGCGCGCCGAGCAGGCCGAAATCGACCTCGCCCATCGACCAATGGCCGATCCCGGCGATCAACGTCAGCGGCACGGCATGGGCGATGTCCGATCCGACCAGCCGCGACACCGGGCTGCGCGGATAGAGGACCAGCAGCGCGGTCATGCCCAGCGCCCCCGCGCCGACCGAAGTCAGCGACACCAGCACCCCCAGCACCGCGCCCAGCGCCACCGTCCAGCCGGCGATCCGCGAGCCGTCGATGCCGGAGAAACTCGCCGACAGCGCCTGGACGATCCGCTCGCGGAACAGCGTGGCGATGCCGGTCAGGACCAGCGCCGCGCCCAGCACGATCGAGATCAGCCCGCCGACATTCTGCGCGCGATCCTTGGCGATGGCGAGCGCGGCGAGCGTCAGCAGCGTCGCGGGGATGCTGCCCAGCGCCAGCCGGCGGACGATCCGCCAGTCGACCGTGCCGCGCCAGCCATGGACGGCGGTGCCCGCCGTCTTGGTGGCGGCGGCATAGAGCAGGTCGGTGCCGACCGCCGTGGCGGGGTGGAAGCCGAACAGGATGACCAGCAGCGGCGTCATCAGCGAGCCGCCGCCGACGCCGGTCAGGCCGACCAGCAGCCCGACGAACAGTCCCGCGACGGAGTAGAGCGGATCGAAATGGCTCATCGCCGGCTCCGATCCACGCTTCGACCCGTTCGCAGGACTTGCCCGCGCGCCATCCCCGGCGCGACGATGCCGCTCAACCGGCCCGCGAGGCGGGCGTGTTGACGCCCATGGATTGCAGGTATTTCTTCACGTTGCGCGCCGCCTGGCGCAACCGTTGTTCGTTCTCGACCATCGCGATCCGCACGAAGCCCTCTCCATTCTCGCCGTAGCCGACCCCTGGCGCGACCGCGACCTTGGCGCACGTCAGCAATTGTTTGGAGAACTCAAGGCTGCCTAGGTGGCGGAGCGCCGGCGGCAGCGGCGCCCAGGCGAACATCGACGCGCGCGGCAACGGGATGTCCCATCCGGCGCGGCCGAAGCTCTCGACCAGCACGTCGCGCCGCTTGTGATAGAGCTGGCGGTTCTTCTCGACGATGTCCTGCGGACCGTTGAGCGCGGCGCAGGCCGCCGCCTGGATCGGGGTGAAGGCGCCGTAATCCAGATAGGATTTCACCCGCGTCATCGCCGCGATCAGCTTGCGGTTGCCGACGCCGAAGCCCATCCGCCAGCCGGCCATGGAATAGGTCTTGCTGAGCGAGGTGAACTCGATCGCGACGTCCTTCGCCCCCTTCACCTGCAGGATCGAGGGCGTCGGACAGCCGTCATAATAGAGCTCGGAATAGGCGAGGTCGGAGATCACCCATAATTCGTGCTTCTTGGCGAAGGCGACGACGCGTTCGTAAAAGGCCAGGTCGACCACCTCGGCGGTGGGGTTGGACGGATAGCCCATCACCAGCACGCTGGGGCGCGGCACGGTGAAGGCCATGGCCCGCTCCAGGCTCTCGAAATAGGCCTCGTCCGGCGTGGTCGGCACGGCGCGGATCGTCGCGCCGGCGATGATGAAGCCGAAGGTATGGATCGGATAGCTGGGATTGGGCGCCAGGATCACGTCGCCGGGCGCGGTGATCGCGGTCGCCAGGCTGGCCAGCCCCTCCTTGGACCCCATGGTGACGACGACCTCGGTTTCCGGATCGATATCGACGCCGAAGCGGCGGCCGTAATAATTGGCCTGGGCCCGGCGCAGGCCGGGAATCCCCTTGGACTGGGAATAGCCGTGCGCGCTCGGCTTGCGCGCGACCTCGACCAGCTTGTCGATGACATGGTCGGGCGGCGGCAGGTCGGGATTGCCCATGCCCAGGTCGATGATGTCCTCGCCGCCCGCCCGCGCCGCGGCCCGCATCCCGTTGACTTCGGCGATGACATAGGGGGGCAGGCGCTTGATGCGGTAGAACTCGTCGGACATGATATCCCAACCTTCGTATTGCGGGTCGGCATATCCTAGGGCCTCGGGACGGTGTCGTAACCCGCTTTATTCACGGGCCCCGCGAAACAATTATGTATCCTGCTTCCGCACGGCAGGCGGGAGGGATAGAAGGGGCGGACGACGATAGAGGATGCCATGGCCGACCCAACCCGCGCCGCCGACCCCGCCGCCCCGGCCGATCCCGCGTCGAACGACGCCGCCGCGCCGACGATGCCATGGCCGGTGGTGCCCGGCCTCAACGATCCCGAAACGCTGACCCGCGCCTGCACCCTGTGGATGGACACGCTGTCGCTGTGGCAGCGCGCGCTCGATCCCCGGCGAGGCGCACCGGCCGCCGAGGAAGCCCCCGACCGTGCCCGCGACAAGCGGTTTCGCGATGCCGTGTGGCGCGAGCATCCCGTCTTCGACTGGATCCGGCGCAGCTATCTCGACTTTTCCGACCGGCTGATCGCCGGCATCGACACGATGGAGGGGCTGTCCCCGCGCGAGCAGGAACGGTTGCGCTTCGCCACGCGCAACTTCGTGCAGGCGATCAGCCCGACCAACTTCCCGCTCACCAACCCCAAGGTGCTGGAGGAGACGGTGAAGACCGGCGGCGAGAATCTGGTGCGCGGCATGGAGCGGCTGATGGCCGACCTGGACCGGGGCCAGATCACGCATACCGAGGCGGGGCGGTTCGAGGTCGGCCGCGACATCGCCACCACGCCGGGCCAGGTGGTGCACCGCACCCCGCTCTACGAGCTGATCCAGTACAGCCCGACGACGGAACGCGTGATGACCACGCCGCTGGTCATCTTCCCGCCCTGGATCAACCGCTTCTACATCCTCGACCTGTCGCCGGAGAAGAGCTTCATCCGCTGGGCGGTGGAGCAGGGCATCACCGTCTTCGTCGTGTCGTGGAAGTCGGCCGACGCGACGATGAAGGATGTGGTGTGGGACGATTATGTCGCCGCGCAGTTGGATGCGATCGACACGATCCGCACCGGGCTGGACGTGCCGTCGGTCCACGCGATCGGCTATTGCGTGGCGGGCACCACGCTGGCGGCGACCTTGTCGGTCCTGGCGGCCAAGGACCGGGCCGACCGGGTGGCGAGCGCCACCTTCTTCACCGCGCAGGTCGATTTCAGCAAGGCGGGCGAGCTGCTCCACTTCGTCGATGACGACCAGCTGGCGATGCTGGAGCGGCTGTCGGCGGACGGCTATCTCGACGGGCGGTACATGGCCGCGACCTTCAACCTGTTGCGCGCCAACGACCTGATCTGGAACTACGTCACCAACAATTATCTGCTCGGGCAGGATTATGCCGCGTTCGACCTGCTCCACTGGAACGGCGACACCACCAACCTGCCGGGCAAGTGGCATCAATCCTATCTGCGCGACCTGTACCGCGACAATCTGCTGGTCCAGCCGGGAGCCCTGTCGGTCGGGGGCACGCCGATCGACCTGACGCGGGTGGCGACCCCGGCCTATGTCCAGGCGGGACGCGAGGATCATATCGCCCCGGCGGAAAGCGTCTGGGAGGTGACCCGGCATTTTCGCGGGCCGCTGCGCTTCGTGCTGGCGGGGTCGGGCCATATCGCCGGCGTCGTCAACCCGCCTTCCTCGGGCAAATATCAATATTGGATCAACCCCAAGGCGAATGAGGCGACCAGCCTGGCCGAGTTCGTCGAAGGGGCGGAGGAGACGCGCGGCAGCTGGTGGCCGGACTGGCTGGAATGGCTGCGCGCGCGGGATGGCGGCACCGTGCCCGCCACGGGCGCGCGCCTGCCCGGCGAGGGGTCGCTGGCGGCGATCGAACCAGCGCCGGGCAGCTATGTAAGGGCCAGATAAGCCAAATCATTTTTTGTTGTGCGGTGCACAAAATAGCGTTGACTTATGGCCGATGTGATACCATTTGTGCGCTGCAACAACGGAGGCGCAGGATGGCGACCGGTGGACGCAGGACAGGACGACGGAAGGTACCGGAGGCGGCGGTGCCGCCGATCGAGTCGCATGACCCGAAACTGGTGATCCCCGATCCCGTCGCGGCGATTCCGCCCGCTCTGGCGGCGCCCGCCAAGACCCGTCGCATCGCGCGGCCCCGCCCGGTGGCGGAGGCGTCGACGCTGGCCGAGGTCGCGATGCTCCAGGCGGAGCCGGCCACGCCCGAGTCGACCGCATCCGATCCGATCGAGGTGCAGCCGATCGCGGCAGCGGCCCCGGTCGAGCCGGAGCCCAGGTCGGACGCGACGCCCGAACCGATCGCCAAGCCCGCCCCGGAACCGGTGGCGGCTAGCGAGCCGGCCACGATTGAACAGACGCCAATCATCGAAACCCCGGCCACCCAGGCCGTCATCCCAGCGAAGGACAGCATCATGGACGTGACCAACGACACCACCCAGAAGGCCCAGGCGATGTTCTCGGACCTGACCGCCCGCAGCCAGGGCGCGGTCGAGAAGAGCCAGAAGATGTTCGGTGAGATCGCCGAGTTCAACAAGGGCAATGTCGAGGCGTTCGTCGAATCGTCGCGCATCGCCGCGCGCGGTTTCGAGACGATGGGCCAGGACGCCGTCGCCTATGCCAAGTCCTCGTTCGAGGGCATGACCCAGGCGTTGAAGACGCTGTCGACCGTCAAGTCGCCGACCGAGTTCATGAAGCTCCAGGCCGATTATGCCCGTTCGGCGTTCGACGCGATGGTCGCCCAGACCTCGAAGTCGACCGAGACGACGCTGAAGCTGGCCGGCGAGGTCGCGCAGCCGATCTCGAACCGCGTCGCGGTCGCGTCGGAGAAGATGAAGATTTCGGCCTGATCCGATCCCGCCCGCCGACCTGCCGGCGGTGCTAAAAGGAAAAGGGCGGTCGCGGTGGACGCGATCGCCCTTTTCCTGTGCAACGGCACTTGCCGATCACCCGGCAAGTGCCATATTTCGAGCCGACATGCGAAGCGATATCCTCATGGCCGAACGCCGCGACAATGATGCGGGCGGCGACGATTCCGGGGTCGGCGTCGCCACCAAGACGCGCAGCAAGACCAAGCAGCCGACGCCCTATCGCGTGCTGATGCTGAACGACGACTATACGCCGATGGAGTTTGTCGTTCTCTGCCTGCAACGCTTCTTCCGCATGGACATGGAGCAGGCGACGCGCGTCATGCTCCACGTCCACCAGCGCGGGGTCGGGGTCTGCGGCATCTTCTCCTATGAAGTGGCGGAGACCAAGGTTGGGCAGGTGATCGACTTCGCCCGCCAGAACCAGCATCCGCTGCAATGCACGCTGGAAAAGGCCTGATCGCCAGCCTCTCCTGAGGGAGGCATTGCGGAGCGGCACTGGCCGCCTGCCCCGCGACCCTGCTCGGCGAATGCAGGGGCTGACCTTCGCGCCCCCTGTTTCGCAATCTTCACGAGCGGCCTCGCCTTCTCCCTCGATAGAGCGGCTCAGGCGGCGGGCGGCATCCAGCCGAGATCGATCCGCGCTTGCCGATCGACATATTTGGCGGTGCGCATCAGCCTCTGGTCGTTCACCACGGTGATGCGGCCATTGTCGCGCGCGATCAGATTCTCCTCCTCCAGCTGGCGGAGCATCCTGTTGACATGGACGGCGGTGAGGCCGGTGGCGTCGCCGATTTCCTCCTGCGTCACGCCGAGCGCGAAGCTGCCGTCGCGAGTGGACGAACGGGCGCGGAGTTCGAGCAGCAGCGCCGCGACCCGCGCCTTGGCGGAGGTCCGCCCCACCGCCGCCAGCCGATCGGTCAGCCCGACGCGCGAGATCTGGTCGAACGCCATCAGCGCCATGCCGATGCGCGGATGCTTCGCCACCAGTTCCGACACATGACCGCGCTCGAACGGGCAGACGACGGACTCGGTCAGCGCCATGATGGTCTCCTGCGATTTGGCGAAGGCGAGGCCGGTCAGACCCATGAGATCACCGGGAAAATGGAAGCGCAGAATTTGCCGGCTGCCATCGTCGAGGATCATGTAGCTCATCATCAATCCGCGCCTCAGCACGAACATTTCGGTCAGTCGCTCATTCTCCCGCATCACCATGCCATTGCGGCGGACCGGGCGTTCGCGGTCTTCCAGACGGGCAATTGCGGCATGTTCCTCCGCTGACAGGGGGATGAGGGTAGCAATACGATCTGCAAAGCAATGATCCGACACATTTTCCCCGATGCACGACTGCGGACGAACAGTGTGGCGGCAGCGGTCCCACCGCGCATTAAATTCGATCATATGAAGGACTTACGGACACTCTCTTGCGTCCGGCGCGGGGCACGATAGGGGGGGAGGGATGGATCGCATTCTTATTCGTGGCGGCCGCCGCCTGACCGGACGCCTGCCCATTTCGGGGGCCAAGAACGCGGCGTTGACGCTGATGCCCTGCGCGTTGCTCACCGACGAGCCGCTGACTCTGCGCAACCTGCCGCGCCTGGCGGACGTGGACGGCTTCGGCCATCTGCTCAACCAGCTCGGTGCGTCGACCGCGATCGAGGGGACGCGGCCCGAGGATTTCGGCCGGGTGATGACGATCCGCGCCGGCAAGCTGACCTCGACCGAGGCGCCCTATGACATTGTGCGCAAGATGCGCGCGTCGATCCTGGTGCTCGGCCCCGTGCTGGCGCGTGCGGGCGAGGCGCGGGTGTCGCTGCCCGGCGGCTGCGCGATCGGCAATCGCCCGATCGACCTGCACCTCAAGGCGCTGGAGGCGATCGGCGCGGAGCTGGAAATGGCGGCCGGCTATGTCAAGGCGACCGCACCCGGCGGGCGGCTGACCGGCGGCCGCTACCGCTTCCCCGTGGTCTCGGTCGGCGCGACCGAGAATGTGGTAATGGCCGCGGTGCTGGCGCGCGGCTCCAGCGTGATCGAGAATGCGGCGCGCGAGCCTGAGATCGTCGACCTGTGCCGCTGCCTGACGGCGATGGGCGCACGGATCGAGGGGATCGGCACCGATCGTCTGGAGATCGAGGGCGTCGACCGGCTGCACGGCGCGACCTATGCGGTGATGCCCGACCGGATCGAGGCGGGCAGCTATGCCTGCGCGGCGGCGATCACCGGCGGCGACCTGGAACTGGTCAATGTCGATGCCGAGGATATGGGCGCGACCCTGTCGGCGCTACGCGACGCGGGCGTGACGGTGGAGACGGGCAAGGACGTGATCCGCGTCGCCGCGTCGGACCGGCTGGGGCCGATCAACCTGTCGACCGCGCCCTTCCCGGGCTTCGCCACCGACATGCAGGCGCAGTTCATGGCGATGCTCTGCCTGGCCGACGGGGCCAGCGTGCTGACCGAGACGATCTTCGAGAATCGCTACATGCATGTGCCCGAGCTGGCGCGCATGGGGGCGGACATCCTGGTCCAGGGCCGCACCGCCGTGGTGCGCGGCGTGCCCAAGCTGACCGGCGCCCAGGTGATGGCGACCGACCTGCGCGCCTCGATGAGCCTGATCCTCGCCGGCCTGGCGGCGGAGGGCGAGACCCAGGTCAGCCGCGTCTATCATCTCGATCGCGGCTATGAGCGGCTGGAGGAGAAGCTGTCGGCGGTCGGCGCGGATATCGAGCGCGTCGGCGACGGCTGACTCCGGGTCGAATCCCGGCGATTTTGTTGCACGCTGGCGGGTCTTTATCATCTGGTCAGATGCGTCCGGCGGGTTAGGATGCGGCATGGGGGACGCGACCATGGCGCAGGATGACAGGCCGGTGATGACCGGCGCGACGCGGATCGAGCGGCGCGAGCGGAGCTGGACGATCCATGCCGGATCGCTGCGCTTTGGCCTGTCGACGGTCGACTATCGCGCGGCGATGATCGCGCCGCCGACCTATGCCTATGCGCCCGACCGCGCGCCGCGCCCGCGCCGGATCACCCGGATGGCGGGCGCGATGCTGGCGACGATCGGCGCGGGGACGATCGTCGGCATCGCCGTCCAGGCGGGGGACGTGTCGGCGCGCGCACCCTATGTGGTCAGCGTGCCCTTGCCGCCGCCGGCCGTGGTGGAGCAGGACGATGCCGAGCCGGTGATGCCGATCGCCCGATCCCGACCCAAGGCGCGGATCGCCGCTCGGACCATTGAAGCCCCCGCCCCGTCGCCGACGCCGCGCCCGGTGGCTCTGCCCATGCCCACCGCCATGACGCGGGCCGAGCCGGTGGCGGCGGAGGAGGGCGCGCCGCTCTCCAGCATGGCGCAGGCGATCGCGGCGGCCGGCAGGAGCGGCCAGTTGCAGCAATGGTCCGATGCCCAGGGCCTGGATCACGGCTTCGTCGTCGCCGGCCCCAGCGAGGGCGGCTGCCGCAGCCTGTCAGTGCTGATCCGCCGGCCGGGCAGCGACGACCGGGTCGAACAGCGCCAGGCCTGCCGCGACGGTGCGACAGCGGTCGCTCCGCCGTCCTGACCGCGCCCGGCTGAGAAAGGCCCCCCTCAGGCGAAGGCCGGTGCCTGGCGCAACTGCTGATAGGCACCGATCACCTTCTGCAGCAGGATCTCCTGGCTGCGATCGCCCCCGTTGCGGTCCGGATGATAGCGGCGCACCAGTTCCGAATAGCGTTTGCGCAGCGCCCCGCGATCGGCATCGGCGGGCAGGCCCAGCACCTTCAGGCTGGCGCGATCCTCGCCCGACAGGGGCTTGCCGTCGCTGCGTTCGGGCGCGGGTTCGCGGCGGAAGCGCGCGGCGATCGCGTCGAGCGGATCGGTGAAATCGGCCCAGCGTGGCCCCTGCCCCGCACCGGCGCGTGCAAAGCTGCGCGACTCCGCCTCCCAGCCGGCCATCGGCCGCTGCGCCTGATGGATCTCGTCCGCGGTCATGCCGTCGAAGAAATTGTACCCGGCGTTGAAGGCGCGGACATGCTCCAGGCACATCCAGCGAAAGGCACGCGGGCCGTTGCCGTCAGACGGCCCCTCCAGCGGCGGCGCGCGGAACTCGCCCGGCTCGGTACAGCCCGGCGCGACGCAGATTCGTCCGTTCGCCTCGACCCGGCCATGAAACCGCGCGCCCGGCCGCTCCTTCCTTTCCGTCGATCCCGCCACGTCGTCGTCACTTCGTCCTTGCGTCAAAGGGGGCTATATAGGCGCGATGACCATCACCGCCACCGCCCCGCTCGACCGGATCATCGCCGACCGGCTCCAGGCCGCCCTGTCCCCCACCCGCCTGTCCGTCTCGAACGACAGCGCGCAGCATCGCGGCCATATGGGGGACGACGGGACGGGGGAAACGCATTTCAGCGTCGATGTCGAAAGCGCGGCCTTCACCGGCCTGTCCCGCGTCGCGCGCCAGCGACTGGTGAACCAAGCGCTCGCCGATCTGTTGGCGTCGCGGATACACGCGCTGGCGATCCGCGCCCGCGCGCCCGGAGAAAGCTGAATGCCCTACGACCTGTGGTACTGGCCCGGCATTCAGGGGCGGGGCGAGTTCGTGCGCCTGGCGCTGGAAGCGGGCGGGATCGCCTATCGCGACCGGGCCCGCGAGGACGGCGTCGAGGCGCTGCTCGCCGACATGGCCGCCCGTTCGGGTCGCACGCCCTTCGCCCCGCCCTATCTGGCGAGCGAGGGGCTGGTGATCGCCCAGGTCGCCAACATCCTGATGTTCCTGGGCGAGCGCCACGATCTCGCCCCCTCCGCCATGGCCGACCGGCTATGGATGAACCAGGTGCAGCTGACCATCGCCGATCTCGTCGCGGAGGTCCACGACGTGCACCATCCGGTCGGCACCGGCGCCTATTACGAGGACCAGACGGCCGAGGCGGCGCGCGCCGCCGCGCAGTTCCGCGACGAACGCCTTCCGAAGTTCCTGACCTATTTCTGCCAGGTGATCGCCTGCAACGACGGCGACTGGACAATCGATCACCGCTGGACCTATGTCGACACCTCGCTGTTCCAGCTGGTGCAGGGCCTGCGCTACATGTTCCCTCGGCGCATGGCGACGCTGGAGCCGGACTATCCCGATCTGGTCCGACTGCATGACCAGGTCGCGCGGCTGCCCGGCATCAAGGCCTATCTGGCGAGCGGGCGACGCCAGCCGTTCAACCAGGACGGCATCTTCCGCCACTATCCCGAACTGGACGGCGACTGACCGTGGCGGTCCGCGCCCAGCGTCCCGCCGCCCGCATCCTGCTGGTCGACCGGTCGGGCGGCACGCCGGGCGGCCATGTCCTGCTGTTCCGCTTCACGCCCGACGACCGGCCGCCCTTCTGGGTGACGCCGGGCGGCGCGGTCGATCCGGGCGAACGCTTCGAACAGGCGGCGCGGCGCGAATTGCGCGAGGAAGTCGGGCTGGACCGGGACTGCGGCGCGCAGGTCGCCGCCCGGCTGGTCGAGTTCGTCACCATCGAGGGCGTCGCGGTGGAGGCGGACGAACGCTATTTCCGCATCGACCTGGACGGCTGCACCGTCGACCCTTCCGGCCATACTGATCTGGAGCGGCGCGTGATGCAGTCCTGGCGCTGGTTCACCCGCGCCGAGATCGCCGTCTGGCCCGAGCCGATCTATCCGCTCGACCTGCTCGCCATGCTGGAAGAAACCGACGCCCCGGAGACCGTGTCATGACCGACCTCACCCGCATCGCCTTGTCGACCGGCGTCGAGCTGGACGTGCAGCTGGCCGGGCCGCGCGATGCGCCGCCGGTGGTCCTGCTCCACGGCTTTCCCGAATCGCACCGCACCTGGCGCGATATCGTGCCCGATCTGGCCCGCGATCACTTCGTCGTCGCCCCTGACCAGCGCGGCTATGCCCGCTCGTCCAAGCCGGAGGGCGTCGAGGCCTATGCGCCCGACCGGATCGTCGGCGACCTGATCGCGCTGGCCGATGCACTCGGCATCGATCGGTTCACGCTGGTCGGCCATGACTGGGGCGGCGCGGTCGCCTGGATGGCGGCGCTGCGCCATCCGGATCGGGTCGCGCGACTGGCGATCGTCAACGCGCCGCATCCCTTCGTCTTCCAGCGGTCGCTGTTCGACGATCCGGCGCAGCGGGCCGCCAGCCAATATATCACCCGCTTCCGCGACACGGCGCTGGACCGGCATATCCTGGGCAAGGGGCTGGAATGGTTTTTCAGCACCAGCTTCGCCCAGCATGTGACCAACGCGATCGCCGGGGCGGACAAGGCGGCCTATCTGGACGAATGGGGCCAGCCCGGCGCACTGACCGCGATGCTCAACTGGTATCGCGCCTCGCCGATCATCGTGCCCGCGCCGGATGCGACGCCGGAACGCCCCGCCTTTCTCGACGCGCCCTTCCCGCCGGTGACGCAGCCGGTGCTGGTCGTCTGGGGCGTCCAGGACAAGGCGCTGCTGCCGATCCAGGTCGAGCAGCTGCCGCCCTTCGTCCCCGACCTGACCGTGCGCACAGTCGAGGCCGGCCATTTCGTCCCCTGGCAGGCCTCGGACGCGGTGATCGCCGCTTTTCGCGCCTGGGAGGGGCCGGGGGCGGCCTGACCGGGCCGCCGCTCAGTCGACGGGGGTCGCCTGGCGGAGCGGTTCGCCCCGGCTCGCCAGCAGGGCCTGCGACCGGGCCAGTTCCACCGCGATCCAGCCGCGCCGGGCGACCGTCTCGACCAGCGCGATCTCGTCGGCGCGGAGCGTGCGGGCCCGGCGCCAATGGACATAGAGCAGGGCCGTCAGCCGGCCGTCGCGCAGGATCGGCACATTGATCATCGCGCGGATGCCGATCGCGCGGTGCGCGTCGCGATAGGTATCGCTCAACGTCAGGTCCCCGCGTACGTCGCATCGATGCACGGTCTGTCCCGCCAACAACGCGGCATAGCCATCGGCGGGAAAGTCGCGATAGACCAGGCGTCCGGTCCCGCGCACGTTGTCGCAGATATATTGCCGCGCCGAACATGCACTACCATCGCCGCGATCCTCGGCGAAACCGACCCGGTTCGCGCCCAGAAATTCGCCGAGCATCCGGTTCACCGTATCGAGCATCGCCGCTTCATCGGTGCCGTGATGCAGCGCCTGGTCCAGCGCGGCCAGGAACTGCCGATTGGCGGCGGCGCGACGCTGCGCCGTCTGCTCCAGATGCCGGTCCGTCACGTCGACATAGGTGACCAGCACGCCGCCCACCTTGCCGGGTGCGGCGGCATCCGCGACCGGTGCGTGATGCACGTCCCACCAGGCGTCCTCATCCTGCCCGAAGCGGCAGACCGACAGGCGGACGTCGCGCTGCTGGACCGACCGGCCCTCGCCCATGGCGGCATCGATCTGCGGCGCGACCTGCCCCCACAGCATGTGATAATCCGCGCGGCCGCTTCCCCCGAGCAGCCAGGGATGCAGCGTCGGGCCCAGCAACTCGCGATAGGCATCGTTGTAGAACTGGACCAGCGCCTCCCCCCACCACAGGAACATCGGCTGGGGCGAGGCGAGCATCTGCGCGACCGCCTGCTGCAAGGCCGGCGACCAGTCCGCCCGCGCCCCGACCGGCGTGGCCGACCAGTCGAGCCGGCAGATCAGCCCATCCATTTCGCTCCGCGCACGCCGGCGACCGGGTGCGTGACTGGGATCGATATCGTCCATGGACCGAGCGTATACCGTCTGCCCCGCGCTCCGAAAGAGCCGGCGTCAGACCGCGACGGGGGCAGCGATCGCCGGATGGGGGTCGTAATCCTCGACGGCGAAATCCTCGATCGCATAGTCGAAGATCGATGCGGGCCGACGATGGATGCGCAGCCGTGGGCTCCCACGCGGCGGGCGGGCGAGCTGTTCCTCGACCAGATGCGCATGGTTCAGATAGACATGCGCGTCGCCCGCGCTCCACACCAGCTCGCCCGCCGCCAGATCGCATTGCTGCGCCAGCATCCGGATCAGCAGCGCGGCGGAAAAGGCGTTGAAGGCGAAGCCCAGCCCCAGGTCGCACGACCGCTGCCACAACATGCCCGACAGCCGCCCGCCCGCCACATGGAACTGATAGGTCATGTGGCAGGGCGGCAGCGCCATGCCGCCGAGCTGCGCGACGTTCCAGCCGGTGAACAGCAGCCGGCGCGAGGTCGGATCCTGGCGGATCATGCGGACCAGCTCGGCGATCTGGTTGATGCCGGGACCGCGCCGGTACAGGCCGTCGCCGACCGGCTCATATTGGTCCCAATCGACCCATTGCTTGCCATAGACCGGGCCGAGATCGCCCCAGGCGGTGGCAAAAGCGTCATCGGCCAGGATTCGCGCCTCGAACGCGTCGCGGTCGATCGCCTCGCCCGTCTCGCGGCGATAGCGGGCGAGCGGCCAGTCGGTCCAGATATGCACCTTCTGCGCGACCAGCGCGCGGATATTGGTATCGCCGGTCAGGAACCACAGCATCTCGCGCGCCGCGGTCTTCCACGCCACCCGCTTGGTGGTGAGCAGCGGCACCCGGTCGTCCGACAGGTCGAAGCGCAGGGTCGGCCCGAACAGCGATCGGGTGCCGACGCCGGTACGGTCCCGCCGCTCGTCGCCCGTCTCCCAGACGCGGCGGAGCAGGTCGAGATACTGGTCTTCGTAATGGCTGGTCATGGCGGGGCTATTAGGTGGCGGGCGGCACCTTTACCACTCTTCCGCTGCACGGGAGAAGTTCGAAAATCAGGGCCTGTGCCCCTGCCCGCCCTCCGCACCCGCCGGGGCCATGCGGCATGGTCGGATGTCCGCCGGCTCGGGGCGCGGCCCCATCGGGCGGAAGGTGGCGAGATAGCCGCCCGCGCTCGCCATCGGCTCCAGCGACACGCGCTGGAACCCCACCGCCGCGAACTCGCAGGTCAGCAGGGCCGGCGGCGTGCCATGGTTGCGCGTGGTGCGATCGGCATCGACCACCACCACCAGCCCGTCCGGCTTCAGCGACGGCCGCAAATGCCACAGGAACTCATAGGGCTGGGCGATCTCATGGTACATATGCACCATCATCACCCGGTCGAAGCTTCGGTCCGGCAGGCGCGGATCATTGGCCGTGCCGAGCCGCACGCTGACATTCTCCAACCGCTCGCGCGAGACGCGTTCGGCCAGCGCATCGCGGATCGGCTCGAAGATATCCTCCGCCAGCACGCGGCCCCGCTCGCCGACGCGCGCGGCCAGGCGGATGGTGTAATAGCCCTCGCCCGCGCCGATATCGGCGACGGTCATGCCCGGGCGGATATCCGCCTTGTCCATCACCTGCTCCGCCTCGCGCAGGCGATCGCGCGCCTCCTCGTTCGACCAGCGCGACGACACGATCGCCGCGACCGGGCGATCCGCCGCCGGGAACGGCCCCGGCTGCTTCGGCTCGTGCTTCAGCAGCGGCTGCGAACCGTCGCAGGCCGTCAGCAGCAGGAGCGCGGGCAGCAGGGCGCAGGCCATCCTCAATCCACATCCTCCACGGCGACCTTCTCGCCGGTCACGCGCTGCGACAGCGCCGCCGCCATGAACGGGTCGAGATCGCCGTCCAGCACGTCGCCGGGCGCGGTCGAGGTCACGCCGGTCCGCAGGTCCTTCACCAGCTGATAGGGCTGGAGGACATAGGAGCGGATCTGGTGGCCCCAACCGATATCGGTCTTGGTCGCGTTCTCCGCATTGGCGGCCTGTTCGCGGATGGACAGTTCGCGCTCGTACAGGCGGGCGCGCAACTGGTTGTACGCCTCGGCCTTGTTCTTGTGCTGCGAACGCTGGTTCTGGCACTGCACGACGATGCCGGTCGGGATGTGCGTGATGCGCACCGCCGAATCGGTCGTGTTGATGTGCTGGCCGCCCGCGCCCGAGGCGCGATAGGTGTCGATGCGCAGGTCGCTCTCGTTATAGTCGACTTCGATATTGTCGTCGACGACCGGATAGACCCAGACGCTGGCGAACGACGTGTGCCGCCGCGCCGCCGAGTCGTACGGGCTGATCCGCACCAGCCGGTGCACGCCCGATTCGGTCTTGGCATAGCCATAGGCGTTCTCGCCCTTGAGCAGCAGCGTCGCCGATTTCAGCCCCGCCTGCTCGCCGGAATGGCTATCGACCAGCTCGACCTTCAGCCCGTGCCGCTCGGCCCAGCGCGTATACATGCGGCTGAGCATCCCGGCCCAGTCCTGGCTCTCGGTGCCGCCGGCCCCGGCATTCACCTCGATATAGGTGTCGTTGGCATCGGCCTCGCCGGCCAGCAGCGCCTTCACCTTGTCCTGCTGCGCGCGGGCGGCGAGTTCGGCCAGGCTCTGCGTGCCCTCGGACGCCAGTTCCTCGTCGCCCTCCGCCTCGGCCAGCTCGATCAGTTCGACCGTGCCGTCCAGTTCCGATTCGATCGCGCGCGTCGCGGTCACCGCCTCGTCCAGCCGGCGACGCTCGCGCATCACCTCCTGCGCGGCCTTGGGATCGTTCCACAGCGCCTGGTCCTCGACCCGCGCGTTGAGTTCGTCGAGCCGGCGCAGCGCCTGGTCCCAGTTGAGGAACCGGCGGAGCAGCGCCAGCGCGTCGCGAATGCTGTCGACATGAGCCTGCGCTTCGGCGCGCATATTCTTCTCCAATCAGGACCGACATGCCCGGCGATCCGGGCAGCCTTGTGGCGGGACTGGTCGGGCCCGCCGGAAACCATCAGCTATATAAGCATGGCGGCTAGTAGATTCCGCCTTCCCTTTGCAAGAAATCGCTGTCGCGCGGACTGGGGGCCGCGGTCGGCGCGGCGGTGGCGGCCGGCGCGGCGGCGTCGCCCCGGCGGCGGGCGCGGCGCGGTTCGCTCTCCGGCTTGAACGCCTCCCAGATCACGGCGGCGCGCGGATCGTCGGGGTCGGGCCAGGTGCCGAACACCGGGCGGCCGCTCTTCCGGTCGATCCGCACCATGCGGATGCCCGGCGGCGCGCGGAACGGCAGCTTCTCCAGCCCGTCATAGGCCTTGGCCGCGAATTCCTTGAACACCGGCGCGGCGAAGGTGCCACCCTCCACCCCGCCCAGGTTCCGGGGATGGTCGTAGCCGATATAGAGGCCGCCGATGAATTGCGGCGTCCCGCCGACGAACCAGACGTCGGTCGGACCGGTGGTGGTGCCGGTCTTGCCCATCATCGGCCGGTCGAGATCGCGCAGCACGGTGGCGGTGCCGCGCTGGACCACGCCCTCGGTGATATGGACCATCTGATAGGCGGTCATCGCGTCGATCACCTGCTTCTGCCGCAGCGCCGGGCGCGGCATCGGCCCGCCATTCCAGTCGGGCGCGTTGCACCCTTCGCACGGCCGCCAGTTTTCGGGCAGCACGACCTTGCCGTGGCGATCCTGGACGAAGTCGATCAGCGTCGGCTCGTGCCCGCGCCCCTGGTTGGCGAGCGTCGCATAGGCGTTGACCATGCGCAGCACCGTCGTCTCCCCCGCGCCGAGCGCGATCGACAGATAGGGGGGATAGTCGCCTACCCCCATCCGCTTCAGCGTGTCGACCAGCTTGGGCATGCCGGTGGTGGCGGCCATGCGCACCGTCATCAGGTTGCGCGACTGCTCGATGCCCCAGCGCATCGTCTTGGGCCCCGCCGAGCGCATATTGGCGAAGTTGCGGAAGCATTTCTGGCCCAGCCGCGCGCCCTGGTCGACGCAGAACGGCCCGTCGACGATGATCGACGCGGGCGTCATGCCGTTCTCCAGCGCCGCCGAATAGACCAGCGGCTTGATGGTCGAGCCCGGCTGCCGCATCGCCTGCACCGCGCGGTTGAACGCCTGGAGCCGTGCGTCGAACCCGCCCTGCATCGCCAGCACCCGGCCGGTCGCCGGTTCCTCGACCACGAAGCCGCCCGATACCCGCGGCACCGAGCGCAGCGCGAAATCGCTGCCCGAGGGGGCGACCGCGATGATGTCGCCGGGCTTGAGCGTCCCGAAGGCCGGCGTCGCCGTGCCCCGCTTGGGCGTCTGCGCGGCCCAGCGCGGCAACAGGCCGGTCGCGCCGTTGGCGAAGCCCAGCCGCCACGCATCGCCCTCGCGCGCCACCACGATTCCGGCGCGCCAGTCCTGATAGTCGAGCGCGATGTTGGTGTTGAGCAACGGCTGCTGCCAATTGTCGCCGTCCAGATCGACATGGCGCAGCGGCCCCGACCAGCCGCGCCCGCTCTCATACCGGATCAGCCCGTCGCGCAGCGCCTGCGCCGCCAGGTCCTGGAGCCGGGTGTCGAGCGAGGTGCGCACCCACAGGCCGCCTTCATAGACGCTGTTCGGGCTGGCCTTGGCCGTCTCGCCGAAGCGATTGACCAGCTCGCGCCGCACCTCCTCGACGAAATAGCCACCGACCGCCTCGAACTTGGGCGTGCGCCGCCGCACCGTGCCGAGCGGCGCGGCATTGGCTTGCGTGAACTGCGCCTGGGTGATGAAGCCGTTGCGCACCATCTCGCGCAGCACATAGTTGCGCCGCGCCAGCGCCCGGTCGGGATGGCGGATCGGGTCGTAATTGGACGGCCCCTTGGGCAGGATCGCCAGATAGGCGAGCTGCGGCAGGTCGAGCTCGTTCAGATCCTTGTCGAAATAGGCATGGGACGCCGCCTCGACGCCGAACGCGTTACGGCCGAGCGGAATCTGGTTGAGATAGAGTTCGAGGATCTGCTCCTTCGACAGCGTATCCTCGATCTTGTACGCCAGGATCGCCTCGCGCAGCTTGCGCGTCGGCGAATATTCGTTGCCGATCAGCAGGTTCTTGGCGACCTGCTGGGTGATGGTGGAGCCGCCCTTGGCGCGACGACCGGTGCCGAACTTCGACACATAGTCCACCACCGCGCCCGCCAGGCCGGGATAGTCGACGCCGTGATGCTCGAAGAAGGTCCGGTCCTCCGCCGCCAGGAACGCCTTGACCAGCAGCGGCGGATATTCGGCATAGGCCAGCTGCACGCGTCGTTCGCGCGCATAGGACTGGATCGGCGCGCCATCGATGCCCCGCACATTGGTCGGCAAGGGCGGTTCATAGGCGCGGAGCTGGTCGACCGAGGGCAGCGCGCGGATCACCAGCAGCCACAGCAGGGCCCAGCCGATCGCGGCGAGCAAGGCGAGCAGGGCCAGCGCCTTCACCCACCACCGCCCCCAGGCGCGCGCCAGCCGCTCGCGCGGGCGAGGGGGCGGGGTTTGCGGTGCGGGGGGAGAAGCGGACGCCATGATGGGAACCGCCGTCTAACGCAAAAGCGCCGCGCGCGAAATCTCCGAATGTCCGGGGCCTTCCCCGCCCCGCCTCGCGCCCCGACGATGCAACCATGCGCGCGGGCAATCGCTTGGGAACGGCCGCCGTATTGCGACCATCTTCGCGGATTAGCGACCAAGTCCATGAGCCTGAAAGGAATATGCCGAAGGATGCGGCGATGAAGGCGATCCTGCTCGCGGCCGGCCAGGGGTCGCGACTGCTGCCGCTGACGCTGGAGCGGCCGAAATGCCTGGTGCCGGTCGGCGGCCGGGCGATCCTCGACCATCAGCTCGACGCCTGCGCCGCCGCCGGGGTCGAGCAAGCCGTCGTGATCGGCGGCTATCGCATCGCCCAGATCGCTGCGCATCTCGCCGCCCGCCCGGCCGGTGCATTGCCGGTGCGCCTGGTCTTCAACCCCTTCTGGGCGGTGGCGAGCAGCATCGGCAGCGTCTGGGCGGGGCGCGACCTGCTGGAGGAGGCGTTCCTGCTGATGAACGGCGATACGCTGTTCGATCCCGATGCGTTGCGCTTCGCCGTGGCGATGGCGGGTCCCGGCGTGTCGCTGCTCGTCGATCCGCTGGACGGGCCGGCGGAGGCGGACGACATGCTGGTGGCGGCACAGGGCAACCGCGTCACCGCCGTCGCCAAGACGCTGGACCCTACCCGCGCCACGCATCGATCGCTCGGTGTCGTGGTCGCGCGCCGGGGGTCGGGCTATGCCGCAGCGCTCGACACGGTGATCGGCGCGGATGACGGCATCCACGCCTTCCACCATGCGATCATCGACCGGCTGGCCGGCGCGGACGGCGTGACCGCGCTGTCCCTGCCCCCCGGCCTCGCCTGGCAGGAGGTCGACCGGCCGCAGGACATCGCCCGCTGGCCGGGCGTCCGCGCATGACTCGACCGGTCGCCTTCCTGTTCCTGGGTGAGACGCTGCTGATCCCGCATCTCTGGCCGATCGCGGAGGCCCTGGCGAACGAGGGCGTGCCCGTCGATGCCTGGGTCGCGACCTCGGTGCATGAGGCGTTGCTGACGAGATGGAGCGCCGGCTTGCCGGTCCGCATCCGCCGGGCGCCCGGATTTCGCCGGGTCGACGGCCCGGCCGGCCGCAATCCGCCGCTGCCCTCCAAGATCCCGGTGCTGCTCCGGCTGCTGCCCCGCCTGCTCTCGGCGCGGGCAGTGGTCTGCGCCGAACAGACCAGCCTGTGGCTGCCCCGCCTGTTCCCCTGGCTGCGCCTGCCCTTCGTCAAGACCTCGCACGGGGTCGGATCGATGAGCGCGCGCGACGATCCCCGCCGCCGCGCCGCCGCGCTGACCCTGGTGCCGAGCGAGCGGGAGCGCGCCACCTATCTGGCGCGCGGCTTCGCCCCGGAACGGATCGTCGCCACCGGTTACGTCAAGGCGGGGTTCCGCCAGCGCAGCGTCACCCGCCCGCCCTTCGCCGCCGACGACCGCCCGACCATCCTCTACGCCCCGCACTGGCAGCGGCACCGCTCCTCCTGGTGGAGCTGGGGCGAGGCGGTGGTGCGCCGGATCGTCGCGGACGGTCGCTGGAACCTGATCTTCGCACCGCACCAGCGGCTGCTGGAGGGCGCGCCCGACATCCGCATGCTGATGGCGGAGCTGGACCGTCACCCCCATGTCCATTGCGATGCGGACGGCTTCGCGATGGTCGACGGCAGCTACACCGCCGCCGCCGACCTGTATCTGGGCGACACGTCGAGCCAAGTCATCGAGTTCCTGATCCGCCCGCGCCCCTGCGTCTTCCTGAACCCCGCCAACATCGCCTGGGCCGACGACCCGGCCTATGCCCAATGGGCGTGCGGGCCGGTGGTCGATCGCCTCGACGACCTGCTCCCGACCCTCGCCGCCGCCCCGGCCGGCCATGGCGCCTATGCGGCGATCCAGGCCCGCTTCGCCGCCGAGTCGCTGGGCGATGCCAGCGGCGACGCCCCGGCGCGGGCGGCGGCGGCGATCCGCGCCTTCCTGGCCGGGTCCGGTCGGTAGGCGATTCCGGGGTCATGCGACGGCGCGGAGCCGCAGGCAACGCGGAGACGTCCGGCCCGACCACCGTCAAAGCGCCGCAAAACACGGACGATCCGGCCCCGAACCCGGTTCGACAATCGCGCGCGATGGGGTAACGGGCCTGCATGACCGTTTCCCTACAACCGATCGGCGACAACACGACTCGCCTATGGGGCATGACCAATGCGGAGCGGGTGCGCCGCATCGGCGTGTCGCAGGGCTTCGCGCCCGAGGGCGAGACAGTGGTGCTGGCCCATCTCGACTATGCCTTCGATCCCGTCTGGACCCGCCATCTGAAGGACAAGCCCGGCACCGTCGTCACCCGCGACGGCCGGCCCGTGCTGGCGCATGTCGGCCGAATCGAGATGGAGGAGGCCGCCGCGCTGATGCTGGCCGGCGCGCCGCTGCCCGGCCTGGTGGTGATCGAGGCGGAGGACGAGGCCGGCATCTTCAACGAGGCGCTGCGCAAGCGCGAGCGACCGTTCGTCGAGCCGCTGGTGATGACCACCGTCCCCGCGATCGAGCGGCTGAGCTACAAGGGCGCCTATAAGGGCGTCACCGACCTGCTGACCAAATATCTCTGGCCGGAATGGGCGTTCCGCCTGACGCAGCTGGCGGCGCGCTGGGGCCTGTCGCCCAACAACGTCACCGCGATCGGCACCGTGCTGTGCGTCGTCGCGACGATCGCCTTCTGGCAGGGCTGGTTCTGGACCGGGCTGCTCACCGGCCTGGTCTTCATGGTGCTGGACACGGTGGACGGCAAGCTGGCGCGCTGCACCATCACCTCCTCCCGGCTGGGCGACATCTGGGACCATGGCATCGACCTGGTCCATCCGCCGATCTGGTGGTGGGCCTGGGCCAGCGGCTGCGCCGTCTATGGCCGGCCGCTCAGCGACCAGACCTTCTGGATCGTGATCGGCACGATGCTGTTCGGCTATGTCGCGCAGCGCCTGATCGAGGGGGCGTTCATCGTCCGCTTCGGGATGCACATCCATGTCTGGCGGCCGTTCGACAGCGATTTCCGGCTGGTCACGGCGCGGCGCAACCCGAACATGGTGATCCTGTTCGCCAGCCTGGTCGCCGGCCGGCCCGACTGGGGGATCGTCGCGGTCGCCGGCTGGACCGCCATCTCGCTCGTCGTCCACCTCGTCCGGCTGTTCCAGGCGATGGCGGTCAAGCGGCGCGGCGCGCCGGTGATCAGCTGGCTGGCCTAGCCGGCCCCCGCGCCTTCCACAGGCAATAGACCGCCAGCGCGTAGAGGAAGCGGCTATGGTCCCGCTTCCCCGCGCGGTGGTCGGCGAACAGCCGGTCCACGGCGGCGCGCCGCCAGATCCCCTCGTCGCGCGCGCCGCTCTCCTGCCACAGCATTTCGGCATAGCGGCCGAAATCGCCCGCGAACCAGGCGGACAGCGGCATCTGGAAGCCCTGTTTGCGGCGATCCAGAATGCCTTCGGGCAGCCAGGGGGCGATCGCCTGGCGCACCACCTTCTTGCCGGTGGCGCCGTCCAGCTTCATCGACGCGGGCATCGCCAGCGCCAGATCGACCATCTTCTGCCCCAGCATCGGCACGCGCACCTCCAGCGAATGCGCCATGCTGGCCCGGTCGACCTTGGTCAGCATCGCGCCCGGCAGGTTGAGCGCCAGGTCGCACAGCGCGAACTGCTCCAGCGTATCGGCCGACAGCGCCGCCGAATCGGGGAAATATTCCGCCCGCAGCCGCGCGATCTCGCCGCGCGGATCGCCGTCCATCGCCAGGAAATCGGGCACGAACACCTGCGCGCGCAGCGCCGGGGAAGTGATCTGGAGCTTGGCGAAGAAGCGTGACACGCCACAGGGCAGGCCGGCGCTGGCGGCCGTCCTGGTCCAGCGCTGGACCGTCTCGTTGGCGCGCCGCCACGGCAGGGTCGGCACCGCGCCGATCGCGCGCGCGGCGTGACGCAAGGGAGCCGGCAAGGCCCCCACCCGCCGCTCGGTGGCGTGGCGCTTGTAACCGAAGAACAGCTCGTCGCCGCCATCGCCCGACAGCGCCACCTTGACCTGTTCGGCGGCCACCCGGCTGACATACCAGGTCGGCACCATCGACGGGTCGGCGAACGGCTCGGCATAGCTGGCCGCCACGGTCGGCAGCAGGTCCTGCGCCGCGACCAGATCGAGCATCCGCGTGGTGTGGACGGTGCCGAGCGCCGCCGCGATGGCCTCGGCATGACGGCTTTCGTCATAGCGCGGATCGGGGAAGCCGATGGTGAAGCTGCGCACCGGCCGGTCGGTCACCCGCGTCATCGCCGCGACCACCGCCGAGGAGTCGATCCCCCCCGACAGGAAAGCCCCGACCTCGACATCCGCGACCATCTGCTCGGCCACCGTATCCAGCCAGCTCTGGCGGAACCGCTCCACCCATTCCTCCGGCGGCAGCGGCGGCGCGGGGGCATAGCGCGGCGTCCAATAGGGCGTCAGCTCCGGCGCCGCGCCGGCCGTCAGGGTGAGGATATGCCCCGGTGGCAATGTCCGCGCCTCCGCATGGATCGTGCGTGGCGTGCGGACATGGCCGAAGCGGAAATAGTCGAGCTGCGCGCGCGGATCGGTCGTCCAGCGGAAACCGGGCAGGAGCGTCAGCGCCTGGAGTTCGGAGGCGAAGGCGAAGCCCGCCGGCTGGTCGCTATAATAGAGCGGCTTGATGCCGACGGGATCGCGCGCCAGCACCAGCCGCCTGGCCTGCCGGTCCCAGATCGCGACCGCGAACATCCCGTCCAGCCGGCCGAACACCGCCGCGCCCCAGCGTTCATAGCCGGCGAGGATCACCTCGGCATCGCCGCTGCTGCGAAAGACGCGTCCCGCCGCCGCCAGTTCGGCGCGAAGCGCGGCGAAATTATAGATCTCGCCATTGAACATCAGCACGAAACGCTCGTCCGGCGAACGGAACGGCTGGTGCCCGCCGGCGATGTCGAGGATCGACAGCCGCCGCATCCCGAAGGCGAAGCTCGGCTCGCCATACAGCCCCTCATCATCCGGGCCGCGATGGACGATCGAATCGCACTGCCGACGCACCGCCGCGACCGGGTCGCCTCCATTTCGCGCCAACAGGCCGACGATGCCGCAGATAAGCCTGACTCCCGCAAAGAGCGTCGCATTATCGGGACGCCGGCGGCCTGTCACGCC
This sequence comes from Sphingomonas sp. S-NIH.Pt15_0812, assembly GCF_003951315.1. Lineage (GTDB taxonomy): Bacteria > Pseudomonadota > Alphaproteobacteria > Sphingomonadales > Sphingomonadaceae > Sphingomonas. The sequence continues at coordinate 58,968 of NZ_QLJH01000012.1, forward strand.
GGGCGCGGGACTTGCCCGTGGTTTCTCCGGTGCTTAGGGCTGGGGCACGCATGACCGGTACTTCCATCGATCCCCCCGCCCCCGCGCCGTCACCGGCCCCGCGCGGGATGTTCCAGGCGGCGATGCGCAACCTGGGCTGGATGCTCGCCAGCCGCAGCGTGCTCGCCATCCTGTCGCTCTTCTATCTGGGCATCGCGACCCGCTCGCTGGGCGTCACCGGCTTCGGCCGGTTCGCGCTCATCACCGGCGCGGCACAGACTCTGGCGACGCTGGTCGCCTTCCAGAGCTGGCAGGTGGTGGTGCAATATGGCGTCCGCGCTCGCGCGACCGGCGACGCCCCCGCGCTCGGCCGGCTCTATCGCGGCGTCGCATACCTCGATGCCGCCACCGCGCTGGTCGGCGTCGGCCTGGCCTGGGTGATCCTGGAGATCTGGGGCGAGGCGCTCGGCATCGGCGCGACGCTGAAGCGGGCGACGCTGATCTTCGCCGTGGTCCAGCTTGTCACCGTCCGCTCGACCCCGCTCGGCATCCTGCGGCTGAACGACCGGTTCGCGCTCGCCGCGCTGGCCGACAGCGTGACGCCGGTGGTGCGCTTCCTGGGCGCGATCGCGGTATGGCTGGTCCATCCGACGGTGCAGGGCTTCCTGTTCGCCTGGGGGCTGGCGGAGGTGCTGACCGCCGCCGCCTATTGGATCATGGTCGCGCAACAGGGCGACCTGACGCTGATGCGCCGGCACGGACGCGGCGTCCGCGACCTGCCGCGCGAGCATCCCGGCATCGTCCGCTTCGCGCTGTCGACCAATGCCAGCTCGACGCTCGGCCTGTCGAGCAAGCAGGTGCCGCTGCTGCTGGTCGGCGCGGTGGTGGGCCCGGCGGCGGCGGGCGTGTTCCGGCTGGCGGCGCAACTGGCGCAGGCGCTGGCCAAGGTGTCGCAGCTCCTGTCCCGCGCCGCCTTTCCGGAGGTGGTCAAGTCGGTGCAATCCGCGACGCCGCAGCGGCTGGGGCGGATGCTGTCGCGGCTGTTCCTGGGCAGCGGCGTCGCGGCCCTGGGCATCATGGCGATCGTCGCGCTGGCGGGGAAGCCGGTGCTGAACCTGGTCGGCGGCCGCGACTTCCGTCATGCCTGGCCGGTCCTGCTGTGGCTGGCGGTGGCGGGATGCCTGGACCTGACGACGGTCGGTGTCGACACGGTGATGACCGCGCTGCAACGCGCCGGCACCGTCTTCGCGATCCGCGTCGTCGGCGTCGGGGTGATGTTCGCCGCCGCCTTCGCGCTCATGCCCTGGTACGCCGCGACCGGCGTGGCGATGGCGGTCACTGCCGGCTCGCTGGTCGTCGCGCTGCTGATGGCGGCGGCGGCGCTCCGCCTGTCGCGCCGCGGCTGAGGGACGGGAGCGCTTCGCCATCGTGCGGCCGTGATTCAGGCGCAGTCCATGGCCGGGGCACCAGGATAGTTTGATGAACAAGCCACTGTTTACCTTAGCGATTTCTACGACAGCCCTGCTCGCTGCCCCGGCCGTGGCGCAAAGCTGCGCCGGGCCGACCGGCCCCGGCATGGTGAAGCTGACGGTGCAGGCGACCGGCCTGCGCGATGCCCGGGGCGAGGTCGCCTTCACCCTCTATCCCGACGACAAGCGGCGCTTCCTGGCCAAGGGCGGCAAGCTGCTGCGCGTCCGCACCCCCGCCCAGGCGCCGGTCACGACCGGCTGTTTCTGGGTGCGGCCCGGCTTCTACGCGATCGCGCAATATCATGACGCCAATGCCGACCACGATTTCAACCGCACGCTGTGGACGCCGAAGGAGGGATTCGGCTTTTCCAACGACGCACCGACCTCGATCGGCCTGCCCGCCTTTGCCAGCGCGCGCTTCGCGGTGCCGGCCGGCGGCGCGACGATTCGCATGGCGATGCGCTACCGGCGATAGCCAAACCCTTATCGCCGCCAACAAAAATGGCCGGCGTGACCTGGATCACGACATTTTCAGGTCACAAAGTCGGTGTCTTACGTTTACGTCATAATTCTGTAGCCGCCGGGTCCCCCGACGGATAGCGGAGGCCTGGTGTCCACGGTTCTGTCTGCATCCCTGCCCTTTTGCGACGCGCGGGTCGACGCGCCGGCTTCGGCGAAGCCGGTGCCCGGCGTCGGCGTGCTGGGCGCGCTGCGCGTCGGAATCGTGTGCAATCCCAAGAGCCACCGCAATCACGGCGCGGAATATGAGGCGGGCGTGCCGGGTGCCGACAGCCTGATCGTCGCCGCACCGCGCACTCGCGCCGCGCTGGCGGAAACGCTGGTCGACTTTGCCGCGCACCGCATCGACCTGCTGGTGATCGATGGCGGCGACGGCACGGTGCGCGACGTGCTGACCGCCGCCGCCGATATCTGGGCCGGTTCCTGGCCGCGCGTCGCCGTCATCCCCTCGGGCAAGACGAACGCGTTGGCGATCGACCTGGGCCTGCCCGCCGACTGGACGCTGACCGACGCGCTGGACGCCGCCCGGCAAGGCCGGATGATCGAGCGCCGCCCGCTGGAGATCGCACGGGTCGGCGACGCCGCGCCGCCGGCGCGCGGCTTCCTGTTCGGTGCCGGCGCCTTCGCCAAGGCGACCGAACTGGCGCAGCACACCCACCGCGCGGGGGCGTTCAACAATCTGGCGGTCGGGCTGGCGCTCGGCTGGGGCGTGGCGCAGACCTTGTTCGGCACGGCGAAGAGCGCGTGGCGCGCCGGTACGGCGATGCGGCTCGCCCTGCCCGGCCAGCCGGCGGATCACGCCCAGCGCTACCTGCTGCTCGCCTCGACGCTGGGCCAGTTGCCGATGGGCCTGAAGCCGTTCGGCCCGCCGCGCGAGGGCATCCGCCTGCTCGCGATCGACGCGCCGCCGCGCCGGATGATGCTGGCGACCCCCGCCCTGCTGGCCGGATCGGTCGCGCCCTGGCTGGCGCGCGCCGGCTATCACCATATCGCCGCCGCGCAGTTCGACATCGCGCTGGACGAGGGCTTCATCCTGGACGGCGAGCATTTTCCCGGCGGCGCGCTGACCGTGCGGCAGGGACCGGCGCTCGCCTTCGTCACGCCATGAGCGAGACGCTTCGGGACCAGGTGGCGGCGGGGCTGGACGCCGCGGTCGCGGAACCGGTGCGCGCGGTCGCGGCCCGACTGGCCGGCGAGACGCAGGCGGTCGCCGTGCTGTTCTACGGCTCCAACCTGCGCACCCGCTCGCTGGACGGCGTGCTCGACTTCTATGTCCTGACCGATGGCCCGCCGGAGCGCGGATTGTGGCCGACCGTCAGCTATCGCGAGTTTCCGCTGAAGGGGCAGACGCTGCGCGCCAAGATCGCGACGATGCGCGCCGCCACCTTCCGCGCGGCGGCGTCGGGCGATCTGGTCGATACCACCATCTGGACCCGTTTCGTCCAGCCCGCCGCCCTGGCCTGGGTGCGCGATGCCGGGGCGCGCCATGCGGTGGTCGACGCGATCGCGGCGGCGGTCGTCACGGCGGCGCGCTTCGCCGCCGCGCTGGGGCCGGCAGAGGGGACGGCGGAGGATTATTGGCGCGCGCTGTTCCGCCAGACCTATGCCGCCGAACTCCGGGTCGAGCGGCCCGGTCGCGAGGAGCAGATCATCGCGCATGGCGCGGGGCGTTACCAGCGGCTGCTGCCCCTGGCGTGGGACGCGGCCGGCATCGCCTTCACCCGTGCCGGCGATCGGCTGATCCCCAGCCTGCCCCAGGCGGATCGCGTCCGTCGCGCATGGCGGCGGCGGCGGCGGCTGGGCAAGCCGCTCAACATCGCCCGGCTGGTCCGCGCCGCCTTCACCTTCGAGGGGGCCGCCGCCTATGGCGCGTGGAAGGTCGAGCGGCATACCGGTGTCGCCGTCACGCTGACGCCGTGGCGGACGCGCCATCCCGTGCTGGCCGCGCCGGCCGTGCTGTGGCAGGTATGGCGGCAACGATGACTTGGTCGGCCCTGATCCTGGCGGGTTCGCGCCCTGGCACGACCGATCCCGTCGCCAGCTATGCCGGCGTGTCGCATAAGGCGCTGATCCGGCTGGAAGGCGCGACCCTGCTCGACCGCGTCGCGGCGGCGGTGCGCGCGGCGGGCGCGACCCGCGTCGCCGTCTCCGCTTCCGACCGGGCGGTGGTGGTCGAGGCGATGCGGCTGGGGCTGGAGGTGCTGCCCCCCGCCGCCGGCCCCAGCGCCAGCGTCGCCGCCGCGCTGACCGTGCTCGGCACCCCCCTGCTGGTGACGACCGCCGATCATGCGCTGCTCGACGGCGCGTGGATCGCGCGGTTCCTGACGGATGTGCCCGCCGAGGCCGATGTCGCGACGCTGCTCGCCCGGCGCGACGTGGTGGAGGCCGCCGCCCCCGCGACCCGGCGGACCTGGCTGCGCTTCGCCGATGGCGACTGGTCGGGGTGCAACCTGTTCTGGCTCGCTACACCGGAAGCGGCGCTGGCGATCGGCCTGTGGAGCCAGGTGGAAGCGGACCGCAAGCGGCCGTGGCGGATCGTCTGGCGACTGGGGCCGCTGCTGCTGCTGCGCTATCTGTTCGGCCGGTTGACGCTGGCGGCGGCGGTGCGGCATCTCGGCCGGCGGGCGGGGGTGGAGACGGCGGTGGTGCCGAGCCCGTTCGGCCTCGCCGCGATCGACGTCGACAAGCCCGACGATCTCGATCTGGTCCGCACGCTCACCGGCTCCTGAATTTCCGAAAGGCCATCCATGATCCGATCGCTCCACCATGTCGCGATCATCTGTTCCGATTACGACGTCTCGAAGCGTTTCTACAGCGAATTGCTCGGCCTGCCCGTGCTGTTCGAGGTGTACCGCGCGGAGCGCCGGTCGTGGAAATGCGACCTGGGCGTCGGCACCGCGCAGATCGAGCTCTTCTCCTTTCCCGACCCGCCGGCCCGCGTCAGCCGGCCGGAAGCGCGCGGCCTGCGTCACCTGGCCTTCGCGGTCGACGATCTCGACGCCGCCGTCGCGCGGCTGGTCGCGGCGGGCGTGGCGGTGGAGCCGGTGCGGGTCGACCCCCATACCGACCGCCGCTTCACCTTCTTCGAGGACCCGGACGCGCTGCCGCTGGAACTCTATGAGGCCGGATGACCGGTATCCGATCGGCGGCAGGCCGCGCTTGACGGTCCTCCCGCACATAAGATACCGCTACCATATATGGAGGGGATAATGGTGACACGCGTATCGACCTGGGCCGAGGCGTTGCCGGCCGACTGGCGCAGCGGCACGTTCCTGGGACGCATCCAGACCCAGGCCGGCCCGTCGCCGATCCTGGTCCGGGGTGGCGTCGCCTATGACATGGCGCAGGTCGCGCCGACGGTCTCGGCGCTGATCGCCGACCGCCTGTTCGACGGCGGCGAGGCGCTGGGCGATCTCGACACGCTCGACCTGGCGCAACTGCTCAGCCCGATCGACCTGCAATGCGTGAAGGCGGCGGGCGTGACCTTCGCCGTCTCCGCGCTGGAGCGGGTGATCGAGGAGCGCGCGCGCGGCGACCACAGCAAGGCCGCCGAATTGCGCGGCCGGCTGGAAGAAGCGCTGGGCGGCAGCATCCGCTCGGTGGTGCCCGGCACGGACGAGGCGGCGGCGCTGAAGGAGGCGCTGATCGCCGACGGCCTGTGGTCGCAATATCTGGAGGTGGCGATCGGCCCGGATGCGGAAATCTTCACCAAGTCGCCGGTGCTCTCCACGGTCGGCCTCAACGCGCCGGTCGGCGTCCGTTCCGATTCGACCTGGAACAATCCGGAGCCGGAAGTGGTGCTGGTCGCCGACGCGCACGGCGTGGCGGTCGGTGCGACGCTCGGCAACGACGTCAATCTGCGCGATTTCGAGGGTCGTTCGGCGCTGCTGCTCGGCAAGGCGAAGGACAACACCGCCTCCTGCTCGCTCGGGCCGCTGATCCGCCTGTTCGACGACGGCTATTCGATGGAGGATGTGCGCGCCGCCGACGTGGCGCTGACCATCACCGGCACCGACGATTATGTGCTGAACGGCCATAGCACGATGCAGGAGATCAGCCGCGATCCGGAAGAGCTGCTCCGCCAGGCGCTGAGCGAGCATCACTATCCCGATGGCCTGGTGCTGTTCTGTGGCACCCTGTTCGCCCCGACCCAGGATCGCGACGAGCCGGGCAAGGGCTTCACCCACAAGATCGGCGACACGGTGGCGATCCGCAGCGAGCGGCTGGGCACCTTGATCAATCAGGTCACCACCTCGCGCGATGCGCCCGCCTGGACCATGGGCATCGGCGCGTTCATGGCCAATCTGGCTGGCCGCGGCCTGTTGGGAGCGAAGTGATGACGGCCAATTATCCCTCGCTGGCGGACAAGCGCGTCATCATCACCGGCGGCGCCAGCGGCATCGGCGCCGGGCTGGTCGAAGCCTTCGCGGCACAGGGCGCGGCAGTGGCCTTCGTCGACATCGCCGAGGGCGATGGTCAGGCGCTGGCCGCCAGGCTGACGGAGACGGCGGCGCACGCCCCGATCTTCCGGCGCTGCGACCTGACCGATCTCGAACAGCTCGCGTCCGTGTTCGCCGAACTGGAACAGGCGCTGGGCGGGGTCGACATCCTGATCAACAACGCCGCAAGCGACGATCGCCACTCGATCGAGGATGTCACCCCGGCCTATTGGGACGAGCGGTTCGCGGTGAACTTGCGCCACCAGTTCTTCGCCGCCAAGGCGGTGATCCCGGCGATGAAGCGCGCCGGCGGCGGGGCGATCCTGAACTTCGGGTCGATCAGCTGGCACCTCGCCTTGCCCGACCTGGTCCTCTACCAGACCTGCAAGGCGGCGATCGAGGGGCTGACGCGCAGCCTGGCCCGCGATCTCGGCCGCGACGGCATCCGCGTCAACACGATCGTGCCCGGCAACGTCCAGACGCCGCGCCAGGAACGCTGGTACACGCCCGAGGGCGAGGCCGAGATCGTGGCGGCGCAATGCCTGGACGGCCGCATCCAGCCCGCCGACGTGGCGGCGCTGGCGCTGTTCCTGGCCTCCGACGATGCGCGGATGTGCACGGGACATGATTATTTCGTGGATGCCGGCTGGCGGTAAGCCGGGTCGAGGCGTCATTAGGATCCTATCCCCCACTCCGCTCCCCCGGCAAAGGCCGGGGAACGGAGTGGGGGTAACGACACCCCATCCTTACGGCAGCAGGAAGCTGCCCTCGATCACCGTCACGCACTGTCCGCCCAGCACCACCCGGTCGTCCGCCAGCCGGCAGGTCAGACGCCCGCCCCGCGCGCTGGCCTGGAACGCGGTCATCGTATCGCGGCCGAGTTTCTCCGCGAAATAGGGCACCATCACCGCATGGGCCGATCCGGTCACCGGGTCCTCGTCGATCCCATAGGCCGGCGTGAACACGCGCGAGACGATGTCCGTCTCCTGCCCCCGCGCCGCCAGGACCGCGACGCAGGGCTCCGCCGCCGCCAGCGCACGCTGGTCCGGACGGGCGTCCCGCACCGTCGCCGCGTCGTCCACGACGATCAGCGCATAGCCCTTCTCATGCCACAGCGTATCGACCACGCCGTCCACGCCCAGCGCCGCGACGATGGCGTCCAGCGCGCGCGGCGCCGGGGCCCAGGCCGGCAGGTCGAGGCTATAGCCGCTCCCCTGCCGCGCCACCGCCAGCACGCCCGAGCGGCGAGTGCGGAACGCCACCCGGTCGATCGCGCCGTCGCTCGACAGCACGACATGGCCGCTCGCCAGCGTCGCATGGCCGCACAGCGCCACCTCGGCGGTGGGCGTGAACCAGCGGAGTTCGAACGTCGCCTCCGCATCGCCGGTCAGCGGCACCAGAAAGGCGGTTTCCGACAGGTTGTTCTCCGCCGCGATCTGCTGAAGCAGCGCGTCGTCCGGCCAGGTGGCCAGCGGCATCACCGCCGCCGGGTTGCCGGCAAAGGGCCGGTCGGCAAAGGCATCGACCTGGGTGAACGGGATGCGCATCGCTCAGTGCCCCACGCGCTTGCCGAACCAGTGCGGCGTCACGTCCGCCTCGACCAGCGGATTGTCGGTATCGACATGCCCCTCGGGATCGAGATGGATCAGCACCTCCACCTTGGGGAAGGCCCGCTTCAGGTTACGCTCGACCCCCTCGACCAGGTCGTGCGCCTCGGCCACGGTCAGGTCGCGCGCGACCTCCATATGGAATTGCGCGAAGTCGTGGCTGCCCGAGCGGCGGGTGCGGAAGTCGTGGATGCCGCGCAGCCCCGGCTGGCGCGCCGCGACGTCGAGAAAGGCCGCGCGCTGGTCGTCGGGCCATTCCTTGTCCATCAACATGTCGATCGCGGTCGAGGAGGCTTGGAACGCCCCCCACAGCAGCCACGCGGCGATGGCGATGCCGAAGATCGCGTCCGCGCCGTGCCAGCCCAGATACTGGTCGAGCACCAGCGCGCCGATCACCGATCCGTTGAGCAGCACGTCCGACTGGTAATGGACATTGTCGGCCAGGATCGCGACCGAGCCGGTCTTGCGGATCACCATGCGTTGATAGGCGAGCAGCCCGATCGTCGCGACGATCGCGATCACCGACACGCCGATGCCGAATTCCGCATCGGTGGTCGCATTGGGCGCGCCCAGCGCTTGGATCGCGCGCCAGCCGATCCCGGCGGCGGACGCGGTGATCAGCGCGACCTGGAACAACGCCGCCAGCGCCTCCGCCTTGCCATGGCCGAAACGGTGATCGTGATCCGCCGGCGTCGCCGCCAGCCGCACGCCATAGAGCGTCACCAGGCTGGCGAGCAGGTCGAGCGCGGTATCCGCCAGCGACCCCAGCATCGCGATCGATCCGGTATGCCAGGCGGCGAACCCCTTCAGCGCGAGCAGGAAGGTCGCCATCGCGACGCTGGCCAGCGCCGCGCGGGTGGCATAGGGAACGAGGCGACGGCGTTCGTCGTGCGTCATGGGAACAGCAACCCTTCGCGCCAGCCGCCCTCCACGTGCGTGAACAGGCGGCGCTCATGCAGGCGATGCGCGCGATCCTGCCAGAATTCGATCACGTCGGGCGTGACGCGATAGCCGCCCCAAAAGGGCGGGCGCGGCACGTCCTGCCCCTCGAACCGGGCCTTCATCGCCTCGAACCGAGTTTCGAACGTCGCCCGATCGGCGAGCGGGCGGGACTGGTCGGAGGCCCAGGCGCCGAGCTGCGAATCGCGGCTGCGGCTGGCGAAATAGGCGTCCGATTCGGCGTCGGTCGCCAGCGTCACCGCGCCCTCGATCCGCACCTGGCGGCGCAGCGACTTCCAGTGGAACAGCAACGCCGCGTGCGGGTTGGCGGCGAGGTCGGCGGCCTTGCGCCCCTCGCGATTGGTGTAGAAGACGAAGCCGTCCGGGCCATGGCCCTTCAACAGCACCATGCGGACCGACGGCCGCCCCGCCGCATCCGCGGTGGCAAGCGCCATCGCATTCGAATCGTTGATTTCGCTCTCGCGCGCCTCGGCGTACCAGGCGTCGAACAGCGTGAAGGGATCGTCGGCCATCGCCGTCCGATACGCCTCCCCCTCGATCAAGTCGAGCGGCCACCGGCTGCCGGAAGACGGAGGAAATCTATCGCGAAACCGTCATGCCGAGGCGCGAAGCGACGCCATGACGGTCCGATAGGAGAGGGTCAGAGTCGCCGAGTGCCCGGATAGGCGAACAGCACGTCCGCGCCGTCGTCCAGCGTGATCGTCTCGTTGCCCTTCACGGTCACGCATTCGCCGGCCTGGAAGCGGACATCGGCGACATTGCCGCCGCCGGTGATCGGCACGATCCACGCGGTCAGCCCCTCGGGCAGCGCGACGGCGTGCGCGCCGCCGGTCCAGCGTTCCAGCACGAATTTCGGCCCCTCGACCAGGATGGTCCGCTCGCCATCGACGCGGCCGGGCGAGGTGATCGCCTGGTACGGGGTCAGGTGCGCGACCGCGACGCCGTCATCCAGGTGCAGTTCGCGGGGGCGGCCATAATCATAGAGGCGATAGGTCGTCTCGCTGTTTTGCTGCACCTCGATCAGCGTCAGCCCCGCGCCGATCGCATGGATGGTGCCCGAGGGGGCGTAATAGAAATCGCCCGCCTTGACCGGCACCCAGTCCAGCTTGTCCTCGATCGATCCGTCGAGCGCCGATTCCCGCAGCGCGTCGGCGGTCATCGCCTGTTTCGGCCCCAGCGCGATGGTCGAATCGGGCGTTGCGGCCAGGATCGTCCAGCATTCGTCCTTGCCGCGCGGCAGGCCGCGCTTGTGCGCCTCCTCATCGTCGGGATGGACCTGCACCGACAGTTTCTCGCCGGTGAACAGGTACTTGATCAGCAGGTCGGGCGTGGTGTCGCCGGGTTCCTGGAACCAGACCTCGCCCACCGGCTCGCCGCCCGCCGGCTGGTCGGGAAAGCCGGGCCAGAGGTCGGTGCGGCCCCAGGGCTTCTCGACGCGATGGGTGTGCAGCTTGGTGGCGGGCATCGGTTGGCTCCTTGTTCGTATCCGGCCGGTCGAACGCCTTCCCCTATCGCGACGATCCGGTGCGTCCAGCCTATTGTTTCCCGGGGCCACGCTGCGCTACAGGCGAGGCCGATGCGTATCCCCCGTTCCCGCGCGCTTGGCGTCGCGATGATCGCCGCCGTCGTGCTTCCGCTGGGCGCCTGTGCGCGCAATGCCGGCAAGGGCGACGTGCCATATGTCGCGCGCGACGTCGGCACGCTGTACACCACCGCCAAGAACCGGCTCGACCAGGGCCGCTACAAGGAGGCGGCGATCCTGTTCGACGAGGTGGAGCGCCAGCACCCCTATTCGATCTGGGCCCGCCGCGCGCAGTTGATGAGCGCGTTCAGCTATTATCTGGCGCGCGACTATACCCAGTCGATCCAGTCGGCGCAGCGGTTCATCTCGGTCCATCCGGGCAATCGCGACGCGGCCTATGCCTATTATCTGGTGGCGCTCGGCTATTACGAGCAGATCACCGACGTGACCCGCGACCAGAAGATCACCCGCCAGGCGCTTGATGCGCTGGGCGAGCTGATGCGCCGCTATCCCAACACCCGCTATGCGTCGGATGCGCGGCTGAAGATAGACCTGGTCAACGACCACCTCGCCGGCAAGGAGATGGAAGTCGGCCGCTTCTACGAGGCGCGCGGCCAGTGGCTGGCGGCGAACATGCGCTTCAAGCGGGTGATCGAGCAATATCAGACGACCACCCATGCGCCCGAGGCGCTGATGCGGTTGACCGAGACCTATCTGAACCTGGGCGTGCCGGTCGAGGCGCAGAAGGCCGCCGCCGTGCTCGGCCGCAACTATCCGGGCAGCGACTGGTATGCCCATGCGTACAAGCTGATGAAGGACCATCCCTTGCCGGAAGCGCCGCTGGTCCCACCGGGCCAGCCGATCATCCCGGACGGCACGCCGGGCGCCAAGGCGCATTCGCTGCCGGGTGATTCGGGCAGCGCCTCCGGCGTGCCGCGCGACGCGCAGCCGGCCGGGGTTCCCGGCACCGCCACCGGCGGCTCGACCGTCGGCCCGAACAGCAGCACCGGCATCCCCCGCCAGTAAGGCCGGCTGACGGGTTCCGGCGCAAGCCGGAGCCCGGGGTTCCAGCGACTAGGACCCCCCGCCCCCCCCCCCGCCCCTCGCCGCCCGCTCGCGCAGCAGCGCGGCGGCGACCAGGGCGTCGGCAGGCGGTCGTCCACCGGCTTTATTCGCGCCTCCGGAACATAAGCGGTTCAAATCGGCCCCGCCCCGGTCTACATCGGCCGTCTATGCTGACCGCGCTGTCCATCCGTGACGTGGTGCTGATCGAAGCGCTCGACCTCGACTTTGGCGAGGGACTGGGCGTGCTGACCGGCGAGACGGGCGCGGGCAAGTCGATCCTGCTCGATGCCCTGGGGCTGGCGCTCGGCGGGCGTGGCGATAGCGGCCTGGTGCGCCATGGCGCGACCCAGGCGGTCGTCACCGCCAGCTTCGATGCCCCCTCCGCGCCGCTCGCCGCCCTGCTCGACGAGAATGGCGTCGAGGTGGAGCCGGGCGAGCCGCTGCTGATCCGCCGCGTGGTGAAGGCGGATGGCGGCAGCCGGGCCTTCGTCAACACCCAGCCCGTCTCCGCCACGCTGCTGCGCGAGATCGCCCCGCGCCTGGTCGAGATCCATGGCCAGCATGACGATCGCGGCCTGCTCAACCCGCGCGGCCACCGCGCGATGCTCGACTCGTTCGGCAAGGTCGATCCCGCCGAGGCGGCGCGCTGCTGGGCCGCCTATCGCCAGGCGGAAGCGACGCTCGCCGCCGCGCGCGCGGAGATCGAGACGGCGGCGCGCGACCGCGAATGGCTGGAGCATAGCGTCGCCGAGCTTCAGGCGCTGGGGGCCGAGCCGGGCGAGGAGGAATCGCTCGCCGACAAGCGCCGCTCGATGCAGCGCGCCGAGAAGATCGCCGACGACCTGTCCGCGATCGAGGATCATCTGGAGGGGTCGGACGGCGGTCTCGCCCGCCTGCGCCAGGCCGCGCGCGTGCTGGAGCGGGTCGCGCCGGATCACGAATCGCTGGCCGAGGCGCTGGCGGCGGTCGACCGCGCGGTGATCGAGGCGTCCGCCGCCGAGGAGCGGCTGCGCGAGGCGCGCCATGCGCTCGCCTTCGACCCGCGCGCGCTGGAGGACGACGAGTCGCGCCTGTTCGACCTGCGCGCCATGGCCCGCAAGCACCGGGTCCAGCCCGACGACCTCGCCGCGCTGACCGAGGAGCTGGCGGCCCGGCTCCAGCGGCTCGATGCGGGCGAAGGCGGCATCGCCAAGCTGGAGGCGACGGTGGCGACGACCCGCGCCGCCTATGACAAGGCGGCGGCGGCCCTGTCCGAACGGCGGGCGGCGGCGGCGACGCGGCTCGACACGGCGGTGGCGACCGAATTGCCGCCGCTCAAGCTCGACGCCGCGCGGTTCCGCACCGTGATCGCGCCGCTGGGGCCGGACGGCTGGTCCGCCGCCGGCAAGGACCGGGTCGAGTTCGAGATCGCCACCAATCCCGGCGCGCCCTTCGCCCCGCTCGCCAAGATCGCGTCGGGCGGCGAATTGTCGCGCTTCCTGCTCGCGCTCAAGGTCGCGCTGGCGGAAACGGGCGGCGCGGAGACGATGGTGTTCGACGAGATCGATCGCGGCGTCGGCGGCGCGGTGGCGTCGGCGATCGGCGAGCGGCTGGCGCGGCTGGCGATGCGGACGCAGCTGCTGGTGGTGACGCACAGCCCGCAGGTCGCGGCGCGCGGCGCCGCGCATCTGCTGATCGCCAAGGCCAATGACGGCATCGTCACCCGCACCGGCGTCCGCCAGTTGTCGGAAGGAGAACGACGCGAGGAGATCGCCCGGATGCTGTCCGGCGCGACCGTCACCGACGAAGCCCGCGCACAGGCGGAACGACTGCTGGAGACGGCCTGACGCGCCGGAGGAAGGATCGCTTCCAAAGGCCTTTCCGTGGTCCTGCGAAGGTAGGAGCACAGCGTTACACGCATTAGAACACGATGTCTGGCTTGGCTCTGGGCTCCTGCCTCCGCAGGACCACGGCCGGGTCACGCACTAGCCGGGCGAGTTCGCGACGATCCCCTGCCAGAAAAATTGCGCCTCAGAATCCAATGATATGATCTGGACTTGGGATCGTCATTGCGAGCGTAGCGAAGCAATCCACAGCCGCGCGCGTGACGCTCTGGATTGCTTTGCTGCGCTCGCAATGACGGCTTGGGTTAACCCGATGTCATCCCGCTCCAGCCCCCCTCACCCCTGCAAGTCATAGGCCTTGAGCAGGTCGTAGAGCGTCGGCCGGCTGATCCCCAGCAATCGCGCGGCGGCGGAGACATTGCCGTCGGCCTGGGCCAGCGCCCGGCCGATCGCGCGCCGGTCGGCGGCCTCGCGCGCGGTGCGCAGGTTGAGGTCCGCACCCGCTTCGCCCAGGTCGAGATCGGCGGCGGTCACCAGCTTGCCCTCCGCCATGATGACCGCGCGCTTCACCCGGTTCTCCAACTCGCGGACATTGCCCGGCCAGCCCCAGGCGTCCACCGCCGCGCGCGCATCGGCGGCGAGGCCGGTGACGGCGGGGTTGAGCGTGCGCGCATAATGCTGGACGAAGTGCCGCGCGATCAGCCCGGCATCGCCGGTCCGCGCCGCCAGCGCCGGGATGCGCACCACGATCTCCGCCAGCCGGTAGTAGAGATCCTCGCGGAACCGCCCGTCCGCGACCATCGCATCGACATCCTGATGCGTCGCGCAGACGATGCGCGTGTCGACCGGGATCGCCTTGCGCCCGCCGATCCGCTCGATCACCCGTTCCTGGAGGAAGCGCAGCAGCTTGACCTGCAAGGCCAGCGGCACGTCGCCGATCTCGTCCAGGAACAGCGTGCCGCCCGCCGCCTGCTCGATCTTGCCCTCGGTCGTCTTGACCGCGCCGGTGAACGCGCCCTTTTCATGGCCGAACAGTTCGGCCTCCAGCAGCGTCTCCGGAATGGCGGCGCAGTTGATCGCGACGAACCGCCCCTGGGCGCGCGGCGACGCGTCGTGGACGCCGCGCGCCAGCAGCTCCTTGCCCGTCCCGCTCGCCCCCAGCAGCATCACCGAGACATTGGCGGGGGCGACGCGCTGGAGCTGGCGCGCGACCTGGGTCATCTCGGGCGAGGCATAGAGCAGCCCGCCAAAGCCGCTGGGCGCGGCGCGCGCCGCCAGCCGACGGTTCTCCGCCTCCAGCGCATGGACGTGGAAGGCGCGCGCGACGATCAGGCCCAGCGCATCGATATCGATCGGCTTGGAGTAGAAGTCCCAGGCCCCGTCGCCGATCGCCTGGAGCGCGCTGGCGCGTTCGCCATGCCCGGACGCCACGATCACCTTGGTGGCCGGTGCGGCCGCCAGCATGTCGCGAAGCGTCGCGAACCCCTCGCTGGTGCCGTCTGGATCGGGCGGCAGCCCCAGGTCGAGCGTCACCACCGCCGGCTCGTGCAGGCGCAGCGCGTCGAGCGCGGCGGCCCGGTCGCCCGCCACCACCACCTCATAGGCCTCATAGGCCCAGCGCAACTGGCGCGCGAGCGCGGCGTCGTCCTCGACGACCAACAGGACCGGCCGGCTCACGCCGCCGCATCCAGCATCGCCGCCGCCGCCAACAGGATGCGGAAGCGGGTGCCCTCGCCCTCGCGGCTCGATACGTCCAGCCTGCCGTCCATCGCCCTCACCAATTCCCGTGCCTCATAGGCGCCGATCCCGAATCCGTTCGGCTTGGTCGAGACGAACGGCCGGAACAGCTGGTCGCGCACGAAGCCGGGGCTCATGCCACCGCCCCGGTCGATCACCTCGATCGCCACCGCCCCGTCGCCGACCTCGACGCGCAGGCGGACCGGCACGCCCCGATCGCTCGCCTCGACCGCATTCTGGATCAGATGGTCGAGCACCTGCGCCAACCGCCCCGGCGCCGCCATCACATGGATCGGTTCGCCGGGCAGGATCTCGACCTCGACGGGATGCTGCGCCCGGCGCATCGCGGCGGCGCGCGCGACCAGGGCGGCGGCATCGACGGCGCGAAGCGGTTCGGGGCGCGACGCGTCATGCTGGCCCAGCCGGGCGAGCAGCGCCGTCATCCGCGCGCCCGATTCGCGCAATGTCGCGACCATGTCGGCGCGGAATTCGGCATTGTCGGCATGGCGTTCGGCATTGCGCGCGACCAGCGTCACCTGGCTGGCGACATTCTTGATGTCGTGGAGCAGGAAGGCGAAGCGGCGGTTGAACTCCTCGAACCGCGCGGCATCGGCCAGCGCGGCATGGGCGCGGTCCTCCGCCAGATAGCTGGCCGCCTGCCGCCCGACGACGCGGAGCAGGTCGAGATCCTCCCAGTCCAGCGCCCGATCCACCGGCGGCCGCGCCAGCACGATCGCGCCGGCCAGCCGCTCGCCATGCAGCAGCGGCACCACCACCCAGGCCATCGGATCGGCCAGCAGCGCCGCCGGGATGCAGGCCGCCTCCGCACCCCCGGCATCGGCACGGATCACATCCAGCGCGACGATCCGGCCGGTGGCGAGATGCCGGGCGAAGGCCAGGTCGGCGGGGTCCGGGTCCTGCGGGTCGCAGTTCCACGCCGCCGCCGGGATCATCCGCTCGTCCTCCGCCATCGCCAGCAGCAGCCCCGCGGGGGAATCGGTCAGGTCGGCGACCGCCCGCACGATGCGCACGCCCAGCGGATCGCCGCCGGGCCCCGGATCGCCCAGCGTCGCGGTGAAGCGCTGCCATTCGGTGCGATAGTCATAGCGGTGGCGGAACAGATGCTTGGCGACCTTCACCCGAGTCCAGGCGCGCAGCCAGGGGGTCGAGGCGAGCGCGAGCAGCGCCGCCGCCGCGCCGAACACCACCGCCGTTTCGTAGATGCGGCCATGGCTGCCGCCGATCGCCGCCGCCAGATGCGCGACCAATGCGGTCGTCGCGGCATAGATCAGCACCGCCACGCTCGCCAGCGAGCGCATCGCGGCGGTGCGCGACAGGGCCGGCGCGGCGGCATCGTCCGCCCGGCTGCCCGCCGCCGCCAGCAATCCCGCGACCGCCGCCATGGCGAAGCCGCGCAGCGCGGCCAGCGCCGGGACCCAGCCCTCGACATAGGTGACCGCCGTCAGCAGCAGGTCCAGCCCCCACATCACCCCCAGCGCCGCCAGCGCCAGCCGCAGGCCGCCTTGCGCCCGCCCCTGCGCGCCCGCCAGATGCTGGACCAGCACCAGCGATCCCAGCGCCGCCATCATCACCAGCGCCAGCCGGGTCTGCTCCATCGCCGCCGCCAGCGCCGTCGGCACGCTGGTCGGCGCAGCGATCCCCTGCCCGATCGCCAGTCCGACCGTCAGCAGCGTGACCAGCGCCACGACCATGCACAGCGCCGCCAGCGCCCGGCTGATCCCCTCGCGCGTGGTGGAGTGGCGGATCAGCACGATGAGCCAGCCCAGCCACGCCAGGTTGCGCGCGCCGAGCAGCAGATGGACGATGGGGTCGCCGGCGCCGATCCCCGCCACGATCAACGCCCACAGGCTGGTGACGGCGAGGGCGGCGACCAGGATATGGCGCGGCGGGCGACCCCCCGCCCCCCGCGCCTCCGTGAGGGCGAGCGTGCCGAACAGCAGCGCGGCCAGCGCATGGCCCCACAGGATCAGCGTGACGTCCACCTCAGCCGGTCCGCCCATGGTCGACGGATTTCAACGTGAAAATCCTGTAATAATAGGGTTTATTACCGTAACGATGGATCGTCCCGCCGCCCGTTCCGTTCTGGCGTTGGTGCCCGATTCCGACATGGCACCATTCTGGCAATAATTTACCAAGAAACCCTGAATGGCGCTCACCCCGAGCGTCCTTTATGACGCGCGGAAACAGGAGGAAGCATGACCGGTGGAACGATCGTACCAGTGATCCTGTCGGGAGGTTCGGGAACCCGACTCTGGCCGATGTCCCGTCCGGAACGCCCCAAGCAATTCCTGCCGCTGACCGCCGACGACACCATGCTGCAACTGACCGCACGTCGCGTGCAGGGCGAGCGGTTCGGTGCGCCGATCGTGGTCGCCAATGCCAGCCATGTGGACATGGTCGAGACGCAACTCGACGCCGCCGGCATCGCGGCGGAGGCGGTGATCCTGGAACCGTTGGCGCGCAACACCGCGCCCGCCATCGCGCTCGCCGCGCTCGCCGCCCCCAAGCCGGACGATGCGCTGCTGGTCATGCCGTCCGACCATGTCATCGCCGATGTCGACGCCTTCCACGCCGCGATCGCGGTGGCGTTGCCGCTGGTCAATGACGGCTGGCTGGTCACCTTCGGCATCGAGCCCGATGCACCGGAAACCGGCTATGGCTGGATCCAGACCGGCGAGGAGATCGCCGCCGGCGTCCACCGCGTCGCCCGTTTCGTCGAGAAGCCGCCGCGCGACCGGGCGGAGGCGATGCTGGCCGCCGGCGGCCATGCCTGGAACGGCGGCATCTTCCTGTTCCGCGCCGACATCTTCCTGAGCGCGCTGGCCAGCCATGCGCCGGAGATGCTGCGCTGCGCCCAGCAGGCGATGGATGCGGCCACGCGGGACGGCAAGCGGATCCTGCCCGACGCCGAGGCCTTCGGGGCGTCGCCCGCCGATTCGATCGACTATGCGGTGATGGAAAAGGCCGATCGCGTGGCGGTGGTCCCGGTCGCGATGGGCTGGTCGGACGTCGGCAGCTGGGACGCGCTGCACGCGATCAGCGACCGCGACGGCGAAGGCAACAGCCACCGGGGCGAGGTGATCGCGCTCGACACCAACAATTGCCTGCTGCGCTCCGACGGCGTGCGGATCGCGGCGGTCGGCGTCAGCGACCTCGTCGTGGTGGCGAGCGGCAATGACGTGCTGATCCTGCCGCGCGGCCGCAGCCAGGAGATCAAGAAGCTGATCGAGGCGATGAAGCCCTGACCGGGAGCAGGGGTGGCGCCGCCCCGTGCCCGCGCCACCCCTGCACTATCGGCCGATGGCCCCCTCCCCCCGGCGGGGAAGGCTTCATGGATCAGGCCGTTTCCAGCCCCTCGCTCGCCTCCAGCCAGCGCGCCTCCGCCGTCTCCAGCTTCGCCGCCGCGTCGGCGCGGCGCTTCATCAGCTCGGTCATCGACAATTTGGCCAGTGCCGGCTCCGCCCGCTTCGGATCGGCCATCGCCGCGTCCAGCTTGGCGACCTCGGCCGACCAGCGCGCGGTTTCCGCCTCGGCGTCGCGCGCCTCCTTGCGCAGCGCCTTCTCGGCGTCGCGGGCCAGGGCCGTCTTCTTCGCCGCCTTGCGCTCCGCCTTGGACTGGCCGTCGCCCTGCCCCGAATCGCCCTTCAGGACGAAGGCGATATAGTCGTCCAGCGTGCCGTCGAACTCGCGCGCGGTGCCGTCATCGACCAGCACCAGACGGTCCGCCGTCATCTCCAGCATGTGGCGGTCGTGGCTGACCAGCACCACCGCGCCGGTATAGGCGTTGAGCGCCTGGACCAGCGCCTCGCGCGCGTCGACGTCCAGGTGGTTGGTCGGCTCGTCGAGGATCAGCAGGTGCGGCGCCTCGCGCGTGATCAGCGCCAGCGCCAGCCGCGCGCGTTCGCCGCCCGACAGCCGGCCGACCTTGGTCGTCGCCTTGTCGCCCGAAAAGCCGAACCGGCCGAGCTGCGCGCGCACCGCCGCCGGGGTCGCGCCGCGCATGATCCGCGTCATATGTTCGAGCGGCGTGTCGTCGGCGTCGAGTTCCTCGACCTGATATTGGGTGAAATAGCCGACGCGCATCTTGCCCGACGATCCCATGTCGCCGTCCATTGGGGCCAGCTGCGCCGCCAGCAGCCGCGCCAGCGTCGTCTTGCCGTTGCCGTTGCGGCCCAGCAGGGCGATGCGGTCATCCGGGTCGATGCGCAGGTTCAGCCGCTTCAGGATCGGCGTCTCGGCATAGCCGACGCTCGCCATGTCGAGCGTGATCAGCGGCGGGCGCAGCGCGTCCGGATCGGGGAAGCCGAAGGACAGGGTCGGGTCGTTCGCCATTTCGGCGATGGGTTGCAGCTTCGACAACATCTTCTGCCGGCTCTGCGCCTGCTTCGCGGTCGAGGCGCGGGCCGAGTTGCGGGCGATGTAATCCTGCAGCTTGGCGCGCTGCGCCTCCTGGTTCGCCTTGGCGGCGGCGAGCTGCGCCATCCGCTCGGCGCGCTGCCGCTCGAACGAATCGTAGCCGCCGGGATAGAGCGTCACCTTGCCGCCCTGCAGGTGCAGGATATGGTCGACGACATTGTTCAGGAAGTCGCGCTCATGGCTGACCAGCAGGATGGTGGCGCGATAGGATTGGAGGAAATCCTCCAGCCACATCACCGCTTCCAGGTCGAGATGGTTCGAGGGTTCGTCGAGCAGCAGCACGTCGGGTGCGGAGAAGAGTAGGGCGGCGAGCGCCACCCGCATCTTCCACCCGCCCGAGAAGCTCTTGAGCGGGCGCGCCTGCATCGCCTCGTCGAAGCCCAATCCCTGCAGGATGCTGGCGGCGCGGGCGGGCGCGGTATAGGCGTCGATCGCGATCAGCCGCTCGTAGATGTCGCCCAGCTTGTCCGGGTCTTCCTCGGTCTCGCTGCGGATCATCAGCGCGGCGCGCTCGACATCGGCGGCCAGCACCGTGTCGAACGGCGTCGCCTCGCCGTCCGGGGCCTCCTGCGCGATATAGCCCAGCCGGCTGCCCTTGGGCATCTCCGCCGCGCCGTCATCGGGTTCGAGCATCCCGGCGATCACGCGCACCAGCGTCGACTTGCCTGCGCCATTACGGCCGATCAGGCCGACCCGGCTGCCGGGCGGCAGCGCCGCGGACGCGCCGTCGATGATCGTGCGGCCGCCCAGGCGCACGGTGATGCCATTCAGATTGAGCATGGTGCCTCAATAGCGATTGCTGCGATGCAGCCAAGCGTCATCGTCATGCACGCCCTCTTGGCATGCCCCCCGGCGCATCCCAGCTAGGGACAATGCCGCTCGCCCCGCCGACCCCGGCCGAACGCCTGCGCGCCGCGCTGCCCACGGCGGCGGTGGTGGCGCTGATCGGCTATGCCCTGGTCGCGGGGCTGGCCTGGACCAATCCCGCTCCGTCCGATCCGGCCATCGCCACCTTCGACGTCCCCCCGCCACCGCCCGACCGCGTGCCCGTCGTGCCGAAGAAGGTCGCCACCCACCGCCCGCGCGGCGCGGCGGCCCCGCCCAATCTTCGATCACAGGCGACACCGATCGTGGCGCCGCCGCCGATCATCCTGCCGCCCCTGGTGCCGGTCGTCGCCGCGCCGGTCGCGGGAAGGGGCGCGGACCCCAGCGCGGGCGCGGCCGAGCGTCCCGGCCCCGGCAGCGGCGCGGGCGGCATCGGCAACGGCACGGGCAGCGGCGGTTCGGGCGACGGGGACGGCTATGGCGACGACGAGACGCCGCCCCGCCTGATTCGCGGCCGGCTGAAGGATTCGGACTATCCCGACCAGGCGGCGGAGGCGGGGTCCGGCGGCACCGTGTCGGTGCGCTATTATGTCGAGGTCGACGGCCGCGTCACCGGCTGCCGCGTCACGCATAGCAGCGGCAACGCCCTGCTCGACGCGACCACCTGCCGGCTGATCGAGAAGCGCTTCCGCTACGATCCGTCCCGCGATCTCGATGGCCGGCCGGTCCGATCGATCGTGGTGGTCGACCATGACTGGATCGTGGAACGCGAGCCGGCGGACCGCTGATCGTCCGCTCAGATCAGCGCCAGCTCCGACAGCTTGCCCATCAGCGCCGGGGGCAGCGCGGTCAGGCCGCTGGCATCGCCCCCGCCCAGATCGGCGGGCGCGTCGGCCTGTTCCAGATAGCGCCAGCCCTGGTGCGCGCGCTTCGGCCGTGCCTGGACCAGCACCAGTTCGGGTTGCAGATGGATCGCGACCCGGCCGCCCTCCGCCTCGCCGAAGCGCAGGATCGGCGAGCGGGCGACCAGCTGGTGCTTGACGATCCAGAACAGCGAACTGTCCGGATGGTCCACCACCTCCTCGTGCCGCTTGGGCAGGTAGCGGGTGGTCAGCACCAGCCCGCCCTCCGCGCGGCGGATGGCGATCCGGTCGGCCAGTTGCTCGACGCTGGTCGCGCCGAACGCCACTTTGGTCAGGTGCAGCATGAGGGCGCGATGTGGGTCAGCCGCCCAGCCCCCACAAGGTGGCAAGCCCCAGAAACGACAGGAATCCGCCGACATCGGTCATGGTGGTGACGAACACCGCCGAGGATACGGCGGGATCGATGTTCATCCGGTCCAGCGTCACCGGCACCAGCACGCCGCCGAGCCCCGCGATCAGGTTGTTGATGATCATCGCCATCCCGATCACCAGCGACAGGTCGCGATTGCCGAAGATCAGGAAGGTGCCGAGCCCGATCAGCACCGCCAGCGACACGCCGTTGCAGATCGAGATGGTCAGCTCGCGCGTCACCATCCGCACCGAGTTGGACGAGGTGAGCTGGTTGGTCGCCAGCGCGCGCACCACCACCGCCAGCGTCTGCGTGCCGGCATTGCCGCCCATGCCCGACACGATCGGCATCAGCACCGCGAGCAGGGCGAACTTGGCGATCTCGCCCTGGAACAGCCCGACGACCGAGGCGGCGAGCATCGCCGTGCCCAGATTGACGACCAGCCAGAACAGCCGCGTGCGCACCGTCAGCCGGATCGGCTCGTTGATGTCGCCCTCGCCCGCGCCCGACAGGCGCAGCACATCCTCGCCGGCCTCCTGCTGGATGATGTGGACGACGTCGTCGACGGTGATCATGCCGACCAGCCGCCCCTCGCCATCCACCACCGCAGCGGAGATCAGCGCGTATTTCTGGAAGCGGAGCGCCACCTCCTCCTGGTCCATGTCGACCTCGATCAGCGTCTGTTCGCGCTGCATCACATCGGCGACCGGCACCCAGCGCGGCGTGCGCAGGATCCACGACAGCGCGCAGGTGCCGACCGGATGGTGGCCGGGATCGACGACGAACACCTCCCAGAAGTCGGTGGTCAGGTCCTCCTGCCCGCGCAGATAGGTGAGCACGTCGCCCACCGTCCAATGCTCCGGCACCGCGACCAGGTCGCGCTGCATCAGGCGGCCGGCGGATTCCTCGGGGTAGGACAGCGCCTCCTCGATCGCGGCGCGGTCGTCCGGGTCGAGCGCGCGCAGCACCGCGCGCTGGTCGTCCTCGTCCAGATCCTCGATGATCGCGACGGCGTCGTCGGTGTCGAGCTCGGCGGCGAGATCGGCGACCTCATGCGGTTCGAGCGCGTCGATCAGGTCCTCGCGGACATAATCGTTCATCTCGGCGAACACGTCCGCGTCGAGCAGGTCGGAGACCGCGTGCGCCAGCGACGCGCGATCCTCGTGCGGGGTCAGCTCGAACAGGTCGGCGATGTCGGCGGGGTGGAGCGGCTCGACCAGCGCGCGCGCCTCGTCGACCTGCCCCTGCGCCACCGCGTCCAGCACGGCGCTGACGAATTCGGGGCGCAGCCGGTCGTCCTCGTCCAGCTCGGTATCGGGTTCGATCTCGGGAAGCTCGGTTTCGCTCATCGCTGGGGCTCCCTGATCCGGCTGGTGGTGCAATGCCGCGCAAGCGACGTCGGCGTGCCCTATCCTGCCCCACCCCGCTTTTCCAGCGCCGGCATTTGCCAGCGGGGACAGGCGTCCCTATCTGCCACGCTTCAAATCTGGAGCTTACCCATGGCCGATACCCCCGAGACGCTGATCCTGACGCTGGACGGCGGCGACGTCACCATCACGCTGCGCCCCGATCTCGCGCCGGAGCATGTGAAGCGCATCGCCGAACTGGCGGACGAGGGCTTTTACGACGGCGTCGTGTTCCACCGCGTCATTCCCGGCTTCATGGCGCAGGGCGGCGATCCGACCGGCACCGGAATGCACGGTTCGGACAAGCCCAACCTGCGCCAGGAATTCTCGAAGGAGCCGCATGTCCGCGGCGTTTGCTCGATGGCGCGGACCAACGATCCGAACTCGGCCAATTCGCAGTTCTTCATCTGCTTCGACGATGCGCGCTTCCTCGACGGCCAGTACACCGTCTGGGGCGTGGTGACCGACGGCATGGAGCTGATCGACGCGCTGCCCAAGGGCGAGCCGCCGCGCGAGCCGGGCAAGATCGTCAAGGCGCGCACCGCCTGATCGATTGCGGATCGCGAAACAGGGGCGTCGCCGGATCACCGGCGGCGCCCCTTTTCATATCAGCGGCGGCGGAGCAGCAAGCCGATCACCAGCAGCGCCAGCGCCCCACCCGCGACCAGATAGGGCAAGGGCCGCCACGCCTCGTAGAGCGCGATGCCGATCGAGGGGCCGAGCACGAAGCTGGCGCCGTTGATGCTCGTGACCTTGCCCGCCACCGACCCCTGCGCCGCCGACCCGACGGCCAGCGACGCGCCGGCGGTGAAGCCCGGCCGGGTGAAGCCGAAGCCGAGGCTGGCCAGCGCATAGGCCAGCGCGATGCCGTAGAGCGACGGCGCGAGGCCAGTCAGCGCGCACCCCGCCGCCGCCAGCGCCGACCCCACCAGCACCAGCCGGCGCGGCGACAGGTTGAGCAGCGGGATCAGCCCCCATTGCACCAGCAGCGCAGCACCCGCGCCCATCATCAGCACCAGCCCGGTCGGCTCCAGCGCGGCGGCGGGCGCGACATGGAGCCGGTCGATGACCAGGAAGCCGATCGCCTGGCTGACCATCGCCTGCGCATGGCCGGCGACCAGCCCGACCACCATCCAGATGCGGATGCGTGGGTCGGCATAGCCGACGCGCTCGACATGGCTCTCGGTCGCGGCGCGGACGCTGGCCCCGGTCGGCGCGCTGCCGATCGAGGGATAGGCGGAGGACGCGCCCGCCGCCTCGCCGGGAACGGGCCGGTCGTCGGGCAGCAGCGC
This sequence comes from Sphingomonas sp. S-NIH.Pt15_0812, assembly GCF_003951315.1. GTDB lineage: Bacteria > Pseudomonadota > Alphaproteobacteria > Sphingomonadales > Sphingomonadaceae > Sphingomonas. The sequence continues at coordinate 83,320 of NZ_QLJH01000012.1, forward strand.
GCGCACCGTCGCCCAGACCAGCGCACCGAACAGCGCGAACAGGAAGGCGGGGCCGGCCAGCCCGATCTCATAGCCCCCGACATGGCCCAGCAGCAGATAGGGCGCGATCGCCGGCCCCAGAATGGTGCCGAGCCCGAAGGCGGAGGCGAGCAGGGTCAGCGCGCGCGTCCGCTCCTCGCGCGTGGTGTGGCCGGCGACCAGCGCCTGCACGGCGGGCGGCGCGGCCGAGCCCAGCCCGCCATAGAGCATCCGCCCGACCACGAAGAGCGCGAAGGCGGTGGCGCCACCGACCAGCCCGTTGATCCCCGCCGCCAGGAACGTGCCGCACAGCAGCAGCGACAGCACATAGCCGCCCAGCCCCAGCAGGATCATCGCGCGGTGACCATGTCGGCCCGACCGGTTGGCCCAGAGCGGCGCGGCGATCACCCACAGCAAGGCCGATACGAAAAAGGCCAGCGCGACGGCCGAATCCTTCACCCCCAGCGACCGGCCCAGCGCCGGCAGCACCGATTGCAGCGCGGTGTTGCCGGCGGCGATGGTCAGCATCACCGTGAACATCAGCAGGAAGTCGCGGTCGCGCCGCGTCGCCACCGGGTTCATGCGCGTGTCCAGCCATAGGCGCGCTCGATCACCCCCGCCGCGACGGCGTGGCGCTCATACCATTCGGCGCGGCCGCGTGCGCGGATCGCGGCGTGTTCGGGATGCTCGCGCCACGCCCGCGCCGATTCGGCGTCGGCCCACCAGCTCACCGTGATGCCGAACCCGTCCGCCCCCCGCGCACTGTCGACGCCGCGATAGCCCGGCTGCGCCGCGGCGAGCACGCCCATCGCCGCCGCCGCCGCGGCATAGCCGTCCTCGTCCGCATCCACCCGCTGCGACAGGAAGATGACCGCATATTGCCCGGTCCGATCCGTCATGCTTCCGCTCCTCCGATCGTGCCGGCTGTAGAACCGATCCCCATCGCACGGGAATGTTCGAAATGCGCATCGGTAAGGCGATTGCCGGCGCGGGAACGGGAAGACGCACAACATTGTGGAGCGGCAACGCCCCCATCCCCCCTCGGCTAACCGCAGGTTGCAACCCTATGGCTTGCAACTCGTTCGGGACTTGTGCGACGGAGGGGCTGCCTCGCCGTTCGTGTGGGGACCACGATCGACAGGATTCAGATGGCCAGTTCGTCTTCAGCCGCTCGCCGCGCGCGCCGTCCCGCCGGGATTCCATCCCCGGCGCAGATGTTCTTCCAGGGATTCCTGAAGCACCCGGTGATGGTCGGGTCGATCATCCCCTCGTCCGACAAGCTGATCCGCAAGATGCTGGCGCCGGTCGACTGGCAGAATTGCAAGCTGTTCGTCGAATACGGTCCCGGCGTCGGCACCTTCTGCCGCCCGATCCTGGAGCGGATGGCCCCCGACGCGACGCTGATCGCGATCGACACCAATGCGGACTTCATCCGCTATCTGGATGCCACCATCACCGACAGCCGCTTCGTCGCGGTCGAGGGATCCGCGGCGGATGTCGAGCGGATCATCGCCGAGCGCGGCTTCGCCCATGCCGATTATATCCTGTCGGGCCTGCCCTTCTCCACCCTGCCGCCCGGCGTCGGCCCGGCGATCGCCGCCGCGACTCACCGCGCGCTGCGGATCGACGGCGCATTCCTGGTCTATCAGTTCAGCCCCAAGGTGAAGGACTTCCTGATCCCGCACTGGTCGTCGATCGACCATGACATGGAATGGTGGAACGTCCCCCCCGCCCAGCTCTACTGGGCCTGGAAGGAGTGATCCCACGCCCCGGCCGGCGCTGATGCGAAGGCTCGGCCGGCGCGGCGCACTGGGCGCGATGCTGGCGTTGGCGAGCGCCGCCTGTTCGCCGCTGCTGCTGTTCAACGGCCTGACGCCCAAGGATGGCGGCACCGTCCGCCTGGTCCATGACGCCGCCTTCGCCCCGGGTCCGCGCGGCACGATCGACATCTATGCGCCCAAGGCCCCCGGCCGCTATCCGATCATCGTCTTCTTCTATGGCGGATCGTGGAACAGCGGCACGAAGCAGGGCTATGCCTTTGTCGGCCGGGCGCTGGCGGCGCAGGGATTCGTCGTCGCCATCCCCGATTACCGGCTGGTGCCCGAGGTCCGCTTCCCCGACTTCCTGCGCGACCATGCCGCCGCCGTCCGCTGGGTCCGGGTTCATGCCGCCACGCTGCACGGCGACCCCGACCGGCTGGTGCTCGCCGGCCATTCGGCGGGGGCCTATGGCGCGGCGATGCTGGCGGTCGACCCGCAATGGCTGGGCGCGGATCGCCGGGCCGTGCGCGGCTGGATCGGCCTGGCCGGCCCCTATGACTTCCTGCCGCTCGATCAGCCGGTGACCGAGGCCGCGTTCGGCGGCACGCCCGATCTTCGCGCCACCCAGCCACTGCTGGTCGCCATCGCCGACACGCTGCCGGCGCTGCTCGCGACCGGTGACGACGACACGCTGGTCCGCCCGCGCAACAGCGACCGGCTGGCCGAGCGGCTGACGAGCCTGGGCGTTACGGTCGAGCGGCGGCGCTATGCGAAGCTCGGCCATGTCGGCATCCTCACCGCCATCGCCCGGCCCCTGCGCGGCCGGGCGCCCGTGCTTGCCGACATGGTGCGATTCGCCAGCCGGGTGACGCGCTGATCCGAGCCGATCCGGCCGAAACCCGATTGCTTTTGATCAATCGATTGCCGCGATGCGGCGGACGTCACGGAACATCCCTTTGAGGCGGGCATTCACAGGCCGTTCATCGCAATCTAGGGGTCCGCCTTGATGTCACTGCCCGACCGGCTCGAAGCCGGCTCGCCCTATCCGCTCGGTGCGACCTGCGTGGAGGGCGGCATCAACTTCGCGGTCTTCTCCGCCAATGCGGAGGGGATCGAGCTCTGCCTGTTCGACGACCAGGGCAAGCGCGAGTTGAAACGCTATCCCCTGCTCGAATGCACCGACGAAGTGTGGCACGGCTATCTGCCCGATGCCGGACCGGGACTGCGCTACGGTTACCGCGCCTATGGCCCCTATGATCCGGAGGCGGGGCACCGCTTCAACCCCAACAAGCTGCTGCTCGATCCCTATGCCCGCCGCCTGCACGGCAGCATCAAATGGACCGACGCGCTGCACGGCTATCAGGTCCGCTCGAAGAAGGAGGACCTGTCCTTCGACAAGCGCGACAGCGCGCCCGCCATGCCCAAGGGCGTGGTGGTCGACGATCATTTCGACTGGTCGCAGGACCGCCGCCCCAACACCCCCTGGGCGGACACGGTGGTCTATGAGGCGCATGTGAAGGGGCTGACCAAGCTGTTCGAACTGGTCCCCCCGCGCGAGCGCGGCACTTATGCGGCGCTCGGCCACCCCAAGGTGATCGACCATCTGCGCCGGCTGGGCGTCACCGCGCTGGAGCTGATGCCGATCCACGCCTTCACCCAGGATCGGTTCCTGACCGAAAAGGGCCTGAGCAACTATTGGGGCTACAACACCCTCTCCTTCTTCGCGCCCGAGCAGCGCTATTTCGCCGGCGACAGCCATGACGAATTGCGCCGCGCGGTGCGCAAGCTGCACGCGGCGGGGATCGAGGTGATCTTGGACGTGGTCTACAACCACACGTGCGAGGGATCGGAAAAGGGTCCGACCCTGTCGTGGCGCGGGCTGGACAACGCCACCTATTACCGGCTGGTCAAGGATCAGCCGCGCTATGCGATCAACGACACCGGCACCGGCAACACGATCAACACCGACAAGGCGCGGGTCATCCAGATGATCGCCGACTCGCTGCGCTATTGGGCGACCAGCTTCGGCATCGACGGCTTCCGCTTCGACCTGGGGCTGACGCTGGGGCGGACGGAAACGGGCTTCGATCCCGGCCACGCCTTTTTCGACGTGTTGCGCCAGGACCCGATCCTGGGCCGGCTGAAGCTGTCGACCGAGCCCTGGGACATCGGCCCCGGCGGCTACCAGCTCGGCAATTTCCCGCCGGGCTTCGCCGAATGGAACGACAAGTATCGCGACACGGTGCGCAAGTTCTGGCGCGGCGACCCGTCGCAGCGCGGCGACCTGGCGGCGCGTCTGTCCGGCTCGGCCGACCTGTTCGACCGGCGTGCGCGGCGGCCCTGGGCCAGCGTCAATCTGCTCGCGGCGCATGACGGCTTTACGCTCTACGACACGGTCGCTTACGAGCAGCGCCACAATGAGGCGAACAAGGAGGACAATCGCGACGGCCATAGCGAGAACTATTCGCGCAATTGGGGCGCGGAGGGCGAGACCGACGATGAGGGCATCAAGGCGACCCGCGCCACCGTGCAGCGGTCGATGCTGACCACGCTGTTCGCCTCGCTCGGCACGCCGATGCTGGTCGCGGGCGACGAGTTCGGTCGCACCCAGGGCGGCAACAACAATGCCTATTGCCAGGACGATGCGATCAGCTGGCTCGACTGGAAGCGGGCGGAGACGCCCGAGGGCAAGGCGCTGTTCGCCTTCACCGCGCGCCTGACCGAGCTGCGCCGCCGCTATTCGGTGCTGCGGGCGCCCGTATTCCTCTATGGCCAGGATTCGCCGGGCGCGGGCGTCAACGACATCGAATGGTGGGACGAGCGTGGCGAGCAATTGTCCGCCGACGACTGGAACAACCCGGAGGGCCGGGCCCTGGTGATGCGCCGCGCGGTCAAGCTGGACAATGGCGATGTCGAGGCGGTGTCGCTGCTGCTCAACGGCTCGGAAGATCCGATCAGCTTCAAGCTGCCCCCGCCCGAGGATGCCCGGCGCACCGTGCTGGTCGACAGCACCAATCCGGACGTGCAGGACGCGGCATTCGAGCAGGATTATGTGCTCGGCGCACATGGCGCGGCGCTGGTCGCCTGGACGATCGCGGCGGCCGATCTGGAGTCGGACCCGGCATGAGCGACTGGGGACCGACACTCGCGGCGGACGGCACCCGCTTCCGCCTCTGGGCCCCCGATCGCGATGCGGTGACGCTCGAGATCGACGGACAGGGGTCGCAGGCGATGACGGCGGCGGGCGATGGCTGGTTCGAGGCCAGCGCGCCGGTCGCGGCGGGCGCACGCTATCGCTTCCGGATCGGCGACATGGCGGTTCCCGACCCCGCATCGCGGGCGCAGGACGGCGGCGTCAATGGCTGGAGCCTGGTCGTCGACCCGGACGCCTATCGTTGGCGGCACGACGACTGGGCCGGCCGGCCCTGGGAAGCGATGGTGATCGAGGAGGTCCATGCCGGCCTGCTCGGCGGCTTCGACGGCGTGGCCAAGCGCTTGCCGATGCTGGCGGAGCTGGGCGTGACCGCGATCGAGTTGATGCCGGTCAACGCGTTCGGCGGCACGCGCAACTGGGGCTATGACGGCGTGCTGCCCTATGCCCCGGCGGAGGGCTATGGCACGCCGGACCAGTTGCGGGCGCTGGTCGACGACGCGCACGGGCTTGGGATCAGCGTCTTCCTCGACGTGGTCTATAATCACTTCGGGCCGGACGGGAATTACCTGGGCGAATATGCCTCCGGCTTCTTCCATCCGGAGGTGAAGACGCCCTGGGGCGGCGCGGTGGCGGTGGACAAGGCGCCGGTGCGCCGCTTCTTCATCGACAATGCGCTGATGTGGCTGCGCGAGTTCCGCATCGACGGCCTGCGCTTCGACGCGGTCCATGCGATCAACGACAATGGGTTTCTCGACGCGATGGCGGCGGAGTTGCGCGCCTCGGTCGACCGCCCGGTGCATCTGGTGCTGGAAAATGAAAGCAACGACGCCGACCGGCTCGCGCCCGGCGGGTACGATGCGCAGTGGAACGACGATTTCCACAATGTCCTGCACGTCCTGCTGACCGGCGAGGACCATGCCTATTACCGCGACTTCGCCGAACGCCCGGCGGAGCGGCTGGCGCGGTGCCTGCGCGACGGCTTCATCTATCAGGGCGAGGGATCGCCCAACCATGACGGCGCGCCGCGCGGCAAGCCGTCGGGCCATCTGCCCGCCACGCGATTCGTCTCCTTCCTCCAGAATCACGACCAGATCGGCAACCGGGCGCTGGGCGAGCGGCTGACGGTGCTGGCCGACCCGGCCAAGCTGGCGGCGGCGACCGTGCTCTGGGCGCTGTCGCCGCAGATCCCGCTGCTGTTCATGGGGGACGCGACGGGTTCGGAGACGCCCTATCTGTTCTTCACCGACTTTCATGACGAGTTGGCCGATGCGGTGCGCGAGGGTCGGCGGCGCGAGTTCAAGGGCCATCCCGGCTTCGATTCGGAAGCGGATCGCGAAAGCATTCCCGATCCCAATGCCCGCTCCACCTTCGACGCCTCGCGCCCGGAGGACGGGCCGGATGCGGCGGCGTGGCGCGATCTCTATCGCCGCCTGCTTCACTTGCGCGCCGAGCGGATCGTGCCGGTGCTGGCCGGTGCGCAGGGCGAGTCCGCCGAGGCGATCGGCGAGGGGGCGGTGGTTGCGCGCTGGCGGATGAAGGACGACAGCCTCCTGACGATCGCGATCAATCTGGGGGATGAGATGGTGCCTGCCGACCTGCCGACCGATACGCCGCTGTTCGCGGCCGGGCCCGCCGATACGACCGGCCTTCCCCCCGCCTCGTGCCGCGTCTGGCTGGCATGACCGGGCTCGGCGCACTCGCCGAGGCGGCGGGACTACAGGTCGACTGGACCGATGCCAGCGGCCAGGCCAAGCGCGTGTCCGACGACGCGCTGGTCGACGTGCTGGGCGCGCTCGGCCTGGCGGCGGACAGCGACGCCGCCATCGCGGAGTCGCGCGAGCGGCTCGCGGCCGAACAAAGCGCCGACCGCGCGGGCTTCGTCTCGGTCGATCGGGGGGCGGCCGCCGACCTGCCCTTCACGCCGCGCGGGACGCTCCATCTCGCCGGTGGCGGCACGATCGCGGTGGACGGCAGGCTGCCCGCGATCGACGAGACCGGCTATCACCGGCTGGAACTGGACGATGGCGAGATGACGGTCGCGGTCGCGCCGTCGCGCTGCTTCGGCGTCGCGAATGCCGCGCCCGGCCGGCGGCTCTGGGGTCCGGCGGTGCAGATTCCGGCGCTGCGCGATCATCGGACGACCGGCTTCGGCGATTTCGGCAGCCTCGCGCACAGCGCCGCCGCCTTCGGACAGGCCGGCGCGGAGACGCTGGCGATCAGCCCGATCCACGCGCTGTTCCCCGCCGATCCATCGCGGTTCAGCCCCTATGCGCCGTCGAGCCGGCTGTTCCTCAACATCTTCTACGCCGATCCCGGCCTGGTCGGGCATCCGCTGCCCGCGGAGGACGCGCCCGAGCTGATCGATTGGGCGACCGCGATCCCGCGCCGCATGGCCGCGCTGCGCGCCGCCTATGACGCCGCGACGCCCGCGATCCGCGACGCGGTGGCGCAATTTGCGCTGGATGGCGGCGACGAACTGCGCCGCCACGCCCGGTTCGATGCGCTGCACACGCATTTCTTCGGACAGGGCGCACGCGGCTGGCAGGATTGGCCAAGCGCCTATCACGATCCAGCCGGCGAGGCGGTCGCGGACTTCGCCCGCGCCCATGCCGCGGAGGTGGATTTCTACCTGTTCTGCCAGTGGCTGGCGGATCGCGGACTGGCCGAAGCGCAGAAGGCGGCGAAGGATGCCGGCATGGCGCTGGGCCTGATCGCCGATCTCGCGGTCGGCATGGACGGCGGCGGCAGCCATGCCTGGAGCCGGCGCGACGATCTGATCAACGGCCTGTCGATCGGCGCGCCGCCCGACATATTGGGGCCGGAGGGGCAGAATTGGGGCATCACCGGCTTTGCGCCCCAGGCGCTGCGGCGCGAGGGGTTCGCCCCCTTCATCGCCACCGTCCGCGCCGCGCTCGGCCGGGACGGCACGCGCGCGGGCGGCATCCGCATCGACCATGCGATGGGTCTGTGCCGCCTCTGGGTGGTGCCGCACGGCAAGACGTCGAAGGAGGGGGCGTATCTGTCCTATCCCCTGCCCGACATGCTCCGCATCCTCGCGATCGAGAGCCATGCCGCCCGCGCGGTGGTGATCGGCGAGGATCTGGGCACGGTGCCCGAGGGCTTCCGCCCGGCCTCCGAGGCGCGCGGCATCTTCGGGATGCGGGTGATGCCGTTCGAGACACGTGACGACGATCTGGTCCCGCCCGAGGATTATGACGCACAGGCCGCCGCGATGACCGGCACCCACGACCTGCCGACCATGGCCGGCTGGTGGCAGGGCAACGACATCGCCTGGAATCGCAGGCTGGACCGCGCCGTGGCCGACGATGCCGACACGACCCGCGACCGCGAGCGGGCCGGCTGGTGGCGCAGCTTCCAGGCCGCCGGTCTGGTCGAGGGCGAGGCCCCCGCCGCCGCCGACCCCGATGCCGTGGTCGACGCCGCATTGGGCTTCATCGGCCGGACACCCAGCGCCATCGCCATCCTGCCGCTGGAGGATGTGGTCGGGCTGGTCGAACAGCCCAACCTGCCCGGCACCACCGACGAACATCCCAATTGGCGACGGCGGATGCCGGACGCGACCGACGCGCTGCTCCAGCGGCCCGAGGTCGCCCGGCACGTCGCGATCCTCAACGAAGCGAGAACCGCATGACCCTTCGCGCCACCTATCGCCTCCAGATGCACAAGGACTTCCCGTTCCGGACGGCGGAGGCGATCGTCCCCTATCTGGAGCGGCTGGGCATCAGCCACCTCTATCTGTCGCCGATCACCACCGCCGCCAAGGGCTCGACGCATGGCTATGACGTGGTCGATCCGACCGCGATCAATCCCGAGCTGGGCGGCGAGGACGGCTATCGCGCGCTCGTCGACACGGCGCGGGCGCATGGGCTGGGCGTGATCATCGACATCGTTCCCAACCATATGGGCGTCGCGGGCGGCGAGAATGCCTGGTGGAACGACGTGCTGGCCAAGGGCGAGGCGAGCGACTTCGCCACGGTGTTCGACATCGACTTTTCCCGTCCCATCGTCCTGCCGGTGCTCGGCGACCCGCTACCCCAGGCGCTGGAGCAGGGCGCGATCACCGTCGAGGGCGACGAGATCGTCGCCTATGGCGAGCATCGCTTCCCGCTGCGCCCCGAGGATCGCGGCATCGGTGCGGAGGGCGGCACGATGACCGGCGAGGCGCTTGCCGAGCTGCTCGACCGCCAGCATTACCGACTCGCCTGGTGGCGCACGGCGGACGACGAACTCAACTGGCGGCGCTTCTTCACGGTCAACGAGCTGGCCGGCGTCCGCATCGGGCAGGAGCCGGTGTTCGAACGCACCCATGCGCTCTATTTCCGCCTGTGGCAGGAGGGGCTGATCGATGGCGTCCGCATCGACCATGTCGACGGACTGACCGACCCGGCCGGCTATTGCCGCCGCCTGCGCGCCCGCTTCGAATCCATGCCACGCGAGGACGGCACCCCCGCCATCATCTGGGTCGAGAAGATCCTGGGCGCGGGCGAGCCGCTGGCCACGGACTGGGGCATCGACGGCACCAGCGGCTATGACTTCATGGAGGAGGTCAACCTGCTGCTCCACGACCCGGCCGGCGAAGCCCCGCTGGCGGAGGCTTGGGCGCGGATCAGCGGCCGCGCCGCCGACTTCCCGCCGGAAGAGTTGCAGGCGCGCCAGGACGTGCTCGCCTGGGCGTTCGAGGGGCAGCTCAACGGCTGTATCCGCGCCTTTGCCGCACTTGCCGCGTCCGATCCGCAAAGCGCGGCGATCACGCCGGAGATGCTGCGCCGGGCGATCGTGCGGCTGCTCTGGGTCTTCCCGGTCTATCGCACCTATGGCCTAGGTGATGCCGCGCCCGAGGCCGATGCCGCGATCCGGGCGGAGACGCGCGGGCGGGTGCAGTCGCTGATCCCGCCGGGCGAGGATTTCGTCACCGACGCGATCATGGCCTGGTTGGCGGGCGAGGGTCCGGGCGACACCGATCTGGCGCGCGAGGCGGTGCGCCGCTTCCAGCAGCTTTCCGCCCCCGTCGCCGCCAAGGGCGTGGAGGACACCGCCTTCTACCGCTATGGCCGGCTGCTCTCGCGCAACGATGTCGGCTTCGACGCCAGTCGCTTCGCCGGGGACGTGGCCGAGTTCCACGACCGGATGCAGGCCCGCGCCGCCGACTGGCCGCGCGCGCTGCTCGCCACCGCGACGCACGATCACAAGCGCGGCGAGGATGTCCGCGCCCGGCTGGCGGTGCTGAGCCAGATTCCCGATCGCTGGCTGGCGGCGGTCGGGCGTTGGGATGCGGAGGCCGAGCGGCTGGCCCCGGACGTCGATCCGGCCGACCGCTACATGCTGCTCCAGATGATCTATGGCGCCTGGCCGGAGGATTTGCGGGCCGACGATGCGGACGGCCTGGCCGATTTCGCCGAGCGGCTGTCGGCCTGGCAGGAAAAGGCACTGCGCGAGGCCAAGCTCCGCTCCTCTTGGGAAGCGCCCGCCGAGGACTATGAGGGCAAGGCCAAGGCGCTGATCGCCGCCTTGCTGGACCCGGCACAGGGCAAGGCCTTCCTCGCCGACCTTGCCGTCTTCCATCAGGAAACGGCCCCGGCGGTCGAGGCGGCGATGCTCGCGCAACTGGCGCTGCGGCTGACCGTGCCGGGCGTGCCCGACACCTATCAGGGCACGGAGCTGCCGGACTATAGCCTGGTCGATCCCGACAATCGCCGCCCGGTCGACTATGACGCGCGCGAGCGAGCCGTGGCGGACGGCGGCGAACCCAAGCTGGCGCTGCTCGCCGAGATCCTGGCGCTGCGCCGGGATCATGCGGACGTCTTCGCCGATGGCAGCTACCACCCCCTGCCCGTCTCGGGCGAGGGCGCGGACCGGGTCGTCGCGTTCCTGCGCGTGGCGGGCGACACGCGCCTGCTCGTCGTGGTGGCGTTGCGTGTGCCGGCAGACGGCTGGGGCGATGCGGCGGTGACCGTGGAGGGCGAGGCGATGCCGGTCGCCACGCTGCTCGCCGACCGGACCGCGGTGGTGCGCCCGCTCTGACCTGTCGGCAGATTTTACAAGCCGGCACGCGAGGGCGGGAGCGTTAACCAGCGGAACGACGCGTTCCCGCCATTCGCCGCAAATGGCACATAGGCTGCAATGACAAGGGCAGCCGAAGCCTCAGCGCTTTCAGCAGGGTGGACCAGCCGCTACGACGGTCTCGCGCCGGTCCACCCGCACCCGGTTCTTTTCCCGAGGTCCGATGACGCGATCGGCGAGGAAGCGCGTGAGTTCGCCATCCCCCGCCCGAAATGGGGATCGGTCCCGAACCTCGCTCTCATCCAAACATGCTCGACTCGGGTCATCTCCTGCCCGGACGACGGGCCGCGAACCAGCCGGACAATGCCGAGACGGCGATGGTGGGAACCGCCAGAACCGCCAATGTCAGCACCCCTGCCGCCCATAGACTTCCCCACCCGGCGTTCCACGCCATGACGGGAAGCTGGGCGAACGTCACGACCCCTCCCGCCATCCACCCACGCGACCGCAGGAGCAGCCCGGCCCCGGCGGACAGGAGGAAAGACAGGGGATACCAGAGCCGCCAATAGGCAGCCGCATCCCAAGGCTCGCCCACACCCTCCGTGCGGCAAACGAAGCTCCAGTAGAGCAGGCTGCACAGCAGCAGCAGGATCGGCTTCATGGGCCGTGGTCCTTCCACACGCCGCTGCAATGGAAAAGGGCCGGACGTTTCCGCCCGGCCCCTCCCCCTTCCAAAGCCCGAGAGCTTACGCCGCCTTGGAGCGCGCGGCGCGCTTGCGCTCGTTGGGATCGAGGAAGCGCTTGCGCAGCCGGATCGACTTGGGCGTCACTTCGACCATCTCGTCGTCGTCGATATAGGCGATCGCCTGTTCCAGCGTCATCTTCTTCGGCGGGGTCAGGCGGATGGCATCGTCCTTGCCGCCCGAGGCGCGGAAGTTGGTCAGCTGCTTCGCCTTCATCGGATTGACCTCCAGGTCATCCGTCTTGGCGTTCTCGCCGATCACCATGCCTTCGTACAGCGCCTCGCCGTGACCGACGAACAGGATGCCGCGCTCCTCGAGCGGACCCAGCGCATAGCCCTGGGCCTCGCCCGCGCCGTTCGAGATGAGGACGCCGTTCTTGCGGCCCTCGATCTTGCCCTTGTGGGGGCCGTACTTCTCGAACAGGCGGTTCATGATGCCGGTGCCGCGCGTGTCCGACAGGAACTCGCCGTGATAGCCGATCATGCCGCGCGACGGCGCGGAGAAGGTGATGCGGGTCTTGCCGCCGCCCGAGGGACGCATGTCGGTCATCTCGGCCTTGCGGAGGTTCATCTTCTCGACGACCGTGCCCGAATATTCCTCGTCCACGTCGATGATGACGGTCTCGTACGGCTCGGTCTTGTTGCCGTTCTCGTCCTCGCCGAACAGCACGCGCGGGCGGCTGATGCCCAGCTCGAAGCCCTCGCGGCGCATCGTCTCGATCAGCACGCCGAGCTGAAGCTCGCCGCGACCGGCGACTTCGTAGCTGTCGCGGTCGTCGCTTTCGGTGACCTTCACCGCGACGTTCGACTCCGCCTCGCGCAGCAGGCGGTCGCGGATCATGCGGCTGGTCACCTTGGTGCCCTCACGGCCCGCCATCGGCGAGTCGTTGACCGCGAAGCGCATCGACAGCGTCGGCGGATCGATCGGCTGCGCGTGCAACGGCTCGCTCACGCTGGTGTCGGCGATGGTGTTCGCCACGGTCGCGACCGTCAGGCCGGCGAGGCTGATGATGTCGCCCGCCTTCGCCTCGTCCACCGGCACGCGGTCCAGGCCGCGGAACGCCATGATCTTCGACGCGCGGCCCGTCTCGACGATGTTGCCGTCGTTGTCGAGCGCGTGGATCGCCTGGTTGGTGCGCACCGTGCCCGAGTTGACGCGGCCGGTCAGGATGCGGCCCAGGAAGTTGTCGCGGTCGAGCAGCGTCACCAGGAAGGTGAAGGGCACGTCCTCGACTTCCACCTTGGGCGCCGGAACATGGTTCACGATCGTCTCGAACATCGGGATCAGCGTGCCTTCGCGCGCGTCCATGTCGGTCGAGGCATAGCCGTTGCGGCCCGAGGCGTAGAGCACGGGGAAATCGAGCTGCTCGTCATTCGCGTCGAGCGAGACGAACAGGTCGAACACCTCGTCCAGCACTTCCTGGATGCGGGCGTCGGCGCGGTCGACCTTGTTGACGACGACGATCGGCTTCAGGCCGAGCGCCAGCGCCTTGCCGGTCACGAACTTCGTCTGCGGCATCGCGCCTTCCGACGAGTCGACCAGCAGGACGACGCCGTCGACCATGGACAGGATGCGCTCCACCTCGCCGCCGAAATCGGCGTGGCCGGGGGTGTCGACGATGTTGATGCGGATGGACTCGTCGCTGCCCGGCGGCGTCCAGTCGACCGAGGTCGGCTTCGCCAGGATGGTGATCCCGCGTTCTTTTTCGAGGTCGTTGGAATCCATCGCGCGCTCTTCGACGCGCTGGTTGTCGCGGAAGGTGCCCGACTGGCGGAAAAGCTGGTCGACAAGGGTCGTTTTGCCGTGGTCGACGTGCGCGATGATCGCCACGTTGCGGAGGCTCATGGGGAATCCTGGATGTCTGGAGCGAAGTTGGCGCGCGCCATAGCCTAATTGGTGCGTCGCGGGAAGGGTCCGTCCGAATCCGCCCGTCGCGACGCCGCATCCCGGCCGGGTTCCTTGTCACGACGCCCACCGTCTTATAGATACAATACAGTTGAGTTACGGCGGCCGCGCACTAGTCTATGGTGCAGGCGGATACCGCAGTTGGAGGAACAGGATGGCGACCACGGCGGACACGATCACGACGGGCACGGCGGCGCCGGGACTGGTGCTGACCCCGCCCGATCCGGTGCCGACCGTCGCGGCGGAACAGGCCGCCGGGCTGGTGCCGGTCGAGGAGGGCAAGAAGTCGCAGCTCGACCAGCGCGTCGACGGCTTCATCACCGACCTCGTCGCGCAGGACGTCAACAGCCCCGAATTCGGCAAGCGGGTCGATGCGATCACCGCGATGGGCGCGAAGGAGATCCGCGAGGCGGCGAACCACAGCAACCGCTTCCTCGACCGGCCGGTCAAGGCGATGGACCGCGACACCGGGGTCGGCAAGGACCTGACCGAATTGCGCCGCATCGTCGAGGAACTGGACCCCGGTCGGAAGGGCGCGCTGTCCGGCCCGCGCAAGCTGTTCGGCGTCATCCCGTTCGGCAACAAGATGCGCGACTATTTCGACGGCTATCGCTCGTCGCAATCGCATATCAGCGCGATCCTGAAGAGCCTGGCGTCCGGCAAGGACGAACTGCTGATGGACAATGCCGCGATCGATACCGAACGCGCCAATCTGTGGGCGGCGATGGGCCGGCTGGAGCAGATGATCCACCTGTCGCGCAGCATGGACCAGAAGCTGGAGGACAAGGCCAACGAACTGGACCACACCGATCCCGCCAAGGCCAAGGCGATCCGCGAAACGGCCTTGTTCTACACCCGCCAGCGCACGCAGGACCTGCTGACCCAGATGGCGGTGACGGTGCAGGGCTATCTGGCGCTGGACCTGGTCAAGAAGAACAATGTCGAGCTGGTGAAGGGCGTCGACCGCGCCTCCACCACCACGGTCGCGGCGCTGCGCACCGCCGTCACCGTGGCGCAGGCGATGACCAACCAGCGGCTGGTGCTGGAGCAGATCACCCAGCTCAACACCACCACCGCCAACATCATCGATTCGACCGGCAAGCTGCTGAAGGAAAATACCGCGCGCATCCATGAACAGGCCGCCAGCGCGACCATCCCGCTGGAGACGCTGCAACGCGCCTTCCAGAACATCTACGACACGATGGATGCGATCGACACGTTCAAGCTGAAGGCGCTCGATTCGATGAAGACGACGGTCAACACGCTCGGCAACGAGGTGGAGAAGTCGCGCGGCTATATCGCGCGGGCCGAGGGCGCGACGCAGGGCCAGGTGCGCGGGCCCGGCGACTCGTTCCGCCTCGAGTCGCTGTGAGGCCGGCGGCATGAGCGAAGTCGACGACGCGATCGCGGCGGCGCGCGCCTCCTGGACGCGGATCAGCGCGACCGAGGGTGGCGCGCCGGTCCGTCGCCCGGCGCGGCGCAACCAGCCGCTCGGCCGCCGGCTGAAGCGGATCGTGGTCGCCGACGCGGCGATCCTGCTGGCGGCGCTGGTCGTCGGCATGGTGATGCCGCTGGGGATCATGGGCGCGCTGCTGGTGATGCTGTTGCTGGTCGCGGCGACGGTGCTCTTCGCGGTATGGCCGCCGGAGAATATCGCCGCGCCGCCACCCGACAAGCTCCGCACCGTCGATCTGAAGGCGCTCCCCGCCCAGACCGGTCGCTGGCTGAACGCGCAGCGCCCCGCCCTGCCCGCGCCGGCCCAGCATCTGCTCGACCGGATCGGCGACCGGCTCGACACGCTGTCGCCGCAGCTCGGCCGGGTCGAGCCGGAAGGCGAACTGGCCGGCGAGATCCGCCGGCTGGTCGGCGAGCAGCTGCCCGCCTTCGTCACCGATTACGGCCGCGTCCCCGAGCCGCTGCGCCGGGTCGAGCGCAACGGTCGCACGCCCGACGGCGCGCTGGTCGACGGCCTGTCGGTGATCGAACGCGAGATCGCCGCCATGACCGGTCGGCTGGCGCAGGACGATCTCGACAACCTCCAGACACGCGGTCGCTATCTGGAAACCCGCTATGGCGGGGAGAACTGAGCACGCCGCCTGGCCGGCGGCCGCTTCGCGTCCTTGCGCCCTCTACAGCCGCAGGTCGGTGAGCAGCGCGCACATCGTGGTGGCGAAACCGGTCGGCAGGTAGTGGCTCTCCACGCCGCCGCCGCCGATCAGCCCGCGTTCGATCAGCCGCGAACCGAAGCCGAGGCGGGTCGGCGGCGCGGCCGGCGGGCCGCCCTCCTCGCGCCATTCGAGCACCAGTTGATCGCCGGCACCGGTCGGATCGATCCGCCAACGGACGATCAGGCCGCCATGTTCGACCGATAGCGCGCCATATTTCACCGCATTGGTGCCGAGTTCGTGCACCAGCAACGAGGTGGACAGCGCCGCGCGCGGGCCCAGGGCGACCGGCGGCCCCTCGATCCGGCAGCGGCCGGGCGCGGCCAGCACCGCCAGCACGTCGCGCGCGACGGTGGCGAGGTCGGCGCTCGCCCAGTTGCGGCCCAGCAGCACGTCATGCGCGGTGGCGAGCGCGCCCAGCCGTCGCTCGAACGCCTCCACCGCCGGCCGGTCGGAGGCGCGGCGCAGCGTCTGGGTGGCGACCGCCTGGACCATGGTCAGCGTGTTCTTCATCCGGTGCGACAATTCCAGGTTCAGCACGCGCTGCCGGGCCTCCGCCTGCGCGCGCGCGACGCCCGCCTCCACCCGGTCGGCGATCTTGCGCAGGAAGATCAGCTCGCTGTCGGTCCACCGGCGTGCGCGGCGATCATGGACGAAGACCGCCGCCACCGCGCCGCCATGCTCGCCGCCCACCGGTAGATTGACCAGCGCCTGCACGTCGATCGCCAGCGACGCTTCCACCTTGCCGGCCATGCGCGGATCGCGGCGCACGTCCTCGACCACCAGCGGTTCGGACCGGGCCAGATGGTCGAGCAGATCGCCGTAATCGGCATAGTGGTGCCGCCCGGTCAGACTGGCGACCCCATGCGCCGTCCAGTCCGCCTGGATGTCGATCGTCCCCTCCAGCAGGTCGATATGGCCGAAGCCGGCGCGCACCACACCCAGCGTCTCGCCCATGATCCGTGCGGCGGTGGCGGCCATGTCGACGACCTCGTCCTGCTCGCGCAACTGGTCGCCCAGCAGCAGCAGCGCCTCCTGCTGGCGGAGTTCGCGAATCCGCTCGGTCACGTCGAGCAGCAGCACCGCGAAGCGATCGTCCTCCAGATGGATCGCCCGCCCCTCGAAATCGCGGCCGAGCGTCGCGACATGGCAGGTGAAGGCGGTGGAGGTGCGTTGCGCCACCATCTCCGCCGTCTCGTCGATCAGCGTCGTCTCGAATCCGGGGATGATGGTGCGGATGGTGCGGCCGATCATCGCGCTTGGTCCGCGCGGATCGAGGCTGGCGAAGGCGGCGTTGACGTCGAGGATCAGCCAGTCCACCGCGGGACCATCGGCATCGCGGATCAGCTGCGCGACCAGCATCCCCTCCGCCAGCCCTTCGAACAGGCGATTGGCGTGGCGCAGCCGCACATCATGGTCCGCCTCCCCGCCGCCGCCGGCCGGGATGCGGCCGGGCGATGATGCTTCATGCGAAGCCATATCGGTCCGAAGCCCCCCTGTATGTCAGGGGATAGAACAAGAAATGAAGCTATATTGCAACAATATAGACGGCAACGCCTGTTAATGGAGCGCCCATTGCATTAACCGGCCCACCCCCAAAGCCCCCAATCGCAACACAGGTTTGCCGATCTCTGGTCGGATAAACCCGTGCAGCCGCGCCGCCCATTCGGGCAATAGATCAATCCCCGCCTGCATCATGACATGGTTGATCGGTGCGTTCAGCCGGCTGGGACTGGGTTGGTTGGTCAAGTGGCGGGCGACCAGCCGCGTGCGGTGATCCACCCGCAGCACCGGCCGCATCGCATCCAGATAGGCGGTCAGCGCGGCGCGGCTGGTCGGCACGTCGCGCGCGCCCAGCCGTTCGGCGATCACCGCCATCTCCCGGACATAGGCGTCCTGCCGCGCCACCGGCATGTCCGGCTCGCGATAACGACGGCAGGCGCGCAGGAAACTGTCGACCTCGACCGCATGGACCCAGAGCAGCAGTTCCGGGTCATTGGCGGAATAGGGCCGCCCATCGGGCAGCACGCCCGCGACCCGGTCATGGATGCGGCGGACGCGCGCGATCATCCCCTCCGCCGCCTCGGTCGCGCCATAGGTGGTGACGGAGATGAACTGCGCGGTGCGGCGCAGCCGGCCCAGCGTATCGTGGCGATAGTCGCTATGATCCCACACCCCCGCCAGCGCGGCCGGGTGGAGCATCTGCACCAGCAGCGAGGCGACGCCGCCGATCATCATGCTGGTGAAGTCGCCATGCACGGCCCAGGTGACCGAATCGGGGCCGAACAGCCCGTCGTCGCCGGGTGGGCGGGTCAGGTCGACCTCGCCGCTGCCCACCAGCTCCCGCACCCGCCCGCCGATCGCCTGTCGCATGTCCATGCGCCAAGAGATAGGGCGGAGGGGCCTGGTTTTCAGGGGGCTGGAGCGACGTCGTCCGCCCCACCCCCCGATCGATCAGCGGTCGCGGCGGCCGAGCAGGCGCAGGCGCAGCGCGTTGAGCTTGATGAAGCCCGCGGCGTCACGCTGGTCATAGGCGCCCTGGTCGTCCTCGAAGGTCACGACCTTCTCCGAATAGAGCGAATGCGGCGACTTGCGGCCGGTGACGTTGCAGCTGCCCTTGTACAGCTTCAGGCGCACGGTGCCGGTCACCTTCTCCTGGCTGTAGTTGACCGCGGCCTGCAGCATCTCGCGCTCCGGCGAGAACCAGAAGCCGTTATAGACCAGCTCGGCATAGCGCGGGGCCAGCTCGTCCTTCAGATGCGCGGCGCCGCGATCAAGCGTGATCTGCTCGATGCCGCGATGCGCCAGGGCATAGATGGTGCCGCCCGGCGTCTCGTACATGCCGCGGCTCTTCATGCCGACGAAGCGGTTCTCGACCAGATCGAGCCGGCCGATGCCGTGCTTGCGGCCCAGGTCGTTGAGCGCCGCCAGCAGCGTCGCCGGGCTCATCGCCACGCCGTTCAGCGCGACGCCGTCGCCACGCTCGAAATCGATCGTGATCGTCTCCGGCTGGTCCGGCGCATCCTCGGGATTGACCGTGCGCGAATAGACGTAATCGGGCACCTCGTCCCACGGATCCTCCAGCACCTTGCCCTCGGACGAGGTGTGCAGCAGGTTCGCGTCGGTCGAGAAGGGCGCTTCGCCGCGCTTGTCCTTCGACACCGGGATCTGGTGGGCCTCGGCGAACTCGATCAGGCGGCTGCGGCTGGTCAGGTCCCATTCGCGCCACGGCGCGATGACGCGGATGTCGGGGGCGAGCGCGTAATAGCCCAGTTCGAAGCGGACCTGGTCGTTGCCCTTGCCGGTCGCGCCGTGCGACACGGCGTCGGCGCCGACCATCTTGGCGATCTCGATCTGGCGCTTGGCGATCAGCGGCCGCGCGATCGAGGTGCCGAGCAGGTACAGCCCCTCATAGAGCGCGTTGGCGCGCATCATCGGGAAGACGTAGTCCTTCACGAATTCCTCGCGCAGGTCGTCGATGAAGATATGCTCGGGCTTCACGCCCATCAGCTCGGCCTTGGCGCGGGCCGGCTCCAGCTCCTCGCCCTGGCCCAGGTCGGCGGTGAAGGTCACCACCTCGCACTGATACTCCTGCTGGAGCCATTTGAGGATGACGCTGGTGTCCAGTCCGCCCGAATAGGCGAGGACGACCTTGTTGACGGCGGGGCGGGTGGAGTCGGTCATGCGCGGGCCGATATGCGCTGCTCGCCCGCTCCGCAACACCTGAGCCCATGTTCAGCCTCGGTGCAGCCGATTTTCGGCACAGGGCGCACAGTTTCTATCTGGAGAATCCGATGCGTTTCGCTGTCGCCGCGCTGCTGCCCCTCATGGTCGGCGCCGCCCTCTCGCCCGCCGCCGCGCAGGACACGGCCCAGTCCGCCGCCGCCAAGTTCGCCAAGGAATTCGCCGCCACCGACACCAACAGGGACGGCGTGCTGACCCGCGACGAGGTGCAGGCGCGCATCACCAACATGGCGGCGGGACGCGGCCGGATCGATCCCGTCCATGCCAAGCGGCTGGCCGACCTGTGGTTCGACCGGGCCGACGCCAACAAGGACGGCAAGGTGACTCAGAAGGAAGCGCAGGCGCTGCTCGCCGCGACCTTCCGCCGCTACGACCGCGACGGCGACGGCAAGATCAGCCCCGAGGAGCGCGCGGCGGCGGCCGGCGCGGTGAAGTCGGGTCGCTAGACCTTCCCCCCGTGCTCCGGCGAACGCCAGGGCACGGGGCCGGTCCTCACGCCCCGCGCAGGCGGCGTTCGTCGGCTTCGATATAGTCGCGGGTCAGCGGCACGGTCAGCCGGCTCTTCGAGAGCTGGATCTGGTAGTTGCACATGCCCCCCGACCGGAACGCCGCCGCCGCGCCCGCCAGGTAGAAGGTCCACATATTGAAGAATCGCTGGTCGTAGAGCGCGACGATCTGGTCGCGCGCGGCGACGGTGCGGTCGTACCAATGGTCGATCGTCATGGCGTAGTGGACGCGCAACACCTCGACGTCGGTCGGGAACAGCCGCGTCCCCTCATAGCCGCGCACGATCTCCGACAGGGCCGGGTTGTAGCCGCCGGGGAAGATATATTTGGTGGTGAAGGTGTCGGTGACGCCCGGCCCGCCCATCCGGCCGATCGTGTGCAGCAGCATCACGCCGTCGTCGGCGAGCAGGTCGCGGCACTTGCGGAAGAACTGGCCGTAATGCGGCGGACCGACATGTTCGAACATGCCGACCGAGACGATCCGGTCGAACTGCCCGGTCACGTCGCGATAGTCGATCAGCTCGAACCGCACCTTGTCGGCGACGCCGGCCTCTTGGGCGCGGCGGCGCGCGACCTTCAGCTGTTCCTCGGACAGGGTGACGCCCAGCACCTCCGCGCCGGTCTTCTGGTGCAGGAACAGCGCCATGCCGCCCCAGCCGCAGCCGATATCCAGCACCTTCATGCCGGGGCGCAGCAGCAGCTTGGCGGCGATATGCGCCTTCTTGTCGGCCTGCGCGCGTTCCAGGATGTTGTCGGGATCGGTGAAATAGGCGCAGCTATATTGCCGATCCGCATCCAGGAAGAGGTCGTAGAGCCGGTCCGACAGGTCGTAATGATGCGCGACGTTCCGCTTCGAGCGGCGCTGCATGTTGATCCGGTCGACGCGGTGGATCACCTGCCCGGCCAGACGGATCGGCAGCGCCGGCTTCTCCGCGCCGCCGGCTTCCCAGGGATTATTGCCCTTCAGCAGGGTGACCAGATCGCGAATATCGCCCCGGTCGATGACCAGCCGCCCGTCCATGAACGCTTCCGCCGCGCCCAGCGACGGATGGCGGACGATGCGCCCCGGCGTGGCGGCGTCGGTGAAGCGGATCGCGACGTCGCGGAAGCGGGGGTCGGGCGTGCCGAAGCTTCGGGTCTTGCCATCGGCATAGGTAACGGAGAGTTGCCCATGCCTGATCTGGGCAGCGAGAAAACGATCGATCAACGCCATGCGCGTCCTGCTACGCTCCTATGCCAAAGCTTGCCAGAGCTTAAGTTGCCCGGGCAACGATCGTCAAATCCCTGCATACCAGTCATAATCGACCCGGTCCTCCCAATAGCCGCCCTTGCCGAGGCCGATGCCGGCCAGGCTGGCAACGGCATCGATCCGCATGAGGTATTTGGCGTGCTTATAGCCCAGTTGCCGCTCCACCCGCAGGCGGCAGGGCGCGCCGTGCGGCACGTCGAGCGGCCGGCCGTTCATCGCCCAGGCCAGGATCGTCTGCGGGTGGAAGGCGTCGACCAGGTCGATCGATTCATAATAGGGCGCGCCGCCATAGAGGTCGGCGCAGGTGAAGACGATGTAGCGCGCCGCCCGGCGCAGGCCCGCCGCCTTCAGCACATTGCCCAGCATCGGCCCGGTCCACTGCCCGATCGCGCTCCATCCCTCGACGCAATCATGGCGGGTGATCTGGCTGCGGTTGGGCAGCGCCCGCAGGTCGGCGAGCGAGAGGCGGAGCGGCCGCTCGACCAGCCCGCCGACCGCCAGCCGCCAGTCGGCGAAGCGGCCGGCGGCGAGCGCCGTATATTCGGGCGTGCCGGGGTCGTAGGTGCCGTTGGCGCGGAAGATGGGCGAGCGCTGGTCGGGCCGGAATTCGGGCGCGAGCGCCCCCCGATCCATCAGCGCGCGTTGCAGGCCGCGCTGCATGTCCTCGCCCGCGAACAGGATCTTGCGCGCCGCCGGGATCTGCACCACCCGGTCGCAGCCCGCCAGCAACAGTCCCGCGCCCCCGGCGAGCAGATTGCGTCGCGCGATCATTCGGGCACCCTCCACCAGCCGGTCAGCATCGACCGGACCTCGTTGATCGGCCCCGCCAGGATCACCAGCACCAGATGGACGATGGTGAACAGCGCGATGCCGGTGGCGGCGAGGAAATGGATCGAGCGCGCCGACTGCCGCCCGCCCAATAGGTCGAGCAGCCAGGGCCAGGCCGCGTCCATCGCCGGCGACAGCGCCAGCCCGGTCAGGATCGCCAAAGGCAGCGCGACGAAGAGAATCGCGACATAGGACAGCTTCTGGAAGGCGTTGTATTCGCGCGGCCGCTCCGGATCGTGGAAGCGGAAGTTCCAGTGCGCGCGCAGGTCGGCCCGGAGATGGGCGCGCGACAGGTCGCCCCGACGGACGCGCAGGTCGCGCTGGATATGGCGGTTGGCGAGGCTCCAGAGCAGATGCGCGAGCAGGCCGAACCCCAGCACCAGCGCGAAGAACAGGTGCCAGCGCCGGGAGATCGCCAGATTGTAGCTTGCCGGGATGGTGATCCAGGCAGGGAAGCGCGGCAGTTGCAGCCAGGCGGGATCGAAATTCGCGCCGTACCGCCCCCAATAGAGGCGCGGATGCGCGTTGAAGATGCCCAGCCCCGATCCCAGCAGGATGACGACCGCCACCGCATTCACCCAATGCCACACCCGCGTCGCCAGCCTGTGGCGGCGGATCGGGGTGCCGGGCGGCGGCGTTTCGTCAGGCCCGGATCGAAGTCGTGCATCCATGGCTGATCTGTAGCAGGGAAGCGGTTATGAACGAATGGCATTTCTACGAACCGGCAGCGGGTCACCGCCTGCCCCACGATCCGCTGAACGCGATCGTCGCCCCGCGCCCGATCGGCTGGATCTCGACGCTGGCGGCGGACGGGCGCGCCAATCTGGCCCCGTACAGCTTCTTCAACCTGCTCAACTACAGCCCGCCGCTGATCGGCTTCTCGTCGATGGGGTGGAAGGACTCGGTCGCCAATGCGGAGGCGAGCGGCGAGTTCGTCTGGAACCTCGCCACCCGCGAGCTGGCCGATGCGATGAACGCCACCGCCACCGCCGACAAGGTGGACGAGTTCGACCATGCCGGCCTGGCCAAGGCGCCGTCGCGCGTCGTCGCCACCCCGCGCGTCGCCGCCAGCCCGGTCAGCTTCGAATGCCGGGTCAGCCAGATCGTGCGGCTGGAGACCAAGGAGGGCCGCGCGCTCGACCAGTGGCTGGTGATCGGCGAGGCGGTCGGCATCCATATCGCCGGCGACCTGCTGGAAGACGGCATCTACCAGACGGCCCGCGCCCGCCCGATCAGCCGGGGCGGCGGACCCGCCGATTATTTCGAGACGACCGAGGCGACGCTGTTCAGGATGCGGCGTCCGGGCTGACCGTTTCGACCGGGCCGCTCCAGCGCGCGACGATGCGAGTAACGGCGACGTCCATCGTGACGTTGCCGACCGTGCGGAACAGGTCGGGGATCGTCTCCACCGCGATCAACAGGCCCAGCGCCTCGATCGGCACGCCCATCGCCAGCGCGACCGGCGCGACCGAGGCGATGAAGCTGACCGTGCCGGGCAGGCTGACCGAGCCCATGGTGGTGATCGCCGCCGTCGCCACCCCGGCGGCGAGCGCGCCCGGCCCGATCGGCGTGCCGACCAGATGCGCGACATAGAGCGCGACGGCCAGGTTCATCGCCGGGCTGGTCGCGCGGAAGATCGCCACCGCGATCGGCAGGACGATGCCGGCGGTGGCGGCGGGCGCGCCCAGCATCTGGCTGGCGCGCAGCATGGCCGGCAGGCTGGCGAGCGAGCTTTGCGTCGACAGCGCCACCGCCTGCGCCGGCACGACGGTGCGGGC
This sequence comes from Sphingomonas sp. S-NIH.Pt15_0812, assembly GCF_003951315.1. Lineage (GTDB taxonomy): Bacteria > Pseudomonadota > Alphaproteobacteria > Sphingomonadales > Sphingomonadaceae > Sphingomonas. The sequence goes on from NZ_QLJH01000012.1 coordinate 107,191, forward strand.
GAAGCGGCCGGGCGCGATCCCGCCGACGATCCAGGCGAGCAGATAGGCGGCGGCCAGCACCAGCAGGCCGATCGCGGAGACGGAGACGATGTAATGCGCCAGCGCCCCGAACGCCGCCGCGCCGGTGCGGGCGCCGACGCCATAGGCCAGCGCGAAGACGCCGACCGGCGCCAGTTTCAGCACCCAGCCGATGATGACCAGCATCGCATCGGTGATCGCCTGGAACAGGTCGACCAGCCGGGTCCGCTGCGCCGTCGGCAGGCGCGCGACCGCAAAGGCGAAGGCGAGCGTGAAGACGGTGAGCGGCAGGAACGCGTCCGACGCGGCGGCGGCGATCGCGTTGGTCGGCACCAGCGTGTCGAAGAAGCGGGCCAGGGTCGGCACCTCCCCCACCGGCGCGGCCCCGGCCAGGCTGGAGCGCAGCGACTCGCCCCAGCCCGGCGGCAGCGGCCAGAGTCGCAACAGCACCGGCATCACCAGGGCCGACAACAGGGTGGCTCCCCACAGGATCGCGACGAAGGCGAGGATCGCGCGCGCCGCGATCCGCCCGGCCCGCGCCGCCTCCGCCGCCGCCGCGATGCCGGTCACCAGCAGGCCGACGATCAGCGGCACGATCACCATCTGGAGCGCGTGCAGCCAGGCGGTGCCGAGCGGCTGGGTGACGGCGGCCAGTGCCGCCGCATGATCCGGCCGCCAGGCGGCCAGACCGATGCCGAGCAGTAGCCCGGCGATCAAGGCGAGAAGAATTCGGCTGGCCTGCGACATGCTCGCGCTATGATCTCCCATGCGCTATCCGGCGCGACGGAACGATAGGCGAGCGAAGACGGCAGCATGGCAAGGAAATATTTCGGCACCGACGGCATCCGTGGCGCGACCAACCAGGGCGCGATGACCGCGGCGATGGCGATGAAGGTCGGCATGGCGGCGGGCAGCCATTTCCTGCGCGGCGGCCACAAGCACCGGGTCGTGATCGGCAAGGACACGCGCCTGTCCGGCTATATGCTGGAATCGGCGCTGGTCGCGGGCTTCACGGCGGTCGGCATGGACGTGGTGATGACCGGGCCGCTGCCCACCCCCGCCATAGCGATGCTGACCCAGACGATGCGCGCCGACCTGGGCGTGATGATCTCCGCCAGCCACAATCCGTTCGCCGACAATGGCATCAAGCTGTTCGGCCCGGACGGGTACAAGCTGTCCGACGCCGATGAGGAGGCGATCGAGGCGCTGATCGACGGCGACGTGCCGCTGGTCCCCTCCGCGCAGATCGGCCGGGCGCGACGGATCGATGACGCCGCCGGCCGCTATATCCATTTCGCCAAGGCGACCTTCCCCACCGACCTGCGGCTCGACGGGATGAAGGTGGTGATCGATTGCGCCAACGGCGCAGGCTATAAGGTCGCGCCTGACGCCTTGTGGGAATTGGGCGCGGAGGTGATCGCGATCGGCGTGACCCCCAACGGCACCAATATCAACGACCGGGTCGGCTCCACCGCGCCCGAGACGCTGTCCGAGACGGTGGTCGCCAGCGGCGCGGACATCGGCATCGCGCTGGACGGCGATGCCGACCGGCTGATCGTGGTCGACGAGAAGGGCCGGGTGATCGACGGCGACCAGCTGATGGCGACGATCGCCGCCGGCTGGGCGCGGCGCGGGCGGCTGGCGGGCGGCGGGCTGGTCGCCACGGTCATGTCCAACCTGGGGCTGGAGCGGCACCTGGCGGCGCAGGGGCTGGGGCTGATCCGCACCAAGGTCGGCGACCGCCATGTGCTGGAGGCGATGCGCGCGCGCGGCTTCAATGTCGGCGGCGAACAATCGGGCCATATCATCCTGGCCGACTACGCGACGACCGGCGACGGGCTGATCGCCGCGCTCCAGGTGCTCGCCGAGGTGAAGCGCGCGGGCGCGCCGGCCAGCGAGGTGCTGCACCGCTTCGACCCCCTGCCCCAATTGCTGAAGAACGTCCGCTTCGCCGGCGGCAAGCCGCTGGAGGCGGACAGCGTCCAGGCGGTGATCGCCGAGGCCGAGGCCGAATTGAAGGGGCGCGGCCGGCTGGTCATCCGCCCCTCCGGCACCGAGCCGGTGATCCGGGTGATGGCGGAGGGCGACGACGCCGCCCAGGTCGAGCGGCTGGTCGATGCGATCTGCGACGCGGTGCGGGCGGCGGCGGCCTGATGCTGGCGATGCGCCCCGATTGCGAGCGTTGCGGCGCCGACCTGCCCCCGCAGGCGGGCGGCGCGTTCATCTGCTCGCTGGAATGCACCTTCTGCGCCGAATGCGCCGACGCGCTGGACGAACGCTGCCCCCATTGCGGCGGCGAGCTGCTCGACCGGCCGACCCGCACCGGCCAGACGCTGCGCCGGCATCCGGCGGACACCGTGCGCCGCCACAAGGCCGGGTCGTGATCCCCCGCATCCTGATCGTCGCCGGTTCCGATTCGGGCGGCGGCGCGGGGATCCAGGCCGATATCCGCGCGGTGACGATGCTGGGCGGCCATGCCATGACCGCGATCACCGCGATCACCGCGCAGAACACGCTGGGCGTTCAGGCCGTGCATCCGGTGCCCCCTGCCATGGTCGCGCAGCAGATGACGAGCGTGCTGGACGATATCGGCGTGGACGCGGTCAAGATCGGCATGATCGGATCGGCCGCCATCGCCGAGACGGTCGCCGACCTGCTCGAACCGCTGGACGTGCCGATCGTGTTCGACCCGGTGATGATCGCCACCTCCGGCGCGACGCTGGCGGACGACGCCACCATCGCCGCCTTTCGCCGGCTGATGCGGATCGCCACCGTCGTCACGCCCAACCTGCCCGAACTGGCGGCGCTGGGCGGCGAGGCGGCGGTGCTGGCGCATGGCGGCTACCTGCTCGCCAAGGGCGGCCATGCCGAGGGCGACATGGTGGTCGACCGGCTGATCGGCCCGCAGGGCGTCCTCGCCATCCTGCGCGGCCCCCGGATCGACACGCGCCACAGCCATGGCACCGGCTGCACGCTGGCGAGCGCGCTGGCCACGGGTCTGGGCGCGGGACTGCCGGTCGAGGTCGCGTTCGCCCGCGCCGTCCGCCTGGTCCGCGCCGCGCTCGCCGCCGCGCCGGGGCTGGGCGCGGGGCACGGCCCGATCGGCCATACGCTGGGCCTGGTGCCGTTCGACATGCTGGAGGATGAATGCCCGGCCTGAAGCATGAGAAGCTCTGCCTGCCCCCCGTCGCCGGCGTGGACGAGGCGGGGCGCGGGCCGCTTGCCGGGCCGGTGGTCGCGGCGGCGGTGATCCTGCCGGCGAAGGGCGTGCCGCGCGGCCTGGACGACTCGAAGAAGCTGTCCGCCACCGAGCGCGCGCGGCTGTTCGGCCGGTTGCAGGACTGCGCCACGATCGGCCTGGGCATCGTCGAGCCGGAGGAGATCGACCGGCTCAACATCTATTGGGCGACGATGAAGGCGATGACGCTGGCGGTCGAGGCGCTGGAGGTCGATCCGGGCCATGTGCTGGTCGATGGCAATCGCCTGCCGCGCTGGACCTATCCGGCGACCGCGCTGGTCGGCGGCGACGGCATCAGCGCGTCGATCGCCGCCGCCTCGATCGTCGCCAAGCAGACGCGCGACCGGATGATGATCGAGCTGGCGGAGGCGCACCCCGAATATCACTGGCATTCGAACAAGGGCTATGGCTGCCCGCGCCACCTGGCGGCGCTGCGCGATCATGGCCCGACCCCGATTCACCGGCGGAGTTTCGCGCCCGTCGCTCGCGCCTGCGCGCAGTTCGGCCTGCTCCTGTAGCGTTGATTCGGCGTCATCGCCGTTCGACTGGGCGCATTTTTTCGCCCGAAAACCGGCTTGCCGACCGCAGAGTCTTTCGCGGCACACCCACCACGGCTTGAGTCGGGCGATTCGCACAACCGCAACATCTTGTCCCACCCCTGTAATGTTCCGAACGACTCGCGCGAATCCGCGAGTCAAGGCCGCGACTCGGAAAGACTTGACGGATTCTCCGCCTCGGTCACTTTAAGGGCCGAACAAGGGGATTGAGATGGGGGCTATTCAGACGATCGCGCGGCCGGGCGCCAAGGCAAAGGGCCAGGCAAAGCCGGTTGCCGCGACGACCCCCGCCCCGATCGATCAGATCCTGATGGCCGACTGCATCTCGGCGATGCGGTCCCTGCCGGCCAAGTCGGTCGACATGGTCTTCGCCGATCCGCCCTACAACCTCCAGCTCGGCGGCGAGCTGTTCCGCCCCGATGGCAGCCATGTCGACGCGGTCACCGACGACTGGGACAAGTTCGACACCTTCGCCGCCTATGACGCCTTCACCCGCGCCTGGATGGCGGAGGCGCACCGGGTGCTGAAGGACAATGGCACGCTGTGGGTGATCGGCAGCTATCACAACATCTTCCGCGTCGGCACGGCGGTGCAGGACCTGGGCTTCTGGATCCTGAACGACATCGTCTGGCGCAAGGCCAACCCGATGCCGAACTTCCGCGGCACCCGCTTCACCAATGCGCATGAGACGCTGATCTGGGCGTCGAAGGGCGAGAAGGCGAAATACACCTTCAACTACCGCGCGATGAAGACGCTGAACGACGAGATCCAGATGCGCTCGGACTGGGAATTCCCGATCTGCGGCGGACAGGAGCGGTTGAAGAAGGAAGGCCAGAAGGTCCACCCGACCCAGAAGCCGGAGGCGCTGCTCTATCGCATCCTGCTCGCCTGCACCAAGCCGGGGGACGTGGTGCTCGACCCGTTCTTCGGCACCGGCACCACGGGGGCGGTCGCCAAGCGGCTGAAGCGCCACTGGATCGGCATCGAGCGCGAGCCCGGCTATTGCGCCGCCGCCGCCGAGCGGATCGAGGCGGCGCTACCGCTCGACGAATCGGCGCTGGCGACGATGATGAGCCCGCGCCAGCAGCCCAAGGTGCCGTTCGGCAAGCTGGTCGAGATCGGCTATCTCGCCCCCGGTGCGGTGCTGGTCGACGACAAGCGTCGCTTCCGCGTGGTGGTGCGCGCCGATGGCTCGCTCGCCAGCGCGTGCGGGCTGACCGGCTCGATCCACAAGCTCGGCTCGCTGCTGCGCAAGACCCCCGCCTGCAATGGCTGGACCTTCTGGCATCACGAGGATCAAGGCGTGCTCAAGCCGATCGACACGCTGCGCCAGACCTATATCCTGGCAACCCAGCCCTAAGCCGAATTCGCAGGGGAGGCGGGTATCGAGGCCTGAGAAGCCGCTTCGCCGACCGCGCCGGACGGGTTCGAACGCCTTTCCGAAGCCCCCCCCTTCAAAAATCCGACGCTTTGGTGTATCACCCGTCTCGCTGACGTCGCATGCGACGGATATCGGGCCGCTTCGGCTCTCCCCTTTGTCCCTTTCTAGCCTCGCCGTAGCCGGGATGCGCCGCGTTTGGCGTATGCCCGTCCTCCATGGGACAAAGGATACCCATATGATCACCGGAACCGTCAAATTCTTCAACGCCGACAAGGGCTATGGCTTCATCGCACCGGAAACCGGCGGCGACGACGCGTTCGTCCACATCTCGGCCGTCGAGCGCGCCGGCATGGCGACGCTCGATCGCGACCAGCGCGTGTCCTACGAGCTGGAAACCGATCGCCGCGGCAAGACCTCGGCCGTCAACCTGCAGCAGGCCTGACCCGCTCCGGTCCGCACCGTCCCGGACGGTGCGGACCATCCCTTCCTCCAACACAGACGTGTCGTCGGCCTCGGAACCGCCTATATTGCGACCGAGTCGACTCGCACCCCCAAAGACAGGATAATCACGAGCCTTATGGCTGCATTCAAACTTCCCACGTTCCAAGACCGTCAGGCCGCCGCCGCCAAGGCGAAGAGCGATGCGCTCGCCAAGCTGCGCGACAAGCCGCCGGTCGACGAAGCCGCCGTCGCGGCCCGCGCCGCCAAGCGCCAGGAGAAGGAAGCCGCCGCCGCCGCCAAGCGCGAGGCGCAGCGCCTGGAGCGTGAGCAGGCCGCCGAGGCCAAGCGCGCCCGCGCCGCCGAGGCCGCCGAGCAGGAGGCCGCCGCCGCCGCCAAGGTGAAGCCGGCGCTGACGCCCGAGGAGCAGAAGGCGCTGCGCGACGCGCGCTACGCCGCCCGCAAGCAGCGCAAGTCGGGCAAGTAAGCCGCCCGATGACGCCCCGCGAGCTGATCGACACCGCCGCCGTCCCCGGCGGCGAGGATCTCCGCCTGTTCCGGCGCGGCGACGACTATATGATCGTGCTCGATCGCAACGAGCTGATGAACAGCCGCATGAGCGGGTCCGAGGAAGCCCTGGCGACCATGGCCTGCGAGCGGCTGGACAGCCCCGCGCCCCGGCTGCTGATCGGCGGCTATGGCATGGGCTTCACGCTGCGCGCGGCGCTGGGCGTGCTGCCTGCCGACGCGCGCGTCACCGTCGCCGAGCTGGTGCCGGAGATCATCGCCTGGGCCCGCGGGCCGATGGCGGCGCTCACCGCCGGCGGGCTGGACGACCCGCGCGTCCATCTGGCGATGGGCGATGTGGCGCGGGCGATCGAGATCGCGCGGAGCGATTACGACGCGATCCTGCTCGACGTGGACAATGGCCCGGACGGGCTGACCCGCGCAGGCAACGACGGCCTCTATTCGGCGCGCGGCCTGGCCAGCGCCAAGCTGGCGCTCAGGCCGGGCGGCATCCTGGCCGTCTGGTCCGCCGCGCCCGACACCGCCTTCGCCCGTCGACTGCGCAATGCCGGCTTCGACACCGACGAGGTCGCGGTCCGCGCCCGCTCCAACGGCAAGGGCGCGCGCCACGTCATCTGGTTCGCGCGCAAGCCCTGAGCATTTGCTCCCCTGCCCTTCCGGTGACGGCAGGGCCTTGGCGACCGTCTCCACCATGGTCCCGCGAACGCAGGAATCCGGGATCACGCACGGCATAAGCCCTTGTCCGGCTTGGCCTTGGGCTCCTGCCTTCGCCGGAGCACGGGGGTCGCGCTGCCCCGCGCACATCACGGATCGTGCCCGTTCCCCTTGACCCGGCGGGCGCGAGCGGGTGGAGCGTAGGCCGTGGCCGATCCGATCCTCCTTCTCCGCCCCGTCCAGTTCGTCGACACGCCGATCGGCGCGCCCGAGGGCAGCGTCGCCCGGCTCGCCGGCGGGATGCAGTGGTTCGCCGCCTATGAGGTGACGGAGCCGGGCGGCCGCCGCATCGTGCCGCTCGCCGACCTGGTTTCGCTGGGTGAACGGGCGCGCCTTCTGCACGACCGAATCACCGCCCCCCGCCCGCCTATTGCGTTGGGGGCGCGCACCTTGCGCTTCGACCAGCCGCAGGTCGCCGCCATCCTCAACGTCACGCCCGACAGCTTTTCGGACGGCGGCCGCCATGTGGGCGACCCCGCCGCCGCGGCCGCCGCCGGGCACGACCTGCTCGCCGCCGGCGCGGCGCTGATCGACCTGGGCGGCGAATCGACCCGTCCCGGCGCGGCGCTGGTCTGGGAGGAGGAGGAGGCTTCGCGCATCCGCCCGGTCGTCGAGCGACTGGCGGCGGCGGGTGCGCTGGTGTCGATCGACACGCGCAAGGCGCTGGTGATGGAGGCGGCGCTGGCGGCCGGCGCGGCGATCGTCAACGACGTGTCGGCGCTGTCGTGGGACGACCGCGCCATGCAGGTGGTGGCCGGGGCCGGCTGCCCGGTCATCCTGATGCACTCGCCCGATCCCCGACAGGGCGGCCATGGCCGGGTCGCCTATCGCGACGTGGTGGCGGAGGTCTTCGCCTGGCTGGAGGCGCGGATCGACGCCTGCGTCGCCGCCGGCATCGGCCGATCGCAGATCCTGGTCGATCCCGGCATCGGCTTCGGCAAGTCGCTTGGCGACAATCTGGCGCTGGTCAACGGCCTGGCTGCCTTTCACGGCCTGGGCTGCCCGATCATGCTGGGCGCCAGCCGCAAGCGGCTGATCGGCGCCTTGTCCGACGAAGCGCCGGTCGACCGGCGGCTGGGCGGCAGCGTGGCGCTGGCGCTGAAGGGCGCGGAGGCCGGGGTGCAACTGCTTAGGGTCCATGACGTTACGGAAACCGTACAGGCGCTGAAGGTGTGGCGGGGCCTGCGTGACCAGGCCCTCACCCGCCCGGAACGAATCCATGTTTGAAAATCGCGTGAACCCGCACATCGATACGACGTTACGTCCTGTCCGGACCTAGCCCAGCGAACAAGGAGCCGATTGTTGATCGTCGACGCCACCCCCCGCCTGAAGTTCATCGTCTCGGAAGTCTGGCGCCCGCTGCTCGGTCTGTTCGTTTGGGACTGTATCGTCACCGTCACCTATTTTGTCCTACCCTTCAAGGCGCCGTCGCTGCCGCTCACCCTGTTCGGCTCGGCGCTGGCGCTGTTCCTCGGCTTTCGCGACAACAGCGCCTATCAACGCTGGTGGGAGGGCCGCGTGCTGTGGGGGGCGATGATCAACGCCTCGCGCAACCTGGCCCGCGCCGCGCGCAACTTCCTGCCCGACGAGGCGCGCGACCTGAAACGGTCGATCGTGCTGCGCCAGATCGCCTATGTGAACGCGCTGCGCTGCCAGTTGCGTCGCCAGCCGCGGGACGAGGAAGTGCTGCACTATCTGTCGCGGGGCGAGGCGGAGCCGGCGCTGGCGCGTGTCAACACCGCCAACGGCCTGCTCGACGGCACCGGCCGGCGGATCGAGGATGCGCGCAAGAAGGGCTGGATCGACACCATCCAGCAGGCGTCGCTGGAGCGCATCCTGGTGGACATCGCCAATGCGCAGGGTGGCATGGAGCGGTTGAAGAACACGCCGCTGCCCAACCAGTATCGCTTCTTCCCCGCCTTCTTCACGCGGCTGTTCTGCATCCTGCTGCCGATCGGGCTGGTCGAGACGCTGGGTTTCGCGACACCGATCGGCTCGACCATCGCAGGCCTGATGTTCCTCGCCATCCTGCAGATCGGCGACGACCTCGTCGATCCCTTCGCCAACACCATCCACGACGTGCCGCTGACCGCCATGTGCCGGACGATCGAGATCGACCTGCTCCAGGCGATCGGCGACGAAGCGCCCGAACCGAAGACGCCGGTGCAGGGCATCCTCTGGTGACCGGTGATCGGCGGGCGTAAGGACGAATCATGACTGACACGCCCCCCGACGCGATGCCGCTGCGCGCCGCCATCATCCCCGTCACGCCGCTCCAGCAGAATTGCACGCTGATCTGGTGCACGCGGACGATGAGGGCGGCGGTGGTCGATCCCGGCGGCGACCTGCCGCGAATCCATGAGGCCATCGCCCGCGCCGGCGTGACGGTGGAGAAGATCCTGCTCACCCATGGCCATATCGACCATGCCGGCGAGGCCAAGCCGCTCGCCGACGCGCTGGGCGTGCCGATCGAGGGGCCGCACGAGGCGGACCGCTTCTGGATCGCGCGGCTGGACGAGGACGGCCGCAATTACGGCATCCGTGGCGTGGTGTTCGAGCCCGACCGCTGGCTGGACGATGGCGACACGGTGACGATCGGCGACCTGACGCTCGACGTCTATCTCACCCCCGGTCATACGCCGGGCCATGTGATCTTCCATCATGCCCCCTCGCGCTTCGCGCAGGTCGGCGACGTGCTGTTCCAGGGATCGATCGGCCGTACCGACTTCCCGCTCGGCAGCCATGACGACCTGATCCGCTCGGTCCGCGAGAAACTGTGGCCGCTGGGCGATGTCGCCTTCGTGCCGGGCCACGGCCCCGCCAGCACGTTCGCGCACGAGCGGCGGACCAATCCGTTCGTGGGTGATGCGGTGCTGGGGTTGGGGTAAAAGCGCTACCCGCTGGGGTTGGCATAACAGCTCTACCTGTTCCCCGGCGAAGGCCGGGGCCCAGTTGGAAAGGCCTTGGTAACGGACCGCTGCCCGTCGTCATGATCGTCCCCCAACCGGGCCCCGGCCTTCGCCGGGGAACAGGAGGAGAGTAACGGCTCCGCCTTATCGCCTCCGCGCTGCCGCGCTTTCCGCCCGCACCGCCCGGAACTCGGAGCCCTGCCGCCATTCCGGCCAGTCGCTGCCCCGCGCCAGGTCGAAGCCGACGCGGCCGAACAGGTCGACATCGGCCGCAGCACCACGCAGATCCCACTCCTTCGACCAGGCGTCGCACGTCTGGTGGTAGCAGCGCATATAGCCGTCCAGCCAGGCCTGCCCCGCCGTCCGGCCGCCCTCGACTAGGTCGGGCGCGCCGCTGATCGCCATCAGCAGCAGCGTCGGCACGCCCCGCCGCGCGACCGAGAAGTGATCGGCCCGGTAGAAGAGCCCGCGCTCCGGCAGCGCCTCGGGCGTCACCACCCGGCCCTGCGCCCGCGCGGCGGCCGCCAGCCGGTCCTCCAGCGCGTTCTGGCCCTGTCCGACCAGCAGTACGTCGCGCGACGGTCCGGCGGTCTGGAGAATGTCGAGCGTCAGATTGGCGACCGTGGTCGCGGCGGGATAGATCGGGTCGGCGGCATAGGTCTCGGAGCCCAGCAGCCCCCGCTCCTCGCCGGTCCACAGCGCGAAGACCTGGCTGCGCGCCGGACGCGGCCTCCCGGCGGCGGCCCGTGCGATCTCCAGCACCCCGGCGACGCCCAGCGCGTCGTCGTTCGCGCCCGGCCGGATCGTCCGCCCCTGCGCATCCGGCGCGCCGACGCCATAGGCATCCCAATGCGCGCCATACATCACCACCTCGCCCGGCCGCGACGTGCCCGGCAGCTTCGCCAGCACGTTGCGGCTTTCCGCGCGGGTCACCGCGACAGGCAGGTCGGCGGAGAAGCCGGTCCCCGAAATCGGCACCGGGCGGAAATCGCTGCGCCGCGCCGCCTTGCGCAGGGCGGCCAGGTCCAGCCCCGCCGCCTGGAACAGCCGCCCGGCCGCGCCCCCCTCGATCCAGCCCTGCAACGCGACGCGCGGCGCGGGCGGGCGGGCGACATCGTAATTCTCGCCGGCCGGCGCGGTCACCGTCGCCCAGCCATAGCCGGCCCCCGGCGTGTCATGGACGATCAGCGCCGCCACCGCGCCGCGCCGCGCCGCCTCCTCGAACTTGTAGGTCCAGCGGCCATAATAGGTCATCCGCCGCCCGCCGAACCGGCCGGTCGAATCGTCGCTCGCCGCCGCCTCGAAGTCGGGATCGTTGACCAGGAAGACCGCGACCTTGCCCTTCAGGTCGACACCCTTGAAGTCGTCCCAGTTCCGCTCGGGCGCGGACACGCCGTAGCCGACGAAGACCAGGGGGGCGTCCTTCACCGTCTCGCGCGCGTCCGGCCGCACGCTGCTCAGATACACGTCGCGGCCCTGCGTCCAGGCGACGCCGTTGGCGGAGACCGGCCCATCGCCGATCCGGGTGCGGATCAGCGGCACGGCCTGGGTCCACTGCCCGTCCCGGCCGCCGGGTTGCAGGCCCATCGCCTTGAACTGCGCGACCAGCCAGTCGATCGTCTTCGACTCGCCCGGCGTCCCCGGCGCACGGCCCTGGAACGACTCGGACGCCAGGGTCCGGACGTCGGCGGACAGGCGGTCGGGCGAGACGGGGGATGGCGCGGCCGGCGCGGCTCCGCTCAGCAGCGGGGTCAGGACAAGCAGGGCTGGTGTCAGGATTTTCATGTGCAGGACCCTGCCCGGGTGTCGGGATACTTGCAACAATGACCGAAATCGCTATAGCGCCACGCTTCGCGATGCGTCCGGCATATCGGTGCGGCCCGCTGTGGCCGGACTGTCATGTCGTGCGCATTCCAATCTGTTCCACGTCGAATAAGGTGCCGCAATGGCCGTCCCCAAGAGAAAGACTTCGCCCTCCAAGCGCGGCATGCGCCGTGGCCACGACTCGCTGACCGTCGCGGCGTTCCAGGAATGCCCGAACTGCGGCGAACTGAAGCGTCCGCACGTGCTGTGCGGCGCATGCGGCCACTATAACGGCCGCGAGGTCGTTTCGGTCGAGGCCTAACCGCCGGATCGATCGGAGTAACCGGATGACCGACCAGCCCTGGATCGCCGTCGATGCGATGGGCGGCGACGAGGGGCTGGAGGTGATGCTTGCGGGCGTCGCCCGGGCGCGGCGTCGCTTCGAAGGCCTGCATTTCTTCCTGGTGGGCGACACGGACCAGATTCGGGCCGGGCTGAAAGCCCATCCGAATCTGTCCGCCAATTCCGAGATCGTCCACGCCCCCGAGGTCGTCGGGTCCAGCGAAAAGCCCAGCCAGGCGATTCGCCGGTCCAAGGTGACCTCGATGGGCATCGCCATCGATCTGGTCAAACAGGGTCGCGCCGCCGCCATGGTGTCGTCGGGCAATACCGGCGCGCTGATGGCGATGGCGAAGTTGTCGCTGCGCATGTTGCCCGGCATCGACCGGCCCGCGCTGGCGGCTCCCCTTCCCACGCTTGGCGACAATGACGTGGTGATGCTCGACCTGGGTGCCAATACCGAGGTGGATGCGCGCAACCTCGTCCAGTTCGCGGTGATGGGCGCCGCCTATGCCCGGATCATCCTCGACCTCGAACGGCCGCGCGTCGCGCTGCTGAACATCGGGTCGGAGGACCAGAAGGGCACCGACTGGATTCGCGAGGCCGCCGCCGAACTGCGCGCCGCCACGCACCTCCCCCTGCAATTCACCGGCTTCGTCGAAGGCGACAAGCTGGCGCGCGGCCATGTCGACGTGATCGTCTGCGACGGCTTCGCCGGCAACATCGCGCTCAAGACCGCGGAGGGCACCGCCCGTTTCGTCGGCGACCTGCTGAAGCGCGCCTTCACCAGCTCGGTCCGATCGAAACTGGGCTTCCTGATCTCGCGGCCGGCGACGCAGCTGCTGCGCGACCATCTCGACCCCAACAACCATAATGGCGCGGTCTTCCTGGGCCTGAAGGGGATCGTGGTGAAGAGCCATGGCGGCGCCAACGAGCTGGGCGTCGCCACCGCGATCGCCAACGCCGCCAAGCTGGCGCGCGCCGACCTCACCCGCCGCATCGCCGAGGATCTCGGCCTGGAGCATGTCGCATGATCCGTTCGGTCGTCAACGGCACCGGTTCCGCCCTGCCCGCCCGGCGGGTGTCCAATGCGGAGCTGGCCGAGCAGGTCGACACCAGCGACGAATGGATCGTCGAGCGTACCGGCATCCGCTTCCGCCACCTGGCCGGACCGGGCGAGACGACGGCAACGCTGGCGGCCGATGCCGCGCGCGCGGCGCTGGCGGCGGGCGGTCATAGCGCACAGGATATCGACCTGATCGTGCTGGCGACCGCCACGCCCGACCAGACCTTTCCCGCCACCGCCACCAAGGTGCAGGCGATGCTGGGCATCGACGATTGCGTCGCGTTCGACGTGGCGGCGGTCTGCTCCGGCTTCCTCTATGCGGTGCAGGTCGCCGATTCGATGCTGCGCACCGGCGTCCATGCCCGCGCGCTGGTGATCGGCGCGGAGACGTTCAGCCGCATCCTCGATTGGGAGGACCGCACCACCTGCGTCCTGTTCGGCGACGGCGCCGGTGCGATCGTGCTGGAGGCGCAGGACGTGGCCGAGGACGGGCGCGGCATCCTCGCCACCCGCCTCCATGCCGATGGCCGCCACAACGAGCTGCTCTATGTCGATGGCGGCCCCTCCACGACCGGCACGGTCGGCAAGCTGCGGATGAAGGGGCGCGAGGTGTTCCGCCACGCCGTCACCAACCTGGCGGCGGTGATGGGCGAGGCGCTGGCGCTCGCCGGACTGAAGACCGAGGATGTCGACTGGGTGGTGCCGCACCAGGCCAATGCCCGCATTCTCGACGCCACCGCCCGCAAGCTCGCCCTGGCGAGCGAGAAGGTGATCGTGACCGTCGATCGCCATGCCAACACCTCCGCCGCCTCGGTGCCGCTGGCGCTGGACGTGGCGGTGCGCGACGGACGCATCCGACAGGGCGATATCGTGGTGCTGGAGGCGATGGGCGGCGGCTTCACATGGGGCGCAGCAATCGTCCGCTTCTGAGACACTTGCGGACGTTTGCATAACCTAGAGCATAAAAGTCTTTTTATCGGGAACGGTATCTGATATTCGCCCGTCAGCTTTGGGGGAATACGGTATGCACGAAGCAGGTACATTGACCCGGGCCGATCTGGCCGAATCGCTGCACCATGAGGTCGGTCTGAGCCGTGCCGATTCGGCCCGGATCGTCGAGCAGATCCTGAACGAGATGTGCGGGGCGCTGAGCCACGGCCAGAACGTCAAGATCTCCGGTTTCGGCACCTTCGTCCTGCGCGACAAGGGCGAACGGATCGGTCGCAATCCCAAGACCGGGGTCGAGGTGCCGATCGCGCCACGCCGGGTCCTCACCTTCCGCGCCAGCCAGATGATGCGCGATCGCATCGTCGAAGCCTCGGCGACCGCCTGATCGATCCGGGGGGAACGATCATGGCACGGCCCCGTACTGCAACGACCACCGCCGCGGCCGGCACCAGCCTGACCTTGAAGTCGATCGGCGAAGTCTCGGCGGAAACCGGCATTCCTCATCATGTGCTGCGATATTGGGAAACCCGGTTCGACCAACTGCGGCCGGTCACCCGAGCCGGAAATCGCCGCTATTACCGCCCTGAACATGTCGCGCTGGTCAAGCGGATCAACATGCTGCTGCATGAGCAGGGCTATACGATCCGCGGCGTGCGGCACCTACTGGAAACGGGCGATACATCCCGGCCGAAGCCCGTCGCGACGCAACCGGTCCTGCCCGCCCCGGTCGAAAGCGCACCGTTGCAGGTGATGCTGTCGGTGCGCAACGGGCTGTCCGCCGCCCTCGCCGCCGACGAGGCACGCCGCCTGCGCTAGAACAGGATGACGGCTTGGATTACCCCAAGCCCTCGTTGCGAGCGCAGCGAAGCAGTCCAGGGCGTCACGCACGCGGCTGTGGATTGCTTCGCTCCCTTCGCAATGACGATCCCCAGCCGAGGTCAGGCCGTTGGACCCTAGACCATGATGACATCAGGCTGACGCATATCCGGAGTTGCGCAGATAGTTGCGGCACTCGTCTGGTGAGAAGGCATTGAGGAGCGATCCGACACGGCGCCATGTTGCTTCATGGGATCGCTCTGCG
>NZ_QLJH01000013.1 GCF_003951315.1 Sphingomonas sp. S-NIH.Pt15_0812
GTGTAGCGGTCCGGCGCCGATCGAGTCGCCGCCTCCGGACCGCTACACCGGCGAGCGGCCAAATCCGTGAAGCGATGCCCCGTGCGCACGCAGCCACTGCCGCGCCGGGGTCGGGTCCTCGCCGTAAAGTTTCGCGACCAGCGCGTGGAAGGCGGGGCTGTGGTCCATATGGACGCGGTGCGCGACCTCATGCGCGACGGTGGCGCGGCGGACGAAGCGCGGCGCCAGGATCAGCCGCCAGCTATAGCGGATCGCCCCGTCCGACGCGCAACTGCCCCAGCGTCCGCGCGGATCGCCGACCGCCACGCGCGTGACGGAGACGCCGGCCCGGGCGGCATAATAGGCCGTCTCCTCGGTCAGCAGGTCGAGCGCGCGGCGCTTCAGCCAGGCCTCGACACGGCGGGGCAGCGTCTCGATCGGCCCGGCGACCGACAGCGTCGCGCCGTCGAAGGCCAGCGTCCGCCGTGCCCCCTCGCCGCGCACGATCGTCACCGGTCGGTCGTCGATCGTCAGCACCAGTCCGATCGCGAAGGGCTGGACCTGTGGCAGGCGGGCGCGCTGTTCGGCCAGCCACGCCGCTTGCGCCCCCGCCCAGGCGAGGGCCGGCTTCAACGCCGCCCGGGCCGGCAGCACCAGTCGCGCGCGGCCGCTGACCCGGTCCAGCGTCAGCTTCAGCCGGCGGGCGCGCGGGTTGCGCACCACCTCCAGCCCCTCGATCGTCACAGCTCGCGATCGTCGACGATATGGTCCTCCATATCGCCGACATCATCCTCGCTGACCGTCCAACCGCGCACCGACTGGCGCGCGGCATGGACCGACTCGCGGTCGCCCGACACCAGATAATGCCAGTCCGGCAGGGGCTCGCCCGCCGCGCGCAGGCGATAGGCGCAGGTCGAGGGCAGCCAGTCGATCGCGCGGACGTTGCGCATCGTCAGCCGCACGCATTCGGGCACATAGGCATGGCGATGCTTATAGTCCGAGCAGAAGCCGGTACGCCGGTCGAGCAGGCGGCAGGCGACGTTGGTCGGCAGCACCTCCCCCGTCTCCTCATCCTCCAGCTTATGGATGCAGCATTTGCCGCAGCCGTCGCACAGGGCCTCCCATTCGGCGCGGTCCAGCGTCTCGATCGGACGCTCCCAGAAGCGACCGCTCACTTGACCCACCGCGCCAGCGCGTCGGCCACGGCGGTCGGCCCCTCGTCGGCAGGGATCAGCGCCACGGGCTTGTTGTTGGGGTCCATCAGATAGGTCTGGCGGCTGTGATCCATCATATAGCCGCCACCGGCGGTGGTCTCGCCGCGCCTGGCATAGACGGCGAAGGCCTTTTCCGCCCGCGCCACCGCGTCCGCGCTGCCGGTCAGCCCGACCATGCGCGGATGGAAGGCGGCGACGAAGCGGCCGAGCACCGCCGGCGTGTCGCGCGCCGGATCGATGGTGACGAAGATCGGCACCACCCGCGCGGCCCGGTAGGGATCACGCTCGGCGAAGCGGCGCAGCCCCGCGCCGATCGCCTGCGCGTCGGTGGGGCAGACATCGGGACAGAAGCTGTAGCCGAAATACATGATCCGCCATTGCCCGGCGAAGCTGCGGTCGCTGACAATACGCCCCTTGGCATCGGTGAGCGCGAAGGGACCGCCGATCGCCGCGCCGGCCAGTGGCGGCGCTTCGGCAGAGGATGAGGTGGTGGAGGCAGGGGACTGGCAGCCGGCCAGCGCCAGGCCGAACGCGAGTATCGCGAGGGAGCGCCTGTTCATGGTGCCACCACCCTTGATCTGATAACCGGGCCCGCGCAAGCAGGGAGCGGAGTCGCATCCGCCCCGTTTCGGCCAAGGATCCTGCCATGACGCGCCCTTCCCTCCTCTCCGTCGCGCTCGCCGCGCTGGCTTGTGCCGCCATGCCGGTCGCCACCCCCGCCCGCGCCCAGCAACAGTCGGAAAGCTACAAGTTCCTCAACGCCGTCCGCGAAGCCAAGGGCAATGACGTGATCGCCATGCTCGACCGGCCGGGCAGCAGCATCGTCAACGCGCGCGACATCAGCACCGGCGAGGGCGCGCTGCACATCGTCATCAAGCGCGGCGACGAGACCTATCTGCGGTATCTGCTGCAAAAGGGCGCGGACCCGAACCTGCGCGACGGGCAGGGCAATACGCCGCTGGTGCTGGCGGTGCAGACCGGTCAGCGCGACATGATCCCGATCCTGACCGCCGCCAAGGCCAATCCCAATCTCGGCAACCAGTCGGGCGTCACGCCGCTGATCCTGGCGGTGCAGGGCCGCAGCATCGACATGGTCCGCCTGCTCCTCGCCGCCAAGGCCGATCCCGACCAGGCCGACATGATGGCCGGCCTGTCGGCCCGCGACTATGCCAATCAGGACACGCGCAGCACCGCCATCGCCAAGCTGTTCGCCGAGACGCCGAAAAAGGCCCGGCCGGCGGTGGCGGGTCCGAAATTCTGACGGACGGACCGTTCGTGTCCTCGTCCGACCAAAGCCCCCGTCATACCATCCCGGCGAAGGCCAGGACCCGGTAGGGGATGTTTGTAGAGGGATCGGAACGTTCCGCGACTGCACCCCGATCTCCACCGGGGTGGAGGGTGGTTGGGCGGGATATCGACGCTTGCAGAGATGCCGCCGAAGCCGGGGTGGCGGCGAAATGCGGCGAGTCGTCCGATAGGCTCGGTGGAGCCTCGCCGAACACTCACCCGAGCGAAGCGCTGTCCGGATCGACCAGATGAGTCAGCCGTCGCGCCGCGCGGCGGGCGAAGGCCAGGGTGCAGCGCTTGCGGACATGGGCGGGCAGGGGATTGGTATGCGCCTCGCGCACGATCGCCGCGTCATAGCGGTCGGCGACGATCACCCCGGTCCGCTCCGGCAGGAAGGCCGCGCCGTCGAGCGGCCCGGTGTCGAAACCGGCCGGCACCGCCCAGAAATAGCGGTCGCAATGATCGAGATAATCGGGCCATTTGCCGTCGCCGAGCAGGTCGGCGCGGCTGGTCTTGATCTCGACGATGACGATCCGCCCCTTGGCGTCGATCGCCATCAGGTCGGCGCGGCGACCGCCGTCGAGCGGCACCTCCGCCATGGCGACCAGATCGTGCCGCAGCAACATGCGCACGACGCCCCGCGCCACGTCAGCGGCACAGAGCGTCGAATCCAGGGGATCGTGGCACGAGGCGGGTGCGACGTCGAGCATGACGTCGACTTTAGGAACATCCGGCGAACGGATCAAGTCCGAACGCCGTACGACGCTTAGCGATAGAAGACGTGGTTGCCGATCGACGCGACCTTGATCGCCCCGCCCGACGGGCGGCGATGGGTGGCGTTGAAGTACATCGCGTCCGACGCGTTGCTGTCCCACATGTCGTTCAATGCGACGCGGGCGACCGCGACGGCGGTGCGGTAGGAGCGACGGTCGGTGTCGATCTCGGGGATCTTGCCGCCGCGCACGAAGGAGAACTGGCCGCGCTGGGTGATGACGCTGCACACATCGGGGGGATAACGGCCCGACTTGGCGCGGTTCAGGATGACCTCGGCGACGGCGAGCTGGCCGGCGAGCGGCTCGCCCTTGGCCTCGAAATAGATCGCACCGGCAAGGCAGCGGGTCGCCTCGTCCTTGGCTTCGCTGGCCTGGGCGGCGACCGCGGCGTCGAGCGTCTCGAATTCGGGTTCCTCGGCCGGGACCGGCTGGACCATCGGGACTGAGGCGGGGGTGACGGTGGAGGCGGGAGCGACGGGCTCGACCGCAGGAACCATCTGGGGGGCCAGCGTGTTCAACGTCTGGAGCGCCGGAGTCGTGACCAGGCCCTGGTCCGTACCGGTGGCCCAACCGGGTGAGCTGGCAAGAGCCCCGGCCAGGGAAAGAGCAAAGGTCGCGGCAGTCGCGACCCGAGACAAAAACGACATTCAATCAATTCGACATGCGGTTGGTTCACGGACCCGATCGCTTGTTCAGCGATCGTCCGGGCTACCCCCCGACTGCGTCACCGACCTGGATCGCACCCAGACGCGGCACAACGCGTATTAGAACGACGGCCCTGTCGCGGTGTTACGGTTCCGAGTCAATTCGACGCGATCGTTTCGGCGATGAACCGTTCGACCCCTGCGACGGTGAGTTCGATCACCCACAGGTCGCGGTCCCGTTCGCGCCGTCGCCGCCAATAGCCGGTCGGATCGTCGTTGGGTGCCACATTTCTTAAAATGGATTTACCATCGAGATCGAATGCTCTCTCGAACAGCGCCTCCTGCCCACCCGGCTCGACCGCGACGATCAGAATGCCGCCACCCTGCGCATCGCCCTTGGCCAGCACCATGCCCATGCCGCCCTGGTCGTTCGCCCGGCGCAGCATCGCGCCGACCAGAAGGTGCGTGGGCAGCCGATCGTCGGTCATGATCCCGCATAGCCGGGCAGCCCGGCGAGGGCGATGCGCGAGCGCATGAAGGTGCCGGTGCCGCGCGCCGCCTCCTCGCCCTCGGCATCGATCAGCCGCGCCTCGCCGACGAAGACACGGCGCTTGCCGCTGACCCAGCGACCCTCCGCGACCACGGGCCCGGCCTTGAGCGGCTTGGTCAGCAGCAGGTTGAACGCGGTGGTCAGCAGGAAGCGATCGCTAACCAGGCTGTTGCAGGCATAGAAGGCGGCATCGTCCAGCATCTTGAAATAGCTGGTGCCATGCGCCGCGCCGCCGGCGTGGAAATGCCGTTCGTCGAGCGTGAAGCGGATTCGCGCGACGCCGGCCTCCGCGATCTCCAGGGTGGATTCGAAGAAGCGGTTGATCGGCGCGTGGGCGTAGAGCGACTCCAGCGCGCGGAAATGCGCGGCTTCGCCCGCCGCCATGCCCGCCACCTCAGGCGGCACGGCGCGGGTCCGGCATGGTGAACAGCGCATAGAGCGCATCGGGCGACCCCGCGCCGCGCAGCTTGTCGACAAAGGGCCGGTCGCGCAGCCGACGCGAAATCCGCGCCAGCGCCTTCAGATGCTCCTGCCCGGCATCGACCGGCGACAACAGGGCGAAGACCAGGTCGACCGGCAGGTCGTCCACCGCCTGGAACTCGATCGGCTGCGCCAGCCGCACGAACAGTCCGGTCGGTGCGCCCAATCCCTCCAGCTTGGCATGGGGAATGGCGACCCCGCCGCCAAAGCCGGTCGAACCCAGCCGCTCGCGATCGGCTAGCCGCTCAGCGACCGGGCGCGCGTCGCCGATCCCCTGCATGGCGGCGAGTTGCCCGATCTGCTGGAACAGAATCTTCTTGTTGGCGACGTTCCACCCGGTCTGCACGGCCTCCGGGCGGACCACATCGCTTAAGTCAGTCATTGTGCCACTCTGGAAAAGCCCCGCGCCGCCTTAGCGAACGACGCGGGGGTGGCAAGGGGTCAGGCCGCCTGGGGCTGGGCCGGCGTCGCCTGCAGCTGGTCGGCCTGGGGCTCGACCCAGCCGATCGTGCCGTCGCCGCGGCGATAGACCATGTTGAACGCGCCGGTGCCCGAATTCTTGAACAGCAGCGCGGCGGTGTTGCGCAGGTCGAGCATCATCACCGCATCCGACACGCTGGCATCCGGCACGTCGACGCGCGTCTCGGCGACGATCAGCGGCGCATCGCCCGCCTCGTCATCCTCCACCGTCTCGGCAAAGAGCGTGTAGTTGGCGTTGTCATAGCCATTGGCCTGCTCGATCTCGATCGCCTGGGCGGCGTTGCGATCCTTCAGGCGGCGCATGTAGCGGCGCAGCTGCTTCTCGATCTTCTCGGCCGCCGCGTCGAAGGCGCGGTGCGCATCCTGCGCCTCGTGCCGGCCCTTGAGGATCAGGCCGCGCATGATGTGCGCGACGATATCGCATTTGAACCCGACGTCGTGCGGACCCTTGCCGAACGTGACCTCCGCGGAGATGGCCCGTTCGAAATATTTGCTGGCGATACCCTGGAGTCGGTCGGCGACATGGGCCTTCAGCGCATCGCCCGTTTCGACCTGATGACCTGAAATCCGGATATCCATTCTCGCAACTCCTATGTTTCGTCTAGGCCGGCGGTCCTGTTGGCCTTGCCGGAACGGCGTCAACCGGACGCCACGGTCCCCCAAATCGGATCGCTGATCCCCTTCATGAACGCGGCATGGGCGGCAATCTCTCCCTCGCTCGCCGCGAAAACGCGCGCCGGTCGCTGGCGGCGGGGGGCGGCGGTCAAGACCGGGCCGGAATCGGCGGCTTGCGGCTCCAGGCTCAGTCCTAGGCCGATCTGCCGCCCGCCCATCAGCTCGACATAGACCTGCGCCAGCAGCTGCGCGTCGAGCAAGGCGCCGTGCAGCACGCGGTGCGACCTATCGATGCCGTAGCGCGAGCAGAGCGCGTCCAGCGTATGCTTGGCGCCCGGATGCTTCTGGCGCGAGATCGCCAGCGTATCGATCATCCGGGTCCGGTGGCAGACCGGCGGAAAGCCGCACTGGCCCAGCTCGCCATTGATGAAGCCGAAATCGAAGCTCGCATTATGCGCGATCAGCGGCGCGTCGCCGATGAAGTCGAGGAAATCGGCCACTCCGGCGGCGAACACCGGCTTGTCGGACAGGAAGGCGTCGGACAGGCCGTGCACCGCCTGCGCCTCGGCCGGCATCGCGCGCTCGGGATTGTAATAGGCGTGGAAGGTCCGGCCGGTTTCCACCCGATTGACCAGTTCGACGCAGCCGATCTCGACCAGCCGGTCGCCCTCGGAGAATTTGAACCCGGTCGTTTCCGTGTCGAAGACGATCTCTCGCATCCCGGAGGTTATCGGCCTTCGCGAGACGCCATGCAAGCGATCACCCGCCGGACATGGTCGCGGGTTTCGTCCAGTCCGCCGCCGGTCGGGATGAGATAGTCGGCGCGGACGCGCTTCTCGGCATCGGGCATCTGCCGCGCCAGGATCGCCGCGAACTTGGCCTCGGTCATGCCCGGCCGGGCAAGTACCCGCCGGCGCTGGATTTCTTCCGGTGCGGAGACGACCGCGACGCGGTCGACGCGCGTATCGCCGCCGGTCTCGAACAGCAGGGGCACGTCGAACACGACCAGCGGCGCACCGCCATGATCGGCGCAAAAGGCGGCGCGTTCCTCCGCCACGGCGGGGTGGACGATCGCCTCCAGCCGCGCGAACGCCGCCGAATCGCCCATCACCGCCGCCGACAGGGCAGGGCGGTCGACCCCCTGTGCCCCCGTCGTGCCGGGAAAGGCCGATTCGATCGCCGGCACCAGCCGACCGCCCGGCCCCTGCAGGCGGTGGACGGTCGCATCGGCGTCGAACACCGGCACGCCCGCGTCGACGAACATCGCCGCGACCGTCGACTTGCCCATGCCGATCGATCCGGTCAGGCCTAGCGTGCGCATGGGGATCAGGCGGTCAGGGCGGCGCGCAGATCCTCGTCCCGGTCGCGGGGCGGGGCCTGGCCGAACAGGATCTCGAACGCCACCGCCGCCTGCGCCACCAGCATGTCCAGGCCGTCGACCGTCTCCAGCCCGCGCGCGCGCGCGGCGGCGAGCAAGTCCGTCTCCAGCGGCGCATAGACGATGTCGTAGACGATCGCGTCCTCGGGCAGCGCCGACAGGTCGAGCACCAGCGGCGGCTGGCCGGTCATGCCCAGGCTGGAGGCGTTGACCGTCAGCGCGGCGGGGGGCACGGCGGGCCCGAGCGGCAGCGCCTGGCCCTTCAGACCGAACTGGCTGAGCAGCGCCGCCGCCTTCAGGACGTTGCGGTTCATCACCGTCACCGGCCCGACCCCGACGCGCGACAGCGCCCAGAGGATCGCGCGTGCCGCGCCGCCCGCGCCGATCACCGTCACCGGCTGGCCCGCCAGGTCGAGTTCGGCGATCGGCGACCAGAAGCCGGCGGCATCGGTATTGGTGCCGGCCAGCGTGCCGTCCTCGGTACGGAAGACGGTGTTGATCGCGCCGATCGAGTGGCGCACCCCGCCCGGATCGGCGACATGGTCGAGCGCGGCCACCTTGTGCGGCACGGTGACGTTGCAGCCGCGCCACTCGGGATCGTCCGCCCGGTCGCGCAGGAAGGCGCCCAGATCGTCGGGCGCGACCGGGGTGGCGCGGTAATCGGCATCCAGGCCCAGCTGGCCCAGCCAGTGGCGGTGGATCATCGGCGACTTGCTGTGCCCGATCGGGTCCCCGATCACCTCGGCGTAGATCATGCCGGCATCACCTTTCGTTCGCGTAGATAGGCCAGCACCGGCAGCAGCGGCATGCCCAATATGGTGAAATGGCTGCCCTCGACCCGGTTGAACAGCTGGACGCCCGGCCCCTCGACCCGGAAACAGCCGACGCAACCGGCGATCGCCGGCCATTCGGCGTCCAGATAGCGGTTGATGAACGCGTCGCCGAGCGGCCGGACATGGAGGCGGGCCCGATCGACCTGTCGCCAGACCGCGCGGCCATTCTCCGCGATCACCGCCGCGCTCCAAAGGTCGTGGATGCCCCCCGACATGGCGCGCAGGTGGCGCGCGGCATCGTCGCGGTCGACCGGCTTGTCGAGCCGGGTGCCGTCGGCGAGCGCCACCAGCGAGTCCGATCCCAGCACCAGGGCGCCGGGCACCTGGGTCGCGATCTTCACCGCCTTCAGTTCGGCGAGCGCATCGGCCAGGTCGCGCGGCGACAGGTCGGCGAGCGCCTGTTTCGCCGAGTCCTCGTCGACCATCGCCGCCATCGGCGTGAAGGGCACGCCCGCATCGGTCAGCATCGCGCGGCGCGAGGCGCTCTGCGACGCCAGGATCAGGGTTGGGATCAGGGTTGGGATCAGGGTGGGGGCGTCGCTCACGAATTGGCCTTGCGCTGGTTGACGAGCGAGACGACCGCGGCGGCGGTCTCCTCGATCGAGCGGCGGGTGACGTCGATCACCGGCCAGCCATTGTCGGCGAACAGCCGGCGGGCGAAGGCGATCTCCTTCAGCACCGATTCCTCCTCGACATAGGCGGTGTCGGGCATCTGGTTGAGCGACAACAGCCGGTTGCGGCGGATCTGGATCAGCCGGTCGGCGCTGGTGGTCAGGCCGACGACCAGCGGGGTGCGCAGCGAATAGAGCGCGGCCGGCGGCGGGCTTTCGACCACGATCGGGATATTGGCGGTCTTGTAGCCGCGATTGGCGAGATAGATGGAGGTCGGCGTCTTGGACGAGCGGCTGACCCCGGCCAGCACGATATCCGCTTCCTCCCATTCCTCCCAGGCGATGCCGTCGTCATGCGCGATGGTCCACTGGATCGCATCGACGCGCGCGAAATAGGCGGCGTCCAGCACGTGCTGGCGGCCGGGCCGCGCCTTGGCCTGTTGCCCCAGCATCGCCGACAGCGCGTCGTTGACCGGGTCGAGCGGCGCGACCGCCGGCAGGCCGAGCGCGGCGCAACGCGACTCCAGGATGCGGCGGGTGGACGGATTGACCAGGGTGAACACCACCAGCCCCGGATTTTGCGCGATCTCCTGGAGGATGCGCTCCAGATGCGCCTCGGTGCGGACCATCGGCCAGAAATGGCGGACGGTTTCGACATCGTCATATTGCGCCAGCGCCGCCTTGGCGATGTTTTCCAGCGTCTCGCCGGTCGAATCCGACAGGAGGTGGAGGTGGAGCCGAGTCATCATGCGCTCGCCTCCCGGAGGTTGGTGCGGCGGCGGGACCGATCTGTGGACAACATGGGGGTAAGCGGTAGCGCAACCCGTCCGACCGGGGAAGCGCATCGCGACCGGTGGACGACTCCGTTTTTATCCACAACGCCATCCACACCCTCCGGATTCGCTCCACAGCCTGTGGATAACGTGGAACATCGAATCGAATCGCTAGGGAATCGACGAATCAGGATCGGTCAATCTGTTGGCATTTCGGGGATGGCCGCTTAATCCCCGCTGCCAACGCGCCTACGACTTCATCATCCCTAAGACTCTTATTCTTCTTAGATAGAAGGGCCGGACCGACCCGTGAAACGCCTCTTGTCCACGCTCCGCGGCGAGCGTCATGCCATCCCGCCCCTCTGGCTCATGCGCCAGGCGGGCCGGTATCTGCCGGAATATCGCGCACTCCGGGCGGAGAAAGGCGGCTTCCTGGCGCTGGCGACCGATCCCGTCGCTGCGGCGGAGGTCACGCTCCAGCCGATCCGCCGGTTCGGCTTCGACGGCGCGATCCTCTTCTCCGACATCCTGATGGTTCCCTGGGCGCTGGGCCAGGAGCTGACGTTCGGGGCGGGGGAGGGGCCACGCCTGACCCCGCCGCTGGTCGACCACGCGCTGTCGGCGCTGGACCGCGTCCCCGAGCGGCTGGAGCCGGTCTATGCCACCGTGCAGGCGGTCGCGGCCGCCCTGCCCGCCGACACGACCTTCCTGGGCTTTGCGGGGTCGCCCTGGACCGTGGCGACCTATATGGTCGCGGGCGCCGGATCGAAGGACCAGGGCGAGACCCGGCGCTTCGCCTATAACGACCCGCAGGCCTTCGCCGCGATCATCGATGCCATCGTGGACTGCACCGTGACCTATCTGGTGGCCCAGGCCGATGCCGGAGTGGAGGCGGTGCAGCTGTTCGACAGTTGGGCGGGCAGCCTGTCGCCGGCGCAGTTCGAACGCTGGGTCATCGCCCCGAATGCCGCGATCGTCGCGCGGCTGAAGACGCTGCGGCCGGGCCTGGTCGTCATCGGCTTTCCCAAGGGGGCGGGCGGCAAATTGCCCGCCTATGCCCGCGAAACCGGCGTCGACGCGCTGGGATTGGACGAGACGGTCGATCCGGTCTGGGCGCACGCCAATCTGCCGGAGGGAATGCCGGTCCAGGGCAATCTCGACCCGCTCGCGCTGATCGCGGGAGGGGTGGAACTGGACCGCGCGGTGGACGATATCCTCGCCGCGCTGGCGGATCGCCCGCATGTGTTCAACCTGGGCCACGGCATCCTGCCCGACACGCCGGTGGCTCATGTCGAGCGACTGATCGCTCGTGTCAGGAGGATGGGATGACCGGATGGCTGGGCGCGGCCTATGACTGGGTGAAGGCGGCGCATATCATCTTCGTGATCTTCTGGATGGCGGGGCTGTTCATGCTGCCGCGCTATCTGGTCTATCATCAGGAGGCGCTGGCCGCCGGCCGGGCCGAGGAGGCCGCGCAATGGGTCGAGCGCGAGGGCAAGATCCGCCACATCATCCTGACCCCCGCGCTGATCGTCACCTGGCTGCTGGGGCTGTCGCTGGCGCTCAATCTGGGGCTGGCGGACGGGGTGCCGGGGCTGGGCTGGCTGCACGCCAAGCTGGCGCTGGTGCTGCTGCTCTCGGGCTATCACGGCTGGATGGTCGGCTATGCGCGCAAGCTGGCGGCGGGAAAGCCGACGCTCACCGGCCGGCACCTGCGGATGCTGAACGAGGTGCCCGCGCTCGCCGTGTCGCTGATCGTCGTGCTGGTGATCGTCCGACCCTGATCCTTATCCCCGCATTCGCCCACCGACTTATCCACAGGGTCGGTGGGCGAATCCGCACCGCGAAACCCCGCTTGACGGGGGACATCGGCCCGCTTACGTCCTTGCAGCGCGTAGAGCGGTGTCCTGCCGTTCCGCGTTCCTCCCTCCAGCTTCATGTCGCCGCGTCCTGCCGCTGACCGAGCTTCTCCCCAACTACCTGTCGCATTTGGAAATTTTCCATGCATCTCAAAGATCTCAAGAAGAAGACGCCGGCTGAGCTGGTGCAATTGGCCGAGGAACTTGGCGTCGAGGGAGCCTCGACCCTGCGCAAGCAGGACCTGCTGTTCGCCATCCTGAAGGAGCAGGCGGAGCAGGGCGACCAGATCATGGGCCTGGGCACGATCGAAGTGCTGCAGGACGGCTTTGGCTTCCTGCGATCGCCCGAGGCGAATTATCTCGCCGGGCCCGACGACATCTATGTCTCGCCCAACCAGGTCCGCAAATGGGGCCTGCGCACCGGCGATACGGTCGAGGGCGAGATTCGCGCGCCCAAGGACGGCGAGCGCTATTTCGCGATCACGCGCCTGATCTCGGTCAATTTCGACGATCCCGACGCGGTCCGTCACCGCGTCAACTTCGACAACCTCACGCCGCTCTACCCGGAAGAGAAGCTGACGCTCGATCCGGCCGATCCCACGCAGAAGGACAAGTCGGCGCGGGTGATCGACATCGTCAGTCCGCAGGGCAAGGGCCAGCGCACGCTGATCGTCGCGCCGCCCCGCGTCGGCAAGACGGTGATGCTCCAGAACATCGCCAAGGCAATCACCGACAATCACCCCGAGGTGTTCCTGCTGGTGCTGCTGATCGACGAGCGTCCCGAGGAAGTCACCGACATGCAGCGTTCGGTGAAGGGCGAGGTCGTCTCCTCCACCTTCGACGAGCCGGCGCAGCGCCACGTCCAGGTCGCCGAGATGGTGATCGAGAAGGCGAAGCGGCTGGTCGAGCACAAGAAGGACGTGGTGATCCTGCTCGACTCGATCACCCGCCTGGGCCGCGCCTACAACACGGTGGTGCCGTCGTCGGGCAAGGTGCTGACCGGCGGCGTCGACGCCAATGCGCTCCAGCGGCCGAAGCGCTTCTTCGGCGCGGCGCGCAACATCGAGGAGGGCGGGTCGCTCTCGATCATCGCCACCGCGCTGATCGACACGGGTAGCCGGATGGACGAGGTGATCTTCGAGGAGTTCAAGGGCACCGGCAACTCCGAGATCGTGCTCGACCGCAAGGTCGCCGACAAGCGCATCTTCCCCGCGCTCGACGTGGGCAAGTCGGGCACCCGCAAGGAGGAACTGCTGGTCCAGAAGGACAAGCTGTCCAAGATGTGGGTGCTGCGCCGCATCCTCATGCAGATGGGCACGATCGACTCGATGGAGTTCCTGCTCGACAAGATGAAGAACTCCAAGACCAACGAGGATTTCTTCGACAGCATGAACCAGTAAGGGCGAGGGCCGGGCGGTATTCCCCCCGAAACGGGGCACGCCATCGGCTCCGGATATTCCGTCATCCGGATCACGGCGCGGGGCTGGTTCCCGCGCCGTTCTTGTATGTGGGCGGCTTCTGCGTAGGACGGGGATACAAGCGCCGCGGCCACGAGTTGCGGTGAACATCATCCGGGAGCCGACCCTTGTCCATCCTCACTCTACTTTCCGGGGCTGCCAGTGCCGCAGCCGCCGGGCCGGGATCGCCGGCCGAAATCTGGCAGCACATCCTCGCCGACTTCTCCAACATCACCGAGCCCGCCGCGCTCGCCGCCTTCGGATCGGTGCTGATGATCGACCTGGTGCTGGCGGGCGACAATGCCATCGTCGTCGGCGCGCTGGCGGCGGGACTGCCGGCGGCGGACCGGCGCAAGGTCATCCTGATCGGCATCGGCGCGGCACTGGTGTTGCGCATCCTCTTCGCGCTGATCGTCACCTGGCTGATGGGTGTGGTCGGGCTGATCTTCGCGGGCGGCCTGTTGCTGCTATGGGTGAGCTGGAAGTTCTGGCGTGAAATCCGCAACGGGGGCGATCATGCGGACGGCGCGACCGGGGACGACGTGTCCGGCGTAAAATCCGCGCGCAGCTTCGCGGCGGCGGCCTGGGCGGTCGCGGTGGCCGACGTGTCGATGAGCCTGGACAATGTCCTGGCCGTCGCCGGCGCGGCGCGCGAGCATCCCGGCATCCTGGTCGTCGGGCTGATCCTGTCGGTGGCGCTGATGGGACTGGCGGCGAACTTCATCGCGCGGATCATCGATCGCTACCGCTGGATCGCCTATATCGGCCTCGCGGTGATCCTCTTCGTCGCGGTGCGCATGATCTACGAAGGCTGGGTCGGCACCGACGACACGCTGGGGTTGGTCAGCCTGTTCGGCTGATCGCCCGTCACCACCCGAAAGTCACACGGCCCGCCGTCCCACAGGGGAGGGCGGGCCGTTTCGTTATCGGGGGTGGAACCACCGGCTCCAACCCTCCGCCGTCAGCCGAGATGGTCGGCGAAAAAGGCCATTGTCGCGGCATCGGCGCGCTTGGCGGACTCGTCCGAGCGGCGCTGCCCGAACTCGGTGGCGAAGCCGTGATCCTCGCCGGGATAGTCGATCAGCGTCACTTTGGGGTGATCGTCCAGCCCTTCGTGCATCCGCGCCTGGCTCGCCTTGTCGACGAAATGATCCTCCTGCGGCACGTGCAACAGGACCGGATGCGCGATCGCCGCCGCCTCGCCGAGCAGCCCGTCCACGCCGACCGCATAATAACCGACGCTGGCCTGGCTGTCGGTCCGCGCGGCCGCCATGAAGGCGAGGCGTCCGCCCAGGCAATAGCCGACCACGCCGACCTTGCCGGCCTCGCCGAGTTCGGACCGGGCGACGCGGATCGTCGCTTCGATGTCGCGGATGCCCTGGTCCTGGTCGAACTTGCCCATCCAGTCGAGCGCCGCCTGCATCTGCTCGGGCACGTCCGGATCGAGCTCGATGCCCGGCTGCATCCGCCAGAACAGGTCGGGCGCAATCGCCAGATAACCGGCCTCGGCCAACGCATCGCACTTGCGACGGATGCCCGCATTCACGCCGAAGATTTCCTGGATGACGATGATGGCGGCGCGCGGGGTGCCGGTGGGCGCGGCGCGATAGGCGTCGAAGCGACCGGTACCGTCGAGCGGCGTTATGCTGATGCTGGTCATGTGGGGTCCTCTGCTTGCGGGATGGGGCAAGCTCCGCGCATGATTATGGTGGTGGAGCCAGGGTGGCTCAAGGAGAAGCGCTCATGAAGATCACGGTCGAGATCGACTGCACGCCGGAAGAGGCGCGCCGCGCTATGGGCCTGCCCGACCTGACGCCGGTGCACGACCAGTATCTGGCGATGCTGCGCGAGGCGATGGAGGGGCAGTTCCGCCCCGAGGCGATGGAGACGATGATGCGCAACTGGGCGCCGATGGGGGAGGCGGGCATGGCCTTCTGGCGACGGATGATCGAGAGCACGGGCAAGTCGGCCGGATGATCGACACGATCTTCGCCCTGTCGTCGGGCCAACCGCCGGCGGGGATCGCGGTGGTGCGGATCAGCGGCCCCGCGGCATTCGACGCCGCGCATGCGCTCGGCGCCATGCCGAAGACGCTCCGCCGCGCGACCCTGCGCGCGCTCCGGGGGCGGGACGGTGGCTTGCTCGACCGGGCGCTGGTCGTCGCCTTTGGCGGCCCCGCCACCGCGACCGGCGAGGATCTGGTGGAGCTGCACTGCCATGGCGGCCGTGCCGTGGTCGCAGCGGTCCTGGCGACGCTGGCCAGCGTGCCCGGATGCCGGCTGGCGCAACCGGGGGAGTTCACCCGTCGCGCGCTGGCCAATGGCCGCATCGACCTGAGCGAAGCGGAAGGACTGGCGGACCTGCTGGAGGCGGAGACCGAGCAGCAACGCGTCGTCGCGCTGCGATCGCTGGAGGGGGCGATCAATCGGGCGGTACGAGGTTGGCTGACCGAGGTGGCGATGCTGTCGGCGCGGATCGAGGTGATGCTCGACTATGCCGATGAGGAGGATGCCGGTGCCAATGATGCCGGGGCGATCCGGTCGGCCATGGCGGCGCTGGCGGCGACGATCGATCAGGCGGCGTCCGCCCCGCCGGTCGAGCGCGTGCGCGACGGGTTGCGGGTGGTCATTGCCGGTCCGCCCAATGCCGGCAAGTCGACCCTGCTCAACCTGCTGGTCGGGCGGGAGGCGGCGATCGTATCGCCGATCGCGGGCACGACACGCGACCGGATCGAAGCGCCGGTCGTTCGCCATGGCCGTGCCTATCTGCTGATCGACACAGCGGGCCTGACCGAGACGGAGGACGTGGTCGAGGCGATCGGCGTCGACCGCGCGTGGGCCGCGGTGGCGGAAGCGGACATCGTGCTTTGGGTCAGTGACGAACCGTCGCCTCATGATGGTGCCCTGCATGTCCATGCGCGTGCGGACCTGACCGGGCGGGAAGCAGTGCCGGCCGGCCGGCTCGGCGTCCGTCGCGACGATGCGGCGACGATCATGGCGCTATGGGATGCCATGGAGGAACGGGCCACGACCTTGCTGCCGCCCGCCGATGCGCTGCCGCTTCGGGCTCGGCATCGAGAGCTCTGCCGGGCCGCCGCGACCGCCCTTTGCGAGGCGCCGGCCGACCCCCTGTTGATCGGCGAACATCTGCGTCTGGCACGATCCAAGCTCGCGGCGATCACCGGAGCGGATGCGACCGAGGTCATGCTCGATCAGCTCTTCGGACGTTTCTGCCTAGGAAAATGATGTTCCACGTGGAACAGCTTTGGCGTGACGAAGGATAATCGCTACAGGCGAAGGATGTTCGACGTCATCGTTCTCGGTGCCGGCCATGCGGGGATCGAAGCCGCATCGGCCGCAGCCCGTCGTGGGGCCGCCACCGCCCTGATCAGCTTCTCGACCGACAATATCGGCGTCATGTCCTGCAACCCCTCGATCGGCGGATTGGGGAAGGGGCATATCGTTCGCGAGGTCGACGCCTTTGACGGGGTGATGGCGCGGGCCGCCGATGCCGCCGCGATCCACCATCGGTTGCTCAATGCCAGCAAGGGCGCAGCCGTTCAGGGGCCACGAATCCAGGCTGACAGACGTCGCTACCAGGCGGCGGTGAAGGCGATGATGGCGGGGAGCGGCGTGACCTTTCTCGCCGGGGAAGTGGTCGGTCTGGATCTGACCGGGGGCGTGGTGCAAGGCGTGACGCTGGCCACCGGCGAGCGGATCGCCACCCGTGCGCTGGTCATCGCGACCGGCACCTTCCTGGGGGGGCGCATCTTTCGCGGCGACGAACGGCATGCCGGCGGCCGGATCGAAGAACGGAGCGCGGGGTTGCTCGCCGACCATTTCCGCGACCTGTGCCTGCCGATGGCGCGGCTCAAGACGGGCACGCCACCCCGTCTCGATGGCCGCACCATCGACTGGGCGCGACTAGCGGAGCAACCGTCCGACGACCTTGGCTGGACGATGTCGGCGCTCACCCCCGGCCGACAACTGCCACAAATTTCCTGCGCGATCACCCGGACGACCGGCGCGACCCATGCGGTGGTCCGCGATCATCTCGACTCGTCGCCGCTCTATTCCGGGGCGATCGAGGGGCAGGGGCCACGCTATTGCCCGTCGATCGAAGACAAGATCCATCGCTTCGGCGACCGCGATGGCCACCAGATTTTTCTGGAGCCGGAGGGTCTGGATGACCCGACCGTCTACCCCAACGGCCTGTCGACCAGCCTGTCGACCGAGGCGCAGCATGCGATGATCGCCACCATTGCCGGTCTCGAAAATGCCCGCATTACCGTGCCGGGCTATGCCGTCGAATATGACCATATTGACCCGCGCGCCTTGGCGCCGACGCTGACAGTGCGGTCGGTCGAGGGCCTGTTCTGCGCCGGCCAGATCAACGGCACGACCGGCTATGAAGAGGCGGCGGGGCAGGGACTGGTCGCCGGTCTCAACGCGGCGGCCCATGCTTGCGATCTCGCACCCGTTATCCTCGACCGGGCGTCGAGCTATATCGGCGTGATGATCGATGACCTCGTGCTGCAAGGCGTCACCGAGCCCTATCGGATGCTGACCGCCCGCGCCGAGTTCCGACTCTCGCTGCGGGCCGACAATGCCGAGACCCGATTGGCGTCGGTGGCGCAGGAGGCGGGTTGCGTATCGGCGGAGCGGCTGGCCCATCAGGCGCGCTCCGACGATCAACGGGCGACGCTGCGCCAGCGGCTCGACCGGTCGCTGACCGCGAGCGATATTCAGGTCATGGGCGGACGGGTCAGCCAGGATGGCGCGCGCCGCAGCATCTGGGAATGGCTGCGCTTCGACGGCATCGATCTCGACCGAATCGCGCCCGAGGCCCTGGCCGATATCGACCCGACCGTGATCCGGGAGGTGGCGGAGGATGCCCGCTACGCACCCTATCTCGAACGACAGGCGCAGGAGGTGGCGACGCTCCGATCGGAGGAAGCCATCCCCTTACCGGCGGATATCGACTATGCCGCCATCGCCGGTCTCTCCAACGAAATGGTCGCACGGCTCGATGCCAGTCGGCCGATCTCACTCGCCGCGGCTGCCCGGATACGGGGGATCACCCCGGCCGCGCTGTCCGCCGTTCTCCTTCACGCCAAACGGTATGCCGCATGACCGAAGATGATGCTCGGGCCTGGGTGGATAGGCATTTCGGATCGCCGGCGGTCGACCGCCTGACCCGCTTCGTCACGATGCTGGCGGAGGAAATGCAGCGCCAGAATCTGATCGCCCCCTCCACATTGGAGATCGTGTGGAGCCGGCATCTGGTCGACTCGCTGCAACTCGGATTGCTTGCGGGCGCGCCGGCGGAGCAGTGGCTCGATATCGGCACAGGGGCCGGTTTCCCAGGACTGGTGCTGGCCATGGCGATCGACGCCCGCTTCCTGCTGGTCGAGCCGCGCCGGCGTCGGGTCGATTTCCTGCAAGCCTGTGCCGATGCGCTCGGGCTCGGCCATGTCGAGATTGCGTGCGCCAAGGTGGAGCAGATCGCCCGACCGTCCCACATCATTACGGCCCGGGCGGTGGCGTCGATCGAAAAGCTTTTGCAGTCGGCGGCGGCTTGCGCCACAGCGGAGACACGATGGTTGCTGCCTCGCGGCGCTGTCGATCCGAAAGAACTGCGCGGCCTCGACCGGCGATATGGGCTGACGTTCCACGTGGAACAATCCCTGACCGCAGCGGACTCGTCGATCGTGATAGCCGATGGAGCCAAGCGATGATCGTTGTTGCAGTCGCCAACCAGAAGGGTGGGGTGGGCAAGACCACCAGTGCGATCAACCTTGCCACCGCCCTGTCGGCGACGGGGCAGCATGTGCTGCTGATCGATCTCGATCCGCAGGGCAATGCCTCGACCGGTCTGGGCGTCGGACATTCCCAGCGGGTCAATTCCAGCTACGACGTGCTGATCGGCAACATGACGCTCGACAAGGCGGTCATGACGACGAAGGTGCCCAGGCTCGATCTGGTTCCCGCGACCGTCGACCTCTCGGGCGCCGAGATCGAGTTGGTCGAGATGGATGCCCGGACCCATCGTCTGGACGAAGCCTTGCGGCGCAGCACGACCCCCTGGGACATTGTGCTGATCGACTGCCCGCCCTCGCTAGGTCTGTTGACGATGAACGCGATGGTCGCGTCGGACACCTTGTTCGTTCCACTCCAATGCGAGTTCTTCGCGCTGGAGGGGCTGTCGCAATTGCTGACGACCGTCGAGCGCATTCGTCAGCGCTTTAACCCGGGATTGTCGATCCTGGGTGTAGCGCTCACCATGTATGATCGGCGCAACCGGCTGACCGAGCAGGTCTCCGCCGATGTGCGCGCCGTGTTGGGCAAGGTGGTGTTCGATACCGTGATTCCGCGTAACGTCCGTCTTTCCGAAGCGCCGAGCCATGGCTTGCCGGCGCTCATCTACGATCATCGCTGTTCCGGCTCGGAAGCCTATATCGCCCTGGCGCGCGAGATCATCGTGCGCTTGCCGAGCAAGGCGGCCGCGGCATGAGCGAGGCGTCCCCCCGCCGATCCCGCGCCGGCCTCGGCCGGGGTCTCGACGCCCTGCTGGGCGAGATGGCCCGCGAGGTGCCGGTATCGGACGATGCGTCCGAAAAGAACAACGGCATACGCACGCTGCCGATCAGCGCCCTGGCCCCGCATCCGCAGCAGCCGCGCCGTCGCTTCGACGATGCGTTGCTGGAGGAACTCGCCGCATCGATCGCGGCGCGCGGCGTCATCCAGCCGATCGTGGTCCGGCCGCACGGGCATCAGTTCCAGATCGTCGCCGGCGAGCGGCGGTGGCGCGCGGCGCAGCGCGCCCGCTTGCACGAAGTGCCGGTGGTGGTGCGCGACTTCGACGATCTCGAAACGATGGAGATCGCCCTTGTCGAGAATATCCAGCGCCAGGACCTGAACGCCATCGAAGAGGCGCAGGCCTATCAGCGGCTGGCCGGTGAATATGGTCATACCCAGGATGCGCTGGCGAAGATCGTTCACAAGTCGCGCAGCCACGTCGCCAATCTGTTGCGACTGCTCGAACTGCCCGACCAGGTGCAGGCCAGGGTCGTCGACGGTACGCTGACGATGGGCCATGCCCGCGCCTTGCTCGGCGCGCCCGATGTCGAGCGGCTGGCGGAGCAGGTGGTGGTGCGCGGCCTGTCGGTGCGCGATACCGAGAAGCTGACCCGCGACAAGAAGCCGCGCAAATCGGAACCATCGGAAAAGGCCGCACCGGCTCTGCCCGATGCGGACATCGTCGCGCTGCAAACGCAACTGGCCGATCTGCTCGGCGTTTCGGTCCAGATCGCGTATGGGCCCAAGGGCGGTACGCTGTCTCTGAGCTATTCGACGCTCGATCAGCTGGACATGCTCTGCCAGCGCCTGACCGGGGAAGGGATCTGACCAGTGTGCAGCATCACGGCTTGGGGTGATGATCTAGTCGATATCGGATCGGACACGCCACCCTGTTGGCTGGGTGGTGACGGTGAGATGGCACGGGCAATTCGCCGACATTCCTGGTGTCAGACCGATATGGGCCCACTCGCCGGATGGCCGCGCTCCCTGCAATCGGTGTTGCGGCTGATCCTGACCGCGCCCGAGCCGATGGCGCTCTGGTGGGGGCCTCATTGCCGACAGGTCTGGAATGACGGCTTTGCCGATCATCTCGCGGCGGCGGGGGTCGCGATGGACCTCGGGTCCAGGGCGGCAGAGGCCTGGTCGACCTGCTGGCCTATGTTCCAACAGGCCCTGGATCGCGCCGCCGATGCCTGGGGACCGCAACTAGCGCTGACCCTGCCGCCGAGTTTCAGCCGGGCATTGACCCAGGTGACGATCCGCCCGGTCGAAGATGACTTGGGACAGATCGCCGGTTTCGTGATCCGGTTGCAGCCGATGGACCGGAACGGTCTGTCGAGCGACGATCCGGTCACGCTACCGATCGATCGCCGGATCGATGACCGATCGGCGCTCACCCTGTTGCATGATCTCCATCTTCGCTTGCGTGAAGCGAAGGATGTGAACGAGGCGATGAGCGAGGTGCTATATCTCGCCACCTCTTTCGCGGACACCGATCGGGGCGGTGTTCACTTGGTCGACGCCGATGACCGGTGGATCAGCCTGGTCGCGCTTCACGGTTTCACCGACGAGAGTGACTATACGCGCACCTATTGCGAGCATGACCTGAGAATTCCAAGCCCAGTGCTCGATCGGTTGAGGACGAAGCGCCAGCGCGTTGTCCTGACGGATGTCGCACGATCCAATCTGCCCGAAGTCGTTCGCACGATGATGCAGGATGCAGGGGTAGCGGCGATGGTGTCGATCCCGCTGATCGGTCCGGAGCGTCACTTCCTGGGTGTGCTGACCGTCCACTTTCGTGAAGCACGGTCGCTGGACAGTTTCACGCTGCGTCTGCTCGATCTGCTCGGCTGGATGGCGGGGGAGTTCGTTCATATCCGGCAGGTCTTGCAGCGGATCGAAAACCAGCATCGTGATGACCAGCGTCTGCGTCGGCTCAGCCAGCAATGGCGTGGCATGGCCGATCCGCTGGCCATCCAGCAGCACACGATCCGGAAGCTGGTCAAATGGCTGGACGTGGAACGATGCGGATTCATCTACTTCAATGCGAGCAAGAATACGCTGGAAATCGAGGCGATCAATCCGGATCATCCGAGCGAAGTGCGTCGACTGGCGATTCCGGCGAGCCATTGTCCCAACGGATTGCTCGACCCGATCCGAAAAGGGCAGACGATCGCCTTGGACGATTGTGGCACCAATCCGGCACGAGACTATCTCGGCTCGATCGGGATCGGTGCATTATGCGCCGTGCCGCTCCTCAGCCGGGACCGGGTCGTCGGCTGCCTGTTCATCGGCACCGGGTCGAAGCGGCATTGGAGCTGCGCCGAGGTCAAGTTCCTGGAGGAAGTCGGCGACCGCTGCAAACTGGCGGTGGCCCGCGCCCGCGCCGAAGCCACCCTGCAGGAAACCAGCGACCGATTTCGCCGTACCACCGAATTGCTGCCAAGTCTGTTGTGGCATGCCGACAGCGACGGAATCAACTTCGTCGATAATCGCCAATGGGAGCGGCTGACTGGCCAGTCCTATTATGACGGGCAGAATGGTGGATGGATACGCTATGTCCATCCCGACGATCGGCATATCGAACTGGACATCGTCAAGCGCGCCGACGACTTCCATGCGCCAGTCGAACGACAGATCCGCTACCGGATGCGCGATGGCAGCTATCGCTGGTTCCTGGCGCGGTCGGTTCCGGCGCGCGACAAGGATGGACAGGTTACCGGCTGGTACGGTTCGGCAACCGACATCCATGAACTGCGGACGCTGAAGGACCGGCAGGGGTTTCTGCTCGCCGAGTTGCAGCACCGGGTTCGTAACCTGCTGACGGTGACCCGGTCGGTGTTCGAGCGGACGATCGACTCGGGTTATGACATAGACGACATCAACGATCATTTCCGTGGTCGACTGGATGCATTGGCCCGGACTCATGCCGGTATCTCACACCACCCGGAACAGTTGGTCGATCTTCAGAATCTCGTTCGCGAGGAATTGCTGAGCGTCGGCGTTTCCGACGGGCCATCTGTCCGGATCGAGGGCCCCGACGTGGGGATGCCACTGGACATAGCCGAGAATTTGGCTTTAACATTTCATGAACTGACTGTAAACGCGATCAAATTTGGCGCGTTAAAAGTGAAGTCCGGCAAGCTTGCCATCACTTGGCAGGTTGATGCGGATCATAGGGGAGGCAAGAAGCTGCTACTGAGCTGGACAGAATCCGGCATTCCGGCGATCGACCTGCGACCCAGCCGCTATGGTTTCGGGCGAGAACTGATCGAGGAAGCGCTACCCTATCGGCTAAGGGCTGATACGGAGTTGCTGTTCGAACGTGGCGGCGTACGCTGCACGATCGCAGTTCCTCTGTCGCCCGTCGATGACGATGCCGTGCGCTATGGACAAGGGGGGTGGTCGTGATGCTGAATGGCAAGCGCATCCTCGTGATCGAGGACGAATATTACATCGCCTCGGACCTGAAACGCGCCCTGCTCCGCGAGGGGGCGGTCGTCGTCGGACCGTTCAACACCGTGCCCCAAGGCTTGGCCGCGGTGAGCAACGATCCGATCGATGCCGCGTTGATCGATGTGAATCTGGAGGGTGTGACCTCATTCCCGATCGCGGACAAGCTGGACGAACGAGGCGTGCCTTATACATTTCTGACGGGCTATGACGGGACCACCCTGCCGGATGGATATCGCAACCGACCACGCCTGGCCAAGCCCTTTACCATGGAGATCGTGCTGAACAGCTTGCGCGATCTTATCTGCCCGGAGGTGGCATTGTGATACGTGCAATCAGAGCTTTTCGCGATCCTGGCGCGGCGGTACGCCGGCTGAACACGCTGGTGCCGCTCGACGACGACGCGACCTTTGCGCTGACCGACGCCTTGACGACCGCGCGCCCGATCAAGCCGCGCCGCGAGTTGATCGGCGAAGGTCATGAGATCGTCGAGCCGCTGCTCATCCTCAGCGGCTGGGCGGCGCGCGTGCGCTTCCTGGCCGATGGTCGCCGCCAGTTCCTCAGCTTCCTGTTGCCGGGCGATGTCGTCGGGCTCGGGCAACAGTCGCGGCCCGTGGCGACGGCGACGGTGATCGCACTGACGCCGGTCGAGATCTGCTCGGCGCCACTCCGCGACAAGTCTCCGGCGCTGGCCGAGGCCTATGCGCTCAGCCGGGCATTGGACGAAGCCTATCTGCTCGCCAACATCACCCGGCTCGGCCGGCTCAATGCGCAGGAGCGGATCGGCGACCTGTTCCTGGAATTGCTCGAACGCCTGCGGATGGCGGGACTGGAAAGCGGCAACAGCTTCGCGTTGCCGCTGACGCAGGAAATGATCGCCGATGCGCTGGGCCTGACCTCGGTCCACGTCAATCGCATGATCCAGCTGTTCCGCCGCGAAGGCGATTTGACCTGGAAGACGGGTCGGCTGACGCTGACCGATCCGGTGGCGCTGGCGCGCAAGATCAACCGGCAGCCGGTGCGGGTGTCGGCCATTCCCTTCGGCACGGCGCGCTGATCGCTTCGCCGAACAGCCTGTCCGGATAGCAAAAGGGCCAGCGCGACACGATCGTCGCGCTGGCCCTTTTTCGTGATTCGGCGTGCCAATACGGACTGTCCGCACCGGCACGCCAGGGGATCAGCCCATCCGCTTGCCGAGTTCCTTGTTCAGGTACAGCGCCGCCAGCGTGCCGATCGCGCCCGACAGCAGATAGCCACCGGCAGCGAGCAGGCCGAAATTCTGCGCCAGCACCAGCGCCGCCAGCGGGGCGAAGCCGGCGCCGAACAGCCAGGCCAGGTCCGAGGTGAGCGCCGCGCCAGTGTAGCGGGCACGCTTCGGGAAATTGTTGGTCACCGCGCCCGACGACTGGCCGAAGGACAGGCCGAGCAGGATGAAGCCGCCGATCATGAAGGCCAGCTCGCCCACGTCGCCGCCATTGAGCAGCTGCGGCGCGAAACCGCTGAACGCGGCGATCGCGACGGCGGTATAGCCGAGCAGCGAGCGGCGACCGATCCGGTCCGCCAACATGCCCGACACGACGATCGCACCGACGCCGAACACCGCGCCGATCATCTCGATCAGCAGGAAGCGGGTGATGCTCTGGTCGGTGAACAGCATGACCCAGGACAGCGGGAACACCGTGACCATGTGGAACAGCGCGAAGCTGGCGAGCGGGGCGAAGGCGCCGATCACGATGTTGCGCCACTGCGCGCGGATCGTCGCGCCGACCGGCGAGGCGGTCAGTTCGCGGGTGTCGAACAGCTCGGTATATTCCGGCGTCACGACGATGCGCAGGCGGGCGAACAGCGCCACCACGTTGAGCGCGAACGCCACGAAGAAGGGATAGCGCCAGCCCCAGGACAGGAAGTCGCCCGGCGACAGCAGTCCGGAGAAGAAGGCGAACAGTCCGCTCGCCACGATCAGGCCGAGCGGCGCGCCGAGCTGCGGGACCATCGCATACCAGCCGCGCTTGCCCTCCGGCGCGTTGAGCGCGAGCAGCGAGGCGAGACCGTCCCAGGCCCCGCCGAGCGCGATGCCCTGGCCGACGCGGAACAGGCCGAGCAGGATGGCCGAGGCCATGCCGACCTGCTCGTAACCGGGCAGGAAGGCGAGCGACACGGTCGAGGTGCCGAGCAGGAACAGGGCGATCGTCAGCTTGGTGCCGCGGCCATGGCGACGGTCGATCGCCATGAAGATCTGCGTCCCCAGCGGCCGCGCCAGGAAGGCGAGGGGGAAGAGCGTGAAGGACAGGAGCGTGCCCGTCACCCGGTCGACGAAGGGAAAGACGATCTGCGGGAACACCAGCACCGAGGCGATGGCATAGACGAAGAAGTCGAAGAATTCGGACGTGCGCCCGATGATCACGCCGATCGCGATCTCGCCGGGGTGCACGTCATGATGGCCTTCCGCGTACATCGCACGGGCATCGCGCTCGATGCCCTGCGATGTGGGCGTGGAAGAGGCGGCGGTCTCAGCCATGGCCTGAAGCTACTCCAAATATTTGGAGAGAGGCTTAGCGGGCCATGCCGCAATGCGGGATAGGACAAATTGTCCTATTTCGCAGATGCACAATCGGGAGTAGCCGCCACACCAATATGTCCCGATCCCTCTCTTGCTCCCGCGGCCTCCGGGCTGCTGCGCTGGCCGCACCCGCCCTGTTGGGCGGCTGCGACATGGTGGTCATGAACCCCGCCGGCGATGTCGCGCGTCAACAGGCCGACCTGATCCTGTGGTCGACCGGGCTGATGCTGATCATCATCATCCCGGTGATCGCGCTCACCGTGCTGTTCGCGTGGAAATACCGCGCCAGCAACACGGAGGCCGAATATCGACCCGACTGGGACCATTCGACCGGTTTGGAGCTGGTGATCTGGGCGATGCCGCTGCTGATCGTCATCGCGCTCGGCGCGCTGACCTGGCTGGCGACGCACACGCTCGATCCCTATCGCCCGCTGACCCGCGTCGCGCCGGGCGAGCCGGTGACGCCCGCGACCAAGCCGCTGGTGGTCGAGGTCGTGTCGATGGACTGGAAGTGGCTGTTCCTCTATCCGGAACAGGGCATCGCCACGGTCAACCAGCTGGTGGTGCCGGTCAACCGGCCGGTCCAGTTCAAGATGACCTCCTCGT
Organism: Sphingomonas sp. S-NIH.Pt15_0812; assembly: GCF_003951315.1. Lineage (GTDB taxonomy): Bacteria > Pseudomonadota > Alphaproteobacteria > Sphingomonadales > Sphingomonadaceae > Sphingomonas. The sequence continues at coordinate 26,131 of NZ_QLJH01000013.1, forward strand.
CGGTGATGAACACCTTCTACGTCCCCGCCATGGCCGGCATGATCTACACCATGCCGGGCATGGAGACGCAGCTCCACGCGGTGCTGAACAAGACCGGCACGTTCGAGGGCAAGTCCGCCAATTACAGCGGCGCCGGCTTCTCCTACATGAACTTCCCGACCCGTTCGGTGAGCGAGGCGCAGTTCGGTGAGTGGGTCGAATCGATCCGCCGCCAGCCGGATCGCCTGTCCACCGAGCGCTATCTGGAGCTGGAGAAGCCCAGCGAGCGCGTCCCGGCGATGGGCTTCAACGCGGTGCAGCCGGGCCTGTGGGACAAGATCCTGGGCATGTGTGTGAAGCCGGGCACCCCCTGCATGCAGGATGCCATGGCCAAGGACATGAACCGCGGCGCCCATGCCCCGGTCAGCAACCGTCCGCCCGTCGACAAGCCCGACGGCGCGCTGTTCAAGGCGCCCGAGGACAAGAAGGGCGGCGAGAATCGCGGTGCGCCGATCGAGACGCCGGCCGGGTCGCAGGATCGCGGCGGTGAGAAAAATCGCAGCTTCTCCGCGATCGACCATTCCACGCTGCCGGGCGTCCCCGGCCGTTCCTCCGCCGCTGCGGGGGCCTGAGAGACATCATGTCCGAAACCTTGCTCAAGACGATCTTCGGGCGGCTGACGCTCGACAGTTTCCCCATCCACGAGCCGATCCTGGTCGGCACCTTCGCCGCGGTCGCCTTTGGCGGCGCGGTGGTGCTGGGGGCGCTGACCTATTTCAAGCTGTGGGGCTATCTCTGGAAGGAGTGGTTCACCACCGTCGACCATAAGCGCATCGGCATCATGTACATGATCCTGGGGATCATCATGCTGCTGCGCGGCTTCGCCGACGCGCTGATGATGCGTGCGCAGCAGGCCATGGCCTTCGGCGCGAACGAGGGCTTCCTGCCCGCGCACCATTACGACCAGGTGTTCACGGCGCACGGCGTCATCATGATCTTCTTCGTGGCGATGCCCTTCGTCACCGGGCTGATGAACTATGTCGTGCCGCTCCAGATCGGCGCGCGCGACGTCAGCTTCCCGTTCCTGAACAATTTCAGCTTCTGGATGACCGTGTCGGGCGCGGTGATCGTCATGGCCAGCCTGTTCGTCGGCGAGTTCGCCCGCACCGGCTGGCTGGCGATGGCGCCGCTGTCCGGGCTGGATTATTCGCCGGACGTGGGCGTCGACTATTATATCTGGGCGCTCCAGATCGCCGGCGTCGGCACGCTGCTGTCGGGCGTCAACCTGCTCGCGACCATCATCAAGATGCGCGCGCCGGGCATGACGCTGATGAAGATGCCGGTCTTCGTGTGGACCGCGCTGGCGACCAACACCCTGATCGTCGCCGCCTTCCCGATCCTGACCGCGGTGCTGGCGATGCTGTCGCTCGACCGCTACATCGGCACCAACTTCTTCACGAACACCGGCGGGGGCAACCCGATGATGTACGTGAACATGATCTGGATCTGGGGCCACCCGGAGGTGTACATCCTGATCCTGCCGCTGTTCGGCGTGTTCTCGGAAATCACCTCGACCTTCTCGTCCAAGCGCATCTTCGGCTACACCTCGATGGTCTACGCCATCCTGGTCATCACCATCCTGGCCTATCTGGTCTGGCTGCACCACTTCTTCACCATGGGGTCGGGCGCGAGCGTCAACTCGTTCTTCGGCATCACCACGATGATCATCTCGATCCCGACGGGCGCGAAGATCTTCAACTGGCTGTTCACCATGTACAAGGGGCGGATCCGCTTCGAGCTGCCGATGATGTGGACGATCGCGTTCATGATCACCTTCGTGATCGGCGGCATGACGGGCGTGCTGCTGGCGGTGCCGCCGGCGGACTTCGTGCTGCACAACTCGCTGTTCCTGATCGCGCACTTCCATAACGTGATCATCGGCGGCGTGGTGTTCGGCACCTTCGCGGCGATCAACTACTGGTTCCCCAAGGCGTTCGGCTTCAAGCTGGACAAGTTCTGGGGCACGGTCAGCTTCTGGTGCTGGACGCTGGGCTTCTACGTCGCCTTCATGCCGCTCTACGTGCTCGGCCTGATGGGCGTGACGCGTCGCCTGCGCCACTTCGACGATCCGTCGCTGCAGATCTGGTTCATCATCGCCGCGCTCGGCGCGCTGATGATCGCGGCCGGGATCGGCGCCATGCTGGTGCAGTTTTGGGTCAGCTTCCGCAATCGCGAGGCGCTGCGCGACACGACCGGCGATCCCTGGGGTGGCCGGACGCTGGAATGGGCGACCTCGTCGCCGCCGCCCGACTATAACTTCGCCTTCACGCCCGTCGTCCACGACCTGGACGCCTGGTACGACATGAAGGCGCGGGGGGCCGAGCGTCCGACCGAGGGCTTCCGGGCCATCCACATGCCGCGCTACACCGGCGCGGGCGTCATCCTGGCGGGTTGCGCGACCGTGTTCGGCCTGGCGATGATCTGGTACATCTGGTGGCTGGCGGCGCTGAGCTTCGTCGGACTGCTGGCGGTCGCGATCGGCCATACGTTCAACTATGACCGCGACTATTACATCCCGGTGGAAGAAGTGATCGAGACCGAGAATGCGCGCACCAAGGCGCTGGCGGCGGGAGCGTAAGGCATGAGCAGCGCAACCATCCCGCCCGGCGCCGAGGCGCCGATCTTCTACGAGACGGACGAGCATCACCACGAGGCGGGAGGCAGCACCATGCTGGGCTTCTGGCTCTACCTGATGAGCGACTGCCTGATCTTCGCCATGCTGTTCGCGGCCTACGGCGTCTATGGCGGCAGCTATGCCGGCGGTCCCGACCAGCGCGAGCTGTTCGAACTGCCGTTGGTCGCGGTCAACACCGCGATGCTGCTCTTCTCGTCGATCACCTACGGCTTCGCGATGATCGCGATGGACGAGAACCGCAAGGGCGCGACCCAGGCCTGGCTCGCGGTCACCGGCCTGTTCGGCCTCGCCTTCCTGGGCATCGAGCTCTACGAATTCTCGAACCTCATCCATGAGGGCGCGGGTCCGTGGCGTTCGGCCTTCCTGTCGGCCTTCTTCACGCTGGTCGGCACGCACGGCCTGCACGTCACCTTCGGCATCATCTGGCTGGTGACGCTGATGGTGCAGGTCGGCCGCAAGGGTCTGATCCCCGACAACAAGCGCCGCCTGCAGTGCCTGTCGCTGTTCTGGCACTTCCTGGACGTCATCTGGATCGGCGTCTTCACCTTCGTCTACCTGCTCGGAGTGCTGCGATGAGCGCCGAACCCCATGTCTCCACGCACGGCCATGACGCCCATGGCCATCACGGGGATCACCACGGTCACGACCATGGCGACGGCCATGCGCATGGCAGCCGCAAGAGCTACATGACCGGTTTCCTGCTGTCGGTGGTGCTGACCGCGATCCCCTTCGCGCTGGTGATGACCGACGCCTTTGCCGATACGCGGGTCACCGCCGGCATCGTCATGGCGTTCGCGCTGGTGCAGATCGTCGTCCACATGGTCTATTTCCTGCACATGAACTCCAAGTCGGAGAATGGCTGGACGCTGATGGCGCTGATCTTCACGCTGATCGTCGTGGTGATCGCGCTGACCGGTTCGCTGTGGGTCATGTACCATATGAACCAGAACATGATGCCCGGCACGGGCGCCATGTCCGGCGCCATGTCCGCGTCCGGGGATGTCGGCGGCGGGATGTGAGCAGCGCCCGCGCCCGGCCGGGGCTGATCGTCGCGATCGTCGCGGCGGTCCTGCTGCTGGTCGGGCTGGGCGTGTGGCAGGTCGAGCGGCTGGCCTGGAAACGGGCGCTGATCGCCCAGACGAGTGCGCGGCTGGCGGCCGCGCCGGTGCCGGCCCCGGGGCCGGCCGAATGGCGCAGGGTCGCTCCGGCCGACGCCTATCGCCGCCTCCGCGTCACCGGCCGCTACCGGGCCGGCGCGGATACGCTGACCCAGGCGGTGACCGATTATGGCCCCGGTTTCTGGGTCCTGACCCCCTTTCGAAGCGAGGCTGGCTACACGCTGCTGGTCAATCGCGGCTTCGTGCCGACCGGCGCCAGACCCGCGCCGCCGCTGGCCGACACGACCCAGGTCGTCGGCCTGTTGCGGTTGACCGAGCCCGAGGGCGGCTTCCTGCGCAGCAACGTCCCCGCCAGTGACCGCTGGTATTCGCGTGACGTCGCCGCGATCGCCGCGAAGCGCGGGCTCGGCACCGTCGCCCCCTATTTCATCGATGCCGATCGCGTCGCGCCGCCGGGCCAATGGCCGCAGGGCGGGCTGACCGTGGTGCGCTTCCCCAACAACCACCTGTCCTATGCGCTGACTTGGTTCGGCCTTGCCGCGCTGGTCGCGTTCATGGGCTGGCGCGCGCTGCGCCGGGGATGAGGCGGGCCGGTCTGGGGACGGCCGGGGCGCTCGCGCTGCTGGGGCTCGGGCTGGTGAGCGCCTGTGGTCGCGGCGACGCGGACCGCGAGCGACGCATCGCGGCGGCCGGCGCCGATCCCCGCCCGGCCGACTGGTTGCGGGTCAGCGACCCGGCGAGCGGCGAACGCCTGTTCCACCGCTGCGCCTCCTGCCATGCCGCCCGCACCGGCGCGCCCGATCGCAACGGACCCAATCTCCATGGCGTCCTCGGCCGGCCGTTGGGGCGGGTGAGCCCGAGCTTCTCCTACAGCTATGCGCTCCGCACCGCGTCGGGCCAGTGGACGGCGGCGCGGCTGGATCGCTGGCTGGCTGGGCCGCAGGCGGTGGTGCCCGGTACGTCCATGCCCGATCCGGGGCTCCGCGACCCGCTCGACCGGGCGGACGTGATCGCCTTCCTCTGTGGTCTCGATCCGGTCGACGGCCCGGCGAATGGCTGCCCGGTCAGGCGCTGAGCGAGCGTAGCCCACGCCTGACGATCCGGGTCGTCTCCGGCGTCGGACCGTTCGCCGACCAGCGGGCGCAAAGGGATCGCACCCAGTCCGGCCGGTCCTTGCCCGCATCGTTCAACCAGTTGCCGACCGAGTCCTGCACGTAGCAGGCAGGGTCGGCGCGCAACGGCTTCAGGATCGGCAGGCCGAGTTCGGGGCGGTCGCGAAGCGGGCGGAGATGCGCGCACCAGACACCGCGCGGCCGCGTCGCCTCGCTGGCGAAGCGACGGATCCGCTCGGAGGGATCGGCCGTCCAGCGGGCCAAGGCCGAAATCGCCATCTCGAGTTCGTCGGCGATGGCCGGCCGTACCGCGATCCACGCCCATTCGCGCACCCCGAAATGGGAATCGTCGGCGAGCGGGCGGATGCGCGCCAACCGCGCATCCAGCGACAGGCCGGGCACGGCACCGATGGCGAAGCAGGCCCAGCCGCGCACCGTGTCCGAGGGATGGTCGTACAGCGCCGCCACATGGTCGGGACCATGGCGATCGAGGATCAGCCGTGCCGCCAGCGCCATGCGCTTCACGATGCCCATGCCCGCCGCCTGGCGCAGGGTCGCGCACGCGGTTTCGCCGAGATCGGGCAGGGCGCTGCGCATCAGCGTGGCGAAGTCGATGGCCAGCCCCTCCGTCAGCGTCGTCGACTCGACCCTGCCGGCGTCGAGCAGCGCCCGGCGGGCTGGATCGATACCGGCAATGCTGCGCGGTCCGGCGGTCATCCGGTCTGTCGGCAGGGCGATCGCTGATTCATACCGGCCTTATCGTCGGGCCGTGCGGGCGGGACAAGTGGGGGGCGTGTCACGACGCCTTCCTTCCGCGCCCGAAAGTCCTACAGTCCCCCCATGCTGACCACCCAGCCCAGCGGAGCGGAGCCGCCGACGGTCACCGAAGCGGGCCGGCGCAACCTGCGCCTGCTGGTGCAGTTGCGCTGGCTGGCGGTCGGCGGGCAGCTCGCGACGATCCTGGGCGTGCATTACGGGCTCGACATCCACCTGCCGCTGGCCCCGATGCTGGCGGCGCTGGGGCTGCTGGTGGTGCTCAACCTGCTGACCCTGGCGATACCCAAGCGCTGGCCGATCACCAACCTGCACCTGGTCGCCAGCCTGATCGTCGACGTCACCTGCCTGACCATCCAGCTGTTCCTGAGCGGCGGGGCGACCAATCCCTTCGCCTCGCTGTTCCTGCTTCAGGTCGTGCTGGGCGCGATCCTGCTGGAGACCTGGTCGAGCTGGGCGATGGTGGCGCTGACCAGCGGGTTGTTCGCCGGGCTGGCGGTGACTCACCGGCCGCTGCCCCTGCCGGCGCTGATCGCGCATTCGCCATCGCCCGCCTATGTGCTGGGCAGCTGGTTCAACTTCACGCTGACCGCGGTGCTGATCGTGCTGTTCGTCACCCGCGTCACCCGCAACCTGCGCGAGCGGGATTCGCATCTGGCGGAACTGCGCCAGCGGGCGGCGGAGGAGGAGCATATCGTCCGCATCGGCCTGCTCGCCAGCGGCGCGGCGCACGAACTGGGCACGCCGCTCGCCTCGCTGGCGGTGATCCTCAGCGACTGGAAGAACGAGCCGGCCATCGCCCGCTCGCCGCACCTCGCCGCCGAGGTGGCGGACATGCGCGCCGAGGTGATGCGGTGCAAGGACATCGTCAGCGGCGTGCTGTTCGCCGCCGGCGAGGTGACCGGCGAGGCGCCGGCGCGCACCACCTTGCGCCGCTTCGTCGACATGCTGCTGCTGGCGTGGAGCCGCATCCATCCCGATCTGGTCACGGTCGATTATGGCCAGGTCGCCGACTGGGCGATCATCGCCGATCGCGCACTGGGCCAGGCGCTGACCAACACGCTGGACAATGCGGTCGAGGCGGGGGCCAGCCGCATCGCGCTGACCGTCGATCGCGAGGGCGCGGACCTGGTGCTGCGCATCGAGGACGACGGCCATGGCTTTCCCGACCATATCCTGGCGCATGTCGGCAAACCCTATCAGAGCAGCAAGGCGCGACCCGGATCGGGGCTGGGGCTGTTCCTGTCGAACAATGTGCTGCGGACGCTGGGCGGGACGCTGCGCGCCATGAACCTGCCGGGGCAGGGGGCGGGGATCACGATGCGCGTGCCGCTGGCGGCGCTGGCGGCGGAGGGAGAGACTTCATGAGCGAGACCGGAACGGAGCAGCGGCGGCTGCTGATCGTGGAGGATGACGCCGTCTTCGCGCGCACCCTGGCCCGCTCGTTCGAGCGGCGCGGCTATGCGGTGCAGGTGCTGAGCGGGCCGGACCAGCTCGAATCGGTGGCGGGGACGTTCCGTCCCGGCTTCGCGGTGGTCGACCTGCGGCTGGCGGGCGCGTCGGGCCTGTCGTGCATCGAGGCGCTGCACCGGGTCGACATGGCGATGCGGATCGTCGTGCTGACCGGCTTCGCCAGCATCGCCACGGCGGTCGAGGCGATCAAGCTGGGCGCGACCAACTACCTGACCAAGCCCGCCAATACCGACGATATCGAAGCCGCCTTCGCCAAGGTGGACGGGGATGCGGAGGTCGATCTGGCGGCCGCCCCGACCAGCATCAAGACGCTGGAATGGGAGCATATCCACCAGACGCTGGCGGATAGCGAGTTCAACATCTCCGAGGCTGCCCGACGGCTGGGGATGCATCGCCGCACCCTGGCCCGCAAGCTCGACAAGCGGCACATGGGTTGAACCACGCCGGGCGAAAAAAAGGCCGGTACGAGACCGGCCTGATAAGCTTTTAGGAGAGGATGCCTGAAAGGCCTGCTCCCTATGGGCGGCAGCGCAGCCTATGTTAAGTGCAAGTTGACGAATAGGGAATGCAGCGACTGCAATCGTCATCCCGGTGTCGTGGCCCAGGTGGCGATGTCGGGCGACTCGCCGATCAGCGCCAGACCATGGGCGATGGAGGTGAGGGCATCGCCGGTCGCCAGCCGCTCCTCGCCGAAGCGCTCGACGAACAGGCGGTGGATGCGCGGCGTCAGCGAGGTGCCGCCGGTCAGGAAGACGCGGTCGATCGCGGCGGGATCGATGCCGGCCGCCGCGAGCGCGCGATCGACCGCCTGTTCGATCCGGGCGATGTCGGGGGCGATCCAATTCTCGAAGTCGCGGCGATGCACCTCCGCCTCGATCCGCAGGCCACCGCCGTCGAAGACGAACCGCGCCTGCTCGGAGGCCGACAGGTCGCGTTTCACTCGGCCCACCGCGTCGTACAGGCGATAGCCCTGTTCCTGCTCGATCACCGCGATCATCCGTGCGATCGCTTCCGGATCGAGCGCGGCGCGGCGCAGCTTCTCCAGATCGGCGAGCGTGCGGCGGTTGCGCATCAGCGCGAGTCGCGACCAGTCGCCGAAATCACTGAAATAGCCGGCCGGGATTTCCAGCACCTTGTCGAACGAGCGGTAGCGGCCGCCCTTGCCGAGCAGCGGCATGACCAGATGATCGACCAGGCGATAGTCGAAGCGGTCGCCGGCGATGCCGACGCCGGCATGGCCCAGCGGCACGCAGCGCCGCGCCGCGCCCGGCGCCTCGATCCGCACCACGGAGAAGTCGCTGGTGCCGCCGCCGAAATCCGCGACCAGCACGGTCGCCGGCCGGTCGATCGTGGAGGCATAGCTGAACGCCGCGCCGAGCGGTTCGTAGACATAATGGAGGTCGACGCCCGCTCCGGCCGCCGCCAATTTCGCGAACATCGCATCGTAGCGGCTGCGCGCCAGCGCCTCGTCCGGGCGGTGGCCGACCCATTCGACCGGCCGTCCGACCACGATCCGCGCCAGCGGCTGGTCGAACGCGCCGTTCGCCCGCGCGATCATGTGGTCGAGGAAGCGAGCGCCCAGTTCCTCGAAGCGGAAGCGCCGCTCGAACACCGTGGCATGTTCGAAGCTCGGCGCGGCGGCGACCGACTTGAACGACTGGAGGAAGCGGCTTCCCTCGGGGAACTCGAGATATTCGGCGATCGCCCATGGCCCTGCCGCCGATTCCAGTCCACCGCGCGCCGATTCCTCCTGCCAGAAGCACAAGGCGGAACGGAACACCGGGGACGCGCCATCCGGGCCGGCGATCGGCACCAAGGCGGACTCGCCGCCGCGCGCGATGGCGGCGACCGAATTGGTGGTGCCGAAATCGAAGCCGAGCACGGCGGGTGGGGCGGGGTCGGTCATCGCTCGCTGGTGCTACAGGGACGATGGTCCGCGCAAGCCGGCAAAGCCGCTCATGCGCCCCATTCGGGCCCGTCGGGATCGGGGTGGAAACCGCTGTCGTCGGCCTCCGGCGCGGCGACCGGAGGCGGATCGCCGGTCTGCGTGATCGGCGGCAGCCGCTGCGGGGCCTCGCCGCCGAAGCGCAGCCGGATATAGGCGACGGCGCCCGCCATGCCCTGGAACATTGCGACGACAGGGACGCCCTGACGCAAGCGGCCGCCGATCCAGGGGGCACGTTCGGCGGTCAGATAGCCGATCTGGACGCCGCGTTCGCTCAAGACCGCGACGGCATGGGGATCATGGGGGTTGCGGGGTTCCGGACGCAACGACACCGGGTCGCCCGGATGGCAGAGCAGCGCCTCGAACCGGCGACTGCCGCGATCAGCATTGGGATAGTCCAGTCCGACCACCGCGAGAGTCAGTTCCTCCACCGAAGCCACGTCCTCCCAAGATAATCCATAACGGACATATGTCGCTGCAAGCCTATGTTTTGAGGCGGAAAGTCAGTCATCCCGTCGCGTCGCCGCAATATTTCCCGATAATTTGCAGATCATCAATCCGACGGGCTGCAAAACTATATCCATTTTACGACGGAATGGATACAATATCCAACGCATCGGGCCGCGGGACAAGCTGACGAGGCAGCATCGTCTTTTGGCATGTCGATGCGAGGGAATGAGGGTATTTGATGTCGATCCGCCCTGATCTTCGGGCTCTTCGATGAGCCGGCGGGACAAAGTCCCGGCTATTCCGAGCGATATCGCCATGCTGGCCTTGCGGCTGTGGCATGAGCGTCGGTGGCGGGATCGACATTTCCGGGCGTTTAGCGACTTGTTCGCCGATCCCGCCTGGAATCTTCTGCTCGACCTGCTGGTATCCGAGTCCGAGGGTCGATCGGTATCGACCACCGCCGCCTGTATGGCGTCCGGCGTCGCCGCATCGACGGCCCTGCGATACATCAACCTGCTCGAGGAGCGCGATCTGGTGATGCGGGTGCCCGATCCCAGCGACGCCCGCCGCATGTTTGTGAAACTTTCGCCGGTCGGGCGGCGGGAGATGATCGCCTATCTGCGATTGATCGAGGGCCAGCGCTGAGGGCCGCCCCCGAGCCGGTCAGACGGCAATGGCGTCGCTATTGCGCGACAGTGACTGGAACAGCGCGCGCTCGACCGGTGTGAGGCCGGACAGGCGCTCCAGCGTATCGGGCTTGATGTTGTTGCCGAGTTCGATCGCGGGCAGCGGGCTGCGGTCGTCGGCGGCAATACGGTTGTTGGCCCCGAACAGGGTCAGCTTCACTCGGCTCATGGATGTCCTCTTTGCGCGCGACCGAGTCACGGCCGGTCGCCAAGGGGAACAATGCCGCAACGGGCGACCGGTTCCACCGCTCGACCGACCCGCATCTGATCACGCGATATTCGGTGACGACCATCGCCCCCGGACATTCAAAGCGGCGTACTCGGCGTCCGCTCCGTGCCATTGTCGTTGCCGGTCTGGCTGCTGGCGAAGGGACGCATCGTGAAATCCTCTGGATCGCGGGAAAGGGGCGATCAGGCGGGCAGGCCGGCCAGGCACAATGTCCGCTCGCGCCGGCGGCGCAGCAGCAGTCCGCGCACCGGTCGGCCGCCGGCGAAGCGGAAGGCGAGGAACCGGTCGCAGCCCTGCCGCCAGCGCCCGGCGGCGAAATGCCGGGCGATGCTGGAGCGGCAATAGCCGGCGACGCCGATGTTGAAGGTCAGCCGCGTCACGGCGGCGAGCTGGTTCGGCCGCTCCGCCAGTTCGGGCGAACAGGCGAGCGCACCGGCCATATGCGCCCGGGCGTCCCGCCGCAACAGCGTCTCGCATTCGGCATCGGTGCGATACTGTCCGGCGCGCACATCCGGCCCGGTATGGCCGAAGCAGATCGTCGCGACGCCGGCGATATCGGCATAGCCGGTGTTCCGCTTGCCCTCATCCCCGCGCAGGCCGGCGATCGCCAGGGCCAGGGCGGCCGCGATCGCGGCCGTGCCGCCGACCGCCCTGGCCGACAGGGCCCCGCGCTCCGCCGGTCGCGGCCGATGGTCGCGTACCGGCTGGGGCAGCAGGCGTGCGACGACGACCAGCGCGAACAGGATCATGCCCAGCCAGTCGCCGGCCCGCGCCGGCAGCAGCGCGCGAAGCTCGACCGGCATCACCGCCCACAGGTCGAGCAGCCGCTCCGGCATCAGCAGCATCGCGGCATAAAGAAGTGAGCCGAACGCCGACAGGCGCACGGACCACCAGCGCGAGGCGTCGCGCCAGTCGATACGGGTCATATGCATCTCCGCTGGGGCCCCGGAGCCGGGGCGGGCCTTAGTCCGGTCGGATGGTGCGTCGCCGGCGGCGCAGGGCGGCGACGATCAGGCGCAGGGCGGGCTGGGCGTGCAGGGCCAGGCACGCCACGACCAGCAGTGCCGGGATCTGGCTCATTTGCCTGCGCCCCTGGTCATCATCTGCAAGGTCGCCTCGATCCGCGCGGTGCGGACGTCGATGGCGTTGAGCAGGTCCTGGCGGCGATCCTCGCGCTGTTCGAGCTGGCGGACCTGGGTCTCGACCTGTTGCAGCCGCTGTTCGCGCTGGCCGTCGCCCCGGATCGCGCCGGCCAGCACGGCGGCGGCCGCGATGATCGTGCAGATCAGCGTCAGCAGATCCTTGGTGGCCATGCGCGGCGGCGGCGGGGCGGTGCCGGGCGCACTCGATGGTAGGGCGGTTGCCATGATCTCACTCCTTCGCAGCCAGATATTCGTACTTGTTTTGTTCTATACCGGATCGTGCGACAGTCCCACGCTGGCGCGTGCGGCGGCGAGCTGATCGGGATCGCGGATCCAATGCGCACCTGTCTCGAGCTGGGCGCGGAGCAGGTTGCGACACCCCTCCGTCGCCATGCAGCGATCGGCATGATTGGTGCCGACCGCCTCAACCCAAGACGGATCGTCGCCGATGCACTCGGCTGCGTCGGCGGAAGCGGCCATCGCCACCTCCGCATCCATGATCGGGGTCATCCTGTCGCTCCTTCGGCAAGGTCGGCTTATGGCCGGCTGTCAGCAAGGTACGACCATATATCAGCAAACGCTGACATTAAAAAGCGAAAATCGGTTCATTTTGGCGGTGACGGCCCGAGTAATGCAAGCTAGTGCTGACATCATGCCTGCTGATCCCCTGACGCTCTACGACCGGCTGATGGCCATCAAGCCGGTCGGCCTGTCGGCCAATGCCTGGACCGTCCGCGCCAATCTCAACCGCAACGTGCTGAGCGACATCCGCCGTCGCGGCGCGGCGCAGCATGATACCGTCGAGAAGCTGCTGGCCGCGATCGGCGTGACCTTCGCCGAGTTCGAGGCGGGCCAGCGCGCCGCCGAGCAGGAGCCGCCCGATCGCCGACCCTTCCTCGCGCTCCGCGGGCCGGACCGGCCGCGCGACGTGCCGATCGTGGGGACGGCGCTCTGTTCGGACATCCGGCTTCCCGACTCGGACGAGCCGGTCCAGGTCGAGGCGATGGAGATGCAGATGGACGATGTGATCGACTATGCCCGGCGCCCGCTGACGCTCGATCACAAGCGCGACATCTATGCCCTGTATTTCCGCGGCGTCTCCATGGCGCCGCGCTATGAGCCGGGGGAGCTGGGTTATGTCGACCCCAATCGCCCGCCCAGCACCGGCGACTATGTGGTCGCGCAGATGCGCCGCCCGGATGGCGATGGCGAGCGAATCTTCACCGTCATCGCCAAGCGCTTGGTCCGCCAGAGCGCCTCCTATTACGAGTTCGAACAGTTCAACCCGGCCTCCACCTTCCGCGTGCCGCGCTCGGCGGTCGCGCATCTCCACCGCATCATCCCCTGGGACGAGCTGGTGACCTTCTGACCGCGTGGCGAGTCGCCGGCCAGAACGGCGGCGTTCGCTTCAATCATGGCCGATGATCGGTCGTATGACGGGCCGATGCTGGCGGGGAGGGGGCTGCCGGGCGAGGGACGAAAGCCGGATCGCCTTCCCGGCCGTCATCGCCGACACAATGCCGGGATGTGCTACATCGCGTCTTCACATCGACCGAGACGCCAAAAGCGGCCCCGAAGGACCGCTCTTGCTACACGACTTTATGAAAAACTGGAGCGGGCGAAGGGATTCGAACCCTCGACCCCAACCTTGGCAAGGTTGTGCTCTACCCCTGAGCTACGCCCGCTCTGGCGTCCGTCCGACCGGGTGGTCGGTGGGTGTGCGGCGCTCCTAGCGGTGGGTCCGGAATCGCGCAAGCGTTAATTTCAAAAAAGTTGCGGCTTGGCGGATGGTGTTCAGAACAATAGAAGAACGTCCATGCGCGACTCACCCGTCCTGCCGGTAGCTCCAGCCGGGCCATCGCTCGCCGCTTCCCGGCCTTGGGCGGAGCGCGGCCGGTGAGCGGCGGGTCGGCGCGGCGCTTCCTGGCGCTGGTCTTTCCGATGCTGCCGTTCGAGCGACTGCGGGAGACGCGGCCGCAGCTGTTCGTCGATCAGGCCGCCGCGCCGGTCGCATTGACCGAGACGGTCGGCGGCACGGAACGGCTGGCGATGGTCGATCCGGCGGCGCGGCGGGCGGGGCTGGCAGTCGGGGACCTGGCGGCGGCGGCGCGGGCGGCGGCGCCCGGACTGATCACGGTGGCCGCCGATCCCCATGGCGATTGCGACTGGCTGGAGCGGCTGGCGGGCGGATTCACGCGCTACACGCCGCAGGTGCGGCTCGATCCCGCTGACGGACTGACGCTCGACCTGTCCGGCGCGCCGGAGACGGACGCCGCGCTCGTCGCCGATATCGAGGCGCGGATGGCGCGACGGGGGATGCTGGTGCGTCATGCCGCCGGCGGCACCCCGGCGGTGGCGCGGGCGCTGGCGCGCTTCGCCGGGGGACCGGCGCCGGACGAGGCGGGCGCGGTGCGGCGGTTGCCGGTTGCGGCGCTGGAATTGGAGGCGGAGGAGACGGAGGCCCTGCTCGCGGCGGGGCTGCGCACCGTGGGCGACGTGGCGACGCGGCCCGAGGCGGTGCAATTCGGCCGCTCGGTGCAGGAGGCCGTGCGGGGGCTGACCGACCGGCGGGCCCCGCTGCCGCCCCCGCCGTCGCTCTCCGGCCGGCAGGTCGAGCGAACGCCGGACCAGCCGATCGTGCAGGCCAAGCCGGTGCTGGCGGCGGTCGAATCGGCGCTGGCCCAGCTGGTCGAGGCGCTGATCGCGGATGGCGAGGGCGGATGGTGCTGGGAGGCGGGGCTGTTCACCCGCGATGGCCGGCGCCTGGCCATGCGGGTGGACCTGCCCGAACCGTCCCAGGCCGTCGCCCCGGTGCTGCGGGCAATGGCCGCGCGATGGGGGACGCTGGGGGACCAGCTGGCGGCGGCGGGCGGCTGCGATCTCGTCCGGGTATGCGTGGTGCGCGCGGCGCCGATCGGCACGGGGCGGCTGGCGCTGGAGGGCGGGGCGGCGGTCCGACCCGAACGGGCCGCGCCGGTGCGTCGGTCGTCGCGCAAGCCGCCGGCGGCGCAGCCGCAACTGGGCCTGTTCTGCGCCGACGCGGCGGCGGGCGTCGTCGCCCCCGTCGAACCGCCCGCCGCGCCGATCCCGCTCTTCGGTCCATCACGGCCCTCCGACCCGGGGGATGGCGAGGACGCGGCGCGGCCGACGCCGGTCCATCCGTCGCGGGGGCGCGGCGGCGCGATGGCCTGTGCATGGCCGGTCCGCCTGCGGGGACCTGTTCGCGGGACGGGCCTTCCATTACGGCGCGCGCCGCCCCAGATAGCGGGCCAGTGACAGTGGGAGCAGTGATTTGGCCAGCCTGGGAATGACGCCTGCCGACAAGGAAGCGGTGACCGCATTCCGCACCGACGTGGTCGAGCCGTCGATGACGAAGCTCGTCATCATCGATTTCTGGGCGGAATGGTGCGGACCCTGCAAGGCGCTGGCCCCGGTGTTGGAGAAGGTGGCGGCCGATTATGCCGACAAGGGCGTGGTGCTGGCCAAGGTCGATACCGACAAGAACCAGTTCATCGCCGCGCAATTCCAGATCCGCTCGATCCCGACCGTCTATGCGATGTTCCAGGGCCAATTGGTTGCCGATCTGACCAGCGCCCGCACCGAGAGCGCGCTGCGCACGACACTCGACCAGCTGCTCCGCCAATTGCCGATCCAGTCCGAGGCGGGCGATGCCGCCGCCGAGCTGGAACCGCTGGTCGCGATGGGCGAGGAGGTTCTGGCCGAGGGCGATGCGGAACGCGCGCTGTCGATCTTCCAGCAGTTGATCGACATGGCGCCCGACAATCCGGCGGTGCTGTCCGGCCATATCCGCGCGCTGCTCGCCGCCGGGCTGACCGACGAGGCGCAGGCGGCGATCGATGCGCTGCCCGCCGACCTGAAGGATGCCGGCATCGACCGGGCCCGCGCCGCGCTGGCCTTGGCGCAGACCGCGCAGCCGGTCGAGGATTTCGCCGGCCTGGCGACCGAGGTGCAGAACAACCCGGACGATCACGAGAAGCGGTTCGCGCTGGCCAATGCGCAGATGGCGGCGGGCGACCGCAACGGTGCGGCCGACAACCTGCTCTTCATCGTCGCGGCCGATCGCGAGTGGAATGATGGCGCGGCGCGCCAGCAGCTGCTCAAGCTGTTCGAGGTGGTCGGCCTGATGGACCCCTGGGTGTCGCAGCAGCGCCGCCGCCTGTCCGCGATCCTGTTCGGATGACGGGCGTCCGCCTGTCGATCTTCCCGCTGGCGGGGGCGCTGCTCTTTCCGGAGATGCATCTGCCGCTGCATATCTTCGAGCCGCGCTACCGGGCGCTGGTGTCGGATGCGATGGCGCGCGACCGGCGGATCGGGATGATCCAGCCGAGCGGCGAGGGGGAGACGCCGGACCTGTACGCGGTCGGCTGCGTCGGCAAGATCGCCGAGGTGGAGGCGCTGGACGACGGGCGGTACAATCTGGTGCTGGAAGGCCTGTCGCTGTTCCGGGTGCGGCGCGAGCTGACCGTCACGACCGCCTTCCGCCAGGTGGAGGCGGATCTGATCGCCCCGCCGGAACCGGACGACCTGTCGATCGGCCGCCGCGCCAGCCTGGAGGTCGAGTCGAAGCGCTATGCCGAGGCGGCGGGCTATCAGGTGGATTGGGATGCGGTGGCGCGGCTGGACGATGCCAGCCTGGTCAACGGCATCGCCCAGATCGCGCCCTTCGACGTCGCCGCCAAGCAGGCGCTGCTGGAGGCGGAGGGGATCGAGCAGCGCGCCGAGCTGATCATCCAGTTGATGCAGTTCTTCGGCCGCTATGGCGGCGAGGACCGGGTGACGCTTCAGTGAGCGACGAGGGGGAACAGCCTATGACGATCGATCCCTGGCTGCTGGAACGGCTGGTCTGCCCGGCGACGCGCCAGCCGCTGGTCCATGACGCGGACGCGCAGGAACTGGTGTCGGCTGCGGCGGGGCTGGCCTATCCGATCCGCGACGGCGTGCCGGTGATGCTGGTCGAGGAAGCGCGACGGCTCGATCCGGCCGAGTGAGGGTCGCGCTGAGGTGCGAACGGCGCGGGGACCGGCGGGCCTGCCGGTCGTAGGCTAGGCAGGACGCTCACCCCGGACACGACATCCCGGTGCCCCGCGTCGTCACGCGCACCGGATCACTGTTTCGTCGCCAGTCCATGCCATGCTCGTCCGTCCCGCCGCATCAACGCGTCGGACGAATCCGGTCCGGTGCTCCCCGCCGCATAGGATTCCGGCTCGCCCCTGGCCCATAGGTCGAGAAAGGGCTGCACCGCCGCCCATCCCGCCTCGATCGCGTCGGCGCGCTGGAACAGCGTCTGGTCGCCGGTGAACAGGTCGTAGAGCAATGTCTCGTAACCGGTCAGCGCGGCGATGCGGAAACGGTCGGCATAATGGAAGTCCAGGCTGACCGGCGCGGTCGCCACCTCCAGGCCGGGGCGCTTGATGACCATCTCCATGCTCATCCCCTCGTCCGGCTGGATCTGGATCACCAGCTGGTTGGACGGCAGCTTGGCCCCGCGCGCCGAGGCGAACTGCATCAGCGGCACCGGCTTGAACACCACCACCACCTCGGTATCGCGCACCGCCATCGCCTTGCCGGTGCGCAGGTAGAAGGGCACGCCCGCCCAGCGCCAAGTATCGACCATCAGCTTCAGCGCGACGAAGGTCTCGGTCCGGCTGTCCGGCGCGACGCCCTCGGCACCGCGATAGGCGGCGACCGGATGGCCGGCGACCACGCCGTCCGCATATTGCCCGCGCACGCCATTGGCCCGCGCCTCGTCGGCGTTATAGACGCGCACCGCCCGCAACGCCTTGCCCTTCTCGTCGCGGATCGCCTCCGCGTCGAAGCTGTTGGGCGGCTCCATCGCCACCATCGCGAGCAGCTGGAACAGATGGTTGGGCACCATGTCGCGCAGCGCGCCGGTCGGGTCGTAGAAGCCGCCGCGCGTGCCGACATCCACCGTCTCGGCGGCGGTGATCTGGACATGGTCGATCGCGTCGCTGTTCCACAGCCGCTCGATCATGGTGTTGGCGAAGCGCAATGTCAGGATGTTCTGCACCGTCTCCTTTCCCAGGAAATGGTCGATCCGATAGACCTGCCGCTCGGCCACCTGCTTCAGGATGCGGGCGTTGAGCGCGCGGGCGCTGTCCAGGTCGTGGCCGAACGGTTTCTCGATCGCGACGCGGCGGAAGCGCCGGTCGCTTTCCGCCATCAGGCCGTGCTGCGCCAGCTTGTCGACGATATCGCCGAAGAAGCGCGGCGGCACCGCCAGGTAGAAGGCGGCGTTGCGGTCCGGACCCAGCCGCTCGGCAAGGATTGCGTAGACGGCATCGGCGGTGAAATCGCCCTTCAGATAGTCGATTCGCGGCCGCAGGCGGCTCCACGCTTCGCCCTTCTCGGTCGCGCCCTCGCCACCGCTGGGGGCCTGGAAGGATTCGAGCGCGTGGCGCAGCCCTTCCGCGTCCATCTCGTCCAGCCCGACGCCCAGGATGTGGAGCTGGTCGTCCGCCAGGCCCAGCCGGGTCATGTTGATGAGCGCGGGCATCAGCAGTCGCCGGGTCAGGTCGCCGGTCGCGCCGAAGATCACCAGCGTCACCGGCGGCGCGGGGGGTACGTGCATGTCGCGTTCGGCCACGATCACCTCTTTGCTGCGTTTCGCCCGCGACAACGAACCGGAGCCGTAACGGTGCCCGGCTTTATCAGGCCGCCGCCAGCGCCGCGTCGCGCTCCGCCGCCTGGCGCGACCACATTTCCGCATAAAGGCCGCCGCGACGCAGCAGCTCGGCATGGCTGCCCTGTTCCGCCACCCGGCCGGCGTCCAGCACGACGATCCGGTCCGCCGACACGATCGTCGACAGGCGGTGCGCGATGACGATGGTGGTGCGACCGCGCTCCACCGCCTCCAGCGTCGCCAGGATGTCGGCCTCGGTCCGGCTGTCGAGCGCGCTGGTCGCCTCGTCCAGGATCAGGATCGGCGGGTTCTTGAGCAGGGTGCGGGCGATCGCCACGCGCTGCTTCTCGCCGCCCGACAGTTTCAGCCCGCGCTCGCCGACGCGGGTGGCATAGCCATCGGGCTGGCGCTCGATGAACGCGGCGATCGCCGCGCCGCGTGCCGCCTGCTCCACTTCGGCGTCGCCCGCGCCCTCGCGGCCATAGGCGATGTTGTAGCCGATCGTGTCGTTGAACAGCACCGTGTCCTGCGGCACGATGCCGATCGCGGCGCGCAGCGATCCTTGCGTGACCCGGGCGATGTCCTGCCCGTCGATCGTGATCCGTCCTTCGCCGACATCGTAGAAGCGATAGAGCAGCCGCGCGAGCGTCGACTTGCCCGCGCCGGACGATCCTACCACCGCCACCGTCGTCCCGGCCGGCACGTCGAGGTCGAGACCGTCCAGGATGGTGCGCTCGGGATCATAGCCGAAACGCACCCCCTCGAACCGCACATGGCCGCGCGTCACCGCCAGGGCCGGCGCGCCGGGCAGGTCGGTGACGTCGGCGCGCGTGTCGATCAGGTCGAACATCGCGCCCATGTCGATCACCCCCTGGCGGATGGTGCGATAGACCATGCCGAGCAGGTCGAGCGGCCGGAACAACTGGGCGAGCAGCGTCGACACGAACACCACGTCGCCAGCGGAAAACTGCCCCCGGCTCCATCCCCAGGCGACATAGGCCATGCCGCCGCCGAGCATCAGGTTGGTGATCGCCGCCTGGCCGACGTTCAGCCAGGCCAGCGAGTTTTCCGACTGGGTGGCGGCGCGGGCATAGGCGTCGACCGCCTGTTCGTAGCGCCGCGCTTCGCGTTCCTCGGCGTTGAAATATTTGACCGTCTCGAAATTGAGCAGCGAATCGACGGCGTGGGCGACCGCGCCGGTGTCGAGATCGTTCATCCGCGTGCGCAGCGCATTGCGCCAGTCGGTGACCAGCCGCGTGAACCAGATATAGGCGACGACCATCGCGATCGTCGCGACGACCAGCGGCGCGCCGAAGCTGCGACCGAAGATGCCGAGCACCAGCGCCAGTTCCAGCACGGTCGGCGCGATGTTGAACAGCAGGAAATAGAGCATCGTGTCGATGCTCTTGGTGCCGCGCTCGACCACCTTGGTGACCGCGCCGGTGCGCCGTTCCAGATGGAAGCGCAGCGACAGGCCGTGCAGGTGGCGGAACACATCGGCGGCCAGCCGGCGCGTCGCATCCTGCCCGACCCGCTCGAACACGGCATTGCGCAGATTGTCGAACAAGGTCGTGGCGAAGCGCGAGGCCGCATAGGCGACGACCAGCAGCACCACGAGCGTCGCCAGGCTCCGGTCGCCCGAGGCCATGCGGTCGACCGCGAATTTCAGCGTATAGGCGGCGCCGAACACCTGCACGAGCTTCGACACCAGCACGAGCAGCATCGCCGCGACGATGCGCAGGCGCAGCCCCGGCTCCCCGGCGGGCCAGAGATAGGGGAGGAACCGGCGAAGCGTCGGGAATAGCGGCCGTTCGGGACCGGCAGTGGGGGCGGATGGGGGCATGAACCGCTGATGTCGGCGCGACGGGGCCGGAGTTCAACCGTCCGCAGCCGTCATCCACCGGTCGCGGTCTCGGAACATCCCATCGCACGCCGACGTTTTACCCTCCGTCTGGAGACGCCTATGACACCGATCTATTTCGTGGTCGCCATTCTGGGATGCGGGGACGGCAATGTCGACTGCCGCGAGGCGCGGATCGCTCCCGTTCGGTACGAGACCATGGCGCAATGCAAGGCCGATCTCGTGCAGCAATTGGCGCGCAACAGCGATGTGCCCTTTCCAGTGATCGGTGCGGATTGCCGCGCCGAGGGCGTGCGCTTCGCGGATGGGGCGGCGAAAGCCCGGCAGGGCTGATCCCGGTCGGGGCGTCGCGACGCCGTCCTCCGCGTCCGTGACGCTCATCGTGACGGCCCATGATGACGCCATGCGATTTTGGGTTTCCCACGCGCCATGTCCTTGCGCTAGGCGAGACATATGGCCGCCACCATTCGCTGCGATGTCGCGATCGCCGGGGCCGGGCTTGCCGGGTCGCTGCTTGCGCTCGCCCTGGCTGCCCGACATCCCGCGCTCGACGTCCGACTGATCGATTCCGACCACCGCATCGGCGGCGACCATGTCTGGTCCTTTTTCGGCAGCGATATCGCCGATGCCGATCGCTGGCTGCTGACTCCGCTGATCGGCCATGCCTGGCGCGACTATGATGTCGCCTTCCCCGCCCATCGCCGCACCATCGCCGCCACCTATTATTCGATCGAAAGTACGCGGCTGGACCAGGTGGTGCGCCAGGCGCTGCCCGAGCGCGCGCTGCTGTTGGACCGCAAGGTGCTGGCGACCTCGACCACGGCGGTGGTCTTCGCCGATGGCGACCGGATCGAGGCCAAGGGCGTGATCGACGCGCGCGGCGCGGGCGATGTGTCGGAGCTCGATCTGGGCTGGCAGAAGTTCGTCGGCCGGCTGCTGCGCGTGCCCGGCGGCCATGACGTGGCGCGGCCGATGGTGATGGACGCGACCGTGTCGCAGATCGACGGCTATCGCTTCCTCTACTGCCTGCCCTTCGATGCGGAGCGGGTGTTCGTCGAGGATACCTATTACAGCGAATCGCCGACTCTGAACGTCCGCTCGGTCGCGCGGCGGATCGACGCCTATGCCGCGCAGCGCGACTGGCAGGGGGTCGAGGATGCCGGCCACCAGGAACGCGGCGTGCTGCCGGTGGCGATGGGCGGCGACTTCGAGACCTATTGGACGTCCGGCGGCGCACGCGTCGCGAAGGTCGGGATGCGCGCCGGGCTGTTCCACCCGACCACCGGCTATTCGCTGCCCGACGCGGTGCGCAGCGCCACCGCGATCGCCGCCCAGACCGATTTTTCCGGCCTCGGCCTGCACGGGCTGACCCATGATCTGGCACGGACCAGTTGGGACGGGCGGAACTTTTATCGCTTGCTGGATCGTATGTTGTTCCGCGCTGCGGAACCGGAGGAACGCTACCGCGTCCTGGAACGCTTCTATCGACTCGACCCGCGGCTGATCGGCCGCTTCTATGCAGGACATTCCACGATGAGCGACAAGGCCCGGGTGCTGGTCGGCAAACCGCCGGTGCCGATCGGCCGCGCGATCCGCGCGCTGGCCGGCGGAGGACGCGCATGAAGAACGTCGTCGTCATCGGCGCCGGCTTTGGCGGGCTGGCGCTCGCCATCCGCCTGCAAAGCGCCGGCATCCAGACCACGATCATCGAGTCGCGCGACAAGCCGGGCGGTCGCGCCTATTATTGGGAGCGCGACGGCTTCACCTTCGACGGCGGGCCGACGGTGATCACCGATCCGGCCTGCCTGGAGGAGCTGTGGCAGTTGACCGGCCACAGCATGGCCGATGACGTGCAGCTGGACCCGGTCTCGCCCTTCTACCGGCTGAACTGGGCGGACGGCACCAATTTCGACTATACCAACGACGACACGCTGCTGCGGTCGCAGATCGAGCGGCTGCACCCCGGCGACTGGGCCGGCTATCAGAAGTTCCTGGAATATTCGGCCGGCGTGTTCCGCGAGGGGTACGAGAAGCTGGGCCATGTCGCGTTCCTCGACTTCGCGTCGATGATCAAGGCGGCGCCGGCGCTGGCCAAGTACCAGGCGTGGCGCTCGGTCTATTCGATCGTGTCGGGCTTCGTAAAATCGGAGAAGCTGCGCGAGGCGCTGAGCTTCCACACGCTGCTGGTCGGCGGCAATCCGATGACGACCAGCGCCATCTACGCGCTGATCCACAAGCTGGAGCGGGACGGCGGCGTCTGGTTCGCGCGCGGCGGCACCAACCGGCTGGTCGCCGGCATGGTCGCGCATTTCGAGCGGCTGGGCGGCACGATGCGCCTGGGCGACCCGGTCACCGCGATCGAGACGCTGGGCGACCGCGCGACCGGCGTGGCCACCCAGTCGGGCTGGCGGATGGACGTGGATGCGGTCGCCGCGAACAGCGACATCATGCACACCTATCGCGACCTGCTGTCCACCTCGCGATCGGCGCAGCGGACGCGCGCGCGGCTGGAACGGAAAAGCTATTCGCCCTCGCTGTTCGTGGTGCACTTCGGGATCAAGGGCAGCTGGCCGGGCATCCCGCACCACATGATCCTGTTCGGCCCGCGCTATAAGGGCCTGTTGTCCGACATCTACGACCATGGCGTGCTGAGCGAGGATTTCTCGCTCTATCTCCACCACCCGACCGTCACCGACCCGGCGCTGGCGCCGGAGGGGCATTCGACCTTCTACGCGCTGGCCCCCGTGCCGCACCGGGGCAAGTTCCCGGTCGACTGGGCGGAAGTCGGCCCGATCCTGGAAAAGCGCATCCTGGACGAGGTCGGCCGGCGGCTGATCCCCGATATCCATGAGCGGATCGTCACCAAATTCTCCTATGCCCCGTCCGATTTCGAGACGGACCTGAACGCGCATCTCGGCAGCGCCTTCAGCCTGGAGCCGGTGCTGACCCAGAGCGCCTATTTCCGCGTCCACAATCGCGACGACGCCATCCCCAACCTGTTCTTCGTCGGGGCGGGCACGCATCCGGGCGCGGGGATTCCGGGCGTGGTCGGCAGCGCCAAGGCGACGGCGCGGCTGATGCTGGAGGGATGAGCCGGCTTGTCGGCCGCGCGCGCATATCCTAGCGCGAAGCGCATGAAACGCCTCGCCATCTATTGCGGCTCCGCCACCCCCGCCGACCCCTTGTACCTGGAGGCGGCGCGCGATGTCGGCCGGACGCTCGCCGAACGCGGCATCGGCGTCGTCTATGGCGGCGGCCGGCTCGGCCTGATGGGGGCGGTGGCCGATGCGGCGCTGGCGGCGGGGGGCGAGGTGATCGGCATCATCCCCCAGGCGCTGGTCGATGCCGAGGTCGCGCACCGCGACCTGACCGAACTGCACGTCGTACCGGGGATGCATGAGCGCAAGAAGGCGTTCACCGACCTGGCCGACGGCTTCGTCACCATCCCCGGCGGCACCGGCACGATGGACGAACTGTGGGAGGCGCTGTCCTGGGCGCAGCTCGGCTATCATGCCGATCCGGTCGGGCTGCTCAACACCGCCGGCTATTACGACCCGCTGATCCAGTTCTGGAACCGGATGGGCGAAGTCGGCTTCCTGCGCCCGCAGCATCGCGACCTGCTGATCGTCGCCGATACGCTGGACGTGCTGCTGGAGCGGATGGCCGCGCATCGCCCAACCCAGCCGATCGTGCGGATGAACGCCGCCGACCTGTGACCGGCCTGCCGCCCCCGGAGCGCGGCCAGGATCGCACGCAAGACCGCGAGGCGCTGGTCGAGGCGGCGCGGCTGTCGATCGCGCGCGGATCGAAGAGCTTCGCCGCCGCGTCGCGCCTGTTCGATCCCGCCACGCGCGAGCGGGCCTGGCTGCTCTATGCCTGGTGCCGCGCCTGCGACGATATCGCCGACGGGCAGGACCATGGCCATGGCATGACCCGCGTCGCCGACGCCCCCGCCCGCCTCGCCGAACTGACCGCCAAGACCGAGGCGGCGCTGGCCGGCGAGGTGGTGGGCGATCCGGCGTTCGATGCGCTGCGCGTCGTCGCGGCGGAGACGGCGATGCCGCCCGCCTGGCCGCGTGCGCTGGTCGCGGGCTTCGCGCTCGATGCCGAGGAGTGGCGGCCGCGGAGCGAGGAGGATCTCTACCGCTATTGCTACCATGTCGCGGGCGTCGTCGGCTGCATGATGGCGGTGGTGATGGGCGTCGACCCGGCGGACGACGCGACGCTCGACCGGGCTTGCGACCTGGGGCTGGCGTTCCAGCTCGCCAATATCGCGCGCGACCTGGCGGAGGACGACCGCGCCGGCCGCTGCTACCTGCCGCAGGACTGGCTGGACGAGGCCGGGATCGCACCCGGCACGCTGTCGGACCCGGCGAACCGGGCCGCCGTCGCGGTCCTGGCGACCCGTCTCGCCACCCGGGCCGCGATGTTCGAGGCGAGCGCGCGCGGCGGCACCCCGGCCCTGTCGACGCGATCGGCCTGGGCGGTGCTGTCGGCGGCGGACATCTACGGCGCGATCGCCCGCAAGGTCGCGGCCGCCGGCGGGGCGGCCTGGGACCGGCGGGTCGGCACGTCGAAATGGGAGAAGATTGGCTTCATCACCCGGTCCTGGAGCCGGGCGAAGCGGCGCACGCGCCTCTATGCGGACGTGCCGCGCGATCCGGTGCTCTGGACCCGGCCGCGCTGACCGACCTATGCCCAACCCGTCGCCCAGCCCCCACGCCCCCTTGCTCCGCACCGACCGGCTGGTGCTGACCGGCCATCGTCCGGCCGATCTGGACGGGCTGGCGGCGATGTGGGGCGACCCCCGCGTCTATGCCCGGATCGGTGGCCAGCCCCGCCCGCGCGAGGAGGTGTGGATCCGTCTTTTGCGATCGATCGGGACGTGGACGGCGTTCGGCTACGGCTCCTGGGTGGTGCGCGAGACGGCGGATGGGCCGCCGCTGGGCGAGGTCGGGCTGATCGAGGCGAAGCGCGCGATCGATCCGCCGCTGACCGCGACGGAGACGGGCTGGACGCTGTCGCCCGAGCGGCATGGCCGGGGCTATGCGCACGAGGCGATGGCGGCGGTGCTCGGCTGGGCCGATGCCCAGGGGAGGACGCGGACTCAGTGCATCATCGATCCGGGCAATGCCGCCTCGATCCGGCTGGCGACGGCGCTGGGCTATGTCCGCCGTGGCGAGGCCCGGTATCACGACCGGGCGATCCTGTGCTTCGAGCGGATCGCCGCCGGCTGATTGGTATCATGGCGTTTCGCCGCATTCGGGGCTAAGACCGACCGATTGGGGGCGAGCCAATATGGAAGCGGACTGGAAGATCGAAGCCGAGCGGCTGGCGACGCTGGAGGATTACCGGCTCCTCGACACGCCGCGCGAACCCATGTTCGATGCCATCGTCCGCCAGGCGGCGTCCGGGGCGGACACCCCGATCGCGCTGATCACGCTGATCGACGACCGGCGGCAATGGTTCAAGGCGGCGCAGGGGGTCGACCATCGCGAGGACCCGATCGACCAGTCGATCTGCGCGCACGCGATCCGCAGCGATGCGCTGTTCGAGGTGCCGGATGCCAGCGCCGACGCCCGCTTCGCCCATTTCCCCGCCGTCGCGCGCGAGGGGGGCATCCGCTTCTATGCCGGCGTGCCGCTGACGATGAAGAACGGCGCGCGGCTCGGCACGCTGTGCGTCATCGATACCGAGCGGCGCGAGGGACTGGATCCGGAGGAGCGCGACCTGCTGGAGCGGCTGGCGCGCCGCACCGTCGCCGCCTTCGAACTGGCGCGCGACATGCACCGCGATGCGACGCTGCCCGCCGACCCGGCGACGGTGGACGAGCGCGTCTGGCTGGACCAGGCGCTGAGCCTGATGGCGCGCGCCTCGGCGGCGCTCGACCGGGTGGAGGCGTCGGCGGCGCTCGCCCATCTGGAACAGGCGATCGTCACGGTCGAGACGCGTCGCGCGCTGCTATAGCGCCCGCAACGCCGCCGCCGGCCGGGCGCGCAGCACCGGCAGGCTGCCGGCCAGGCCGATCGCCACCGTCGCCCCCGCCCCGATCGCCAGCGTCGCCGCGACCGTGGGCCAGTCGGGCAGCCAGGCGAAGTCGAACAGCCGGGTCACCACATACCAGCCGCCGGCCGTGCCCAGCGCCAGCGCGACCAGGCTCATGATCGCGGCGAGCATCGCATATTCGGCCGCCTGCACCGCCAGCACCTGACCGCGCGTCGCGCCCAGCACCTTCAGGATCGTCGCATCATAGGTGCGGCTGGCCCGCGCCGCCGCGATCGCGCCGACCAGCACCGCGATGCCGGCCAGCACCGCCACCCCGGCGGCGGCGGCGATCGCGGTCGCCATCTGGCGCACCACGGTCTGCACCTGGGCCAGCACGCCGCCGACCTCGATCACCGAGGTGGAGGGGAATCGCGGCAGCAGCGCGGCGGTGACGGCGGGCACGCGGGCGCGGGGCATGTCGATCGTCGCGGCCAGATTGTGCGGCACATCGGCCAGCGCGCCGGGCGAGAAGACCAGCACGAAGTTGAAGCCCAGCGTATCCCAGGCGATCCGCCGGAACGAGGCGATCCTGGCGGTGCGCTCCAGCCCCAGCACCGAGATGGTCAGGGGATCGCCGATATGCAGGTCCAGCGCCTTGGCCAGGCGTTCGTCGACCGACACCAGCGGCCGCCGCCCCTCCGCCGCATTCCACCAGCGGCCGGCGGTCAGCGCGCTGCCGGGCGGCAGGGCGGCGGCGAAGGTCAGCCCGCGCTCGCCGCGCAGCGCCCAGGCGGCCTCGGGAATCGTCTTCAGATCGGCGACGCGCGTCCGGCCATAGCCGGTGATGGTGCCGCGCATCAGCGGCACGGTGGCGATGGTCGCGTCCGGCGCGGCATGGCGGATGGTGGCGCGGAACAGCGCCTCCTGCTCGGGCGGCACGTCGAGCGCGAACAGGGCGGGGGCGCGATCGGGGATGGTGCGGCGGATATTCCCGTCCAGACTGGTGCGGATGGTCGCCAGCAGCACGAACAGGGTCAGCCCCAGGCCGAGCGCCACGACCAGCGCGACGGTGCGCGCCCCCGGCCGGTGCAGCCCGCCCAGCGCCAACCGCACCAGGGGCTGGCGTGGGCGCGGCAGCCGGGCGGCCAGCGCCCGGATCGCCCAGCCGATGCCGGTCAGCAGCAGCAGCGTGCCCGCCGCCGCACCCAGGAAGCCGGCGGCGAAGCCCGGCCGCTCGCTGGTCCACAGGGCCAGCGCGACGATCGCCGCTCCGGCCAGCGCCATCCAGCCGGCGGCTCGGCGCGGGATCGCCCGACCCGCGCCCGTCACGCCGCGCAGCAAGGTCGCGGCCGGCACCCGGCCCGCCGCGACCAGGGCGGGCGCGCAAAAGGCCAGCGCGATCAGCAGGCCATAGGCGGCGGCCAGCGCCAGCGGCAGCGGCTGCACCGCCCAGCCCGGCGCGACCGGCAGCACCGCGCCGGCCAGATGCCCGATCAGCGGCACCGCCAGCCAGCCGATCACCAAGCCCATCGCAATGCCGACGACCGACACCGCCAGGATCTGGAGCAGGTAGATGCGCGTCACCAGGCTGCTGGTCGCGCCCAGCACCTTGAGCATGGCGATGCTCTGGCGGCGCTGGTCCAGATAGGAGGAGACGCCGTTGCCGACGCCGATCCCCGCGATCACCAGCGCCGCCAGCCCGACCAGGGTCAGGAACTCGCCCATCCGCATCACGAAGCGGCTGGCCCCCGGCGAGGCGCGGTCGCGGGTGCGCGTCTCCCAGCCGGCGGCGGGGAAGCGGCGCTCGAACGCGCGGAGCGTGGCGGCGGGGTCGCGGTCGGCGAGCGCGACCCGGTAGCGCGTGTCGTAGAGGCTCCCCGGCTGCACCAGTCCGGTGCGGTCCAGCCCGGCGCGCGACACCATCACCACCGGGCCGAGCGTGAAGCCCTCGCTCAGCCGGTCCGGCTCCTCGGCCAGCACGCCGCCGACGCGGAACGACGCGCTGCCCAGCCGCAGCGTCGCGCCGCGCCCGATCCGCAGCCGGTCGGCCAGCGCGGGAGCGATCCAGGCCGTGTCGGGGCCGGGTGCGCGCACGCTCCGCCCGTCCGCCAGCGTCAGCCGGCCATAGAGCAGATAGGCGGTGTCCACCGCCTTCAACTGGACGGGTGCGGTGCGATCGGCGGCGGCGATCGCCATCGACTGCATCCGGATCGTCTCCGACACCGTGCCCATCGCCCGCATCGCCGCGCGTTCCGCCGGGTCGGCGGTGCGCTGCGAGACCGAGAGTTCGACATCGCCGCCCAGCAGCTCGCGCCCGCGCGCACCCAGTTCGTCGGCGATGGCGGCGGAGAGGCTGCCGATCGCCGCCAGCGCGCCGACGCCCAGCACCAGGCAGACCAGCAGCAGCCGCAACCCCCGGAACCGCGCCGACAATTCGCGACGGGCCAGCCGCCAGGCCAGCGGCCATGTGCTCATGCCACCAGCCGCCCGTCGACCATTTCCAGCGTCCGGTCGCAGCGCTGGCCCAGCGCCGGATCATGGGTGATGATGACCAGGCTGGCGCCGCTTGCCCGCTGGCGCTCGAACAGCAGGTCGATGATCCGCCGTCCGGTCGCGCCGTCCAGATTGCCGGTCGGCTCGTCGGCGAAGACGATGCTGGGGGCGGGGGCCAGGGCGCGGGCGATCGCCACGCGCTGCTGCTCGCCGCCGGACAGTTGCGACGGATAATGGTCCAGCCGGTGCGCCAGGCCGACCGCCGCCAGTTCCGCCTCGGCGCGCGCCTGCGCGTCGGGAAGGCCCGCCAGCTCCATCGGCACCGCGACATTCTCGTGCGCGGTCATCGTCGGGAGCAGGTGGAAGGCTTGCAGGACGATGCCGATCCGGCCCCGCCGCGCCACCGCCAGCCGGTCCTCGTCCAGCGTGCCGAAATCCTGCCCGTTCACCAGCACCTGCCCGCCGGTCGCGCGCTCCAGCCCCGACAGCACCGCCATCAGCGACGACTTGCCCGATCCCGACGCGCCGAGCAGCGCGACGCTCTCGCCCGCGCGCACCTCCAGGTCGATGCCGCGCAGGATCTCGACCGGCTCCGCACCGCCCAGCACCAGCCTTACATCGCGGGCGCGGATCACCATATCCGGAGCCGACATCAGGACGCCAAAGGCAAGAATGACAAAATCATACCGGCATTATGGGCGGGCGGTCGTCCCGATCCAAGCCATGGCGCTGCTGGCGGCGTGCAATGGTCAAAATGGTCAGGGCGATCCGGCGGTCCAGGCGAACACGGCCACCGCCGCCACGTCACCGATGCCCGCTACGACTCCCGCCGGGACGGTCCCGGTCAGCGGGCCGAAGCGGCTGGTGCTGGCGTTCGGCGACAGCCTCTATGCCGGCTATGGCCTGGCGCGCGGACAGAGCCTGCCCGATGCGCTCCAGACGCGACTGCGCGGGGCGGGGGTCGATGCGACCATCGTCAATGCCGGCGTGTCGGGCGACACCACGGCCGGCGGGCGGCGGCGGCTGGCCTATACGCTCGACCGGCTGGATCGCCGGCCCGATCTGGTGCTGCTCGGCCTGGGCGGCAACGACGTGCTGCGCCAGGTATCTCCGGCGGAGACGCGCGCCAATCTGGAGGCGATGCTGGCCGAACTCGATCGCCGCCATATCCCGGTGGTGCTGACGGGGATGCTCGCACCGCCCAATCTGGGGCCGGATTTCGCCGGGCGGTTCAACGCGATCTTCCCCGATCTCGCCCGCCGGCACGACGCGCCGCTCGATCCCTTCATCCTCCAGGGGGTGATCGGCAACCGGGCGCTGATGCTGCCGGACGGCGTCCACCCCAATGCGCAAGGGGTGGAGCGGATCGCCGACCGGCTCGCGCCCCTGGTCGAACGCCGGCTCGCGGAGCTGCCGCGCGACGATCGGTGAGCCAAATCGGCCCGGCTGCGGGACCGCCATTGTTTGGTAACCAAGCCCGTGTATGCTGCGGTGCGGCACGAGGCCGCACGAGGATCAATCGACATGTTCGATGCGCTGGGCGCCATGTGGTATGAAGTCGGCGCGGCGGTGCTGTTGCTGTCCGGCGTGCTCCTGAGCAATTTCGCCCGTCCCCGCCGGCCCTGAGGGTTCAGGGCCGGGCGGGTCCGGTTCAGTTGCGCCTGTCACGATAGACCGCGACGCCGATCGCGGCGGCGGCGACCAGGGCGGTGGTCGCCAGCACTGCGGGCCGTGATGGCATGGCCGGCTCGACAAGGGCCACGGGCGATGGCAGCGGCGACAGGGTGGCGGGATCGCCGGTGAACAGCCGCACCAGATGCCTTGCGACCGCGGCCGGGTCCTCGCGCTGCGGGAAATGGCCGACGCCCGCCAGATGCACCTTGGCGAATGGGCCACGGAACTTCGCCCGGACATCCTCCGATGCGGAGGGCGGATTCACCCCGTCGCGGTCGCCCTGGATATAGAGCGTCGGCAGCGCCAGCGTCGCGGTCGCCTTCACCGCATCCGCCAGCCAGCGGCCGCGCGGGTCGGGATCGGCCTCGTCCCAGCGCGCACGATAGCTGTGCAGCGTCACCGCCACCCAGTCCGGATTGTCGAAGGCGCGCGACACCCGCTCGAACAGCGCTTCGTCGAACCAGCCGGGCGGCGACCAGTTGGTCCAGTGGATATGCGCGAACCCCTTGGGGTCGTCGCGCACCGCCCGTGCGCCGCGCGCGGTCGCCATGAACCAGTGATACCATTGCCGCTGCGCCTGTTCGAAGGACGGTGTCGCCATGCCGCCCAGGCGCGGCGGCGTGCTGAGCATCGCCATGCGCTGCACCCGCTCGGGCCAGCCGACCGCCAGTGCCTCGGCGATGTTCGATCCCCAGTCATGGCCCGCGACCATGAATCGCCCGATGCCGAGCCGGTCGAGCAGCGCGATCGCGTCCAGCGCCAGGATCGCGCTGTCGCCGGTGCGCGGCGCGGTGCGGTTGCGGAACCGAGTCGCGCCGAAGCCGCGCAGGCTCGGCACGATGGCGCGCAGCCCCGCCGCCGTCAGTGCCGGCACTACCTCGTCCCAGGTCGAGGCATCGTCGGGCCAGCCATGTAGCAGCAGCACGACCGGCGCGCCGGGATCGCCGTGATCCGCATAGGCGATCTCCAGATCGTCGGTGGTCATCGTCTTCGGGGCTGCGTGTCGTCCGTCTTGCATTCTCCGCACAACCGACCGGGCGGCCCTGGGGTTCAATGATCCAGCGGCGTTGCGGCACCGGTCGGCGCAAGCCGCGCGGCAACCAGGGGCGGGGGTGGGGGTTGTCCCCTCCACATCGGTAAAGGGGACAGGTTGGATGCCGCAATGGAGCTGGATCCTGCGTCGGATCGTCCGTCGCATCTGGTTTCGCGCCGGGCTGATCAGCCTGCTCAGCGTGATGCTGGCCATCCTGGCCGGGGCGATCACGCCCTATCTCCCCTATCGCTTCGACGCGGAGATCGGGCAGCGATCGGTCGGCACCATCCTGCAGATCATGGCGTCCAGCATGTTGGCGGTGACCACCTTTTCGCTGACCGCGATGGTCAGCGCCTATTCCTCCGCCACCCAGCTCGCCACCCCGCGCGCGACTCAGCTGATGATCAGCGACCCGACCTCGCAGAACGCGCTGTCGACCTTTCTCGGCGCGTTCGTGTTCGCGATGGTCGGCATCGTCGGGCTGAACACCAGCGCCTATGGCCATGACGGACGCATCATCCTGTTCGCGGCGACGGTGCTGATCATCCTGCTGGTGGTCGCGACTTTGCTGCGCTGGATCGGCCATATCACCGCCTTCGGCCGGATGGCGGACGTGATCGACCGGGTGGAGGATGCGGCGACGCGGGCGATGCGCGACCATGCCGCCCGGCCGCATCAGGGCGGCAGGCCGGCGGTGCCGGTGCCGGCCCATGCCGTCGCCGTCACCGGCACGCGCACCGGCTATGTCACCCATATCGACATGGCGGCGCTCGGCCATCTGGCGGAGCGCCACGGCCTGACCGTCCATGTCGTCGTGCTGCCGGGGACGATGGTGCATCCGGCCCGGCCGCTCCTCCGGGTCGAGGGCATGGTCGACGACCAGCGGGCGGCGGCGCTGATCGCGACCTTCAGCATCGAACGGCATCGCAGCTTCGACCAGGACCCCCGGCTGGGCCTGATCGCCCTGTCCGAGATCGCCAGTCGCGCGCTGGCCCCGGCGACCAACGATCCGGGGACGGGGATCGAGGTGCTCAACGCCCTGCTCCGCGTCTTCCTGATGCTGCGGCCGGAGGCTGGCGGCGCGCACCATGACGCCGAGGTTGGGTGTGCCGTGCATATCGGCCGGCCGGCGATGGACGACATGCTCACCGATGCCTTCGGGCCGATCCTGCGCGAGGGCGGGCAGGAGGTGGAGGTGGCGGTGCGGCTGACCGGCACGCTGGCGGCGCTCCATGCCAATCTGCCGGGCGCTCAGGCCGCGGTCACGCATTGGGCCTGCCGCCATGCCGCGCGGGTGGCCGACACGCTCACCGACCCGATGGACCTGGCGACCTTCCGGCAGGCCTATGCCCGGTGGTGGCCGGCCTAGAGCGACGGGCCGAACACCGACCAGCCGGTCCGCGCCGCCAGCATCTCCAGCGCGCGCACGCCCAGGATCGAATTGCCATGCTGGTCGAGATTGGGCGACCAGACCGCGATCGCCGCCCGCTCCGGCGCGATCGCCAGGATGCCGCCGCCGACCCCGCTCTTCGAGGGCAGGCCGACCCGGACCGCGAAATCGCCCGAACCGTCATAATGGCCGCACGTCATCATCAGCGCCAGCACCGTCCGCATCCGCCGCGCCCGCTCCGCCTCGGCGGCATCGTCGGGGGCGATGCGGGTGCGGGTCAGGAACAGCCCGGTGCGTGCCAGACCCGCGCAATCGACGCGGATCGCGCATTGCCGGGCATAGGCCTCCATCACCCGGTCGTTCTCGGCCTCCAGATTGCCATGATGCCGCATGAAGCTCAGCATCGCGCGGTTGAGGTCGCCGCCCTCGGTCAGCACCGCGTCATCGAGCGGCACGTCGTCGGCCCCCAGCGTGTCGGCCACCAGATCGACGACCGAATCGCAGCGGCCATGGTCCGTCACCAGCATGTCGACCACGACCAGCGCACCGGCATTGATGAAGGGATTGCGCGGCAGGCCGCTGGTGCGTTCCAGGTCGATCAGCGAGTTGAACGGGTCGCCCGACGGCTCGCGACCGACGCGTTCGAACACCCGGTCGCCGCGCGACCGCAGCGCCAGGTCCAGCGCCAGCACCTTGGAGATGCTCTGGATCGGGAAGGGCGTATCCGCCGCGCCCGCCGTCACCACCCGGTCGGCGGTGGCGACGGCGATGCCGAACGGGCCGGGCGTCAGGCTGTCGTCCTTGGCGTCGGCGGCGGCCTCGATGGCGGCGGCGTCGCGGGTGATCTCGGCGGCGATGGCGTCGAGCGTCTGTTGCAGGTCCATGCCCGACCGAACGAGCGGTGCCGGGCGCGGGTCCGACAATCCGGTGGATTCGCAACGCGTCATACCCACTTGGCGCGATCGGAAACCGCTCCAGGATGCGCCATGCGCGTCCTGCCCATGGCTCTGGCCCTCGCGTCCGCCGCTCCGCCTTTGCTCGCGCAGGCCTCGACCGGCCGCTGGTCTATGGGAATGCCGACATGGCGGCGGACGCCGATCTGCGTGGCACGCTCGGCCTGCCGGCGCTTTTCGGCCGGATCGCGGTGATCGACTATCCGAACCGCCGCTTTTGCCTGTTCGACGAAGCCGACCTGCCGCCCGTGCTGGCCAGAGCCACCTATGTTCGCGCGATGCTGCGCGGGGGAAAATTCTTCGTGCCGATCCGCAGCGGCGGCTTCGCCAGCGACACGATCGTGTTCGACACCGGCTCCAGCGAGATACCGCTGCATGTCGACTTGGCGGTGTGGAAACGGCTGACCGGCCGCGCGACCGCCGACGCCGCGCCGGTGATGCTGGGGGAGGGGGCGTTGGGGCCGATCACGGTCTTCACCAATCCGGATGCGCCCGAATCCTTCGCCGACTGGCCGATGCGGACCGAGGGCGTGCTGGGCAACGCGTCACCGTGGGGCGGAATCGTCATCCTCGATCTGACCGAACGGATGCGATTCGGCCGGCTGGCTTGAGGCGCGATCGGGCCACCATCGTTTGATGACGATGGACCGCGTCATGATGTCGGCGACCGGCAAGACATGCTGCGACAATGCACGAGCGCATCCGCCAAAATGTTCCAACGATGTGAGGGAGAGCGGCCGTGTCGCAAGACTGGCGGTCAAAGTGGGCATTTGCCCGACTTTGACCGATAGTGGTGCCCAGAAGAGGACTCGAACCTCCACGACCTTGCGATCGCCAGCACCTGAAGCTGGTGCGTCTACCAATTCCGCCATCTGGGCACGGGGTAGTGAGGCGCCTTTAGGGGCGGGGACTCGGCCTTGTCAACAACCCTTTCGCTGGGCAAAGGCATTTTATCCCATCCGACAACGGACGACATGCTCATGAAGAACAAGCTGGTGACGCTGATCGGCGGCGGAGGCTTTGTCGGCCGCTACGCCGCCCAGGCCCTGTTGCACGCAGGCGCGCGCATTCGCGTGGCGCAACGCGACCCCCGCCAGGCCTGGCATCTCAAACCCCTGGCCGCGATCGGCCAGATGCAGTTGGTGGCCGCCGATGTCGGCCGCCCCGACACGATCCTGCGCGCGGTGCAGGGGGCCGACGCGGTGGTGAACCTGGTCGGCGTGCTCAGCGGCGATTTCCAGCGCGCCCATGTCGACGGCGCGCGCGCCGTCGCCGAATCGGCCGCCCGCGCGGGCGTCGAGGCGCTGGTCCATGTTTCCGCGATCGGGGCCGATGCGAATGCGGCCTCCGCCTATGGCCGGTCCAAGGGCCAGGGCGAGGCGGCGGTGCGCGAGGCGTTCCCCAACGCCACCATCCTGCGCCCCTCGATCGTGTTCGGGCGCGAGGACGCGTTCGTGAACCGATTCGCCGGGATGATCGAGAAGGCGCCGGTCGTGCCGGTGCTGCGCGGCGGCACCCGCTTCCAGCCGGTCTTCGCGGGCGATGTCGGCGCTGCGGTGCTGGCGGCGGTGCAGGAGCCGGGCCGGTTCGGCGGCCACATCTATGAACTGGGCGGCCCCGACGTGCTGAGCATGAAGGCGCTGCTGCGCTGGATCGCCAACGAGATCGACCGGTCGCCGCACTTCCTCGACCTGCCCGATTCGCTGGGCGCGCTGCTCGCCAAGCTGCCGGGCACGCCGATCACCACCGACCAGTGGCAGATGCTGGGCCGCGACAATGTCGTCGGCCAGGGCGTGGAAGGCTTGTCGGCGCTGGGCGTGACGGCGACGCCGATGGCGGCGGTCGCGCCGGAATGGCTGGTCCGCTTCCGCAAGCAGGGCCGGTTCGGCCGTCGCTCGCGCGAGCAGGCCGCCTGAAATGCATGATCTGCTGATCGCCGTCCTCCTCGGCATCATCGAGGGGGTGACGGAGTTCCTGCCCGTCTCGTCCACCGGCCATCTGGTGCTGGGCGGCTATTTCCTGGGACTGCCGGAGGGCGATCCGACCTTCGATATCGTCATCCAGCTCGGCGCGATCCTCGCGGTCGTCGTCGTCTACTGGCAGCGCTTCATGAAGGTGGGCGTCGGCCTGCTCGCGCGCGACGCGGGGGCGATCCGCTTCACGCGCAACGTGCTGCTGGGCTTCATCCCGTCGATGCTGGTCGGGGCGGTCGCCTATTCGGCGATCCGCGCGCTGATCCAGGACCAGTCGGTGGCGGTGGTGGTGATCGCCATCGCGCTGATCCTGGGCGGCCTCGCCATCCTGTTCATCGAACGCACCGTGCCGCCCGCCGCCAAGTCGAGCGTCGAGGGGCTGAGCTGGAAGACGGCGCTGGGCATCGGCGTGATCCAGTGCGTGGCGATGATCCCGGGCGTCAGCCGTTCGGGCGCGACGATCATGGGCGCGCTGACCATGCGCGTCGATCGCGAGACGGCGGCGGAGTTCAGCTTCTTCCTCGCCATCCCGACCATGGCCGGGGCGACGGCGCTCGCCCTGTGGAAGGCGCGGCACGAACTGGGCAGCGCGCACCTGACCAGCATCGCGGTCGGCTTCGTCGTGTCGTTCCTGGTGGCGATCGCGGTGATCCGCTGGTTCGTCGGCGTCATCAGTCGGCGGGGATTCGCCCCCTTTGCCTGGTACCGAATCGCGGCAGGAGGATTGACCCTGCTGGCCATCGCGCTGCGATAAGGTTTGATCCGGACCTAAAAACCGGCGCGGAAATCACTCGATTGCCCGTACCTTCGGCATCAAACATCTATTACGACAGTAATGCTGTCTTGTTTAAATGAAGCTACGTTGTAGGCCCCGTTCGAGACATTTTCGAACGGGGTCGCGACGTGGCTGACAATCCGATGCTGAAATTCGTGGTGCGTGAGCAGCACTATCCCGCCAAGCGCGAAGCCGAACAGCGCGCGCACGATTTTCGCGAGATCGCCGAACGCTATGCGCCGCCCGCCGCCGAGGATCAGGCCGGGCGCTGCTCGCAATGCGGCGTGCCCTATTGCTCGGTGCATTGCCCGCTGCACAACCATATCCCCGACTGGCTGCGCCTGACCGCTGAGGGGCGGCTGCGCGAAGCCTATGAGCTGTCCAACGCCACCTCGACCATGCCCGAGATCTGCGGCCGCATCTGCCCGCAGGACCGGCTGTGCGAGGGCAATTGCGTGATCGAATTCTCCGGCCATGGCGCGGTGACGATCGGCTCGGTCGAGAAGTTCATCACCGACACCGCCTGGGCCGAGGGCTGGGTGGAGCCGGTCGCGGTCGGCCCGGCGCGCGGGCAGTCGGTGGCGGTGATCGGCGCCGGCCCGGCCGGGCTGACCGCGGCGGAACTGCTGCGCGGCCATGGCTATGAGGTGCATGTCTATGACCGGCACGACCGCGCCGGCGGGCTGCTGACCTATGGCATCCCCGGCTTCAAGCTGGAGAAGCCGGTGGTGATGCGCCGCGTCGACCGGTTGAAGGAGGCCGGCATCGTCTTCCACGAGGGATTCTCGGTCGGCGAGGATGCGACGCTGGAGGAGCTGCGCGGCCGCCATGACGGCGTGCTGATCGCGACCGGCGTCTACAAGGCGCGCCAGGTCGAGGTCGCGGGCAACGACGCCTCGGGCGTGATCGCGGCGCTCGACTTCCTCACCGCCTCCAACCGCAAGGGGTTCGGCGACGCGGTGCCCGCGTTCGACAGCGGCGCGCTGGATGCGTCGGGCAAGGACGTGATCGTGATCGGCGGTGGCGACACCGCGATGGACTGCGTCCGCACCGCGATCCGCCAGGGGGCCCGGTCGGTCAAGTGCCTCTACCGCCGCGACCGCGCCAACATGCCCGGCAGCCAGCGCGAGGTCGCCAATGCCGAGGAGGAGGGGGCGGAGTTCGTCTGGCTGTCCGCGCCGCTGGGCTTCGAGGGCGAGGGCGGCGCGGTGCGCAGCGTCCGCGCCAGCCGGATGCGGCTGGGCGCCCCCGACGCCAGCGGCCGCCGCGCGCCCGAGGTCGATCCGGGCGGCGAGCTGGCGCTGGACGCCGATCTGGTCATCAAGGCGCTGGGCTTCGACGCGGAGGATCTGCCGACCCTGTGGGGCGCGCCCGAACTGGGCGTCAGCCGCTGGGGCACGGTGCTGGTCGACGGCAAGACGCTGATGACCTCGCTCGACGGCGTCTTCGCGGCCGGCGACATCGTGCGCGGCGCGTCGCTGGTGGTCTGGGCGATCCGCGACGGCCGTGACGTCGCGGCGTCGATGCACCAGTGGCTGAAGGCGAAGGCGCGCGCCGAACGGGTGGCGGCGTGAGGTTGTCGCCGGACACGGTCGCAGCGATCAAGTCCGCTGCCGCCGAAGCGTTCGGCGACGATGCCGTGGTGCGGCTGTTCGGCAGCCGCACCGACGATCTGGCGCGGGGCGGCGACATCGACCTGCATGTCGAAGCCGCGCCCGACCATGCCGATCTGGACCATGAGGTGCATTTCCGCGCGCTGCTGTGGAAGGCGCTCGACGAGGAGCAGCTGGATGTGGTGGTCGCGCCGCGTGGTCGGATCGACCGCTGGATCGACCGTGCCGCGCATCGTGAGGGGATCGTGTTGTGACCCCGGAGGATGTGCGGGAGGCGACCGCCGAGGCGGCGCGTGCCGCGATCGCGGTGACCGACCATCTGGAACGGCTGATCGGGCGGCTGTCGACCGTGTTGCCGGTCGCGCCGGACGTGTTGCAGGACTGGGACGATGATCCGCGCGAACGGCTCCACGCGCTGTTGCGGATGTACGAACAGACCTACGACCTGACCGCGCGCAAGCTGGTCCGGGGCTTGCTGTTCCTGTCGGGCGAAACCATCGCCGGCCTGTCGGCGCAGAACCAGTTCCGGCGGGTGGAAGCCTTGGGCGGCATCGACAGCGCGGATCGCTGGATCGCCCTCGGCGTCACCCGCAACATCCTCGTTCACGACTATCCGGTCGATCCCGTCGCCCAGGCCCAGCGGGCCAATCGGGCCTGGACCGATCTTCCCGATCTGATCGCGGCGACTCGCCGCATTGTCTCACATCTTCGCCAGGAAGGGCTTATCCGATGACCGACCAGCGCACCTATCTCGCCGAACATGGCATGTACCGCCCGGATTTCGAGGGCGACGCATGCGGCGTCGGCCTGGTCGCGGCGACCGACGGCAGGCCGTCGCGCCGCGTCGTCCAATCCGCGATCGACGCGCTGAAGGCGGTCTGGCACCGCGGCGCGGTCGATGCCGATGGCAAGACCGGCGACGGCGCCGGCATCCATATCGACCTGCCGCACCGCTTCTTCGACGACGCCATCGCCGCGTCGGGCCACAAGGTGCGGCCGAACCATCTGGCGGTCGGCATGGTCTTCCTGCCGCGCACCGACCTGGGCGCGCAGGAGACGTGCCGCACGATCGTCGAGAGCGCGATCATCGAGGCGGGCTACACCATCTATGGCTGGCGGCAGGTGCCGGTCGACGTGTCGGTCATCGGCCTGAAGGCGCAGGCGACGCGGCCCGAGATCGAGCAGATCATGATCGCCGGGCCGCTCCCCGAGGAACAGGATGCCGCCGAGTTCGAGAAGAATCTCTATCTGGTCCGCCGCCGCATCGAGAAGCGGGTGATCGCGGCGCAGATCCAGGGCTTCTACGTCTGTTCGCTGTCGGCGCGCTCGATCGTCTACAAGGGCCTGTTCCTGGCGGAGAGCCTGTCGGTCTTCTATCCCGACCTGACCGATCCCCGCTTCGAGAGCCGGGTCGCGATCTTCCACCAGCGCTATTCGACCAACACCTTCCCGCAATGGTGGCTGGCGCAGCCGTTCCGGTGCCTGGCCCATAATGGCGAGGTCAACACGATCCGCGGCAACAAGAACTGGATGCTCAGCCACGAGATCCGGATGGCGTCGATCGCGTTCGGCGACAATTCGGAAGATATCAAGCCGGTGATCCCGGCCGGCGCGTCCGACACCGCCGCGCTCGACGCGGTGTTCGAGGCGATCTGCCGCTCCGGCCGCGACGCGCCGACCGCCAAGCTGATGCTGGTGCCCGAGGCGCTGGACGAGCGCAGCGGCGACGTGCCCGACAATCATGCCGCCATGTATCGCTATCTCGCGTCGGTGATGGAGCCGTGGGACGGGCCGGCGGCGCTGGCGATGACCGATGGCCGCTGGGCGGTCGCGGGCATGGACCGCAACGCGCTGCGTCCCTTGCGCTACACCAGGACCGCCGACGGGCTGCTGATCGTCGGGTCGGAAAGCGGCATGGTGATCGTGCCCGAATCGACCATCATCGCCAAGGGCCGGCTGGGGCCGGGCCAGATGATCGCCGTCGACCTGCAGGAAGGCGTCGTGCTGGAGGACCGCGCGGTCAAGGACCGGATCGCGGGCGAGCAGGATTATGCCGCCATGACCGGCGAGTTCCTGACGATGACGGACCTGGGCGAGGTCGACGACGATGCGACGGTCCGCTATCCGCGCGCCGAACTGGCGCGCCGCCAGGTCGCCGCCGGGCAGACGCTGGAGGATATGGAGCTGATCCTCGCGCCGATGGTCGAAAGCGGCAAGGAGGCGATCGGGTCGATGGGCGACGACACGCCGCTCGCCGTCATCTCCGACAAGCCGCGCCTGATCAGCCAGTTCTTCCGCCAGAATTTCAGCCAGGTGACGAACCCGCCGATCGACCCCCTGCGTGAGCGGCACGTGATGTCGCTCAAGACGCGGTTCGGCAACCTCGCCAACATCCTGGACGTGCGCGACCAGCGCGAGCGGGTGCTGGTGCTCGACTCGCCGGTGCTGACCGGCGCGGACTGGCAGCGGTTGAAGAACCATTTCGGCCGGTCGGCGGCGGAGATCGACTGCACCTTCGAGGCGGAGGGCGGGCCGGACCGGCTGCGCGCCGCGATCCAGCGCATCCGCAACCAGGCCGAACAGGCGGTGCGCGAGGGGCGCAGCGAGCTGTTCCTGACCGACGAAGCCGTGGGCGAGGGCCGCGTCGCCATCGCCGGCGTGCTGGCGGCGGCGGCGGTGCACACGCATCTGGTGCGCCGGGGCCTGCGCTCCTACGCCTCGATCAACGTCCGCTCGGCCGAATGCCTCGACACCCATTATTATGCGGTGCTGATCGGCGTCGGCGCGACCACGGTGAACGCCTATCTGGCCGAAGCCGCGATCGCCGACCGCCACGCGCGCGGCCTGTTCGGCGAGCTGGCGCTCGACGAATGCCTGCGCCGCCACCGCGTCGCGGTGGAGGAGGGGCTGCTCAAGATCATCTCGAAGATGGGCATCGCCGTCATCTCCTCCTATCGCGGCGGCTATAATTTCGAGGCGGTCGGGCTCAGCCGTGCGCTGGTCAACGACCTGTTCCCCGGCATGCCCGCCAAGATCTCGGGCGAAGGTTATGCCTCGCTGCACCTGAGCGCGATGATGCGGCACGACATGGCCTGGGACCAGGGCGTGGCGACGCTGCCGATCGGCGGCTTCTATCGCCAGCGCAACGGCGGCGAGACCCATGCCTATTCGGCGCAGCTGATGCACCTGCTCCAGACGGCGGTGGCGACGGACAGCTATTCCAGCTATCTGCAATTCTCGCGCGGCGTGTCGGACCTGCCGCCGGTCTATCTGCGCGACCTGCTCCAGTTCAACTTCCCGGCCGAGGGCGTGCCCGTCGACCAGGTCGAGGCGATCACCGAGATCCGCAAGCGGTTCGTGACGCCGGGCATGTCGCTGGGCGCGCTCAGCCCCGAGGCGCACGAGACGCTGGCGATCGCGATGAACCGCATCGGCGCCAAGGCGGTGTCGGGCGAGGGCGGCGAGGACGTGATCCGCTTCCAGCCCTATGACAATGGCGACAACGCCAATTCGGGCGTCAAGCAGATCGCCAGCGGCCGGTTCGGCGTCACCGCCGAATATCTGAACGCCTGCGAGGAGATCGAGATCAAGGTCGCGCAGGGCGCCAAGCCCGGCGAGGGCGGGCAGCTGCCCGGCTTCAAGGTGACCGAGTTCATCGCGAAGTTGCGCCACGCGACTCCGGGCGTGACGCTGATCTCGCCGCCGCCGCACCACGACATCTATTCGATCGAGGATCTGGCGCAGCTCATCTACGACTGCAAGCAGATCAACCCGCGTGCGCGCGTCTGCGTCAAGCTGGTCAGCTCGGCCGGCATCGGCACGGTCGCGGCGGGCGTGGCCAAGGCCCATGCCGATGTCATCCTGGTGTCCGGCCATGTCGGCGGCACCGGCGCCTCGCCCCAGACCTCGATCAAATATGCCGGCACGCCTTGGGAAATGGGCCTGTCGGAAGTGAACCAGACGCTGACGCTGAACGGCCTGCGCGGGCGCATCCGCCTGCGCGCGGACGGCGGGCTCAAGACCGGGCGCGACATCGTCATCGCCGCGATCCTGGGCGCGGAGGAGTTCGGCATCGGCACGCTGTCGCTGGTCGCGATGGGCTGCATCATGGTGCGCCAGTGCCATTCGAACACCTGCCCGGTCGGCGTCTGCGTGCAGGACGAGAAGCTGCGCGCCAAGTTCACCGGCACGCCGGAGAAGGTCATCAACCTGATGACCTTCATCGCCGAGGAGGTGCGCGACATCCTGGCCCGGCTGGGCTGCAAGAGCCTGGACGAGGTGATCGGCCGCACCGAGCTGCTCCGCCAGGTCAGCCGCGGCGCCGAGCATCTCGACGATCTCGACCTCAACCCGATCCTGGCCAAGGTCGATGCGACCGACGCCGAGCGCCGGTTCAGCCTGGCGACCTTCCGCAACGACGTGCCGGACAGCCTGGACGCGCAGATCATCAAGGACGCGGCGGCGGTCTTCTCGCGCGGCGAGAAGATGCAGCTGACCTATTCGGTGCGCAACACGCATCGCGCGGTCGGCACCCGCCTGTCGAGCGAGATCACCCGGACATTCGGGATGAGCAAGCTGGCCGACGGTCACGTCACCATCCGCCTGCGCGGCAGCGCCGGCCAGTCGCTGGGCGCGTTCCTGTGCAAGGGCGTGACGCTGGAGGTGTTCGGCGACGCCAACGACTATGTCGGCAAGGGCCTGTCCGGCGGCACGATCATCCTGCGCCCGGCGGTGTCCTCGCCGCTCGCCAGCCAGGAGAATACGATCGCCGGCAACACCGTGCTCTATGGCGCGACCTCGGGCACGCTCTATGCGGCGGGCCAGGCGGGCGAGCGCTTCGCGGTGCGCAACTCCGGCGCGACCGTGGTGGTCGAGGGCTGCGGCGCCAATGGCTGCGAATATATGACCGGCGGCGTGGCGGTGGTGCTGGGCCAGGTCGGCGCGAACTTCGGCGCGGGCATGACCGGCGGCATGGCCTTCGTCTATGACGCGGACGGCCTGTTCGAGCGGCGCGCCAATCCGGAAAGCATCGTCTGGCAGCGCCTGTCCTCGGCGCATTGGGAGCAGGTGCTGCGCGACCGGATCGAGGCGCATGCCGCCGCGACCGACAGCAAGTGGTCGCGCGGGCTGCTGGAGGATTGGGACCGGGTCGCCGGGCAGTTCTGGCAGGTGGTGCCCAAGGAGATGCTGACCCGCCTCGCGCATCCGCTGGACGACAGCCAGGCGTTGCAGGCGGCCGAATAAGCGAAGGGAAGGGGGGCTGGTGACCTGGTCGCCGGCCCCGCTTTTTATCGTCGCCCGAGGGCCATGCCGGGGGTGACAGTGCCGTCTTTGCCCGCGTAACAGGGCGGTATGTGGCAGCTTCTCCAGTTTCCGTTATGTCCGTTTTCCCGAAAAGTCCGGCTGCTGCTCGGCGAGAAGGGCGTCGGCTACGA
This sequence comes from Sphingomonas sp. S-NIH.Pt15_0812, assembly GCF_003951315.1. Taxonomy (GTDB): domain Bacteria; phylum Pseudomonadota; class Alphaproteobacteria; order Sphingomonadales; family Sphingomonadaceae; genus Sphingomonas. Next base: position 69,580 of record NZ_QLJH01000013.1, read on the forward strand.
GCTGGTGCGCGAATCGCCCTGGCTGCGGCGCGACGAATTCCTCGACATGAACCCGGCCGGGCAGACGCCGGTGATGGTCGATGCCACGCGCGGCATCCTGCTGATCGATTCGATGGCGATCTGCGAATATCTGGAGGAGACGGTCGAAAAGGCCGCGATGATCCATGGCACCGCCGCCAACCGCGCCGAAATCCGCCGGCTGGTGACGTGGTTCGACACGCATTTCTTCCACGACGTCACCGGGCCGTTGCTCCACGAACGCATGGTCAAACGGCTGGCCCACCGCGTCGCGCCCGACGGCAAGGCGCTGCGCGAGGCGATGAAGGCGGCGGTCAGCCATCTCGACTATACCGACTATCTGCTCGACCATCGGCAATGGCTGGGCGGCGCGACGCTGAGCCTCGCCGATCTGGCGGCGGCGTCGCAGATCTCGATCGCCGATTATCTGGGCGGCATCGACTGGAAGGGGCATGACCAGACGGCGCGCTGGTATCAGGGGCTGAAGAGCCGGCCCTCCTTCCGCCCGCTGCTCGCCGAGCGGATGGAGCTGGTTGCGCCGCCCGCCCATTATGACAATCTGGACTTCTGAACGATGACGACGATCGCGCTGGAGGATTTCCTGAAGGTGGATGTCCGCGTCGGCACGATCGTCGCCGCCGAACCCTTTCCGGAGGCGCGCAAGCCCGCGATCCGGCTGGTGATCGACTTCGGGCCGGAGATCGGCCGCAAGCGGTCCTCCGCGCAGGTCACCACGCATTACGCGCCCGAGACGCTGGTCGGGCGGCAGGTGGCGGCGGTGGTCAACTTCCCCCCGCGCCAGATCGGGCCGATGATGTCCGAGGTGCTATGCCTGGGCTTTCCCGATGCGGAAGGCGCGGTGGTGCTGGTCGCGCCCGACCAGCGGGTGCCGGACGGGGGAAAGCTGTTCTGAGGGGGGCTTCGAAAGATGCCGCGCCCTGGTCCTGTTCCCCCGCCGGCGGCTGGGGGCGCGTCACGCAACGGTTCGGGTGACGTACCCCGAGCGGGCCCCGGCCGGTGGGAACGGAAACGGGGCGGGCGTACATGCCCCCTGCGTGGAACCGTCTTCCGTCCTCACCGCACCAGCCGCAGCCGTCCGCCCCCCGGCATGGGCGCGGCGGTGAGCAGGTCGTCGACGCGCGCGGCGAGATCGACCTGGCGGAACGGCTTGGCGAGGCGCGGCACGTCGGCCGGCACATCCTCGCCCGCCGCCGCATAGCCGGTGATCAGCAGCGCGGGCAGCGCCGGTCCGCCGGTGCGGCATTCGGTGATCAGCGCCGCGCCGGTCATGCCCGGCATCAGATAGTCGGTGACCAGCAGGTCGACCTCCGCGCCGCCGCGCAGCATCGCCAGCGCCTGACTGGCCGATCGCGCCTCGACCACGTCATAGCCGATGTCGCGCAGCATGTCGGCGGTGGCGCTCCGCACGATCTCCTCGTCGTCCACCAGCAGGATGCGCGCCGCCTGGCGCGCGGCGGTCGGGTCGCCGGACCGTTCCGCCGCCCGCTCGGCCGGCTGGTGCGAGATGGGCAGCCACAGCTCCACCGTCGTGCCGACGCCGACCGTGCTGTCCAGTCGCAGCGTGCCGCCCGATTGCGCCGCCAGCCCGTGGATCATCGACAGGCCCAGGCCCGTGCCCTTGCCGACCCCCTTGGTGGAGAAGAAGGGTTCGGCCGCGCGCGCCAGCGTCGCCTTGTCCATGCCGGTGCCGGTATCGGTGGCGAGCAGCCGGACATAATCGCCGGGCGTCAGGCCGAGCAGGTTGCGCTCGCCCGCCGTCGCGGCGGCGGCGGTGATGGTCAGCTGCCCGCCCGAGGGCATCGCGTCGCGCGCGTTGATCGCGAGGTTGAGCAGCGCCAGTTCGAGCTGGTTGGGATCGACCGAGGCGGGCGGCAGGTGGCGCGGCACCTCCAGCACGACGCGGATCGTCGGGCCCAGCGAGCGGCGGATCAGGTCGACGATGCCGTCGATCAGCGCGCCGACATCGACGGCGCGCGGCTGCAACGCCTGGCGGCGCGCAAAGGCGAGCAGCCGCTGGGTCAGCGTCGCCGCCCGCTCCGCCGCCTGGAGCGCGTTGCCGATCATCCGCTGCGTCCGCTCGTCCTCGCGATGGCGGCGACGGACCATGTCGAGGCTGCCGACGATCGGGGTCAGCAAATTGTTGAAGTCGTGCGCGACGCCGCCGGTCAGCTGGCCGATCGCATCCATCTTCTGCGCCTGGGCGAGCTGCGCGTCCGCCTCCTTGCGCGCGGTGATGTCGGTGACGACGCCGGTCATCCGGATCGGGCGGCCGGCGGTATCGTGGCGGATGCGCCCCTTCTTGGTGATCCAGCGCGCGGTGCCGTCCGCACCGGTGATCGCCATCTCGACGTCGAGATGGCCGCTGATCCGCGCATCCTCGAACGCCTGCGCCACGCTGGCGCGCTGGCGGGGGTCGACATGGCGCAGCGTCGTCTCGAACGACCAGAGCGGCAGCGGCTCGGTGTAGCCGAAGATCTCGTCATGGCGCGGGCTGCGCTCGATCAGGCCGGTGGCCAGGTCCATGTCCCAGCTGCCCATGTCGGCGGCGTCGAGCGCGAAGGCCAGACTGGCGCTCGCCGTCTCCAGCTCGCGTGTCCGGTCGGCGACGGCGCGCTCCATCGTCCGGGTGGCGGCGCGCAGCTCGTATTGGCGGCCGCGCGCCTTGAGCGCGGAGCGGACCGCGCCCAGGATCGCCTCCGCATGGAGCGGCCGTTCGAGCAGCACGACATTGCCCAGCGCCTCCACCCGTCGCGCCGCCTCCGCCGAGCGGGGCGCGCGACCGCCATTGGCGAGCAGGATGAAGGGCAGGTCGGACCAGCCGGGTTGCGCGGTCAGCGTCGCGGCAAGCGGGCTGTCGTCCAGCCCGGCCAGCGCCTCCTCGGTCAGCAGCACCGCGCTCGCGCCGTCCCGCGCATCGGCGCCCAGGGCGGCGACCAGCGATGCGAGGTCCGGCACCACCTGCGCCCGGATGCCGTGATGGGTCAGCAGATTGGCGGCGACCGCGGCGTCGCGGCCGTGCGGCGCCAGGATCAGGACCGGATCATCCACCGGGCGACGTCCCGTGCGCGTCCGACAGCAGGGTCGTCGCCTCGCCCGAGAAGGTGGGGATGCCGGTCAGGACGCCATGGAAGGCGGAGAGCGGCTCGCCGAATTCCAGCCCCTGATCGGTGATGCGGAATTCGCGGATGGTGCGCTCATGCGCGGCGGTCCGCGTCTTGATGACCGAGATCGCCTGGCGCACCGCGCCGAACGCCTCGAAGAAGCGGAACTGCACCGCATTGTCGGCGAGATAGCTGATGTCGATGTCCGACCCCTTCTCGCCCAGCACGCCGTGCATCCCCAGGATCAGCAGCGTCACCACGCCGTTCAGCGCCAGATAGGTGAGCAGCTCGTGCATCTGGAGCATCAGATACTGCTCGTTGGGCATGGATTGCAGATAGGCGTTGAGGCTGTCGATCACGACGACGCGCGCGCCCTCCGCCTCGATCGCATGGCGCACGACGGCGGCGAACGCGCCGGGCGACAGTTCCGCCGGGTCGATCGCGCGGAGCAGCAACTGCCCGGTTTCGATATAGGGGCGCAGGTCCATGCCGAGCGCGGCGGAGCGCTGGAGCAGCGTCGGCATCCGTTCGTCGAACAGGAAATAGGCCGTCCGCTCGCCCCGGCGGAGCGCCGCGACCAGCGCGCCGGTCGCGGTGGTGGTCTTGCCGACGCCGGCCGGGCCGGACAACAGGGTCGCGGTGCCGGGCGTCAGACCGCCGCCGAGCAACGCGTCGAACGCCGCCGACCCGGTCGATACGGGCGCGGTATCGAAGGCGGTTTCCATGCTGCCCGCGACCAGCCGCGGAAAGACCGCCAGGCCACCGCGCTCGATCTCGAAATCATGATAGCCGCCGCTATAGCGCTGCCCCCGCATCTTCACGATGTGAAGCCGTCGCCGCGCCGCGCCGAAGCCGGACAGCGTCTGTTCCAGCGCGATGACGCCGTGCGCGATGCTGTGCAGTTGCAGGTCGCCGGTCGTGCCGCTCTTGTCGTCGAGCATCAGCACGGTGCACTGGCGGGTGGAGAAGAAATGCTTCAGCGCCAGGATCTGGCGGCGATAGCGGATCGGGCTTTGCGCCAGCAGCCGCAGCTCGGACAGGCTGTCGATCACCAGCCGGGCGGGGCGGACGGCATCGACCTTGGCCATGATCGCGCGCACCGTCTCGCCCAGCTCGACCTCGCTGGGGTAGAGCAGCGTCTGCTCCTCCGCTTCGTCCAGTCCCTCGGCCGGGATCATCTCGAACAGGGTGAGCGCGTCCAGCGACCAGCCATGGCTGACGCCGACCGCGCGCAGTTCCTCCTCGGTCTCGGCAAGCGTGATGTAGAGGCCGGTCTCGCCCGCCGCCGCGCCGGCCAGCAGAAACCCCAGGCCCAATGTCGTCTTGCCGGTGCCGGGCGTGCCCTCGATCAGATAGAGGCGCTGGCGCGTCACGCCGCCCTGCAACACCTGATCCAGCCCGGCGACGCCCAGGGCGGCGAGGGGCGGCGGGCGGTCCTGTACCGGTGGCATCGACGTCTTCCTTCCCCGCGTGGAACCGTCTTGTTTCGACACCGGGCTTGGGGTCGTATACCGATGGCCGTTATAAGCTTTACAGCGACTTGCTGACGAAGCCTAGCATCGATGCGGGAAGAGGCGCCGGATCAGGGTCGACAATGGACCAGATCGGGTCACCGTCGGCGCAGCCGGGGCAGGGGCGCGGCGGACAGGATCAGCACCGTCGCCACCCCGGCGATCCCGGCCGCGCCCAGGAAGCGGACCCAGCGCTCGCCCGTGATCGGCGCGCCGCAGCGCCACAGGCCGGCGGTCAGCACCATGACGCCCGCCACGCGCAGCCAGCGCGCATCGCCCTTGGTCAGGCCCAGATCGCGGCGGATGCGGAACGAGCTGGCGGCGAGCAGCAGCCAGCCGATCAGGCAGGTCAGCACGGTTTCAAGCATGGATGGTCTCCGAACGGCTGGGCGCGCTCGGGGCGGCGCGGCGTCGTCTGGGGGCGGGCACGCGGCCGGTGCGCCAGGCGGCGAAGGCGAACAGGGCGGCGATCGCCAGCATCGCCAGGTCGAACGCGGCGAACAGCGTGTCGCCGCTCAGCAGCGAGCCCGGCAGGCCGCGCGTCGTGGTCAGCGCGTCGGCCAGCGGAATGGCGGCGAAGACGAGGGCGGCGAGCGCGAACCCCTCGCGCCAGGCCCGACGCGCGGGGCGGACGAGCTGCACGAGCGCGACCAGGCCCCAGGCCCAGAACATCGTCGCCACTTCCGCATCGGCGCGGCCGGGCTGCATCGCCGGGATCAGCCGGTTGGCGAGCAGATAGGAGGCCATGCCGACGGGCAGGCCGACGATCACCGCGATGTTCAGCCGCTCGACCAGCCGCAGCCCGAAAAAGGGCGCGGCCCCCGGCCGCCGCCGCTTGGCGGTCCAGAGCAGCAGGCCGGTGCCGACCATCGCCACGCCGGTCAGGCCCATGGCGAAATAGGCCCAGCGCAGCGCCGGTCCGGCATATTGCGCCAGGTGCAGCCCCAGCATGACCCCCGCGGTGGCGAGCGCGGTGCTGCCGGTGCCGGATTGCTCCAGCCACCGCCCGGTGGCGCCGTCATAGGTGACGGAGGGGCCGCGCGCGTTGATGGTGGTGCCGGTGCCCTGCGCCAGGGTGATGGTCGCGGCCTGATCATTGGGATGGTGGACGATGATCCGCGACACCGGCGCGCCCAGCCGGTGGCCGGCATCGGCGATCAGCGGCACGATCGGCGTCAGGCCGACGCGCTTGCCGGTCGCCGGCCGGTCGGCGGGCTGGCTGAAGGCGATCTGCGCGAATTCGGCGGGCTGCTTGTAATTGGCCAGGATCGGCCAGGGCATGTACATCGTCACCAGCGTGATCAGCCCGGTATAGGTGATCATCGCATGATAGGGCAGCGCCAGCACCGCCGAGACATTGTGCGCGTCCAGCCAGCTGCGCTGCCCCTTGTTCCAGCGCAGCGTGAAGAAGTCGGCGAAGATCCGCTTGTGGGTGATGACGCCCGACAGGATCGCGGCCAGCATGAACATCGCGCACAGCCCCGCCAGCCAGCGTCCCCAGGGATGCGGCAATTGGAGCTGGAAGTGGAAGCGGTAGAATTGCTCGCCGCCCCTGGTCTCGCGCGCGGTCACCGGCTGGCCGGTGGCGGGATCGAGTTCGATCTCGTCGGGGCGGGACGCGGCCTTGGCGGCGTCGGGCTTGGGGACCGGGAAGATTTCGGTCGTCGGCCGGCGCGCATCGGGCAGGAAGACATACCATTGCAGGTCGTCGGCGCCGGTCCGCTGCAGATAGGCGATGGCGGTGGCGGCGGCGCGTTCGGTGGAGACGGCCTGGACGCGCGACTCGGGCTGCATCCAGCGCGTGATCTCGGGCCGGAAATAGCTGGCGGTGCCGGTCAGGAACATGGCGAACAGCAGCCAGCCGGCCAGCAGGCCGAGCCAGCCATGGATCCAGGCCATGCTCTGACGCAGCGACACGCTCATGGCCGGACGCCCAGCCACCACAGCGCTGCGCCGCCCAGCAGCGCCACGCCCCAGACGAACCCGGCGACCCGCGCCAGTCGCGGCTCGTGGAAGCACCACAGGCCGATCGCGCCATAGGTCAGGAAGGACAGGATCATCGCCCAGCCGGTCGCCTCCACCCGGTCGACCGGCAGCAGACGGGCGGCGAGCGTCGCGAGCACGACGGCGGCAGCATAGCCGCCGACCAGCGCCGTCACCGATCGCGCGGCCATCGCCCAGACGATCGGACGGACATGGCGGCGCGCGGGCGACGGGGATGGGGCGGGATGGCCGCGCTCCATGAACATGATGTCGTTCCCCTTGCCGTTCTCGCCCGCTCCTCCTAGCGGCGATTGATAGTCGTTATCAATAATAAAATGGGCGTTCGACGGCAGCTGCCGTCACGCGGCAACGCTCGATCGCCTTCGAACCGATCCGCGCGGTCGGGCGCACGGACCGGTTCTAGGGGCTCAGCGGCAGCCTTGGCTGCGCTCGATCTCGCGGCCCGCCAGCGCGCCGACACCCGCGCCGACGATCAGGCCGGTGGTGCTGGGGGCGTTGTAGCGGCCGCCGCGACCGATCTCGCGTCCGAGCAGGCCGCCGACCACCGCGCCCAGCACGCCGCCGGTCGTGCCGCCGCTGCGGCAGCGACGGTCATAGCCGGTCCGCCGCCAGTCGCGACGATAGCTGTCGCCGCGATAATCGCGGTAACCGCGATCGTCATAGCCCCGGTCATATCCGCGGGCGTCATAGCCGCGATCATAGCCACGGGCATCATAGCCGCGGTCGTAATAGCCCCGGCCGTAATAGTCCTGCGCCATGGCGGGGGTGGCGGAAACACCCGCGATCGCCACACCGGCAACCGCGAGGACTTGCGTGACAGTCTTGAACATCGATCGTCTCCCTGTGGGCGTTGACGAACGATTACGCCGATTCGACTGTGGCAAGGCTGAACCGGGCTGGCAGCTTCCGTTCAGCCTTGCGGCCGGGCGTCAGAAATTCTTTGCGACGCCGACGAAGAATCCGCGCCGCGGGCCATATTGCGGCGCGCCGACGCCCACGCCGGTCCCGTCGCGGATTTCATAGCGATGGTCGAGCGCGTTGATGACGTCGAAGCGGATGTCGAGGTTCGGCCCCGCCAGATGCTGGCTCGCGGTCAGGTTGAACTGCGCATAGGGCGGCAGCTTCGCCCCGTTGGGCACCTGGTGGACGTCGTCGTCGCGGCGCAGGCCCGATCCATAGATCATGCTGCCGCCGAGCTTCGTGCCCTGCCCGAAGGCATAGGAAATGCCCGCCGAGCCGGTGAAGGTCTGGTCATGGTCGAGATAGATGTAACGACGCGCGATATAGTCGAGATCGTCCTGGCCGAAGCTGAACTGGCTGGAGAGGATGTTGCGACCCTTGGCCTTGGCGGCGGCAAAATTGGCATAGGCGAGCAATGGGCCGCGCGCATAGCTGACATTCGCCTCGATCCCGCCGATTCGACCCTGTTGATAGTTGAACGGCGTCAGGATGATCGGCGCGCCGAACTGCCCCTCGTCGATTAAATTCTTCGAGATGCGGTAATAGGCGTCGATGCCATAGGTGAGATAGCGGCTGAGCTTCGCCTGGAAGCCGGCGTCGAAATAATCCTGCCGCTCGGCATAGGGCACGGTGTTGGCGGTGACCGCCGGATAGGCGCTGGTGCCGACGAACTTCGCGATGCTGGTCGTGCCGACCAGTTCGAAGGGCGGCGGCACGAAATAGCGCGAATAGCCGGCATGGAGCGTATAGATATCGCCCGGCTGCCAGACCAGGTTGACGCGCGGCGACAGCTGCCCCTCACGCCGATAGCCATCATAGAGGTCGTAGCGCGCGCCATAGTTGAGCGTCAGGCGCGGCAGCAGCTTCCACTCGTCCTGCAGATAGGCGCTGACGCTGGTCGCGGTCTTGCCGCCATCGTCGACGATCGCGACCGGATCGCCCGCCTGCGCGCCGCTGGCGTCGACCGGGAAGACGCGGGTGATGGTGTCGCTGGTCGACCGGTCGCGCGTGACCAGCAGGCCGCCGCGCAGCGTGTGCGCCTGGCCCAGATGATAGACCGCATCGACCTGTCCGCCGATCGCGAAGTCCTGCTTGTACGCCTGTTGCGCCTGCCCGTTATAGAGCAGCTCGCCCAGGATGTCCGGCCGGTAGCGCAGCGACGAATAGCGCGCGAACAGCGAGGCCTGCACGGTCAGCGGCTCGGCATCGTGGAGGAAGGCGATCTGGCCGAAGCCGGTCTTCTCCAACTGCGTCTCGTTGAGATTCTCGCTGGGAAAGCCGGTCTGGCCGTTCACGTTCCAGCCCGCGCCCGGCTGCTGGCCGACGGGGTTGGGGATCTGGAACCACTGGTTGGAATAGCCGCCGACGAACGACACCCGGTTCCGGTCGTCCAGGATATGGTCGACATAGGTGAAGGCCTGATATTGGTCGGTCTTGTCATGGATCGGGGTCGAACGGCCGTCGACGCTCTCGATCCCCAGGCCGCTATGCCGGTAATCGCCCGAGACGAAGTAGTTGGTGCTCCCCGACGAGCCGCCATAGGTCAGGCTGGGCTGGATCGTGTCGTGGCTGCCGCCATAGAGCGAGGCGGTGCCGCCATTCTGGAACAGGCCGCTCTTGGTCGTCACGTCGATGACGCCGGCGGTGCGCAGGCCATATTGCGCCGGCAGCGCGCCGGTCAGGATGTTGACCTTCTCGACCAGGCGCGGCGACAGCGTCTGCCCGAACACCGCCAGCCCCTCGGGCAGGATGGTGCCGTTGATGCGATATTGCAGGCCGTTATGGTCGTCGCGGACGTGGAACTGGCCGAAACCGTCCTGCACGATGCCGGGCGCCTGGAGCAGGATCTGGTTGAACTGCTGGTTCTCGCCGCCGGGCAACGCCTTGATCGTGGCGCTGGTGATCTCATAGTTCGACGCGCCCAGGCTGGGCTGGATATGCGCGCGCGCGGTGTCGAGCCGGCGGGCGGTGACGACGATGTCGGGTGCCGGGGCGGTCGTGTCCTTGGCGCCGTCCGTGCCGTCCTTCCGGTCCTGCGCATCTGTCCGATCCTGATCCTGGCTCGGCAGGCCGCGCGTCTGCGCCAGCGCGGGCTGACCCCAGGCGGCGGCGGCAAGGGCGAGCAGGGCCACGCGGGAGAGGAGCAGGGGAACGCGCATCAGCTATTCTCGATGTTACTTTATATCAGATAGCTTGTGCATTGCGGCATCCTCGATCGCTGGCAAGACGGCGAAGGCAAGATGAGCAATTTGTCACCAAAGTGACGGAAAACCCCCATGTCGAACGGCCCATCGAACATGACGGGCGAGACAGGAAAGGTTTCTATGCTGATGATCGTCTTGCGGTGGTGAAGGATAATCCTGTCGGGGCCACGATGATGGCCGGCCATGATTTGATGGCTTCGTCTGCGGCTCCGAACATCATGAAGAAATGTTCAACATCCGTGCAGCCGGTGGAATTGCGGTGAACCAATGCCGATCAGGCTTCGTTGCGCGGGATCAACGGTTGAAGGAGGAGATGGGTGGTGGAGCGGACCGTGATCGTGACGGGGGCCGAGTCGGGAATCGGCGCGGCCTGCGCGGAGGCATTCGGCGCGACGGGCGCGCGGGTCGCCATCCTCTTCTATCAGGACCAGGCGGCGGCCGACGCCACGGCGGCGGCGGTGAGCAAGGCGGGCGGCACGGCGATGACCGTGCAGGCGCATGTCGATGACGAAGCCTCGGTCGACCGGGCCTTCGCGGCGGTGGAGGCCGCCTGGGGACCGGCGGCGGTGCTGGTCAATTCGGCCGGGCTCAACATGTCGGGGGTGACGGTGCGCGACATGACCCTGGCGCAGTGGCGGCGGCTGCTCGACACGGACTTGACCGGCGCGTTCCTGACCTCGCGCCGCTTCCTGACCGGGCGGGGCGAGGCGAAGGGCGACGCCGCGATCCTGCACATCTCCTCGATCCACGCCTATGCGGTGCGCGCGGGCGGCGCGGATTATTGCGCGGCCAAGGGCGGCCTGTCCAACCTGGTCGAGACGCTGGCGATCGAGGAGGCCCCGCGCGGCATCCGCGTCAATGCGATCGAACCCGGCATGATCCTGACCCCGATGAACGCGCGCGCCGAAAGCGACGACGCCTATCGCCGCACGCTGGAGCAGAACATCCCGCTCGGCCGCGCCGGACAACCGTCGGAAGTGGCGGAGCTCGCCGTCTTCCTGGCGTCCGACCAGGCCCGCTACATCACCGGGGCGCGGATCGTCATCGATGGCGGCCTGTCGCTGATGCAGGCGCTGGGCGCATGAGCATGCCGACGAACGCGACGGGATCGATCGCCGACCCGCATCGCAAGGATGCCGTCGTCGACGCGCCGCCGGACCTCGACTTCAACGTCAAGCGGATCGAAGAGGTGACGCTGGACGGCCCGCCGGAGCTGATGGCCCGCGACCTGATGAGCCCCTATGTCTGGCGCGAGCCGGACGGCCGCTGGGGCCTGATGGTCCGGGCGGTGGTGAAGCCGGGCGAGACGCTGACCGATACCGGCGTGATCTGGTCCGGGTGGAGCGACGATGGCCGCCACTTCACGATGCTGGACGCACCCTCGATCGTGCCGGGGCCGGGCGATCACGATGCCGGCGGCGTCGAGGACCCGACCGTGGTGCGCGGGCCGGACGGGTACATCGTCTATTATTCGGGCGTGCTGGCCGACCATTCGCATGGCGAACTCTCCTATGCCGCCGGCCCGTCGCTCGACCGGCTGGAAAAAAGCGGCGTCGCGCTCGCCTCCTCCAAGTCGGAGGGCAATACCAAGGAGGCGACGGTCGATCGCACCGCGGACGGGCGCTGGCGGCTGTTCTACGAATATGCGGCCGATGATGCGTCGCGCGTCGGGCTGGCGATCGGCGCGGAGGTGGCGGGGCCGTGGGACGAACAGCCCACGCCCTTCATGCCGCGCGCGGACAGTTGGGACGACTGGCATCTCTCCACCGGGCCGCTTTTGACCGACGATCCGGCGCGGCCGGTGATGTTCTACAACGGCGCGACTCGCGATGCGCGCTGGCGGATCGGCTGGGTGGCGTTCGACGAACACTATACGCGCGTGGTGGCGCGGGGCATCCAGCCGCTGGTCACGCCGCCGCCGGCCGACGATCGCGGCGCGACCGATATCGCGTTCGCCGCGTCGGTGGTTGTCGAAGATTGCTTGATCTGGCTCTATTATTCGTTGGAGGACCGGCGGCTCGCCCGGGCGCTGATCCGGCGCAGCTAGGCGCGCCGTCACCCGTCATACTCGATCCACAGGACCGTCCAGCCGATGCCAGCGGAAACGCCGCCCCCGACCGACCTTCCGCCCACGATCCACGCGCCGATCGCGCCCGCGCCGGAATTGCGGCCCGAGGCACCCTATGCGCGCGACGAACTGCTGCACGAGCTGTTCGACGCGACCACGCGCGACCATCCCCAGGCCGTCGCGTTGAAGCTGATCGGCGCGGACGAGGAATATGGCCGCGCCACGCAATGGACCTATGACATGCTGGCGCGGCGCAGCCTGTCGCTGGCGCATCGGCTGCGCGGCATGGGCATCGGCAAGGGCGACCGGGTGGTGCTGTGCCTGCCGCGCGGTCTGGACCAGTATATGGCGATCCTGGGCGTGCTGCGCGCCGGGGCCGCCTATGTGCCGGTCGACTGGGGCTATCCGCAGGACCGGATCGCCTTCATCGTCGAGGATAGCGGCGCGGCGCTGACCATCACGGTCGCCGCGCGCGCGGGCGAGATCGGCGGGCGGACGCTGGCGATCGATGCGGAGCTGGGCGACCTGGCCGCCGAGCCGCCCGTGCCGCTGCCGCGCGACGTGACGGGGGCGGCCCCGCAGGACCTGGCCTATATCATCTATACCTCCGGCACGACCGGGCGGCCCAAGGGGGTGATGATCACCCATGCCAATGCCTGCCACCTGGTCCGTTCGGAAAGCGCGATCCTGGCGCTGGACCCGGCCGATATCGTGTTCGGCGGGTTCAGCCTGGCATTCGACATGTCGGTCGAGACGATGTGGAGCGCCTTCTTCGTCGGCGCCACGCTGCTGGTCGCGACCGAGGCGCTGGCGAGCAGCGGCCCGGACGTGGCGATCGCGCTGGCGGCGGAGCGGACGACGATCTGGCATGTCGTCCCCTCGCTGATCGCGCTGGTCGAGCATCCGGTGCCGACGCTCCGCCTGATCAACATGGGCGGCGAGGCCTGCCCGCCCGATCTGCCGCGCCGGCTGGCGCGGCCGGGCCTGCGGCTGCTCAACACCTATGGCCCGACCGAAACCTCGGTGACCGCGACCTGGACCGAGGTGCAGCCGGGCCAGCGCATCACCATCGGCAAGCCGCTGCCCGGCTATACCGCCTGGATCGTCGACGCGGCGTTGCAGCCGGTCGCGGCGGGGCAGGAGGGCGAGCTGGTGATCGGCGGCCCCGGCGTCGGCGTCGGCTATGTCAACCGGCCCGACCTGACCGCCGAGAAGTTCACGATGACGCCGTTCGACACCGTGTCGGGCGGGCCGGAGCGGATCTATCGCTCGGGCGACCTCGTCCGGCTGGACGCGGCGGGCGATATCGATTTCGTCGGGCGGATCGACACGCAGGTGAAGATCCGCGGCTTCCGCGTCGAACTCGCCGAGATCGAGGCGGTGATCGGCGAGGCGCCGGGCGTGGCGCAGACGGTCGTGCATCTGTTCAACGATGCGGACGGCGCGGAATTCCTGGCCGCCTTCATCGTCGCGCGCAGCGGCGAGACGGTCGATGTCGCGGACGTCAGGGCGCGGGTCACCGAACGCCTGCCCAACTATATGCGCCCGGCCGCCTATCAGATGATGGCCGCGCTGCCGACGCTGCCCGCCTCGGGCAAGGTCGACCGCAAGGCGCTGGTCAAGCCGGAGATCACCGTCGACACCGGCCGCGCGGTCGAGCCGCCGGCGACGCCGATGGAGGCGACGCTCCACCGCATCTGGGCCGAGGCGTTCGCGCCGCAGCCCGTCTCCGTGCTGGACGATCTGTTCGAGGATCTGGGTGGCCATTCGCTCAAGGCGGCGCGGCTCGTCTCGGCGGCACGCAAGGTGCCGGGGCTGGAGGGCCTGTCGCTGGAGGATGTCTATGCCGCGCCCACCATCCGCGCGCTGGCGGAGCGGATCGGCGGCGCGGCGCCGATCGCGCTGCTGACGGAGGGCAGTTTCCACCGCGTGCCGGAATGGAAGCGCCGGCTGTGCGTCGCGGCGCAGACGCTGGCGTTGATCCCGATCTACACGCTGGCGGGCCTGCAATGGTTCACGCCCTATATCGCCTATACGCATCTGGCCGCGCGGATGAGCCGCATCGACGCGCTGGTCCTCAGCGCGCTGTTCTTCACCGTCGTGCCGGTCGCCTCCCTGTTCCTGTCGATCGCGGCGAAATGGCTGGTCGTCGGGCGGTTCAAGGCGGGCGACTATCCGCTTTGGGGCAGCTATTATTTCCGCTGGTGGCTGGTGCGCCGGATCATCGCGGTGACCGCCACCCCCTATATCGCCGGTACGCCGATGATCCGGGGCTATTACCGGATGCTGGGGGCCAGGATCGGCAAGCGCGCCTATCTGGGCACCGGGGTGATCGATACCGCCGACCTGTTCGCCTGCGGCGACGATTCGATCGTGAGCGACCAGGCGGTGATGGCGACCAGTTCGGTCGAGCGCGGGCTGCTGCGGCTGGGCCGGGTGACGCTCGGCGACCGGGTGTTCGTCGGGTCGCAGGCGGTGGTCGGGCGCGAGGCACGGCTGGAGGATGACGCGATCCTCGACGACATGTCGGCCCTGCCGGCGGAGATGGTGGTGCCGGCGCGCCAGCGCTGGACCGGATCGCCTGCCCGCTTCGCCGCGATGGTCGAGCCGGGCGCGGTGGCGGGCAGGACCGGCGGGCCGGGGCCGTCGCTCGGCCTGTTGCTGGGCGCGCTGCTGCTGCCGATCCTCGCCATCCTGCCGATCGCGCCGGGCCTGATCGCGCTGATCGAGCTCGACTGGGCGACGACCGGCTATGCCTATGTCCTCGTCTCGCCGCTGCTCGCCGTCACCTATGTCGTGATGATGTGCGTGCTGACCGTGCTGGCCAAGCGGCTGATCCTGGGGCGGGTGTCGCCGGGCGTCTACCGTCTGGAGAGCTGGTTCTACGTCCGCTACTGGATGGTCAAGCAGATCAACGACCTGGCGCTGCGCTTGCTGCACCCGATCTTCGCGACCCTCTATGTCATCCCCTGGTACCGGGCGCTGGGCGTGAAGGTCGGCCGGCGGGCGGAGATCTCGACCGCCAGCGCGATCGTCCCCGATCTGGTCGAGATCGGGCCGGAAAGCTTCATCGCCGATTCGGTCATCTTCGGCGCGGCGAAGATCGGGCACGGCACGATCGAACTGGCGCATACCAAGATCGGCCGGCGCAGCTTCATCGGCAATTCGGCGCTGTTGCCGAGCGGCGTGCAGATCGGCGACGAGGTGCTGATCGGCGTCCTGTCCAAGCCGCCGGAAGACCCCGCGCTGGCGCTTGAACAGGGCAGCACCTGGTTCGGCTCGCCCGCCTTCAAGCTGCCGGTGCGCCAGGTCGCGACGATGTTCGACGAGGGCGCGCGCTTCAATCCGTCGCGCGGGCTGATCGCCACCCGCCTGTCGATCGAGGCGATCCGCACCACCCTGTCGCTCACCGCCTTCCTGGTGTTCTTCAGCCTGCTGCTCTCGGTCGTCGGCGACCTGGACGACCTGGAGCGGGGCGGGCTGGTGATCGTGTCCACCTTCCCCTTCCTCTACATGGCGTTCTGCCTCGCCTGCGGGGCGTTCGTGCTGGCGCTCAAATGGCTGGTGGTCGGCCGCTACACCGCGACCACCGCGCCCTTGTGGAGCACCTTCGTCTGGCGGACCGAGCTGGTCACCGCGACCTATGAGAATCTGGCGGTCGCCAACCTGCTGGAACCGTTGCGGGGGACGCCGTGGATCGGCCTCTATCTCCGCCTGATGGGCGCGAAGATCGGCAAGCGCTGCTATATTGACACCACCGACCTGACCGAGCACGACCTGGTCACGATCGGCGACGATGTCGCGCTCAACGACTATGCCGGCCTCCAGACGCATCTGTTCGAGGATCGGGTGATGAAGGTCGGCGCGATCACGGTCGGTGACCGCGCGACGATCGGCTCGCTCGCCATCGTCCTCTATGACGCGGAGGTCGGCGCCGACGCGCAGCTCGGCGACCTGTCGGTGGTGATGAAGGGCGAGTCGCTGCCCGACGGCACCAATTGGGAGGGCAGCCCGGCGCGGATCGTCACCGGGGGCGCATGACACCGATCTGGCATGACGGGCCGCTCGACGGATTGGACTGGGACGGCGCCTCGCCGGTCGCGTGGCGCGTCGCCGATCCGGGGCGGGGGCGACGCCAGCCCCTGGTCGCGGCGTTGCTCGCCCGGCTGACGGGCGAGGCGGCAGCGGCCGTCCACCTCGCCCGCGATGCGGCCGGTGCGCCCTATGTGGCGTATCCGCCGGGCTGGCATATCGGCCTGTCGGGGCGGGGCGACCATGGCCTGATCGGCGCGGCGCGCCGGCCGATCGCGGTCGATCGCGAACTGGTCGACGATGCGCCGCCGCTCTGGGACATGCTGACGGAACGGGAGGCGCACGACCTGCGCCAGGTCCCCGCCGCCGGACAACCGCGCGCGTGGCTGCGCCGCTGGACGATCAAGGAGGCGCACGCCAAGCTGGTCGGCACGCCCCGCCGCCTCGCGCCGGAGGCGATCGACACGCGGTTGATCGATGCCACCCGCGCCACGGCGCACTGCGAGGGGCGTTCCGACTGCTGGACGCGCGACACCGGCGACGCGATCGAGACCCTCGCCTGCTGGAGCGCCGCATGACCGACCTCGGCGTCCGCCCCTATGCCGACACCGATCGCGCCGCGGTGCTGGCGATCTTCGACGGCAATGCCGACGATTATTTCGGGGCGGGCGACCGCGCCTGGCTGGAAGAGACGCTGGACGAACCGGACGGCCCCGCCTTCGTCGTCGCGGTGGACGGCGTCGCGGCGGCGTTCGGCGGCTATGAGGTCTGGGACCATTACAACAAGGCGCTGCTCTATTGGGGCATGGCGGCGCGGCGCTATCACGGCTGCGGCCTCGGTCGGCTGCTGCTGTTCGAGCGGTTGCGGCACGTCGCGACCCGCGCCGACCCGCCGACCCGCTACGTCACGGTCGATACCTCGCCCCAGGTCGCGCCCTTCTTCCGCCGTTGCGGGTTCCAGGAGACAGCGGTGTGGCCGCAGGGCTATCGTTCGGGCATGACGATGCACGAGCTCCGCTTCGATCTCGCCGCCACGTCGCCCGCCGCCTTGACGATGCAGCGCGACGCGGCGCTGGCGGCGGCGCGGGACGCGGTCGGGCGGCTTTAACGTCCCGGCGCCGGCCGCGCGACCAGCGGCGCGAGGCGGGCGCGGAGCAGGCGTTCGAAGCGCGGCAATGGGCAGAGCGTCGCGCAGCCCTTCACCGTCAGCGGCGTCACCGTCACCTCGGGCGACAGCGTGCGCAGGGCGTCCAGCGGCTGCGCCTGATAGGCGGCGCGGACGTAGAGCGCGCCCGATCGCGGGTCGCGATACCGCTCCAGCAGGATCGCGCCGCCGGGGGCGACGTCGTTCAGCGCATAGCCGGGCGCGGCGAGATCGACGCCGAGCGCCGCGCCCAGCGCGGTGACGTTGGTGTCGTGGCCGACCAGCAGGTCGAGCGCGGGCCCGTCCTTCCGCGTCAGCGCGCCGAGCATATGGTCGCCCAGCGCCGATGCCTGATGCGCGGCCATATAGGGGGAGCGGGTGAATACGTCGAACAGGGCGGCGTGCAGCCTGCCCAGCCGCGCGATCGTCGCGGCGTCGGCGCGGCCCCAGCCGACCTGAGACGCCGGCATCCCCTCGGCATATTGCAGCAGCAGCACCTGCGCGATGCCCGACGTGCTGCGGATCGGGCCCGACAGGTCGATGCCGCGCCCGTCCGCGGAGGGGCGAAGCGCGGGCGCGCCGCCGCCGGTGCAGCCCCGCGGATCGCCGCAATCCAGCACCCGGTCGAGCAGCCGGATATCGGGGCGATGGCGATCGGCGAGCGCCGCCATGCCGCCGGTATAGCGATCGATCGCGCCGACGGCGGCGCGCGCATCGAAGGCGGTGGCGCCGGCGCGCAGCGGCTCGAACAGCGGGTCCGCCTGATCCTCCGCCAGGTGATCGACCATGATCGGGCAGCCGGGCGCGAGGCCGGCGGCATAGGCCTCGCCGCTCTGGATGGTGCGGATCGCGGTATTGCTGTGGATTCGCACCGTGCCGCCGCGCGGACAGCCGGTGGCGGGCACCAGCCCGGCCTGGACCCAGCGGCGGCGGTCGAACGCGCCGAGCAGCGTCATCGCCTGCGCGCCATGCGGCGTCACCCGGCTTTCGGGCAGCGGCCAGCGCGGCCAGGGCGCGGCGCTCCTGGTGTCGGCGGGCACCTCGCCGTCGAGCGGCACGCGGACGCCGTGGCGCATCAGCACCACCGCCCGGTCGAGGACCAGGCCGGCGCGCACGGGCGCGGCCATGACGGGGGGCGACAAGCCGGCGAGGGCGGCGAGCAGGAGCGGCAGGCGACGGAGCAAGCGGGGCATGGCGCGGCCGTTACCCAGCGGATCGGACAGTTTCGTGACGCCCTATAGCCGGCGGAACATCACCAGGGCGTCGACCTCCACCCCGTCCGGCCGGCGGAACGCGCCCGGCACCGTGCCGACGGTCGCGAAGCCGAGCGCCTGCCACAGCCGCACCGCGCGCGTGTTGCTGCTGACCACGAAGTTGAACTGCATCGCCCGGAATCCCATCGCCCGGGCCTGGACCAGCGAATGCTCCGCCATCGCCCGGCCCACGCCCTGTCCACCGGCATCGGCGGCGGTCATATAGCCGGCATTGGCGACATGCGCGCCGCCGCCCGCCTGGTTGGCGCGCAGATAATAGGTGCCGAGGATACGCCCCGCGCGCTCCGCGACGAAGCCGGTCTTGTCCGGGCCCGACCAATAGGCCAGCGCCGCCGCCTCGCTCATTCCCGGATCGAGCGCATAGGTCTCGCCCGCGCGGATCACCGGCATCAGGATGGCGGGCAGCGCGGCGTGATCATCGGGTTTGATCGACCGGATGTGCATCGGGCTCGATTATGCGGTTGCGACCAGAAACACCAATCCAATGATTGCCTCCAAAATGGACGCGGTACAGAATCGAATTGGTGAAAGTCTTTTGCTGTCGATACTTTGTCGGAAATTTTATCCAACCAAAATAGTGATCGAATATACGCTGTGGAATATACGTATTGCTCGATCATTAACGACAAATTAACGAATTGATCGCGGTAAACAGCCGCAATCAAACAGGGGGTTTGTATGTCGAGCAAGAGTTTTATGGTGGGGGCCGTATTATCTCTTTCGTTGGCACTGGTGGGTCAGCCTGCGTCTGCGGCAATCGTGGCCGGCTTCAACAGCCAGACCTTGGTGCGCAATGACGATGGTTCCACCGGTTCGGTAGCCTTGCCGTTCATGGTCAACTTCTTCGGAAGGACGTACAGCAATATCTTCGTCAATAATAATGGTAACCTTACATTCTCCGGGTCCCGTAGCGACTTCACGCCGGTCGGGCTCGGAACGGGTTATTCCGGCACTGCGATCATCGCCCCCTTCTTCGCCGACGTCGACACGCGTGGCGCGGGCAGTGGCGTGACGGCCTATGGCACCGGCACCTATGAAGGACGGCAGGCGTTCGGCGCGACCTGGGACAAGGTCGGATATTATTCAGGGGCCACGGACAAGCTGAACAGCTTCCAGGCCATTCTGGTCAATCGTAGTGACGTGGCGACCGGAGATTTCGACATCTTCTTCCGTTATGGCTCGATCCAGTGGGAGACCGGCGGCGGCAGCGGCGGCAGCGGCGGCAGCGGCGGCCGGGGCGGCCACTCCGCCTCCATGGGATTCAATGCGGGCACGGGTAACGCACCCGGCACCTATTACGCAGCGCCGGGATCGCTGCAGAACGGGGCGCTGATCGACGGCGGTGCCAATGCGCTGAAGGACCGTGAGTTCAAGTTCGAGGTGCGCGGCGGCGTCGCGGAGCCGGTGACGATCGTGCCGGAGCCGGCCGGCTGGGGCATGTTGATCCTGGGCTTCGGGGCGGTCGCGATGGTCGCGCGGCGGCGGCCGAGTCCGCACACGATGATCAGCGCCTGATCCCGCAGCGACCGCCAGCCCGATCATGGTTGGCGGTCGTCATTTCAACACCATCGGCAGGCCGGCGACGACCAGTTCGACCCGGTCGGCGGCGGCGGCGACGCGCTGGTTGACGATGCCCGCCAGATCGCGGAACCGGCGCGCCAGCGCATTGTCGGGGACGATGCCCCAGCCGACCTCGTTCGACACCAGCACCACGCGCCCATGGACCGAGGCCAGCGCGGCGCACAGCGCGTCCAGCGCCGGGTCGAGCGGCCGGTCGGCGAGCAGCAGGTTGGAGGTCCAGAGCGTCAGGCAATCGACCAAGAGCAGCCCGTCCGGCGCATCGGCCCGGGCGATCGCGGCGGCGAGATCGACCGGCGCCTCCACCGTCTGCCAGCGTCCGTCGCGATCGGCGCGGTGCCGGTCGATCCGGTCGCGCATCTCCGCGTCGAAGGCCTGGGCGGTGGCGATGAAGACACGCCGCCCGGCGTCCGCCGCCTCGGCCAGCGCCTGCGCGCGCCGGCTCTTGCCCGATCGTGCGCCGCCCAGCACCAGGGTCACGCGCTCCGTCATCCCGCCATTCCCGTCTCTGCCCTGCCTTCTACAAAGCCTCGCCTTGGCCGTCATGGCCCGCTAGACCGGGCGCGACAAGCGATGAGGGGGCATATGAACAAGCATTGGCCATGGATCATCCTGGGACTGGTCGGTGCGGCCTGCCTGGCGGTGGTGGCATCCGCCCGGGGCGAGCCGATCAACGCATTGTGGATCGTCGCGGCGGCCCTGTCGGTCTATCTGATCGCCTATCGCTATTATGCCAAGTTCATCGCCGGCCGCGTGTTCGGCATCAATCCGGCGCGCGCGACTCCGGCGGTGCGCCGCGCCGACGGGCTGGATTATGTCGCGACCGACCGTCGCGTGCTGTTCGGCCATCATTTTGCGGCGATCGCGGGGGCGGGGCCGCTGGTCGGGCCGGTGTTGGCGGCGCAGATGGGCTATCTGCCTGGCACCTTATGGATCCTGGCGGGCGTGGTGCTGGCCGGTGCGGTGCAGGATTTCGCCGTGCTATTCATCTCGATGCGCCGCGACGGCCGGTCGCTGGGCGAACTGATCCGCATGGAGATGGGCGCGGTGGCCGGCACGATCGCGCTGACCGGCGCGTTCATGATCATGGTCATCATCCTGGCGGTGCTGGCGCTGATCGTGGTGCGCGCGTTGGCCGAAAGCCCCTGGGGCATGGTGACGGTGGCGGCGACGGTGCCGCTGGCGATGCTGATGGGCGCCTATACCCGCTGGGTCCGCCCCGGCGCGATCGGCGAGGTGTCGCTGCTCGGCTTTGTCGGGCTGATCGGCGCGATCTTCGCCGGGCAATGGGTGTCGCTGCATCCCGTGCTGGCACCGATGTTCACCTTCACGCCGGTGCAGCTCTGCGCGATCCTGATCGTCTATGGCGCGGTCGCCTCGGTGCTGCCGGTCTGGCTGCTGCTGGCCCCGCGCGACTATCTGTCGACCTTCCTGAAGATCGGCGCGATCGCCGCATTGGCGATCGGCATCGTGATCATGGCCCCGCCGCTCCGGATGCCGGCGCTGACCGCCTTCGCCGCGAACGGCGCGGGGCCGGTCTGGGCCGGGCCGCTCTTCCCCTTCCTGTTCATCACCATCGCCTGCGGCGCGGTGTCGGGCTTCCACGCGCTGATCGCCAGCGGCACCACGCCCAAGCTGATCGCGAGCGAGGCGGACGCGCCGTTCATCGGCTATGGCGCGATGCTGATGGAAAGCGCGGTGGCGATCATGGCGCTGGTCGCGGCGTCGATCCTCGACCCCGGTGTCTATTTCGCGATGAACGCGCCGGCCGCGCTGCTCGGCACCGATCCCGCCAGTGCGGCGGCGGCGGTGACCGCGATGGGCTATCCGGTCTCCGCCGCGACGCTGGCGCAGACCGCGCGCGACGTGGGCGAGGCGACGATCATCAGCCGCACCGGCGGCGCGCCGACGCTGGCGGTGGCGATGGCGGAGATCTTCAGCCACGCGGTCGGCGGCGCGGCGATGAAGGCCTTCTGGTATCACTTCGCCATCCTGTTCGAGGCGCTGTTCATCCTGACCGCGGTCGATGCCGGCACCCGCGCCGGCCGCTTCATGCTCCAGGACCTGATCGGCCTGGCCAGCCCGCGCTTCCGGGAGGGGAAGGGCGCGTCCGGGCTGGTCGCGACCGCCTTGTGCGTCGCGGCCTGGGGCTTCTTCCTCTATCAGGGCGTCACCGATCCGCTGGGCGGGGTGAACACGCTCTGGCCGCTGTTCGGCATCTCCAACCAGATGCTGGCGGCGGTCGCGCTGATGCTGGCGACGGTCGTGCTGTTCCGCATGAAGCGCGAGCGGTTCGCCTGGGTGACGATGGTGCCGGCGGCCTGGCTGCTGCTGTGCACCGGCACCGCCGGGCTGATGAAGCTGTTCCACCCCGATCCGAAGATCGGCTTCCTCGCCCACGCCGCGCGCTTCGCGGCGGCGGCGGCGCGGGGCGAGGTGCTGGCGCCCGCCAAGTCGCTCCAGGACATGCAGCGGATCGTGATGAACGACCGGATCGATGCCGGGCTGTGCGCGCTGTTCCTGGCGGTGGTGGCGGCGATCCTGGTCTTCGCGGTCCGCACCTGCCTTGCCGCCCGCGCGCTGCCCCGGCCGAGCGCGACCGAAGTGCCGCCGGCGATGACGCTGGCGGCGGCGGAATGAAGCGGGTGTTCGCCCGGCTGGCGCAGATGGCGCGGCTGATGGTCGGGATGCCCGATTACGACGCCTATTGCCGGCACATGGCGGCGCATCATCCCGATCGCCCGCCGATGACCCGCGCCGCCTTCTTCCGCGACCGGCAGCAGGCGCGTTACGGCAGCGGCGGCGGGCGCTGCTGCTGAGCCGATCGCGCCTGGTCGAAGATGCGGGCGAAGCCGTCCGCATCCATCGCGCCGGTGACGATCAGCGGGCCGACCAGATAGGCGGGGGTGCCTTGCAGCCCCAGCGTCGCGGCGGCGCGGGCATTGGTGTCGAGCCGGGCGTCGATCGCCAGGCGCTGTCGCTCCAGGTCGTCGCGCAACCGATTCCAGTCGCCGCCCGCGGCCGTGACGGCGTCGCGCAACACGGCGTCGGTCAATGCGCGGGGCTCCGCCATCAGCGTGCGGTGGACGGCCGGATAGAGCGATCCCGATGCCAGGGCGACCCGCGCCGCGCGGCGTGAGATGTCGCCGAAGATCGGCCAGTCGCGATAGACCAGCCGGACCCGGCCATCGGCCGCGACCGCCCGGTGCATCGCCGGATCGGCGCGCCGACAGGCGGGGCAGCGATAGTCGGTGAAGACCTGCATCACCAGGTCGGCGCTCGCCGGGCCGATGGACGGGGCGGCACGGTCCGCCAGGATCGCCCGCATCGCCGGATCGTCGCCGGCCTGCCGCGCCTCGTCGGGCGGGCGGGCGATCAGCTTCCCCACGGTCCAGCCGCCCGCGACCATCCCGATGAGCAGCATCAGGTCGCGGCGGGCGATCACGCCGGGCACGGCGTTGCCATGGTCGATGGAAGGGCGATGGAAGACCGGTTCGCGCAGCGGCGCGGAGCAGGTAGAGGCTGTCTCGGTCCCGGCGGTCGTCTCGCGCCTCCGCGTGCAGAGATCGGCTCCGTCATCCGCCCGGCAGGACGCGGTCCACCCTCATTCGTCGATCCCGAAATTCAGGCCCCGCGAGACGCTGGGGTCGACGACGGCGAGCAGCAGATAGGCGCCGAACTGCTTGGCGCGCTGCCACCAGCCGGTCGCGGCCTTATACCCGTCCAGCGTGACCTCGTTCGACTCGGCGATCTCGCCATCGACATAGGTGCGGACATGGTCGGCAAAGGCGCGGTCCTCGATCCGCAGCATCAGCTCCAGGTTGATGAACAGGCTGCGCATGTCGAAATTGGCCGAGCCGATATGGACGGCGTCGTCGATCACATAGAGTTTGGTGTGCAGCTTGGTCGGCGCATATTCGAACAGTTGCACGCCGCGGCGGAGCAGACCGGCATAGGAGAAGCGCGCCGCCGCGATCGTGGCGTTGTTGTCGGACCGGGCGGCGGTGACGACGCGGACGCGGTGGCTGTCGCGGCCGGCACGCTCGATCCGGCGCAGCAGCAGCGGGCTGGGCAGGAAATAGCCGGCGATCATGTCGATGCACCGCCCCCGCGCCATGTCGTCGCGCACCGTCCGCGCCCAGGGGGACAATTTGCGCGTCGGCCCGCCGATCAGCCAGCGCAGCGCGCCCTGCGTCTCGCTATAGCGCGCCAGGATCTTGTTGAGCGGGCGGACGCGCAGCTTGGGGTGCTCGGTCGCCTGGTGCAGCGCGTCGAAATAGTCGCCCATCCGCGCCGCCGCCGGTCCCTCGACCAGCAGGCCCAGGTCGCGCCAAGCCTGTTCGGCGACGGTGCCAAAATAATCATCCTCGACATTGAAGCCGCCGATGATGATCCGCGCCTGCTCTGGTGTCTCCGCATCGGCGAGCGCCAGCTTCTGGTGGTTGCGCAGCAAGTAGCGCCGACCGAAGCGCGGCGCGAAGCGGCAGAGGTCGATCCCCGCCTCGCTGAGCGGGGTGAAGAAGTCGTCGGGCGTGTCGTCACTGCCGAACCCGTCGATCAGCAAGGCGACCGAAACCCCGCGTCGGGCCGCGGCGATCAGCGCGTCGTTCACCCGCCGCCCCGCGCCGTCATCGGCATAGATATAATAGAGGACGCGCAAGGAGCGGCGCGCCGAGTCGATCAGCTCGACCAGCGCGTCCAGCCGGCGCGGGCCGGTGTCGAGCAGGGTCAGGCGGTTGCCGTCGACGGTGAAGACCGGTTGTTCGGGCCGCGCCGTGGGTGGCGTCACCGGGATGCAAGCGGCGGCGCGCGGGCGATCGGCCGATGGGGCGATGGCGAGCGTCATGATGATGCTCTACGCATCAGCGCCCCGGTCGATCCGGGACCGTCATGATTTCGGGCGCCCGGCCGTGGGCGGCGGTTTACCTTGACTTTCCGGCGGCCGGCGGATAGCCGCTCACGCTTCTCCTGATTCCGGTTTCCGAAGGACACGGCATGGCACGCGTCACCGTCGAGGATTGCGTCGACAAGATTCCCAACCGTTTCGATCTGGTGCTGTTCGCCGCCCAGCGCGCGCGGCAGATTTCGGGCGGCGCGGAGCTGACGCTCGACCGCGATCGCGACAAGAACCCGGTCGTCGCGCTGCGCGAGATCGCCGAGGAAACGGTCCATCCCGACAATCTCGAAGAGTCGGTGGTCAACAGCCTGCAGAAGGTGCGGATCGACGACGAGGACGAAGCGGACGAGATCGGCAGCCTGGCCGCATCGGCGGAGGCGCTGCGCCTCACCGCCGCCGCGCCGCCGCGCAACCAGAATCTGGGCGCCGATTACGACGGCTGATCGCCGGACCTAGGCTTCTCAGCAGACAAGGGGCTGCGACGGCGACGTCGCGGCCCTTTTTCGTTGGTCGAACAGATCGTCGGAAAGCCGCGACATCCTCTCGCGACGGCGAAATCCATCGTGCCATCCCGGCGGAGGCAAAGTGTCCTTGCCCGTCGTTGTCGTGCTTCTGCGGACGTGGAAGACCATCCATAAAGCGTCGCCTTGCTGGGCTCCAGGGTCCTGCCTTCGCAGGAGCACAAGCCTGTCCGGCCTGGTTGTCGGGCTCCTGCGACCTGGCCGCCGAGCCAGCCAATCACGGCCACAAAGCGGTGACGTAAACCGCTTTTCCACCATTTCCGATGCGTCAGCGCGCGCACGCCATTGCACTTGGCCAGCATTGGCCGGCATTGATCCGTTATGGATGCTGATCGATTCGCGCGGCTTGCCCCGAGACATCGCGAATGTCTGCGACTGGTGCGCCAGCTCAAAAGCTCGAAGCAGATCGCGGCAGAGCTCGGCATCGCGCCGGGCACCGTCGACGGCTATCTGACCGAAGCGGCGGAGATCATCGGCGTGCGCGGCCGCGCCGCCGCCGCCAATGCCCTGGCCGAGCATGAATCCGCCCTGCCCCAGGGCGACATGCTGGCCGTTCCGCCCCGCAATCCACCCCCTGAAAATCCGGGGGTGGAAACCGCCGGGGTAGTGGAAGCCCCGGTTTCCCTCGCATTTCCGGTTTCGCCGGACAGGGCGGACCCCGTCGCTCCAGCGCCATCCCCGACCGGGGCGGCGCCGGTATCGGGGTTCCGCCTGCCGCTCCGGCGACAGGGGGAAGTCGGCAATGACCTGAGCATGGGCCAGCGCCTCCTGTGGATACCGGCTCTGGCCCTCGCCTCGGTGGTGGGGTTCGGCACGCTGGTGACCGCACTCGAAACGCTGACCGGGCTACTCGGACGAGTCTGGAAGCTACCCACATAGTCCGGACAGGGGCGCTCCCTTTGGGGGCGGACGCATGGATGACCCAGATGCTGCACACCATTCCGACCGAGGCCGTGGCGATGCCCGCCGCCGAGGAACTGGCCAATACGCTGCGCGCCTTCGAACAGGCGATCGACGACAGCTTCGCGCTGGGCGGCCGTCTCGCCACCTTGCTCCCCGCCGCCCGGACCGAGGCGCGTCTGTCCGCCGTGGTCGGGCAGGGCGTGTTCGACCGCGTCTGCCAGGCGCTGACCGCGATGGGCGAGGCGCGCGGCCATGCCGTCGCCAGCCACCGCCTGCTCGACAAGATCAACCAGCAGGTCGGCTACGTCGTCGCCTATGGCGACGAGCAGCCGAAGCCGGGCGACGACAATTACGGCCGCAGCAGCGCCAGCATCGTGTCCATCCGCGACGCGGCCTGATTGCAACGCTGACGGCCGGTTCACCGGATCCACCCCACCATGGCCCCGCACATCCTGATCTTCAACATCGTCCAGATCCTGGTGTGCGGCTATGCCTGGTGGCGGGGCGGCCAGCCCGAGCGGGTGGTCGCGCTGCTGCTGATGGCGGCGGGGTTGGGGACGCTGCTGATGCCGACCGTTCCGCGCGGGTTCGACCAGCTCCACTGGCGGATCCTGGCGATCGACGTGGCGCTGCTCGCGGCGCTGGGCGTGGTGGCGCTGCGGGCGGCGCGGTTCTGGCCGCTCTGGCTGGCGGCGATGCACCTGATCGCGATCGCGGTGCATTTCGCCAAGGCCTATCACCCGTTCCTGCTGCCCTGGATCTATGCCGTCGCGGTCGGCCAGCTCGCCTATGCGATGCTCGCCCTGCTGCTGGTCGGCACGATCCGCCACCAGCGTCGCCGCCGCGCGGCGGGCGTCGACCCCGACTGGTCGGCCTGACCAACAATCGAGACAGACCGTGAAGAATCCCATCCGCCTGGTCCGCTGGCCGGACTCCGATCGTGCCCAATGGCAGGACTGGCTGCTCGCCGCGCAGGTCGCGGTCGGCCCCCGGACCGAGGCGCCCGTGCTGACCGCCGTCCCCGCCATGCCGGCCGAGCGCGTGCCCGTCGACGCCCTGCCCGAACTGCCCGCCCCGCCCGAGCAGCCCAGCTATGTGGAACGGGCCGTCGCGCTCTACGAGCAGCGCCGCCTGCGCCAGCGCCTGTTCGGCCATCCCGACGGACTGTTCCAGGAACCGGCCTGGGACATGCTGCTGCACCTGTTCATTCAGCAGGAGCGGGGCGACCGTGTGCCGATCTCCAACCTGTCGAGCGCGTCCTGCGTGCCGCAGACCACGGCGCTGCGCTGGATCAAGGTGCTGGAACGCGAGGGGCTGGCCCGGTGCTGGCAGAGCAAGAGCGATGCCCGCGTCCGCTATGTCGAGCTGACGCCGCACGCCCAGGACATCATGCTGCGCTATCTGGACCAGATCTAGGGCGGGGCGAGCGTCGGTTTCACGCGAAGCCCCAAAGCCGCGCGGCCTTGCCGTGCCCGGCGGGGCGGGGCAGGGGGCGGCATGATCACCTTCCATCTCGCGCGCGCCGACAATGGCGTGATCGGCGTCGACGGGCGGCTGCCCTGGCACCTGCCCGCCGACCTGAAGCGGTTCAAGGCGCAGACGCTGGGACGGCCGATGATCATGGGGCGCAAGACCTTCGACAGCTTTCCAGCCCCCTTGCCCGGTCGGCGGCATATCGTGCTGACCCGCGACCGCGCCTGGTCGGCGGCGGGGGCGGAGGTCGCGCATGATCCGGCTGCCGCGCTGGCGCTGGCGGGCGGGGATGCGGCGGTGATCGGCGGCGCGGAGGTCTTCGCGCTGTTCACGCCCGACCGGATCGAACTGACCGAGGTGCATGTCGAGGCGGCGGGCGATACGCGGGTGCCGGACTTCGCCGGCTGGCGCGAGGTGGCACGCGAGGATCATCCGGCGGCGGACGGTCGCCCCGCCTACAGCTTCGTCACGCTGCTGCCGCCGGCCGAATCGACCCTATCGCCAAGCCGGCACGGCTAAGCTACAGCGCGGCCATGCAGCGGCTCGACGGCGGCTCGGCCATTCCGCCCCATCTTGCCGGCGGGATCGTCGCGCTCGGCAATTTCGACGGCTTTCACCTCGGACATCAGGCGGTGGTCGGGGAGGCGGTCGCGCGCGCCCGGCGCGAGGGGCGGCCGGCGCTGGTCGCGACCTTCGACCCGCATCCGGTGCGGCATTTCGTGCCCGACACCCCGCCCTTCCGCCTGACCACGCTCGACCAGCGCGAACGGCTGTTCGCGGAGGCCGGCGCGGACGCGATGCTGGTGTTCGGGTTCGACGCGGCGCTCGCCGGCCTGGATGCCGAGGCGTTCGTGGCCGAACGGCTGTGCGACCGCCTGCGCGTGGCGGGCGTGGTGACCGGGCAGGACTTCACCTTCGGCCGGCGCAAGTCGGGCGATGCCGGCGTGCTGGCGCGGCTGGGCGCGCGCCATGGCTTCAGCGCCACCGCCGTCGCCCCGGTCACGCTGGCGGGCGAGCCGGTCTCCTCCAGCCGCATCCGCGCGCATCTGCGCCTGGGCGAGACACGCGAGGCGGCGCGGCTGCTGACCCGTCCGTTCACGATCGCCGGCATGGTGGAGCATGGCGACAAGGTCGGCCGCACGATCGGCTATCCGACCGCCAATCTCCAGCTCGGCCAGTATCTGCGCCCGGCCTATGGCATCTATGCGGTGCGCGGACGGCTGGACGACGGGCGGGTGCTGAACGGCGCCGCCAATCTGGGCATCCGGCCGCAGTTCACGCCGCTGAAGGAACTGCTGGAGCCGTATTTCTTCGACTTCACCGGCGACCTGTACGGCCGCCGGCTGGAGGTCGAGCTGATCGAATACCTCCGCCCCGAGGCGATGTTCGACGGACTGGACGCGCTGATCGCGCAGATGGACGCCGATTGTCTGCGGGCGCGGGAGGTTCTAGGGGCCGCGCATTCATGACCGACGCATCTTCGACCCAAGAACCGCCACGCGACTGGCGCGACACCGTCTTCCTGCCGAAGACCGACTTCCCGATGAAGGCGGGCCTCGCCGCCAAGGAGCCGGCGATCCTCGATCGCTGGGCGCGGATCGGCCTGTACCAGCGGCTGCGCGCGGCGCGTGCGGGCCGCGAATTGTTCGTGCTCCACGACGGCCCGCCCTATGCCAATGGCGACATCCATATGGGCCATGCGATGAACAAGGTGCTGAAGGACGTGATCGTCCGCAGCCAGTCGCTGCTCGGCAAGGATGCGCCCTATGTGCCCGGCTGGGATTGCCACGGCCTGCCGATCGAATGGAAGGTCGAGGAGGCGTATCGCGCCAAGAAGCTGAACAAGGACGACGTGCCCGTCGACCAGTTCCGCGCCGAGTGCCGCGCCTATGCGGCGAAGTGGGTCGACGTGCAGCGCGCCGAGTTCGAGCGGCTGGGCGTGATGGGCGACTGGTCCGACCCGTACCTCACGATGAACTACGACGCCGAGGCGGCGATCGTCGGCGAGTTGCTGAAGTTCGCCGAGAGCGGGCAGCTCTATCGCGGCGCCAAGCCGGTGATGTGGTCGCCGGTCGAGAAGACCGCGCTGGCCGAGGCCGAGGTCGAATATGAGGATGTCGTGTCGACCCAGATCGACGTGGCGTTCGAGATCGTCGAGGCCCCGAACGCGCCCGAACTGGTCGGCGCGCACGCGGTGATCTGGACGACGACGCCCTGGACGATCCCGGTCAACCAGGCCTTGGCCTATGGCCCGGACGTGGATTACGTGCTGGTCGCCGACGAGGCTGGCCGGCGGTTCCTGGTCGCCGACACGCTGGCCGAGACCTTCGCGGCCCGTGCCGGCACCGCGCTGACCCGCGGCGGCTGGACGGGCAAGGGCGCGCAACTGGACGGCGCGGTCGTGCGCCATCCGATGCACGCGCTGGGCGGCTTCTTCGCCAGGCCCCGGCCGATGCTGCCGGGCGATTTCGTCACCACCGATGCCGGCACCGGGCTGGTCCATATGGCCCCGGATCATGGCGAGGATGATTTCCTGCTCTGCAAGCAGTTCGGCATCGATCCGGTCTTCGCGGTCGATGCGGCCGGGATGTACCGTGCCGACTGGGCGTGGCTGAGCGGGCAGGGCTCGGTCATCAACAAGAAGTTCGTGGCCAGCGACGGACCCGTCTGCACCGACCTGCGCGAAGCCGGCGCCCTGCTCGCCGCGTCGGACGATTTCAAGCACAGCTATCCGCATAGCTGGCGCTCCAAGGCCAAGGTGATCTTCCGCGCGACGCCGCAATGGTTCATCCCGATGGACCGCAGCGGCGTGGCGGACATGGATGGCGGCAACGGCAATGGCGCGACCCTGCGCGAACTGGCGCTCGATTCGATCGCGCGGACCCAATGGGTGCCGCCGCGCGCCGAGAACCGGATCACCGCGATGGTGCAGGGCCGGCCCGACTGGGTGATCAGCCGCCAGCGCGCCTGGGGCGTGCCGATCGCGCTCTACGTCAACCGCGCGACCGGCGAATATCTGAACGACCCGGCAGTCAACGCCCGCATCGTCGCGGCGTTTCGCGAAGGCGGCGCGGATGCCTGGTTCACCGGCGATCACCAGACGCTGCTGGGCGAGGCGTACACGCTCGCCGACTGGGAGCCGCAGAACGACATTCTCGACGTGTGGTTCGATTCGGGCTGCACGCACGTCTTCACCGTCGAGGCGCGCTACGGCGAGGGGGTGCGCGCCAACCTCTATCTGGAGGGCTCGGACCAGCATCGCGGCTGGTTCCAGTCGTCGCTGCTGGAAAGCTGCGGCACGCGCGGTCGCGCGCCCTATGACGCGGTGCTGACGCACGGCTTCGCGCTCGACGACAAGGGACGCAAGATGTCCAAGTCGCTGGGCAATGTCGTCGATCCGCTCAAGGTGATCGGCGAATCGGGGGCCGACATCCTGCGCATGTGGGTCGCCTCCACCGATTATTTCGACGATGTGCGGATCGGCAAGGAAGTGCTGGCGACCGCGTCGGACGCCTATCGCAAGCTGCGCAACACCTTCCGCTACCTGCTCGGCGCGCTCGACGGCTTCACCGACGAAGAGGCGGTGGCGGTCGAGGCGATGCCCGAGCTGGAACGCTACGTCCTCCACCGGCTGGGCATGATCGACACCGAGCTGCGTACCGCGGCGACCGGCTATGAGTTCAACCGCTATATCCGGCTGCTGACCGACTTCGCCAATGAGGATCTGAGCGCCTTCTTCTTCGACGTGCGCAAGGACAGCCTCTATTGCGACGCGGCCGACAGCCTGAAGCGGCGCAGCTATCGCACCGTGCTCGACATGCTGTTCCATGCGCTGGTCCGCTATGCCGCGCCGATCCTGTGCTTCACCGCCGAGGAAGTGTGGCAGGCGCGCTTCCCCAGCGAGGACGGGTCGGTGCATCTGCTCGAATGGCCCGAACTGCCGGCGCTGGACGGCGATGTGCCGCTCGGCACCCGCTGGCAGGGCGTGCGCGCGTTGCGCGAGACGGTGACCGAGGCGATCGAGCCGCTGCGCCGCGCCAAGACGATCCGCTCCAGCCTGGAAGCCGAAGTGACGGTGCCGAGCGCCCCCTTGCCCGAGGCGGAGCTGGCCGAACTGTTCATCGTCGCCGATGTGCGCGTGGGCGAGGATGTGGCGGTCGCCCGGACGGAGCGGCACAAGTGCGGCCGCTGCTGGCGGCACCTGCCTGAGGTGACGGTGGACGGCGCATTGTGCGACCGCTGCGCCGGGGTGGTGGCATGACCCTGCCCAAGCGCGGCCTGCTCGCGGCGCTGGCGCTGTTCGCGCTCGATCAGCTGGTCAAATGGGCGGTGGTCGGGCCGCTCGGCCTCGATCATCTGGGCGCGGAACGCTATGTCGCGCCGATCTTCTCGCTCCGCTTCGTGCCCAATGTCGGCGTGTCGCTCGGCCTGTTGCCCGCGGACGGCAATGCCACGCGTTGGGCGCTGGTGGCGATGACCGGGGCGATCGCGATCGGCGTCGCGATCTGGATGACGCGCGAGAAGCATCCGACCGACCAGGTCGCGCTCGGGCTGGTGCTGGGCGGCGCGCTCGGCAACATCCTCGACCGGGTGCGCTTCGGCTATGTGGTCGATTTCGCCGACCTGCACTTCGGTGACTGGCGGCCCTTTTTGGTCTTCAATGTCGCCGATGCGGCGATTACCATCGGTGTTCTGGTGCTGCTGCTCCGTGCCTTTCTGTCGCGCGACAAGGCCGCGCCTTCTGTGGAGAGTCCCCATGCGTAACTTCGTGGCCATCGTCGGAGCGGCGGCGCTCCTTGCCGGTTGCGGCGCCGGCCGTTCGCTCGATCGGGCGCGGCCCGACGAATTCGCCGTCGCGCGCCAGCCACCGCTGGTGATCCCGCCCGATTACGCGCTGGTCCCGCCGCAGCCGGGCACCGCGCGGCCGCAGGACAATTCCAGCCAGCAAGACACGGTCGACGCCCTGTTCGGCAACGCGCCGCGCAGCGCGTCGGAGCGGGCGGCGCTGGACCAGGCCGGGGCGGACGCCGCCGCGCCCGGCATCCGTTCCTCGGCCGGCGATCCGCAGACCAATGTGATCGACAAGGGCGAGACGACCCGCAGCATCGTCGCCGCCCCCGCCGGCGACGGCCAGGACGCGCGCGCCACCGCGAACTGACCGGCGGGGGGCAAGGGGGCGGGCAGGACTAGGCCCGCCCCCTTTGCCGTGCTCCCGCGAACGCAGGAGCCCAGGGCCCCACAGGTCATAAGGCGTGTTCCGCTTGGCTCCGGGCTCCTGTCTTCGCAGGAGCCGACATACCGCCAGGAATGAAAAAGGGCCGGCGCTCCCCCTGTGGAGCGCCGGCCCTTCGTCGTTCGGGCGGGTGGTGGCTTCCCCCGAAGCCGCCACCTACCGTCGTGGGTGAAATCAGAAGGCGGCGGTCAGCGAGAACACCACCGTGCCGCCGGCGATCGACGCGCCGCCGGGCACCTGGCCCTTGGAGAAATTGGGCTGGAGATAGGCGGACTCGGACTTGCTGATGTCGGTGTCGATATAGGACACGTTGAGCACCAGGTTCTTATAGGCCGCGACATCGGCGCCCAGCGACCAGTCCCAATATTCGCCGGTCGGCGCCAGGCTGGTGCCGTTGGGGCCAAGGCCCGGATTGCCGTGCGAATAGCCGATATGCGCCTTGGCGGTGATCGGCGTGCTGGGCACCGCGACCGCCGCGTCGCCGGTCAGGTAGACATTGTCCTGGCGCTGGCCACGGCTGTACGGCGTGTTGGAGAAATTGCCGAGCGAGGTCTGCTTGGGCGCATAATAGGCGCCCGCCGTCAGCGTCGCCGGACCCGCCGCGCCGGACAGGCGGCCGAAGAACTCGACCACGTCGGACTCGGAGAAGCCGCCCGGATAGGTGTACCAGGTGACGCCGGCGTCGATCGTCGCGCTGCCGAAGCTGTGCTTGTAGCCGCCGATCGCGTCCAGCTCCATATTGGCGCCGCCGAACGTGCCCCAACCCGCCAGGTTGGACGCGAAGGTGCCGATATAGAAGCCGCTTTCATGCGCGATCGTCAGCGCCGCCTGGACGGCCGCGTTCTTGTTGGTCTGCGAGATCCCGCGCAGACGATAGTCGGTCAGAATCGACGCGCTGCCGCTGACCGTGACGGGCGAGGGCGGCGCGGTGTCCTGCGCCAGGGCAGGGGTAGCGGCCGCGAGCGAAAGCCCGGCGACCAGGAAGTGCGAGAAGCGCATCAGGTGTCTCCCTGAGGGATGAAGCCGATGTCCCCGCCTGCATTCCCGAAGGGGCCCGCCTCTGTCAGGGCCGGAAAGCCCCCGTGCGGTCCGTCCGTCGGTGACAGCGGCATGACAGCCGGTGCCGCAGCGCACAAGATGTTTTCGTGCTCCCGATCGCCACCGGACATCAGCATGTTGCGCCCAAGCCACAGGCCAAGTTCGCGATCAATCGTCCCGCGATGGCCGCAATCGGATCTCGCGCTGCGGCACCGGGATGCGGATATCGTGCTCTTTCAGCAACCACCACAAGCGGTTGAGCACATCGGAGCGGACATTGCCGACGCCCCCCTCGGGATCGCTGATCCAGGCGAGGATTTCATGCTCGACCGCATATTCGCCGTAGGCGGTCAGCCAGACATTGGGCCTGGGGCTCTTCAGCACGCGCGGACTTTCCGCCGCCGCGCGCAGCATCAGCGCCTGCGCCAGCTTCAGGTCGCAGTCGTATCCGACGCGCACCGCGATTCGCACGCGCACGTTGCGGTCGGAGAAGGACCAGTTCTCCACCTCCTGCGTCATCAGATTCTCGTTGGGGATCAGATGCTCCTTGCCGTCGCGGGTGATGACGGAGACGGCGCGCACCCCGATCTTGTTGACCCGGCCGGCCTCCTCGCCGACGACGATCACGTCGCCGGGCTTGATCGAACGGTCCATCAACAGGATGATCCCGGCGATCAGGTTGCCGATCGTCTTCTGCAGGCCGAACCCGACCGCCAGGCCGAAGGCGCCGGAGAAGATCGCGAAGCTGGTCAGGTCCAGCCCGAGCAGGTCGATGCCGAAGAAGAAGGCGAGGATGACCACGCCGACCCCGACCAGCTTCTGCGCCAGCAGCTTCTGCGTCGGGTCCAGGCCGCCCGCATGGCCGATCGAATGGCCGGCGACGCGGTTGACCAGCCGCACGCCCGCGAACAGCGCGACCAGCGTCACGGTCATGCTGATCAGCGTCAGCAGCGACAGGCGGCGCTGCCCGAAGGGAAAGCCGATCCGCTCCAGCACCTGGGTGATCGGCTCCAGCCCGCCGACCGCGCGGCTGAACAGGGTGACGAACAGCACGATCGCGACCAGCCAGGCCGACCAGCGCGGCAGGCCCAGGCCGCGCAGCACCTGATGCGCGGCGCGCGCCGTCGCCAGCCCGGCCGCGAAGCCCAGCGGCAGCGCGGCGAGCGGCGGCCAGGGCCAGACGGTCAGCACGATCGCCAGCAGCAGGGCGGCGCCGAGATGCCGGAGGATCGCGGTGGTGCGCGTCCATATCCCCTCGCCATGGCCGGAGGCGTGCTGCTTCCACCACAGGCCGACCGGCGGGCCGAGCCGGTGGCCGGCCAGCACCCCCGCCAGCAGGCAGAGCAGCACCAGTCCGCCCGCCACCCCGACCTGCGCCAGGTCGCCGCGTTCCGGCGTGGCGAAGCCGGTCGTCCGCCACCAGGCGAGGAGCGGGTTCACGCCGCCGTGGCGCGCCAGGCGGCCAGGCCGCGGTCCAGGTCGGCGATCAGGTCGTCCGGGTCCTCCAGGCCGATCTGGAGGCGGACCATCGGCCCGGCATCGTCGCGCGTGGTGACGCTGCGATGGCGTTGCGGATCGATCGGGATCGCCAGGCTCTCATACCCGCCCCAGCTATAGCCGATGCCGAACAGGTCGAGCGTGTCGATCAGCGCGGCGCGGGCGGCATCGCTGCCGCCGGCCAGGGTGAAGGCGAACAGGCCGCTCGATCCCTTGAAGTCGCGCAGGAACAGGTCGTGGCCGGGGCAGCCGGGCAGGGCCGGGTGGAGCACCGCCGCCACCTCCGGCCGCTCCGCCAGCCAGCGCGCGATGCGGAGCGCCGCGGCCTCGTGATGGCGCAGCCGCACCGCCATGGTGCGCAGGCCCCGGCTGCCGAGCCAGGCATCGTCGGGGCTGGTCACCTGGCCCAGTTGCAGGCTGGCGTCGCGCAGCCGCGCGAACCGGCCGGGACCGGCGGTGACCGATCCCAGCATCACGTCCGAATGGCCGACGATATATTTGGTGCAGGCCAGGATGGTATAGTCGACGCCCAGCTCGATCACCGGGAACAGCAGGGGCGTCGCCCAGGTATTGTCGATGAGGGTCGTCACGCCGCGGGCCCGCGCGGCCGCGACGATGGCGGGTACGTCCTGCACCTCGAAGGTCAGGCTGCCGGGGCTCTCCATGAAGATGGCGCGGGTGCGCTCGCCGATCAGATCGGCGATTCCCGCCCCGATCATCGGGTCGTAGAATCGGGTGGTGATCCCCATCCGCTTGAGCAAGCCACCCGCCAGGTTGCGCGTCGGGTCATAGGCGCTGTCGACCAGCAGCAGCTCGTCGCCCGGCGACAGGATGGCGAGCAGGGCGGTCGAGATGGCGGCGACGCCGGACGGATAGAGGAAGGTGCCCTCCGCACCCGGCTCCAGGCTGGTCAGCGCATCGGCGAGCGACCATTGCGTCGGCGTGCCGCGCCGGCCGTAGAACAGCCGGTGGTGCGTGTCGCGTCCGCCCGACTCGCGCAGATGCGCGACCGAATCGTACAGGATGGTCGAGGCGCGCCAGACCGGCGGATTGACGATGCCCGCCGTCCATTCGGGCCGCCGTCCGGCCTGGACGACGCGCGTGCCCTCGCGCTTGTCGGTGATGTCGCCGTTCATGCCGTTGCTCCTAGTGCCTTGGGGGTGTCGGCCCGGCCGCCCCACTCGCTCCAGCTGCCGTCGTACAGGGCGGCGTCGCGGCCCATCAGGTGGAGCGCGAAGGCGAGCGTCGCGGCGGTGACGCCCGATCCGCAGGTGGTGACGATCGGCCGGTCGAGATCGATCCCGGCGAATGCCTCCGCCAGCGCCGCGCCCCGCTTATAGGCGCCGTCCGGATGGAAGAGGCGCGCATAATGGAGGTTGTGCGAGCCCGGGATATGGCCGGGGGCGGCGCCGTGCGGATCGCCCTCCGCGCCGGTGAAGCGGCCGGGCGAGCGTGCGTCGATCACCTGCTCGGCCCCGCTGTCCAGATTCGCGCGCATCTGGTGGAGCGTGCGCAGGTGCGTCGGCTCGAAGCGCGGCGTGGCGTGGCGCGAGCGGGGCGTGGCCTGTCCCGTCTCCAGCGGCCGCCCCTCGGCCCGCCATTTGGCGAGACCGCCGTCGAGGATCGCGACCGCGCCGATATTATGGTTGCGGATCAGCCACCAGGCGCGCGCCGCGCTCTTCCACGGGCTGTCGTCATAGAGGACGATGCGGGTGCCGTCGCCCAGGCCCAGCCGCCCCAGCCGGCTGGCGACCTTGGCGATCGGCGGCAGCATGTTGGGCAGGGAGGAGTCGGTGTCGCGCAGTTCGGCCAAGTCGAGGAAGACCGCGTCCGGGATATGGCCCGCCTCGAACTCGGCAGGCGCGTCGCGGCCCAGCGCGGGGTCGAGCAGCGTCGCGTCGGCGATGCGCAGGTCGCGCGCGCCCAGTTCGGCGGCGAGCCATTCG
The DNA here is from genome assembly GCF_003951315.1 of Sphingomonas sp. S-NIH.Pt15_0812. Classification (GTDB taxonomy): domain Bacteria; phylum Pseudomonadota; class Alphaproteobacteria; order Sphingomonadales; family Sphingomonadaceae; genus Sphingomonas. The sequence continues at coordinate 107,003 of NZ_QLJH01000013.1, forward strand.
GTGGTGACGAGCGGGTCCAAGACGGCCTCCGGTCGGGCCAGCCTGTCGCGACCTCTACTCGTTCCCCGTGGGCCGGGCGGCCCGTCGACAAGCGCGGGCGGGGGCGAGCCGGGGTTCAGTAATCCGCGCCGTCGCCGCCGTCGAGACTGTCGAGGAACGCCGCCGCCTGCGCCCGCGTCGCGCCCCGTGCCTCCGCCGATTGTTTGGCCCAGGTGCGATAGGGCATCGCCATGCGGTGGTTGCCGGCGAGCTTGTCCTCGTGCCGGGCGATGAAATCCCAGTAAAGCGCGTTGAAGGGGCAGGCGTCCGGTCCGATCCGCTGCTTCACGTCGTACCGGCAATGGCGGCAATAATCCGACATCCGGTCGATATAGGCGCCGGAGGAGACATAGGGCTTGGACCCGACCAGCCCGCCATCGCCGAACTGGCTCATCCCCAGCGTGTTGGGTAGCTCCACCCATTCATAGGCGTCGACATAGACCTCCAGATACCAGCGGTGCACGGCGGCGGGGTCCGCGCCGATCAGCAGGGCGAAATTGCCGGTCACCATCAGCCGCTGGATATGATGCGCGTGCGCGGTGTCGAGCGTCTGGCCGATCGCTTCGCGCAGGCAGTGCAGGTCGGTCTCGCCCGTCCAGTACCAGCCGGGCAGCGGCCGGTGATGGTCGAGATGGTTGCGCTCGACATAGCCCGGCCCCTCGCGCCAGTAGATGCCGCGCATATATTCGCGCCAGCCGATGATCTGGCGGACATAGCCCTCGACGCTGTTGAGCGGGGCGCGGCCGGCGCGATACTCGGCCTCCGCCCGACGACACAGGTCGAGCGGGTCGAGCAGCCCGGAATTGATATAGGGGCTGAGGATCGAGTGCCAGAGATGCCGCTCGCCGGTCAGCATCGCATCCTCGTAATCGCCGAAGCGGGGCAGGGCGTTGGCGAAGAAGGCCTCGGCCTGGCGCTCGGCATCGGCGGCGGTCACCGCCCAGTCGAAGCCGTCGAGCCGGCCGGGATGGTTGGCGAAGCGTTGCCGCACGAGCGCCAGCACCTCGTCGGTGATCGCGTCGGGCGCGAAGGCCAGCGGGCGCGGCATCAGCAGGTCGCGCTCCGCGGGCTTGCGATTCTCCTTGTCGAAATTCCACCGGCCGCCCTCGGGCTTGTCGCCGTCCATCAACAGGCCGGTGCGGCGGCGCATGTCGCGGTAGAAATATTCCATGGTCAGCTCGCGCCGCCCCTCGGCCCATCGCTCGAAATCGCGGTGATCGGCGACGAATCGGTCGTCGGCGCGGATCTCGACGGGCAGGCCGAACAGCGTCTCCCAGCTCTCCAGCATCGCGCGGACCCGCCACTCGCCCGCCTCGGTCACGACGATCCGGTCGGGGGCATGGCGCGCGATCCCGGCGGCGACCGCGCCGGTGAAGCTGTCGGCGGCGTCGGCATCGTCCAGGCGCTGATAGTCCACCATCCAGCCGACGGCGCGCAAGGCGTCGGCATGGTGGCGCATCGCCGACAGGATATAGGCGATCTTCTGCTGGTGATGGCGGACATAGCCCGTCTCCTCCACCACCTCCATCATCAGCACCACGCAGGCGTCCCGGTCCTGGTCGCGCAGGGCGGACAGGGACAGGGACAGTTGGTCGCCCAGCACCGGTATCAGCGTTTTCATTGCCGCGTCGTCATCCTACATGGGCGGCATGACACCGAAATTCCTTGGCCAGACCGCTGCGCTTCCCGACTCTCCCGAAGCGGCGGTGCTCGATTACGTTCCCAATCCGCGGATCGGCCGCACCTATCTGGTGCGCTTCGCCGCGCCGGAATTCACTTCGCTCTGCCCGGTGACCGGCCAGCCGGACTTCGCGCATCTGGTGATCGACTATGTGCCGGGCGAGACGATCGTCGAATCCAAGTCGCTCAAGCTGTTCCTCGGCTCGTTCCGCAACCATGCGGCGTTCCACGAGGATTGCACGGTCGGCATCGGCGAGCGTCTGGTCGAGGAGATGAAGCCGGTATGGCTGCGCATCGGCGGCTATTGGTATCCGCGCGGCGGTATCCCGATCGACGTGTTCTGGCAGTCGGGCGCGCCGCCCGCCGACCTGTGGCTGCCCGACCAGGGCGTGGCGTCCTATCGTGGTCGCGGCTGATCCCCGGGCCGCTTCATGTTGCGGTGCAACCGGAAAAATGGAACCTTTCATAAGGATGAACGGTTTGGTCTGATGGCGCATAGCACCGTTCCGTGGTGTGGATGCAATCCCGAGGATCGATGATGGTGCAAGAGTCCAGCGAGATGACGATCAACCACCTGGCGATGATCGGCAATTACCTGCCGCGTCAGTGCGGGATCGCCACCTTTACGACCGACGTGCACCAGGCGATGCGCGACCGCTTCCCGGACATCCGCGTGGACGTCTATGCGATGGACGATCATCCCGGCCGCTATGCCTATCCGGACGCGGTGACCGGCGCGATTCCGCAGAACGAACTGTCCGCCTATGTCGATACCGCTCGCACCATCGAGGCGAGCGGCGCGCAGGCGATCTGGGTGCAGCATGAATATGGCATCTTCGGCGGCCCGGCGGGCGAGCATCTGCTCGCGCTGCTCGATCGTACCACGCTGCCGGTGGTGGTGACCCTCCATACGGTGCTGGAAAAGCCGAGCGCCGACGAGCGTCGCGTCCTCGAGGGCCTGCTGCGCCGCGCCGCGCGCGTGGTGGTGATGGCGGAGCGCGGGCGCGAGATTCTGCAGCGCGTCTATGCCGCCAATCCGCGCCAGATCGCGATGATCGCGCATGGCGTGCCCGATCGGGAACTGGTCGATCCGGCGACGCTCAAGGAGCGGTTCGGCTGGAAGGACCGTCCGGTGGTGCTGACCTTCGGCCTGCTCGCCCCCAACAAGGGGATCGAGACGATCATCGAGGCGCTGCCGACCGTGGTCGAGCGGCATCCGAATCTGCTCTACGTCGTGCTGGGCGCGACCCATCCGAACCTGGTCGCGCATGAGGGCGAACGCTATCGCGACAGCCTGAAGGCGCTGGCGGCGGAAAAGGGGGTCAGCGACAACCTCGCCCTGGTCGATGGCTTTGTCGAGCATGACGCCCTGATCGATTATCTCCAGGCGGCGGACATCTATGCCACGCCCTATCTCAACCCGGCCCAGATCACCTCGGGCACGCTGTCCTATGCGGTCGGCGTCGGCAAGGCGGTGATCTCCACGCCCTATGTCCATGCCACCGAGATTCTGGCGGACGGGCATGGCGTGCTGGTCGATTTCCGCGACAGCGCCGCCTTCGCGCGCGAAATCGACCGGCTGCTGTCGAACGATCGCGATCGCCATCGCCTCTCGCAGCGCGCCTATTCGCGCGGCCGCACCATGATCTGGCCGCGCCTGGCGGAAGCGATGCTGGCGGCCACCGAGGCCGCGATCGCGGCGCGTCCCAGGCGACTCGCCAAGCCGCTCGCCGTCCGCCCCCTCAAGCCCGATTTCGCCGCGGTCGAGCGGATGAGCGACTCGACGGGCATGTTGCAGCATTCGATCTATTCGATCCCCGATCGCCGCCATGGCTATTGCATCGACGACAATGCGCGCGCGCTGATGCTGGTCAGCGCCATCCCCGATCTCGATCCGGTCCAGCGCGACAAGTGGATGACGATCTACGCCTCCTTCCTGCAATATGCCTGGAATCCCGACCGGCGGCGCTTCCGCAACTTCATGCGCTTCGACCGCACCTGGTGCGAGGAAGAGGGATCGGAGGATTCGAACGGCCGTACGCTCTGGGCGCTGGGCGTCACCGCGCGCGATGCGGCCGAGCAGAAGCATCGCGACTGGGCGGCGGTCATGTTCGATTCGACCGCCAGCCTGGCGCTCGACCTGGGTTCGCTGCGCGCGCAGTCCTTCGCGATGCTCGGTGCCGCGGCGATGCTGGAGGCCAAGCCCGGCCATGAACTGGCCCGCACCATCCTGCAGCGTTTCCCCGACGTGCATCTCGACCTGCTCGCCGAGACGCGCCGACCGGAATGGCAGTGGTTCGAGATCGTGCTCGCCTATGACAATGCCCGCCTGCCCGAAGCACTGATCCGCGCCGGCATGGCGCTGGACCGCGACGATCTGGTGCAATGCGGCCTGTCGACGCTCGAATGGATCGTCTCCAAGCAGACCTCGCCCGAGGGACGGTTCCGTGCGGTGGGCACGGAAAGCTTCCACCGTCCCTATGCCGATCCGCTTCAGTTCGACCAGCAGCCGCTGGAGGCCCAGGCGACGGTCGAGGCCTGCCAGGCGGCGCATGCGGCGACCGGCGACCCGCGCTGGGTGGCGGAGGCGGAGCGGGCCTATGGCTGGTTCATGGGGCTGAACGACCTGGGCCTGCCGCTTGCCAGCGTCGAGGATGGCGGTTGCTTCGACGGATTGATGCCGACCGGCCTCAACCGCAACCAGGGTGCGGAGTCGATCCTTGCGCTCCAACTGGCGAGCTGCACCATTTCAGGGCTTTCGCAGGATATGGGGTCCGTGGCAGGAGGCGGTCGCGCCGTCGCGTGATTTGTCGCGTCGGGCGGAACGACCATTGCGCGGGGCCGGGGCCAGCATGAATTTGTTCAATCATGAGTTGCGTTTGCACGCCGATCCGTCGCGCGTGGTGGTGCGTCCCTTCCATATCGCGTTCGGCGGTCCGGGCGCACCGCCCAGCCGCACCGAGCGGCTGGTGTCGGAGGTGCTGGCGATGACGCCGGCGCAGGCGCGCGAAGAGCTGGAGATCGTGCTCAAGGATTTCGAGGCGCGCCACTGGCAGACGCGCCGCGTGTTCATGACGCGCTATGACGAGATCGAGGATCTGCTCCAGCTCGACGGCGCGGCGATCGGCGACGAGAAGCGGCAACTGATCGGCGCCTATTTCTGCCACGAATATAGCTATGCCGCCGCGGCGTTGATGAACCCCAGCGCGGTTCCGCATTTCGACCAGTCGGGCATGCCGCCGGGCAGCCTGCGCATCCTCATGTCGATGCGCGCGGTGGGCGAGGGGCATATCTCCTCCGTCGCCTTTCGCGAAGGGATCATCACCGACCGCAACCAGATGCGCCTCGCGCCGGAGCCGCCCTTCGCGACCGCGGTCGATACGATCGGCAGCGACCAGCAGAGCATCATCGACGGCCCGGTGACGGTCTATCGTCACCGCGACTCGACGCTGTCGGGCACGGTGATCTTCCCCTTCACCGCCGCCCAGTCCAAGGGGCTGGAGGATCTGCGCATCGTGCATTTCCAGCATGATGACGGCAGCTATGAGTGGATCGGCACCTATACCGCCTATAATGGCAGCCAGATCCAGTCGGAGCTGCTCCGTACCCGCGATTTCCGCGCCTTCGATCTGGTGCCGATGACCGGAGCCGCCGCACGCAACAAGGGCATGGCGCTCTTCCCGCGCACGATCGACGGCCAATATATGATGATCGGCCGGTCGGACGGCGAGAATCTGTTCCTGCTCAAGTCCAACGACCTGACGCACTGGGACGATGGCGAGAAGATCCTGACCCCGGTCTATCCGTGGGAGCTGGTGCAGATCGGCAATTGCGGCCCGCCGATCGAGCTGGACGAGGGTTGGCTGCTGCTCACCCATGGCGTCGGCGCGATGCGCAAATATTCGATCGGCGCGGTCCTGCTCGACAAGAACGATCCGTCCAAGATTATCGGCCGCACGCGCGAGCCGCTGCTCGCCGCCAAGGACCAGGATCGCGAGGGCTATGTGCCCAATGTCGTCTATAGCTGCGGAGCGGTGCGCCATGGCGATACGCTGTTCCTGCCCTATGGCATCGCCGACAGCTCGATCGGTTTCGCCTTCGTACCCATCGGGGAACTGCTCGCCGCCATGTAGGTCAGGCCCATCGGCGCGGTCGCTTCGATGGGACGGTAAAGCGGTGTTTCGCAAAGAATGTCAGAAAAGTTGCGAAAACCGTTTGACGGTTTGAGGGGTGATGGTTAGAGGGCGCGTCACCGCAGCGACGGACCGGATGGTTTGGTTGGCTGCGACGCCGGACAGATCGGACGACCTGGCTTCCTGGAAGGGGAGTGGA
>NZ_QLJH01000014.1 GCF_003951315.1 Sphingomonas sp. S-NIH.Pt15_0812
CGTCGCCGACTTCACGGTGACGCTGACCCCCAATTTCGACACGCGTCACTGCGATCCGCAATTCCAGGACACGCTGCCCGACGGCACGGCGATCTGCCGCTATCGTCGCTATCGCGAGACGCTGCCCGACGGGAAAAGCTATTTCGTGCTCGACCAGCGCGACATTCCGGAGGCGGACGACACCGGCGTCTATATCGTGCCGGCCGGCAACGTCTTCCTGATGGGCGACAATCGCGACGACAGCGCCGACAGCCGGTTCGCGCCGCCGGTCGGCATGGGCTATATTCCCGTCGAGCGGATCGAGGGCAAGGCGATGGTCACCTTCTTCTCGACCGACGGATCGGCCGAATGGATCAAGCCCTGGACCTGGGTCACGGCGACGCGCTGGAACCGGATCGGCGAGGGTTTCTGACCATGTCGAACGACTGGCTGGCGACGCTGTTCGGCGCCGCCCCCGCAGACCCCGCCCCGTTCGAACGCGCGCTGACCCATGGCAGCAGCCAGTCGGGCGCCAATTACGAGCGGCTGGAATTCCTGGGCGACCGGGTGCTGGGCCTGGTCATGGCGGAATGGCTGTCGGAACTGTTCCCCCGCGAAGCCGAGGGGCAATTGTCCAAGCGCTTCAATGCGCTGGTCACCGGCGCTGTCTGTGCGGCGGTGGCGCGCGAGCTGGGCGTGCCGGCGCATCTGCGGCTCGGCAAGCAGGCGCGCGACGATGGCGCGAGCGACAGCGACAATGTGCTGGGCGATGTGATGGAAGCGCTGATCGGCGCCTATTACCAGGCCGCCGGGCTGGACGCGGCCCGCGCCTTCATCCGCCGCGCCTGGGGCGACCGGGCACGGCGCGAGGCCAAGGTGCCGCAGCATCCCAAGTCCGCGCTCCAGGAATGGGCCGCGGCCAACAACCGCAAGCCGCCCGAATATCGCATCGTGGAACGCTCCGGCCCCGGCCATGCCCCGCGCTTCACCGTAGCGGTCGCAATCGGCGCGCTGCCCGAAGCGCAGGCGAGCGGCAGCAGCAAGCAGGAGGCCGAGACCGCTGCCGCCCGCGCGCTGCTTCAGGCGCTGGGCGGCTGATCCAACCGGATCGGCAGGCGTTGCGCTGGAATTTGGCCGCAAACGGTTCCTTAACCGATCGGCAAGGCTGATCCCGGTTGATGGCGGCATGAGAAAAGATGCCGCGCTCCGCATCCTGTGCGACTATCAGGCCCGTATCCGCGCCCAGATCGCGAGCGACCGTGCCCTGCTCGACGCGGAGGGCGAGGCCGCCCGGCCGGTGCTGGCGCAGCGCCGCTGGATATTGGCGCGGCTGCTGCGCGAATATCAGCTGTTCAAGCATGTCGAGCTGTTCGACCCCGCCCTGGCCCGCGACGACCGGCTGGGCGTCGTCGCGCGGCTCAAGACTCGCTGTACCGCAATCGGTGACCGTTTCGCGTCCTATCTCGCCTGCTGGACCAGCCCCGCGATCGATGGCCATTGGACCGACTATGCCGCCGCCACGCACCGGATGTTCGACGCGCTGGACCGGCATGTCGAGCAGGAACGCCGCGCCATCGAGGCGATGCTGGCCGGGGTGGAACGGATCGAGCGGCCTCGCGCCCGACCGCCCTGCCCGGCCCGCGCACCTCAGGCGCGGCCGGCGGTCCAGTAGCTTTTCTCCTCGACCAGCTCCGATTCCAGGGCCTGGTTGATCCGCCGCTTGATCGCCGCGCGCTCGTCATTCTTGTGATAGACGGCGCGGGCTAGCGCCACGAAGGCCGATCCGAACCGCGCCCGCGCCTCCTCGGCCCGGATATCGTCCTCGATCTCCCACAATTCGGCGTTCACGCGGCGCAGATCGGCCACCAGCGCCGCCACCTCCGTCTCGCGCAGCGCCGCCGCGCCGACCGAACGCAGCGTCTCATATTCGCGCAGCACATTGGCGCGCGCGCCCTCGGCGGCGATGCGCTCGCGCTTGATGTCGAGGATCGTCAGCTTGTCGAGCAACTCGCCCCAGGACATGGGGACGGACGGAACGGCTAGGCTGGCCATGCGACAAGGCTCCTGCGGGATGGAGAGGCGGCGAGATCGGCGCGGACGGTGGCGAGGACGGACGACCAGTCCCCGCGCGCCGCCTGAGGATAGAGGCGCATCGTCGGATACCAGGGCGTATCGCGTCGTGCCGGGTCCCAGCGCCAGTCTGGCTCGGCCTTGACCAGCAGCCAGGTCGGTCGGCCCAGCGCCCCCGCCAGATGCGCGATCATCGTGTCGACGGTGACGACCAGGTCGACGCCCGCGACCAGCGCGGCGGTCGCGCCCATGTCGAACGGGCAGCCTTGGGGATTGAGGCAGGGCAGATCGGTCGCCCCGGGCGTCAGCATCACGCAGGGCCGTTCGGCGCAAAGCGGCTCCAGCAGCGCGGGCGGGATCGATCGCTCGGCGTCCCAGTCGCCCGCCTGTGCACAAAGCCCGATGGTGCCGGCGGGCAGATCGGCGGCGGGCCAGTGCAGATAGGGCATGGCCACCGCATCCGGCGCGAGGCGCAGCGCCAGCGGCAGCTCGGTGATCTCGATATCGCAATCGCTTGGGCGATGCGGCCTGGCGACGTCGAACGGCACCACAGTCATGCCGGCCATCTGCGCCAGCAGCGGCACGAGCCGGGCCTGCGCCTCCACCGTCACCGATCGCGCGCGCGCCGCCAGCGCCGGCAGATAGCGCGCGAATTGGAGCGTATCCCCCAGCCCGTGATAACAACGCACCAGCACGTCGCGACCGTCGAAGGGCCGGCCATCCCAGGCCCAGCGCAGATGATAGGGCAGCGCCGGATCGTCACGCGTGGCGGGATCGCGCGCGGCGATGGCGGCCATCTGCATAGCCCAGGCCGCCGCATGGCGTCCCGCGCGCATCGCCTCCGTCCATCGCCGCATCGCGTCCGCCACGATAGCGTAATGACGCCGCGCGCCGCCGGTTCCGCAGCTACATAGCTAATATATATCAACGACTTACGCCGGAACGCTCCCAGACCGGAATCGTTGGCGGGAGAAGCCGAGATGAGTGGCGGGAGACGGAATGCGACGGGGGGATTGGAGCGACGATTCGGGCCTGTCGCTGCGCGCGGCGATCGATGCGCTTGCCCCCTGGTTCCACAATATCGACCTGAATGGCGTCCCGACCGCGCCCGATCATTTCCTGGGCAATTACCCCAGCGACAATTTCGCCCGCTTCGCCGATGCGATCCCGGCGGACCTGACCGGAAAGTCGGTGCTCGACATCGGCTGCAACGCCGGCTTCTACGCGATCGAGATGAAGCGGCGCGGCGCGGCGCGCGTGGTCGGCATCGACAGCGACGAACGCTATCTGGCACAGGCGCGGCTGGCCGCCGGCGCGCTGGGGTTCGGCGATATCGAGTTCCGCCGGCTCGACGTCTATCAGGTCGGGGCCCTGGGCGAGCGGTTCGACCTCGTGATCTTCATGGGCGTGCTCTATCACCTCCGCCATCCCCTGCTCGCGCTCGACCTGATCCGCGAACATGTCGCGGGCGACCTGATGCTGTTCCAGACGATGCAGCAGGGATCGGACGCGATCGCCGAGGTGCCGGAGAACCACCCCTTCTTCCTGCCCGGCACCTTCCGCAAGCCCGACTATTTCAACGATCCCGGCTATCCGAAGATGCATTTCATCGAGCGCCGCTATGCCGATGACTGGACCAACTGGTGGGCGCCCAACCGGGCGGGCAGCGCCGCGATGCTGCGCGCGGCGGGCTTCGCGATCCTGGCCAATCCGGATTCCGAGGTGTTCCTGTGCCGCGCCGCGCCCGTCCCCTATGCCGATCTCGGCCCCGCCGCCGTCTATCCGGCGAAGAGACGCACGCCCGGAGAGCCGGGGGCGTGAGCGGCACGGTCGGTGTCCTCACCTTCCACGCCAGCATCAACTACGGCTCCTATTGGCAGGCGCGCTGTCTGGTCGAGGGGCTGGCGGCACGCGGGCACAGCGTCACGCTGCTCGACCATCGCAGCGACGCCGTCCGCTCGGCCGAGTGGCGCAGCGCCTTCCAGCCCGAATTGCCGCGCCGGACGCCGCGTCGCCACTTCCCCGCGCTAGGCCGCAAGCTGCGCGCCTTCGCGCAGACCGTGGCGGACCTGCCGCGCTCCGCTCCCTTCCCGCTCGACCGACCGGATCTCGCCCCGGCCTTCGACACGGTCGTGGTCGGCAGCGACGAGGTGTGGAACTTCAGCCACCCCTGGTACAGCGCCAGCCCGCTCTTCTTCGGCGAAGGATTGCGCGGCCGGCTGGTCGCCTATGCCGCCAGCTTCGGCGGTCACGATGCCTCGCACGGCCTGGATGCCGGTTGGACGGCACGGCTCGCCCGGTTCGAGGCGATCTCGGTGCGCGACGCCAATTCTCAATCAATGGTCGCCGCCGCGCTCGGACATACGCCGCCGCTGGTGCTCGATCCCTGCCTGCAATTCCCCGACGTATTGCCGCCCGCCCCGGCCGACCGGGGCGATTATCTGCTGCTCTACGGCCATGGTCTGCCCGACTGGTTCACGGCTGGCATAGGCGCGCAGGCCGAGGCGATGGGCCTGCGCATCGTCGCGATCGGCTATCCGCACACGATCGCCGACGAGGACCGCAGCGACGCCGGCCCCATCGAGTTCGCGACGCTGATGGCCGGTGCGCGTGCCGTGGCGACCGGCTTCTTCCATGGCGCGGTCTTCGCGCTGCATTATGGCCGGCCGTTCGTCGCCGCCGCCTCGTCCTATCGCCGGCTGAAGCTGGAGGGGCTGACCCGTTCGCTGGACGCACCCCACCGATTGATCGGTCCGCACACCTCCCAAGCCACGGTCCGCGCCCTGCTGGAAACGCCCGTCGAGCCGTCGGTCAGCACCCGGATCGCGGAAGCGCGCATCCGGTCCACGGCGTTCCTGGAACGGGCGCTTGGCTGATCCGTCGACCCCGCGCGCCATCGTCCGGGCGGGCCTGTGCATCGGCTGCGGCGCATGCGCGACGCCCCGCGCGCGGCCGATGCGCTGGACGAAGCACGGCCTGCGCGAACCCATGGGCGCGCTGGACCGGGCGCCGCCGGGCTTCGACCGTATCTGCCCCTTCTCCCCCGATGCGCGCGATGAAGACGCGATCGCCGCCGAGCGCTTTCCCGATGCGCCGACCCGGGACACACGGATCGGCCGGTTCGAGACGGCCTATGTCGGCCATGTCGCGGAAGGCGGGTTCCGCGCCGGCGGCAGTTCGGGCGGGCTGGTCAGCTGGGTCGCGACCGAGTTGCTGCGCCGGGACGAAATCGACGGGGTCGCGCATGTCACGCCGACCGATGGCGAGGATGGCGTCTTCTTCCGCTACGGCATTTCGCGCACGGCGGACCAGATCGCGGCCGGTGCGCGCTCGCGCTATTTCCCGGTCGATCTGGCGGCGGTGCTGGACGAGATCCGCCGCATCCCCGGCCGCTATGCGATCGTCGGCGTCCCCTGTTTCATCAAGGCGGTGAACCTGCTGCGCGCCGCGGACCCGGTGATCGGCGAGCGGGTGACGCATCTGCTCGGCTTGTTCTGCGGTCACATGAAGAGCGCGCGCTTCGTCGACAGCTTCGCCTGGCAGCTCGACGTACCGGGAGACGCGGTGCGCGCGGTCGAATATCGCCGCAAGGACGCCGGCCGCCCCGCCAACTGGTATACCGCCCAGCTCACGCTGGCGGACGGACGGCAAGCGTCGCGGGACTGGTGGCATCTGGCGGACGGCGATTGGGGCGCGGGCTTCTTCCAGGCCTCGGCCTGTAACTGGTGCGACGATGTCGTCGCGGAGACGGCCGATATCGCGTTCGGCGATGCCTGGGTCGAACCCTATAGCGCGGACGGGCGCGGCACCAATGTCGCGATCGTCCGCTCGCCCGCGTTGCGCGACCTGATCGCGGCCGCCGTGACGGACGGTCGGCTGGCGCTGTCGCCGGTGGATGCCGACTTCATCGCCGGGACCCAGGCGGCGGGGCTGCGCCAGCGGCGCGAGGGGCTCGCCTATCGCCTCGCCTGGCGACCGCCGGTCGGCGTGGCGATCCGCAAGCGGGTCGCGCCCTCCCGCACCGGCCTGCCGTGGCGGCGGCGGCTGGTCTATCGCACCCGCTTCGCCATCGCCCGCTGGAGCCACCGGATGGCCCGCATGGCGCAGCTGACGAACCGGCCCGGCCTCTACGTCCGCTGGGCCGGGGCCGCGCTCGCCCTGTACCAGGGGCTGATCTACCATCGCGGCCGCATCGGCCGGTGGTTCGACCGGCTGGAGGGCATAAAGCCGCAGGACGGCTGATTCTTTTTCGGAACCCCCGCCCCGTCCGGGCCCTTCTGCTCCTTCCCCCGCTTCGAGAGGATCGTCGCCTGTCACAGTCGCAGCCCGCCCCCGAACCCATGCTGCCGGTCGCGGAGATCGCCGCCGCCCTGACCCAGCGGCTGGTGGAGGGAGACATCCTCTATGCGGTGGCGGACGACGTCCGCGCCATCGCGCTGACCCGCGCCCTGTCGATCGCCGCGCCGGAGGCGGAGGTCCTGTTCTGCCCCGGCAGCGACGCGCTGCCGGGCGAAGCCGCGCCCGCCTCCCCCGCCAATGTCGGCCAGCGGGTGGCGGCGCTCCACCGCCTCTATCGCCGCACCCGGGCCGGGGAGACGCGCCCCGTCGCCTGCATCACCACCGGCGAGGCGCTGGCCCAGGCCTATCCCGAACCCGCCGCCTTCTCCGCCGCGCCGCCGGTGGTCGAACGCGGCGCGACGGTGGATCTAGAGGCGCTGTTCGGGGAGCTGACCGGGATCGGCTATGTCGCGGACGAGCGGGTCGACGAGCCGGGCGAGGTCGCGCTGCGTGGGCAGGTGCTCGACATTTTTCCCGCCGATTCGCTGGAGCCGCTGCGGATCGAGGCGGTCGAGGGGCGGATCGAATCGCTGCGCTGCTTCGATCCAACCGACCAGCGCACCATCGGCACCGTCGAGCGGCGCGAGCTGGGTCGCGTGTCGGAACCAGATCTGTCGGGCAAGGGCATGACGCTGGCCGATCATCTGCCCGATGCCCGGATCGGCGTGGAGCCGGCGGCGGAGGAGCGCCGTACCCGCTTCCTGGCGCTCGCCGCCGATGCCGCCCGCCGCCGCCCCAAGCGTGCCGGCGCCGATACGGTCAGCGACGCCCGCTGGACCCGAGCGGTCGGCGACCGCACCCTGCCGCCGGTCGAACGCTTCGCCGAACCGCCGCCGCGTTTCGTCGAGCGCAAGGCGCCGTTGCGCGCCTTCGCCAAGGCCGCACGCGACGCCCTGGACGCGGGCGAGCGGCTGGTGCTGCTCGGCAGCCCGCGCGACGTGCGGTTCCTGCGCCGCCGCGTCGCCCGCACGTTGAAAATGGCGGTGACCGATGTCGATTCGTGGCGGGCGGTGCGCGATGCCGGACCGGGATCGCTGCTCGCCCTGCCGCTCGCCGCCGATCGCGGTTTCCATTGTGACGGCGTACTCGCGGTCGCCGCCGCCGATCTGCTCGGCAGCCGCGCCGAGCGCGACGACCAGGATGCCGCCACCGCCGATTCCGCCCTGTTCGACTATGGCGAGATCCGGGTCGGCGATGTCGTGGTGCATGAGGATCACGGCCTGGCGATCGTCGCCGGGCTGGAGGCGCTGGCGGAGACGGGCGGCGACGCGATCGCGCTGACCTATGCCGATGGCGGGCAGCGGCTGGTGCCGGTGGCGGAGGCGGACCGGATCTGGCGCTACGGCGCGGATGCCGAGGCGGTGACGCTCGACCGGCTCGACGGTGCGAGCTGGCACAAGCGGCGCGGCGCGATCGACGCGGCGGTGGCGGAAAGCGCCCGCGCGTTGACCGACCTGGCGGCGGAACGTGCCAGCCGCACCGCACCGGTGCTGGAGCCGGACCCGGCGGCCTATGAGCGCTTCGCCGCCGGCTTCCCCTATGGCGAGACGCCCGACCAGGCGCGCGCCATCGCGGCGGTGCGCGCCGACCTGGCGAGCGGCCGGCCGATGGACCGGCTGGTGATCGGCGATGTCGGCTATGGCAAGACCGAGGTGGCGCTCCGCGCCGCCGCGCTGGCCGCGCTGGCCGGCGGTCAGGTCGCGATCGCCGCGCCGACCACGGTGCTGGCCCGCCAGCATCTGCTGAGCTTCACCGAGCGGCTGGAGGAGAGCGGCATCGCCGTCGCCGGCCTGTCGCGCCTGACCGGCACGGCCGAGCGCAAGCGGGTCAAGGCCGGCCTTGCCGATGGATCGATCCGCGTCGTCGTCGGCACCGGCGCGGTCGGGGCCAAGGGCGTGACCTATGCCGATCTGGCCCTGGTCATCATCGACGAAGAACAGCGTTTCGGCGCGGCGGACAAGGCGCGGCTGCGCGATCTGTGCGCCGGCCATGTCCTGACGCTGAGCGCCACGCCGATCCCGCGCACGCTCCAGACGGCGCTGATCGGGCTGCAACAGCTCTCCGTCATTGCCACCCCGCCCGCGCGCCGCCAGCCGATCCGCACCAGCGTCGGCGCGTTCGACCCGGCCACCCTGCGCACCGCGCTGCTCCGCGAGCGGAGTCGCGGCGGACAGAGCTTCGTCGTGGTGCCGCGCATCGAGGATATGGGACCGATCGCCGAGAAGCTGGCGCGCGCCGTGCCGGAACTTGAGATCGTCCAGGCGCATGGCAAGATGCCCGCCGCCGATATCGACGAGGCGATGGTCCGCTTCGCCGCCGGGGACGGCGACGTGCTGCTCGCCACCAACATCATCGAGGCGGGGCTCGACGTGCCGCGCGCCAACACCATGGCGATCTGGCGCGCCGACCGGTTCGGCCTGTCGCAGCTCCACCAGTTGCGCGGCCGGGTCGGACGCGGCGCGCGGCGCGGCCAGGTGCTGCTGCTGACCGATCCCGATGCCAGCATCGCGCCGCGCACGCTGAAGCGGCTCAAGACGCTGGAGGCGTTCGACCGGCTGGGCGCGGGCTTCGCGATCAGCGCGCGCGACCTCGACATGCGCGGGGCGGGCGACCTGCTGGGCGAGACCCAGGCGGGTCACATGAAGCTGATCGGCATCGACCTCTACCAGCATCTGCTCGAAAGCGCGTTGCGGACCGCGCGCGGCGAGACGGTGGAACGCTGGAGCCCCGAACTCAACCTCGGCATCGACGGGCGGCTGGCCGAGGCGTGGATGCCCGAGCAGGAACTGCGCGTCACCAACTATGCGCGGCTGGCGCGGGTCGAGGACATGGCCGGGCTGGATGCGCTGGCGGACGAATGGGAGGACCGGTTCGGCGAACTGCCCGAGCCGGTACGCCTGTTGCTGGCGATCGCGCGCATCCGGGTCGCGGCGCACGGCGCCGATATCGCCCGGATCGATGCCGGCCCCGCCGCCATCGCCCTCACCCCCCGGCACCGGCCCGAGTCCATCCCCGCGGGGCTGGTCGAGAAGAACGGTCGCCTGCTCCTGTCCGAGCGGATCGACGATCCGCACGACCGACTCGACCGGATCGAGGCGCTCCTCGACGGCTTCGATCCTCCCCAACCGAAAGGCGCATCATGACCCCCAAGGCGATCCTGTTCGACATCGACGGCACGCTGGTCGACAGCAACGACGCGCATATCCTGGCCTGGGAACGCGCCTTTGCGGAGGCGGGGCACAGCTTCGACCGCCAGACGATCCACGACCAGATCGGCAAGGGCACCGACATGCTGGTCCCGACCCTGCTGCCCGACAGCGACGATGCCGAGCAGGAGGCCCTGGGCGAAGCGCATGGCCGCATCTTCCAGGCGGAGCATCTGGACGCGGTGCGCGCCTTTCCCGGCGCGCGCGAGCTGATCGCGCGGGTCCATGGCGATGGCCGGCGCGTGGTGCTCGCCTCCTCCGCCTCCAAGGTGGAACTCGACCATTATATCGCGCTGATCGACGTGCACGACCTGGTCGATGCCAGCACCAGCGCCGACGATGTCGAGCGGACCAAGCCTGCGCCGGACATCTTCGCCACCGCGTTGGAGTCGGTCGCGCCGCTGCCGCCCGAAGCCGCGATCGTGCTGGGCGACACGCCCTATGACATGGAGGCGGCGACCAAATGCGGCATTCCGGCCATCGGCCTGCGCTCGGGCGGCTTCTCCGACGCGGCGCTGACCGGGGCCGGGGCGGCGGCGATCTATGACGATGTCGCCGCATTGCTCGCCGATTACGACGGATCGCTGCTGGCGGCCTGAAACGGCCCTTGCGTCCGGCGCCCATCCAAGGCCTAATCCGCAGACGAGGGAGATGCCGCATGATCGCCACCGTCGCGCAGGACCGATTCTCGATCGTCACCATCTTCGATTCGGAGGGACCGCCCCCCGCTTGGCAGCGGATGTTCGGCTGGCCCTCCAGCGGCGCGGCGCATTTGCCGATCCGCTCGGCCGAGGATCGCACCATCTGGGCCGCCAAGCTCGACCGGGTGGTGCGCGACGCCGACCGCGCGGTACTGCTGGTCGCGGACGGCATCGGCTGCGCGGCCAGCGCCTGGTGGGCGCGATTGTCGCCTACCGATTATGTCGATCGGATCGCCGGCGCGCTGCTCTTTCCCTCGGGCGAGGTCGCCGACAGCGGCTTCGCCGCTCCGCGCACCCGGCTGCCCTTTCCCTCACTGGTCGTGCGGCCGGGCGACGCCGCCGCACCCGCTGCCGAAACGGCCGAATGGGGCAGTCGAATCGTCACCCGCCGTCGCCAGCCAAGTCACGCCAGCGGCACCGCACCCTGGCACAATGCGCAACGCCTGTTCCAGCGCCTGACCCGACAGATCGTCGAACAGGATATCGCCCGCGCCCAGGCGCGGTTCGGCGGGGGATGATCGGCCGGGCGGGCGTCGCTAGACCAGATCGGCCGTCCGGCTCGCCCCCAGCCGCTGCACCGGCTCCGGACTCTGTGTCCGCGCCAGCGTCTCGAACCGATTGCCCATCACGCGGATCTCGTTGAAGCCCGGCGGGCTGTTGCGCGTCCGCTTGGACAGGGTGCCGGCACCGATCATCCGGATCGTCCGTCCACCGCGCTCGACCGGGATGTCGAACGGGTCGTGGACATGGCCCGACAGCACCGCATGGGCCCCCGCCGCCGCCAGTTCCTGAAGCGCCTCCTCGCCGCGATAGGTACGCGCCGTGCCTTTGGTGCCACCCTCGATCAGCGGATGATGCGCGGCGACGAAGATCAGATTGCCCTTGGGCGCGTCGGCGATCAGCGCCAGCGCCCGGCGCAGCGAGGAGCGGCCGACATAACCCTTCGACCAGTTCATCCGCCATTGCGCGCGCGCGATCGTCTTCAGCGGCACGATCGTCACGCCGGACAAGGCCAGCGGCCGCTCGATCATCCGTTCGATCGCGGCATAACGGCTATAGGGCGCCAGGAAGCGCCGGATCGGATCCCAATAATAGGGGATGTCGTGATTGCCGATCTCGACCGTGACCGGCGCGGCCAGGCTCTTCAGCCACGCGCCGCCCGCCTCGAACTCGTGCGCGCGCGCGCGCATTGTCAGGTCGCCGGTCATGATCACGGCGTCGGGCTTCTCCGCCGCCACCCGCTCCGCAAACCAGGTGATGGCGGAAGGGTCCTCCTTGCCGAAATGGACGTCGCTGACGTGGAAGAGTTTGGTCATGGGCGACCCTTTCCGATGGCGGCCGCGCCGGTCAAGGCAGGTCGGCGAGATGACGGGGCTGATGGATCGGGCAGCCGTTGAACCGCCCGCGATACTCCGCCGAGAAACGATAGGTCTCGCGCCGCGCACGGTTGACGTTGCCGAGCGGCTGATGCGCGACGATGCCGTTCCATATATTGTAGGACAGCGCGTCGTCCACCGGCTCGGACGCCCCCTCCGTCCAGCTCGCCTGCGGCTCGACGGACAGAGTCGCGATCGTCAGGAACGGGCTGTCCGCCTCCTTCCACTCGACCGTCGCGTCCTCGATCGGCATCGTCTCCAGGTCGCGGTTGAGCTGGACGCGCAATTCCCAGCGGCCGCCCTGCCCGGCCAGCACCGCATTGACCTCTTCGCGCAGCGCATCGGGCCGGCCGCGCGTCGAGACGATCTCGCCGGTCAGCCGGGTCAGCGCCGGGCTGACCGGGAACAGCGCCAGTTTCGCGATGTAATCGCCGAACCGGTACGGCGTCGCCGAAAAATAGGTCTCGCCCAGCGGATGATTGTTCGGCGCGCCGCCCATTTGCTTGAGCGTCGTCGAGGGCAGGCCGATCGCCTCCAGCGGGGCTTCGACCGCGCGCAGGAGATGCGAGAAGACCTTCTTCGCCCCCTCCGCCTTGTCGGTCGTCGCGGCGAGCAGCTTCAGGTTCTTGGCGAAGGCCTTGGCATCCGGCGCGGCGAAGACCGGGCCGTTGACCATGATGAAGTCCTGCACCGTGTCGCCCTCGGAACCGGGCAGGCGGTCGCCCTCCACCCCCAATATCTTGAGCGCCAGCCCGCGCGGCAGGCCGATCTCGTCGTCCAATATGTCGCCGGGATTGGTGGAGATGCGGAAGATCGCCTCATATTCGCCGGGCTTGGCGAACAGCCCCTGCGCCAGTTCCGGCGGCAGGCCGGGATGCACCGTCAGCCTGCCCTTCGCGATGCCATGCGCCTTGGCATGGACCGAGCGGACGGCGTGGCCATAATCCCGGGACGTGGTGTCGAGGATCTGGCGGAAGGATTCCTTCAACCGGTCGACCACCTCCGCCTCGTCCGGCTGTACGTCCTCGACATCGGGCGTGTAGCGGGTCGGGGCGTTGAGGGTCATGGGCGGTATCTCGCTTGCGAAAAGGATGGCGCTACAAACCCTTTGCTGATCCAGGTCGTTCCATCGCCGCTATCCCATCATCCCGGCATAATCACCGGGCGGCGCGGGCAGCGTCAGGCGAGCGGCCAGCCCGACGATCAGGACCAGCATCAACACCACCACGCCGACGCGCACGGCGCGCCGGTCGACCAGGCTGCCCGGCGGAAGGGTCGCCATCGCAAGCGCGGTCGCGATCATCGGCCAGAGATGATAGCGCAGGTCCGACGCGATGCTGAACGCGGCGAAACTCGCCTCCAGCGCCAGGGCCGAGACCAGCAGCGCGCGCGGCAGGCGCAGCTCGGGATCCCGCGACCGGCGGGACGCGGCCAGCATGGTCGCCGCCACCACGATCCAGACGATCGGCCATCCCGTCGGCCAGTCGGACAGCGAGCCCGCCAGCCTTTCCCAGGCGACCGCCGCCCGGCCCGGCTGCGCCAGCCCCAGGTCGTTCGCTTCGCCCCCCAGCGGCGGCGCGGCGTTGATCCAGCCGGCGGGCACCCACCAGCGCATGGTCGAATTGAGATGCGCCAGTCGCTGCGCCAGATAGGCGAGCGGGTGGCGCACGGCCGCCTCCGCCAGCATCGGATAGAGCCGGCTGGACGGCAGGGCGAACAGCCG
Organism: Sphingomonas sp. S-NIH.Pt15_0812; assembly: GCF_003951315.1. Classification (GTDB taxonomy): domain Bacteria; phylum Pseudomonadota; class Alphaproteobacteria; order Sphingomonadales; family Sphingomonadaceae; genus Sphingomonas. Next base: position 13,394 of record NZ_QLJH01000014.1, read on the forward strand.
GCTGACGATGCCGGCGCAGCGGCTGTCGTCGTCCAGCGGGTCCCAGAAGAAGGGGCGGAGGCAGTGCCGCGCGATCAGCACCCGCGTCTCCGCCGGGGTGAAGCCGATCGCCGCCTCCGGCCCGACGCGCACCGCGATGCCGGCGAGATCGTAGAGCGGCTGGGTGGCGGTGACGCGACTCTCGGTCGCCCCCAGCAGCCGGTGGTTGATCGCGGGTGACAGCGCCAGCGTCGCCGCGACCAGTCCGACGCCGAGCAGGATGCGCGACCGTGCCGAGCAGAGCGGCACCAGCATCGCGATCAACGGTGCCACCGCGAACACGGCATTGGCCCGTACCAGCAGCGCGTAGATCAGCAGCACCGCGGCCGCGCCGATCATCACCCGACTTTGCCAGGTCGCCGGCCGGCCGGATGCCGCGACGATCAGCCCGACCGCCGCCAGCAGCGCGCCCAGCATCTGCGCATCCTTCAGCACCACCGCCTGCCAGCCCAGAAAGGGCGGCCACAGCCCGATCAGCATCACCGCCAGCGCGGCGCATGGCCGGCCGAAACGGCGCAACCGCCCGGCGATCAGCCCCAGGCCGAGCCCGTAACCGGCCATCTGCAATGCCAGCAGCGGCCCCGCCCCGGCGATCCAGTGGAGGGTCAGCGACCAGAGCCGCGCCATGACCGGGGGATGCCAGTCATCATAGCGACCCGACAGCGGCTGCGCATATTGCACCACGCTGTCATAGGTCGCGATTCCCGGCCAGAAGACCAGGACCGCCGCCAGCACCAGGCCGGCGGCGAGGAGGACCGGCCCGGCGCCGCCGGGCCGATGCGGATCAGATGTGGATGGCGCGGCCATAAGCGGCGAGCACGCTTTCGTGCATCATCTCGCTCAGCGTCGGGTGCGCGAACACCGTCTGCATCAATTCGGTCTCGGTCGTCTCCAGCTGGCGGGCGACGACATAGCCCTGGATCAGCTCGGTCACTTCCGCGCCCACCATGTGCGCGCCGAGCAGTTCGCCGGTCTTGGCGTCGAACACCGTCTTCACGAAACCCTCGGCCTCGCCGAGCGCGATCGCCTTGCCGTTGCCGATGAAGGGGAACTTGCCCACCTTCACCTCATGCCCCGCCTCCTTGGCCTTGGCCTCGGTCATGCCGACCGAGGCGACCTGCGGACGCGAATAGGTGCAGCCGGGGATGTTGCCCTTGTCCATCGCATGGGGATGGACCTCCGTGTTGCCGGCGAGCTGCGCGATCTTCTCGACCGCGATCACGCCCTCATGGCTCGCCTTGTGCGCCAGCCAGGGCGCGCCGGTGACGTCGCCGATCGCCCAGAGGCCATCGACATTGGTCTTGCCATAGCCGTCGGTGACGATGTGGCCGCGCTCGGTCTTCACGCCCAGCGACTCCAGCCCGATCGTCTCGGTATTGGGGACGATGCCGATCGCGACGATGACGTGGCTATACTCGGCCTCGGTCACCTTGCCGTCCTTGCCCTTGATCGCGGCCTTGACCGCGTTGGCGCCGCTTTCGATCTTCTCGACGCCGGCACCGGTCAGGATCTTGATGCCCTGCTTGGTCAGCGCCTTGTCCATGAAGGCCGAAACCTCCTCGTCCTCGACCGGCAGGATGCGCGGCAGCATCTCGACGATCGTCACGTCCGCACCCATGTCGTTGTAGAAGCTGGCGAACTCCACGCCGATCGCGCCCGACCCGATGACCAGCAGCTTGGTCGGCATCACCTCCGGCACCATCGCGTGGCGATAGGTCCAGACACGCTTGCCGTCCGCCTTGGCGAAGGGCAGGTCGCGCGCGCGTGCGCCGGTGGCGACGATGATGTTCCGGGCGGCCAGCTCGACCGTCGTGTCGCCCTGCTTGACCGTCAGCTTGCCCTTGCCCGCCAGCGTGCCGACGCCCTCGAACACCTGGACCTTGTTCTTCTTCATCAGGCCCTTGACGCCGGCATTGAGCTGGCCCGCCACCTTGCGGCTGCGGTCGACGATCTTGGCCAGGTCGAAACCCGGCTTCTCGCACGACAGGCCATAGGATTCGGCATGGGTCATGTAGTGATAGACCTCCGACGTGCGCAGCAGCGCCTTGGTCGGGATACAGCCCCAGTTGAGGCAGATGCCGCCCAGCCGCTCGCGCTCGACGATCGCCACCTTCATGCCGAGCTGCGAGGCGCGGATCGCCGCGACATAGCCGCCCGGGCCCGAGCCGAGAACGATGAGGTCGAAAGTGTCTGCCATGATCTGATCCCGTTTGGGCCGGTCGCCGCGCGGTGCGGCTGGGCCGGGCCGATGTTGATAGTCCGTCCGATGCGCCGCTGCCCCAGCGTCGTGGCGCAGCGGCCGCATCCACCCCGTCAGGCGGTAAGTCTCAGGCCCCGGCCACCATCGGAGGCACGCGGCGCGGCTGGCGATCCTCGCCGATCGCGACGAACACGAAGCGCGCCTGGGTCACCATATAGGCCTCGTCGCTGTGCCGGCCGCGTCGCCACGCCTCGACCTCGATCGTCATCGACGTGTTGCCGGTCGCGACCAGCGTCGCATAGACCGACATCTCGTCGCCGATCACGACCGGGCGGTGGAACTTCATCCCCTCCGCCGCGACGGTGACCGCGCGGCCGCCCGAATGATGCGACGCGACCGACCCCGCCGCCAGGTCCATATGGCCCATCAGCCAGCCGCCGAAGATATCGCCATAGGGATTGGCGTCGGCGGGCATGGCGGTGACGCGGATCGTCGGCGGGCGATCGGGCAGCATCGTCATGCGCCTTCTCCGCGTCGGTCATGCGCCGCCCGGTCCAGCCGGATCGCGCGGCGCAAAGGGGCCAGCCCCATCGCCACCGTCGCGACCATGCCGCCGATCCCGCTCCACAGGATCGGCTCGCGTCCCAGCGGATAGGCCCAGATCGCGGCATGGGTCAGCAGCCCCGCCATCACCAGGCCGGCAACGATGAAGAAGATTTCGATCAGCGTCCGCCGGCCCACCGTTCCTTGTCCTTCCATCAGCCTCAGGCGAGCATCCCCAGCGGGTTCTCGACCAGCTCCTTGAACATCTTCATCAGCTCGGCGCCATCGGCCCCGTCGATCGCGCGATGGTCGAAGCTGCCGGTCGCCGACATCACGGTCGCCACGGCGAGCTGGTCGTCGATGACATAGGGGCGCTTCTCGCCCGCGCCGATCGCCAGGATCATGCCCTGGGGCGGATTGATGACCGCCTCGAACTGCTTGATCCCGAACATGCCCATGTTCGAGATGGAGGCGGTGCCGCCCTGGAATTCCTCCGGCTTCAGCTTGTTGTCGCGCGCGCGGGCGGCCAGATCCTTCACCGCGGTCGAGATCGACGACAGCGAGCGCGTGTCCGCCCCGGTCACGATCGGCGTGATCAGGCCGGACGGCGTCGATACCGCGACCGAGATGTCGGCGCGCTGGAAGCTGATCAGCTGGTCGGGCGTGAACATCACGTTGCACTTGGGCACCGCCATCAGCGACACGCCCAGCGCCTTCACCAGCATGTCGTTGACCGACAGCTTGACGCCGCGGCTGGCCAGCGAGGCGTTCAGCTCGCCGCGCAGCTTGAGCAGCGCGTCGAGGCGCACGTCCACCGTCAGGTAGATGTGCGGCACCTGCTGCTTCGATTCGGTCAGGCGACGCGCGATCGTCTTGCGCATGTTGCTGAGCTTCGTCGCCTCGTGCGGGATGTCCGGCACGGCGGCGGGCTTGGGCGCGGGGGCCGGTGCCGCGGCGGCGGCCAGCGCCTCGGCGGCGGGCTGCGTCGCGGGGGCGGATGCGGCCTTGGCGGGGGCGGTGCCGGGCTTGGCAGCCTCGACATCCGCCTTGACGATGCGGCCGTTCGGACCCGAGCCGGTCAGGCTGGACAGGTCCAGGCCCTTCTGCGCGGCGATGCGGCGGGCGAGCGGGCTGGCGATGGCGCGGCCATTGCCGGTCCGGCTGCCCGAATCGTCGGACAGGGCGGGCTTGCCGTGATCCTCGGCCTGCTCGACCGTGCGGTCGAACGGCTTGGCCTCGCTGCCGGTCTTGTTGGGATCGGTCGGGTCGGTCGGCATCGGCTTGGCGGGGGCGGGCGTCTCCGACTTGGTCGGCGCCTGCACCGACGCGGCGTCCTCGCCCTCCTCGGCCAGGATCGCGATGACGGTGCCGACCTTCACATTGTCGCTGCCCTCGGCGATCAGGATCCTGGCGATCACGCCCTCATCCACCGCCTCGAACTCCATCGTGGCCTTGTCCGTCTCGATCTCGGCCATGATGTCGCCGGATTTAACGGTGTCCCCTTCCTTCACCAACCATTTGGCAAGCGTGCCTTCCTCCATCGTCGGCGAAAGCGCGGGCATCTTGATCTCGATCGACATGAAGGTCCTCAAGGCATTCCGTAGCGGCGACCGTCTCTTGCCGCGTCAGGCCGCCGGGTCAAGCCCGACGCCCCTTGCGTCGCATCCATCCAGGCCCCACACCCTGGCCGCATGCGCATCTATCTGGTGGTGGTCGACGACAGTCCCGAGGCGGAAATCGCCTTGCGTTTCGCCGCGCGCCGCGCCGTGAAGACGGGCGGTGGCGTCAATATCCTGTCGATCCTGCCGCCGCAGGAATTCATCGCGTTCGGCGGCGTGCAGGCGACGATGGAGGCGGAAGCGCGCCAACAGGCCGAGGCGGTGGTCGGCGTGGCGGCCGGCGCGATCGTCCGCGAATCGGGCCTGCGCCCCACCATCACGGTGCGCGAGGGCGACGCGCCCAAGGTGATCCGCGAGATCATCGACGCCGATCCGCAGATCGCCGCCCTGGTGCTGGGCGCGGCACCCACCGGCGCGCCGGGCGAGCTGATCAGCCATTTCGCCGGCACCGATGCAGGCGCGCTGCCGGTACCGGTCATGATCATCCCCGGATCGCTGACCCCGGAGCAGATCGACCGGCTGAGCTGATCCGGCGGAAGGCGGCCCTGATCGCAACGACTTGAGCGTCGGACCAGGCTGCGGCATGTCCTGGTCCCATGCCCATCCTCCTCGCCCTCGCCGCGGCCGCCGCCGCGCCCGCCCCGTCTCCCGAACGCCTCAAGGCCGATGTCGCCGCGATGGTCGGCTTCGGCACGCGCCACACCGCCTCCACCACCACCGATCCGAAGCGCGGCATCGGCGCGGCGCGCGACTGGGCTGCCGGGCGCTTCGCGGAGATCGCGCGCGGCTGCGGCGGGTGCATCACGGTCGAGCGGATCGAGCGCCGCTTCACCGGCCCGCGCGCGCCGACCGGCGTGGTGGTGCAGGACGTGCTGGGCATCCAGCGCGGCCGCGATCCCGACCGGGTGGTGATCGTCGGCGCGCATATCGACAGCCGGGTCACCGACGTGATGGACACGACCAGCGACGCGCCGGGCGCGAACGACGACGCATCGGGCGTCGCCCTGGTGCTGGAGGCGGCGCGAATCCTGTCGAAGCAGAAATTCGACGCGACCATCGTCTATGCGGTGTTCTCCGGCGAGGAACAGGGCCTGTGGGGCGCGACGCTGCTGGCGGACACGGCCAAGGCGCGCGGCTGGCAGGTGTCGGCGATGCTCAACAACGACATCGTCGGCAACACCATCGGCCAGGGCAATGTGCGCGAATCGCGCTGGGTCCGCGTCTTTTCCGAGGGCATCCGCTCATCGGAAGACGAGGCGCAACAGATGGTCCGACGCGGCAATGGCGGCGAGGATGACGGCCCCAGCCGCGCGCTCGCCAAGGCGATCGACGGCGTCGCCGCGCGTGGCCGGTTCGGACTCGACGTGTTCCTAGACCGGCGGCCCGACCGATTCGGGCGCGGCGGCGATCACGAGCCGTTTTTGAAGCTCGGCTATCCGGCGGTGCGATTCTCCGTCGCCAACGAGAATTGGGACGCGCAGCATCAGGACCTGCGCACCGAGAAGGGCGTGGTCTATGGCGATACGATCGACCGGATGGACTTTCCCTATCTGGCCAAGGTGACGGCGATCAACATCGCGACGCTCGCCCGCCTGGCCGGCGCCCCCGCCGCACCGGCGAACGTGACGATCTCGGGCGCGCTGTCGCGCGACACGCAGGTGAGTTGGCCCGCCGTGCCGGGCGCGACCGGCTACCGCGTCCATTGGCGGCGCAACGACCGGACCGACTGGACCGAGAGCCGCGACGTGGCCGACACCAAGGCGCTGCTGGCGCAGGTGCCGGTCGACGATCACGTCGTCGGCGTATCGGCGCTGGCGGCGGACGGGTCGGAGAGCCTGGTCACCTTCGGCGGCCGCTGACCGCACGACGCGGACGGCGCGGCGGCGATGGATCGGCATAGATGTCGGTCGTCATGGCCGTCGTCCCGTCCTCCGCCGCGCGCGTGCGGGAACCGGTCGCCGCGGTCGTGGTGGTGACGGTCGCGCCGGGCGTCGCGTCCCGCCGGCCGGAGCGCACCTCGGGCAGCGGTGGCGGTGCCAGGGGTGGCGGCTCGACCGGCTCGCCCCGCCAGTCGAGCAGCACGACGACCGGCGGCACGGGATAGCCGGCCTGCCCGCCCGGTGGAGGAGGCGGTGGCGGTCCGGCCTGCCGCGCCATCGCCGGGGTGGCTGCGAACAGCGCCACCAGGCTCCAGCATTTCCCCTTCATGCGCATCATCCTGCGATCCCGTTGCGACGCGGGAGTGTAGCGGACCCGCGACACGGGGGAAGCGCGACGGCGGTCCCGATCCGGGGCACGGAACCGCCAGTCGCCCCCGCAACTGGCAGCGTTCAGAGACGCGTCGAGAGCAGCGCCGCCAGCGCCTCGCACCCGGCGGCATCCTCCGCGTCGAAGCGGCCGGGTTCCGGGCTGTCGAGGTCGATCACGCCCAGCACCGCGCCGTCGCGGACGATCGGCACGACCAGTTCGGACCGGCTGGCCGCGTCGCAGGCGATATGGCCGGGAAAGGCATGGACATCGGCCACCACCTGCGTCTCGCCGCTGGCGGCGGCGGTGCCGCACACGCCCTTGCCGAGCGGAATGCGGATGCACGCCGCCTTGCCCTGGAACGGCCCGAGCACCAGCTCGCCCGCGACCATGCGATAGAATCCCGCCCAGTTCAGGTCGGGCAGATATTGCCATAGCAAGGCCGAGGCATTGGCCATGTTGGCGACCGCGTCGGCTTCGCCGGCGGTCAGCGCGTCGAGCGCGGCGTGGAGGTCATGATAGAGGTCCGCCTTGCTGCCGGACGAAATGTCGAACTGGTACATCCCGCCTATCTAAGAGCCGGTATGCAGGACCGCCAGCGGTCAGTCGCGTACCTTGCCGCGCCCCGCCTTGACCGCCGATCGCCGCGCCTTGCCCTCGACCCGCCGGGTCTGGGAAGCGCGGGTCGGCTTGGTCGGGCGACGCTTCTTGGGCACGATCGTCGCCTCGCGGATCAGCTCGACCAGCCGCTCGCGCACCTCCTGCCGGTTGAGCAGTTGCGAGCGCGCGCCCTCGCTGCGCAGCACCAGCACGCCGTCGCGGGTCAGCCGCGATCCCGCCAGCACCGCCAGCCGCGCCTTCACCGCGTCGGGCAGGCTGGGCGAGTTCGCCACGTCGAAGCGCAGCAGCACCGCGCTGTCGGTGGTGTTCACATGCTGCCCGCCCGGCCCGGAGGCGCGGGTATAGGATTCTTGCAGCTCGTCGCTGTCGATCCAGATCGCGCGGGTGACGGGAATGCCGACCATCGCCGCCTCAATCCGCCAGGACGGGCCAGGCTCCGAATCGCTCTGGCAGGGGAGCCACCGCCTTGATCGACTCCTTGCCCGGCCGCTGCACGACCAGTTCGGCGGCGTGGAGCAACATGCCCTGCCCGCCCGCCTGGTTCGCGGCGACCCGGCGCGCGCGGCCATAGACGGGGTCGCCCACCACCGGCACGTTCAGGCCGCTGGCGGCATGGACGCGGATCTGGTGCGTGCGTCCCGTCTCCGGCCGAAACTCGACCAGGGTGCGGCCATCCTGTTCCGCCAGCGCGCGCCAGTGCGTGCGCGACGGCTTGCCATCGGGAGCGCCGACCATCCGCCAGCCCGACTCGGCGCTGCTGACCTTGGCGAGCGGCAGGTCGATCAGGCCGTCGCCGGTCACCACCCCGTCCAGCACCGCCCAATAGCGTTTCTCGACCGTGCCATTCTCGAACGCCTGCTGGAATCGCGCGCCCGCCTTGGGATTGCGTGCGAGCAGCAGGCAGCCGCTGGTGTCGCGGTCCAGCCGGTGCACCGGCGTCGGCCAGCGCTGGAAGCCGAAGCGCAACGACTCGAGATGGTTCTCCAGGCTGATGGTGCCGTCGCGCGGTGGATCGACGGGCAGGCCGGCGGGCTTGTCGATGACGAGCGCCTCGCCGTCGATGAAAAGGATACGTTCGGGGTCCATGACTGTGGTCCTTGCCACCGCCGCGACGCCCATGCCAGAGGCGCGCGGCCATGCTCGCCTTTCTGCTCGCCCAGGCGGTGACGCCCGCCGCCCTGCCCGCCGTCGATCCGATCGCGACGGACGGACGGCTCTACGGCCATTTCCGCTATGGCGACGCGCCGCCGGGCGATCTGGTCGCGGCTCCGCCCGGCTTCGGCATCCACGCCTGCATGCTCCGGCGCGAGATGATCCCCGACCTGACCCGGCTGATCGCCGCCGCCGACGCCGCCTTGGGGCCGGGCGCGATCCGCGGCCTGTCCTGCCACCGGGGCGTGCTGCGCCAGGGCAGCGTGTTCGCGCGGGGCGGCGCGGGGCCGACCGCGGCGGACCGGGCGATCTCGGTCGCGCCGCCGGGGCATAGCGAGCATAGCACCGGCTTCGCGCTCGACTTCGCGGTGCGCCCCTCGCACGGCTGTCCCGATGCGGAGGCGTGCATGGCCGCCACGCCGCAGGCGCGCTGGCTGCACGATCATGCGCCGCGCTACGGTTTCGAGCTCAGCTTCCCGACGGGCAACCAGCAGAATGTGAAATGGGAACCGTGGCACTGGCGCTGGGTCGGCACCACCGCCGCCACGCCGGGCGCGGCGCGCGCGCGCTTCCTGTTCGCCAGGGCGCGCGCCAGCTACCCGGCCGATCCGGGCATCTACCCGCCGCTCGACCTGCGCCTGAGCGGCCAGCCCGCCCCGCCCGTCCGCGCGTCTCCGCCGCCGACAAGGAAAAAGCGGCGTCGCTGAACCAGCGCTTGCTTGTCGTGTCGGCGCGCAGGCGTTAGCGGCAGGGCCATGCGCTATACCAGCACTCGCGGCACCGCGCCGATCGTCGATTTCCGGGCCGCCACGCTCGCCGGGCTCGCCGCCGATGGCGGACTTTACGTGCCCGAGACCTGGCCGACGCTCGACCGCGATTCGATCGCGGCGCTCGCCGGCCTCTCCTATGCGGAGACGGCGGCACGGGTGATGGCGCCGTTCGTCGGCGATGCGCTGGGCGCGGACGACCTCCGCGCGCTGTGCGAGACCGCCTATGGCCGCTTCTCGCACGCGGCGGTGACGCCGCTCGTCCAGCTCGACCATGACCAGTGGCTGCTGGAGCTGTTCCACGGTCCGACACTGGCGTTCAAGGACGTGGCGCTGCAACTGCTCGGCCTGTTCTTCGAGCGGTTCCTGACCGGCACCGACAAGCATCTGACGATCATCGGCGCGACCAGCGGCGATACCGGGTCGGCGGCGATCGACGCGGTGGCGGGCCGCGCGGGCGTGGACATCTTCATGCTCCACCCGATGGGCCGCGTGTCGGAGGTGCAGCGGCGCCAGATGACGACGGTGCTGGCCCCCAATGTCTTCAACATCGCGATCGACGGCGATTTCGACCAGGCCCAGGCGCTGGTGAAGGCGGCCTTCGCCGACCGGGCGATGGCGGATCGCTACGCGCTGTCGGCGGTCAACTCGATCAACTGGGCACGGCTGATGGCGCAGGTGGTCTATTATTTCTACGCCGCCGTCCGCCTCGGCGCGCCGGAACGGGCGGTCGCCTTCTCGGTGCCGACGGGCAATTTCGGCGACGTCTTCGCCGGCTATGTCGCGGCGAAGATGGGCCTGCCGGTCGCCAAGCTGGTGGTGGCGACCAACGTCAACGACATCCTCCACCGCGCCCTGTCGGCCGGCGACTATTCCAAGGCGGGCGTGCAGCAGACCGCGACGCCGTCGATGGACATCCAGGTGTCGTCCAATTTCGAGCGACTGTTGTTCGACCTGGGCGGCCGCGACGGCGCCGCGCTGGCGGCGCAGATGCAGGGCTTCGAGCGGGACGGCGCGCTCCGCCTGACCAATGCGCAGCGCGAGGGCGCGGCGGCGCTGTTCACCAGCGAGCGGGTCGATGCCGACGAGATGACGATGGCGATGCGCTGGTCGTCGGAGGCGGCCGGCCAGGTGATCGATCCGCACACCGCAATCGGCCTGGCCGCCGCGCGCCGCGTCGCGACGGCGGTCGATGCGCCGATGGTGACGCTCGCCACCGCGCATCCGGCGAAGTTCGGCGATGCGGTGGAGCGCGCGGTCGGCAGCCGGCCGACGCTGCCGGCGCGGGTCGGCGACCTGTTCGACCGCGAGGAACGCTATACCAGCCTGCCCGCCGATCTGTCGGTCATCGCCGGCTTCATCGCCGAACACGCAACGCCGTCCGCATGATGCTCGGCACGCTGATCGGGGAGCCCTGGGCCGATTACGGACTGGTCGACAGCGGCCATGGCCGCAAGCTGGAACGCTATGGCCGCTTCCGCTTCGTCCGCCCCGAGCCGCAGGCGATGTGGGCGCCGGCCAAGCCCGACTGGACGTTCGACGGCGAGTTCGTGCCCGGCTCGGACGAGGAGGGCGGCGGCCGCTGGCAGTTCGACCAGCCGGTGCCGCGCGACGGCTGGGGGATGCGCTGGGACGATGTGCGCTTCACCGCGCAGACCACCCCCTTCCGCCATCTGGGCTTCTTCCCGGACATGGCGCCGGTATGGAGTTGGATGCGCGAGCGGCTGGACGGCTTGGAGACGGCCGACTGCATGAACCTGTTCGGCTATACAGGCGTCGGCACGCTGTCGCTGGCGAGCAAGGGCGCGCGGATGGTGCATGTCGATGCCTCCAAGAAATCGGTGGAGGCGGCGCGCGCCAATGCCGCGCTGTCCGGGCTGGACGCCGCGCCGGTGCGCTGGATCATCGACGACGCCGCCAAGTTCACCGCGCGCGAGGTGCGGCGCGGCCGCCGCTATGACGGCATCCTGCTCGACCCGCCCAAATATGGCCGCGGGCCGGAGGGCGAGATCTGGCGGCTGGAGGAGGATCTGCCCCGCCTGATCGCCGATTGCCGCCAGCTGCTGGACGAGAATTCGCGCTTCCTGTTCCTCACCGTCTATGCGGTGCGGATGTCGGCGCTGGCGATCGGCGAGATGCTGCGCCAGCTCTTCGCCGACCTGCCCGGCACGGTCGAGGCGGGCGAACTGGGCGTGCGCGAGGAAGCGCGCGGGCTGACGCTGCCGCCCGCGATCTGGGCGCGCTGGTCCCGCTGAGCGCGTGGCGGCTGGCCCTGGCGGATGGCAGCGGCTAGGGTCGCGCGTATGAGCCAGTCGACCACCGCCACCGCTTCGCAACCCGGAACCAGCCTGCTGCCCGATGGCGGCGTCGGCGTCATCACCACCATGCACCTGGTGCTGATCGCCCTGGTCGCGGTGGCGGCGATCGCGATCATCCTGGTCGGGATACGCCGCAAGCGTCAGCGGACCCTGGCCGAGCGCCAGGTCGCGCATAATGCGCGCGAAGCGGGGGTGAGCGAAGGATCGGTAGAGCCGGTCGCGGAAACCCCGCTTGCGCCGTCGCCGTCGCCGGCCGTGCCTGCCGTGTCACCCCCGGCCGCCCCGGTGCCGGCCCCTCAGCCCGTCGCCCGACCCATTCCGGTCGAACCCGAACAGCCGGCCGCGACCGATCCGCTCGCCGACGAACCCATCGCCGCCGCCGCGCCGCTGGCGGCCAGCCCGGCGACCATCGCGCCGGCACCGGTGCCCGCCACGCCAGAGCCGGCCACGCCCGAGCCGACCGCCGACCCCGCCCCCAATCCCACCGACGCCCCGGTCTCGCTGCTCAAGGGCCTGGGTCCCAAGCTGGTCGCGCGGCTGGGCGAACTGGGCATCGCCACGGTCGGCCAGATGGCGGCCCTGGACGAGGATGGCGCCACCCGGCTCGACGCGCAGCTCGGCCCCTTTTCCGGCCGCATGACCCGCGACCGCTGGATCGAGCAGGCACGCTTCCTGGCGGCGGGCGACATCGCCGGGTTCGAGGCGGTGTTCGGAAAGCTGTAGGTCCGAAACCCACCCGGTCTTCGCCGGGCTGGATCAAGGGCGCGGCAATATCGCGCCAAAGGAAGAGCCCTCGCCGCTTATCCACCCGCCGCCAGCGCCTGGTACGTCGCCCGCAACGCCACCTTGTCGATCTTTTCCGTCCCCAGCCGGGGCAGCGGTGCATCGACCAGCCAGAGCCGCGCCGGCACCTTGAAGGCGGCGATATGCTCGCCCAGAAAGGCCTGCAAGGCGGCGGCCTCGACCCCCGCCTCCGCATGGACGACCGCCGCCGGCACCTCGCCCAGCCGTTCGTCGGCCAGGCCGAACACCGCCGCCTCGCGCACCGCCGGATGGGCGTAGAGCGCCGCCTCCACCTCCAGGCAGCTGATGTTCTCGCCGCCGCGGATGATGATGTCCTTCTTGCGGTCGACGATGAACAGGTAATCGTCCGCGTCCAGATAGCCGATATCGCCGGTGCGGAAGAAGCCGTCGGCGGTGATCGCCGCCGCCGTCGCCGCCGGGTTGTTCCAATATTCGCGGAAATTGGCGATCGAGCGGATCGCCACTTCGCCGCGTTCACCCTGCGGCACCGGTCGCCCCGCATCGTCCAGGATCGCGAGTTCGATCAGCGGCGCGGAGGCCCGGCCGGCCGAGTCGGGCTTGGCGAGATAGTTGCTGCGCCAATTGGCGGTGCCGGCGGCATTGGTCTCGGTCAGGCCATAGCCGATCAGCGGCGCGGAGCCGCCCAGTTCGGCGTCCATGCGGCGGACATGCTCGGCCGGGCGCGGCGCGCCCCCCGCCGCGAAGTCGGTGACGGTCGACAGGTCGAACGCCGTCCGGTCGGGATGGTTGAGGATCTCGTAGCTCATCAGCGGCACGCCGACGAAATAGGTCACCTGCTCCCGCTCGATCAGCCGCATCGCCTCGCGCGCGTCCCATTTGGGCAGCAGCACCAGCTTGCGCCCCATGGCGAAGCTTTGCAGCAGCACCGGCACCATCGCGGTGATATGGAACAGGGGCAGCGTCAGCATCGTCGCGGGCGGCAGCGTCGGCGCCGTGCTGTCCTCGGTCGAAAGCCCCAGCACCATCAGCGCCTGCGCCAGGAAGTTGAGCGTCGCCTGCAACACTGATCCGTGATCGGCCAGCGCCCCCTTGGACCGGCCGGTCGAGCCGGAGGTGAACAGGATCGTCGCCGCATCGTCCGGCCCCAGCTCGGGCAGCACGCCCTCCCCGCCCATTAGCGGCCCGGCGGCCTGTGGGAGCGGCAGGCGGTCGTCGACCCTTACCACCGGCACGGCCAGCCCCTCGATCGCCGCCAGCCGGTCGGCGCGCGGCCCGTCCGCCACCACCAGCGCGCAGCCGACATCGTCCAGCGCCGAGGCCAGCTCCTCCGCCTGCCACCAGCCATTGAGCAACGTCGCGACCCCGCCGGCCATCAGCACGCCCATATAGGTCGCGATCCAGACGGGCGAATTGCGCGCGGCGATGCCCACCCGATCGCCCCGGCCGATCCCGCGCGCGACCAGCGACCGGGCGATGCCCGCCGCCACGCCGTACACCTCGCCGAAGGTCAGCCGCTCCTCGCCCGCGACCAGGAAACAGGTGTCGCGATGCGCCTGGCCGTAATGCGCGAAATAATGAGCGAGCGAGGGCGGCGCGATGGCGAAGGCCGGCAGGGTGACGCCATGTCGCGCCACCTGCGTCAGCGGCAAGGGACCGTCCGGCCCCGTCACCCGCGCCATAGTCGCGTCCATCCGACGATCCAGCTCGCTCCGCATCCGTCTCTCCGCTTGGTCTTGTTGCCTGCCGTCACTATGGAGGCGACAAGTCAGAGGGAAAAGCCTTGATAGAGTTCCTTGCGGCCGCCGCCGGCCATATCCGCTTCGAAGATCTCGGGCTGCACCCGGACGTGTTCAGCATCGGCTTCTTCACGCTGCGCTGGTACAGCCTGGCCTATATCGCCGGCATCCTGATCGGCTGGTGGGCGATGCTCAGGATGCTCGACCAGCCGGGCGCGCCGATGGCGCGGCGTCATGCCGACGACCTGGTCTTCTATGCGACCCTGGGCATCATCCTGGGCGGGCGGCTGGGGTACGTGACCTTCTACGCGCCGGAGATGTTCCTGCATCCGCTGCGCATCCTGCGGCTGTGGGACGGCGGCATGTCCTTCCATGGCGGCGCGATCGGCACCATGGTCGGGATCATCCTGTTCGCGCGCAAGAACAAGCTCAACTGGCTGCGCATCCACGACTATGTCGCCTGCGTGGTGCCGTTCGGACTGTTCTTCGGCCGGCTGGCCAATTTCGTGAACGGCGAGCTCTGGGGCAAGCCGGCGGACGTGCCCTGGGCGATCGTCTTCCCGCACACCGTCCCCTATGGCATGATCGATCCCGCCCGCCATCCCAGCCAGCTCTACGAGGCGGCGCTGGAGGGCCTGCTGCTGCTGGCGGTCATGAGCTTCGCCTTCTGGCGGACCAAGGCGCGCTATGAGCCGGGCAAACTGGTTGGCCTGTTCCTGGTCGGCTATGGCTGCGCCCGCTTCGTCGTCGAGTTCTTCCGCGAGCCCGACAGCCAGCTGCGCGCCTTTGCCGAGCATACCGGCCTGCACATGGGCCAGTGGCTGTGCGTGCCGATGATCGTCGGGGGGACCTATCTGATGGCGACGGCGGCGAAGCGGCGGGTGCGGGTCGAGCCGACCTGGGGCACCGAGAGCGTCGCCTGAACCGATGACCGACACGCTGCCCGATCCCGCCGAGCCGGCCCTGCCCGAGCGGCTGGCGCGCGCCATCGCGCTCGCTGGCCCGATCTCGCTCGCCCAGTTCATGGGCGCGGCCAACGCCCATTATTATGCGACGCGGGACCCGCTAGGCGCGGCGGGCGACTTCGTCACCGCGCCCGAGATCAGCCAGATGTTCGGCGAGCTGGTCGGCCTGTGGTGCGCGGACCTGTGGGACCGCGCCGGCCGGCCGGACTGCCACTGGGTCGAGCTGGGGCCGGGGCGCGGGACGCTGGCCGCCGATGCGCGGCGGGCGATGGCGCGGGCCGGCTTCGCCCCGGCCGTGCATTTCGTCGAGACCAGCCCGGTGCTGCGCGCCGCGCAAGCCGAGCGCGTGGCGGAGGCGAGCTTCCACGATTCGGTCGAGACGCTGCCGGGCGAGGGCGCGCTGATCGTCGTCGCCAACGAGTTCTTCGATGCGCTGCCGATCCGCCAGCTGATCAAGCGCGACCAGTGGCACGAGCGGCTGATCGCCTGCCAGGACACGCTGTTCCTGCCGATCGCGGGCAAGCCGGTGCCCGAGACGGTGATCCCGGAATCGCTGCGTGACGCGCCCGTGGGCGCGATCCTGGAGGTCGCCCCCGCCGCGATCGGGGTGATGCGGACGCTCGGCCGGCGGATCGCCGCGCAGGGCGGCGCGCTGCTCGCGATCGACTACGGCTATGAGGGGCCGGCGCTGGGCGAGACGTTGCAGGCGGTGAAGCGCCACGGCTTCGCCAACCCCTATGACGCGCCGGGCGAGCACGACCTGACCGCGCATGTCGATTTCACCACGCTGGCGGCAGCGGGCCAGACGGTGGGCCTTGCCGCCTGGGGACCGGTCGAGCAGGCCGAATGGCTGGTGAAGCTGGGCATCGACTCGCGCGCCGCCACACTCGCCCGCCATGCCCCCGACCGGGCGGAGGCGATCGCCGCCGACCGGATGCGGCTGGTCAACGGCATGGGCGCGCTGTTCAAGGTGCTGGCGCTGACCGCTCGCGACTGGCCCGAACCGGCCGCCTTCGGATGACCGCCATGTCGTATCGCGATGCCATCCCGGCCGACGCGCCGGCGATCCGGACGCTGTTCGCCGACAGCTTCACCAGGACGTTCGGGCATCTCTACGCCCCCGCCGACCTGGCGGCGTTCCTGGCCCCGATGACGGTCGAGGCCTGGCAGGCGGAGATCGCCGATCCCGCCTATGCCTTCCGCCTGGCGGAGGCGGACGGGGTGCTGGCCGGCTTCGTCAAGCTCGGCCCCGCGACCTTTCCGGTCGAGCGTAGCGGCCCCGCGATCGAGCTTCGTCAATTCTATGTCGACGCCGCCTATCATGGCAGCGGCATCGCGCCGGTGCTGATGGACTGGGCGCTGGCCACCGCACGGGCGCGCGGCGCGGTCGAGATGTTCCTGTCGGTCTATGTCGACAACGCACGCGCCCGGCGCTTCTACACGCGCTACGGATTCGAGCGGATCGGGCGCTACACCTTCATGGTCGGCGATCATGCCGACGAGGACGATATCATGCGGCTGACGCTGTGACGGAGCCAATGGACACGATCCGCAGCGGCGTGCTCGACGGCGTGCCCCATGCGTTTCTCGGCCGGCGCGGCGGCGTGTCGACCGGGTTGACGGCGGGCTTGGACCTGGGCCGGCGCGGACAGGCCGGGATTTCGCCCGAACTGGCCGAGAACCGCGCGCGGGCGGTGGCGGCGGTGCTGCCGGGGGCGACGCTCCAGACGCTGTATCAGGTCCATTCGGCCGATGTGGTGACGATCCATTCGCCCTTCGCCGATGACGACCGCCCCCATGCCGACGGCATGGCGACGCGGCGGCCGGGGCTGCTGCTCGGCATCCTGACCGCCGATTGCGCGCCGGTGCTGCTCGCCGATGTGCAGGCTGGCGTGGTCGGCGCCGCCCATGCCGGGTGGAAGGGCGCGCTGGCCGGCGTGACCGATGCGACGATCAAGGCTATGGAGTCGCTGGGCGCGGACCGCCAGCGCATCACCGCCGCGATCGGCCCGTGCATCGCGCGGCGCAGCTATGAGGTGGACGACGCCTTCCTCGCCCGCTTCGCCGAGGCCGATCCGGCGAACGAACGCTTCTTCGCGTCGAGCCGGGCGGGGCATCATCGCTTCGACCTGGAGGCCTATGTCGCGCACCGCCTGATCGCGGCGGGCCTGCGGCGGATCGATGCGCTGGGGCTCGACACCTATGCGGACGAAGCGCGGTTCTACTCCTATCGTCGCGCGACGCATCGGGGAGAGGCGGATTATGGACGGCAGATCGCCTTGATCGGGGTCGGCTGACCGTTTCGCCTCCCGTTTCTCCACGCCTTCACAGGGACCTACCGTCCGCCTTACCTCGTCGCGGCTTGGCGTGAGCCCGTCTCTTCCCGCCCGAGATCGTTTCCAATGAGACTTTCTCCGGCGTACAAGGACCGACGGAAGAGGAGAATCACATGCCGATGGACGAGACCGAAGCCGACATGACCGGCGTCGACGCGAACCGCTCGCCGATCACCGAACCCGCCCGGATCGGCGACCGCAAGCTGAAGCCGTCGACGCTGATGATGGGCCATGGCTATGACCCGTCGCTGTCGGAAGGATCGCTGAAGCCGCCGATCTTCCTGACCTCGACCTTCGTCTTCCCCAATGCCGCGGCCGGCAAGCGCCATTTCGAGGGCGTGACCGGCAAGCGGCCGGGCGGTGCGGAGGGGCTGGTCTATTCGCGCTTCAACGGCCCGAACCAGGAGATTCTGGAGGACCGGCTGGCGATCTGGGAAGAGGCGGAGGATGCGCTCGCCTTCTCCTCCGGCATGGCGGCGATCGCGACGCTGTTCCTGTCGATGGTCAAGCCCGGCGACACGATCGTCCATAGCGGCCCGCTCTACGCCGCGACCGAGACGCTGATCGGCCGCATCCTGGGCAAGTTCGGGGTCAAGTGGCTCGACTTCCCCGCAGGCGCGACGCGGGCGGAGATCGACCGTGTCCTGGCGGAGGCCGCGACCGGCCATGTCGCGCTCATCTATCTGGAAAGCCCGGCGAACCCGACCAACGCGCTGGTCGATGTCGAGGCGGTGGTCGCCAGCCGCGACGCGATCTTCGCGGACGCCGCGGACAAGCCGCCGATCGCGATCGACAATACGTTCCTGGGGCCGCTCTGGCATCAGCCGCTGCGCCACGGCGCGGACATCGTCGTCTATTCGCTGACCAAATATGCCGGCGGGCATAGCGACCTGGTCGCGGGCGGCGTGCTGGGCAAGAAGGCGCAGATCGACGTAATCCGGTCGATGCGCAACACGATCGGCACGATCTGCGACCCCAATACCGCCTGGATGCTGCTCCGCTCGCTGGAGACGCTGGAGCTGCGCATGAGCCGGGCGGGCGAGAATGCCGCCAAGGTCTGCGCCTTCCTGCGCCAGCATCCCAAGGTCGAGCGGATGGGTTATCTGGGGTTCATCGAGGATGCGCGCCAGAAGGACATCTACGACCGCCACTGCACCGGCGCCGGCTCGACCTTCTCGCTGCTGGTCAAGGGCGGCGAGGCGGAGGCGTTCCGCTTCCTCGACGCGCTGCGCATCGCCAAGCTGGCGGTGTCGCTGGGCGGCACCGAGACGCTGGCCAGCCATCCGGCGGCGATGACGCATCTGTCGGTGCCCGACGCGCGCAAGCAGGCGCTGGGGATCACCGACAATCTGGTCCGCATCTCGATCGGGGTCGAGGATGCGGATGATCTGATCGCGGATTTCGACCAGGCCCTGGCGGCGATCTGATCGCGCTCCAAGCCGGGAAGATACGGGGGAGGTCGGCCTGCGACGCAGCCGGCCTCCCCTATCTGGATTGGCTTCCGTGCTCCTGCGAAGGCAGGAGCCTGGAGCCAAGCCAAACAACGCCTGATGGCGCATGTGGCCCTGGGCTCCTGCCTTCGCAGGAGCACGGCGGATGACATCGAAGCGTGTCCTTCCGAAAGAACGCCGCGCCTCCGCATGTTCCCCATCGTCCTTCGCGGCATCGCGCGTCCATGCGGACCCATTCTGCCCCTTGCCCCGCCCGGCGATGGTCGCGATGTAGGGGCGCATGACCATGCATGCCTTCATCGCCGGCCTGCCCAAGGCGGAGCTTCACCTACATATCGAGGGGAGCCTGGAGCCCGAACTGATGTTCGCGCTGGCCCGGCGCAACAATATCGCCATCCCCTTCGACTCGGTGGAGGCGGTGCGGGCCGCCTATAGCTTCACCCGGCTTCAGGATTTCCTCGACATCTATTACCAGGGTGCGAACGTCCTGATCCACCAGCAGGATTTCCACGACCTCGCCGCCGCCTATTTCGACCGGGTGGCGCAGGACGGCGTCGTCCATGCCGAGATCATGTTCGATCCGCAGACCCATACCGCGCGCGGCATCGCCTTCGACACGGTCATCGGCGGCCTGCTCTCGGCGATGGAGGAAGCGGAGGCGAAGCATGGCATCACCTCGCGCCTCATCATGAGCTTCCTGCGCCATCTGGACGAGGACGACGCCTTCGCCACGCTGGAGATGGCGCGTCCCTGGCTCGACCGGATCGAGGCGGTGGGACTCGATTCCTCGGAACTCGGCCATCCGCCGGAGAAGTTCGCGCGCGTCTTCGCCGCCGCCCGCGCCCTGGGCCTGAAGAGCGTCGCCCATGCCGGGGAGGAAGGGCCGCCCGACTATGTCGTCCAGGCGCTCGACCTGCTCGGCATCGACCGGCTCGACCATGGCAATCGCAGCCTGGAGGATGCCGCGCTGACCGCCCGCCTCGCCCGCACCGCGATGACGCTGACGGTCTGCCCGCTGTCCAACCTCAAGCTGTGCGTGGTCGATACGATGGACGACCATCCGATCGACCGGATGCTGCGCGAGGGGCTGCGCGCGACGATCAACTCGGACGATCCGGCCTATTTCGGAGGCTATGTCGCCGATAACTACATCGCCGCCGCCGAGGCGCGTTCGCTGTCCCGCGACGATCTGGTGCGGCTGGCACGCAACAGCTTCCTCGGCAGCTTCCTGCCCGACGATGCGGTCGCCGGCCATCTCGCCCGGCTCGACGCCTATGCGGCGGAGGTGCGCTGATGCCGGTGTTCACGCCCATCTCGCAGGACCAGTTCGTCACGGATATCCGCACGCTGGCGGCGGCGCTGACCGGGGACGACTGGCGGCCGACCTATCTGATCGGCATCGGTCGCGGCGGGTTGGTGCCGGCGGTCTATCTGAGCCATGCGACCGGCCTGCCGACCCTGTCCTGCGACCTGTCGGCGCAGGTGCCCGACTTCGCCGACGAAGTGCTGGTGAAGCTGGCCGCGCGGACCCGGAACGGCGAGCGGTTGCTGTTCATCGACGACATCAACGATTCGGGCCGCACCATCGGCCGGCTTCGCCGCGCGATGGTGCAGGAGGCGGCGGCCGAAGGCGCGACCCGTTTCGCCACGCTGATCGACAATCGCGTCTCCGCCGAGCGGGTCGATTATCGCGCCCGTACCATCGACCGCACCGTCACCAAGGACTGGTACGTCTTCCCCTGGGAAGCCATGGCGCCGGACAGCGCGCATGAAGAGGACGCCGCCGCCGTGCCCGACCGGATCGCCTGACCGCGTCCGTCCGGTTCAGGCGGACTGGATATAGTCGCGCATCGCGGCCGCCTCCGCCTCGATCCGGTCGATGCGGTATTTGACCAGGTCGCCGATCGAGACCAGGCCGACCAGTCGCCCATCCTCGAGCACCGGCAGGTGGCGGATGCGGCGGCGGGTCATCAGCGACAGCGCGCCGATCACCGGCTCGGCCCGGCCGACGGTGATCGCGGGCGCGGTCATCACCGCATCGACCGGTCCGTCCAGCGCGGTGCGGTCCTGCGCGAGCAGCCGCACCACGTCGCGTTCGGACAGGATGCCGACCACCATCTCGCCCTCCATCACCGGCACCGCGCCGATCCGGTGGGTGGCCAGCAGCTCGACCGCCTGCGCCACGGTCGCGCCGCGCCGGATCGTCACCACCGGGACCGGATCATTGCCCAGGATCGCCGCGATCGTCATCCTCGCCTCCTCTTATATCTGCCAGGCAGCAGATCATGTTTCGCGGGCTTAGGAAAGCATGGCATGGTGTTGCATGGACGATTCCCCCAAGGGACTGGACGATCCGGATCAGGCCGCCCATGCCTGGAGCCGCTATCGCAACCTGCTCGCCTGGATGATCCTGGCCGCCGCGATCTGCGCCGCCGCCGCGATCTCCGGCATGGCGCACCTCCAGGGGCCGCTGCATCTGGTGACCATGTTCGCGATCCTGGGCGGGGTCGGCGGATCGGTGGTGCTGGCCGGCGCGCTGATGGGGCTGGTGTTCCTCAGTTCCGGATCGGGCCATGACGAGGATGTGGACCGGCGGAATTGAGCCGGTGGGGAGTGCGATTCGCGTCCCTGCCGATGATCCGCCTCTCTATTGCTTCAAGCCGTCGTTGCGAGCGGAGCGAAGCACTCCACGACCGCGCGCGTGACGCCCTGGATTGCTTCGCTCCGCTCGCAATGACGATACCGATCCAAGGTCATCTCATCCGGCTCTGACACACCGCCCCGGCGGTGCTGAGACCTTCGCGAAACCCTATGGTGATTCCGATGCGCGTCCGGCCACGCCGGTGGGCCCGTCGCGAAAAAGGCCGGTCCGCGGGTGGCGGGCCGGCCTTTTCGACACATCGCCGCGTCGCGGCTTATTCGGCGGCGGCTTCCGGCGTCGCGGCGCGGATACGACGACGACGGGGCTTGGGCGCGTCCTCCGAATCATTCGCCGGCGCGATGCCGAGCGACGGGGGCAGGCGGTCCGCATCGACGCCGTTCGCCTCGGCGACCGGAGCCGGCGCGTCGGTGGCAGGCGTCGTCGTCGCCTCGACCGCCGCCGCATCGCGACGCGGACGGCCACGACGGCGCGGCGCGGGCGCCTCGACGGCGAGCGGTGCATCCGCCTCGATCACCGTCTCGGCGCGCTGCTCCAGATTCTCTCCGGCGACCGGCGGATCGGAACGGCGCTGGCCCGCGACCTCGACCGGGGCGGCGGTCACGGCCTGCTCGGTCTCACGCTCGGCGCGCTCCTCGCGATCCCAGCGGCGCGGGCGCTCGCCCTCGGCGCGACGCGGCCGATCCTGGCGGTCGTTGCGCTCGACGCGCTCCTGGCGCTCGGGTCGGTCCTGCCGGTCCGAACGCTCGGCGCGCTCCGGACGATCGCTGCGATCCTGGCGCTCTTCCCGGCGCGGATGCTCGCGGCCCTGATAGTCGCGCTGCGCCCCGCGCCCGTCCTGCTCGCCGGTGCGGATCGGCTCGCCCTCGTCGCCGAACTCGTCCTGATCGTCACCGTCGAAATCCTGCACCGAACGGCGCGGCTGCTGATCCTCGAACCGGCCGCGCTGGTCGCTCAGCACGCGGAAATAATGGTCCGCGAACTGCAGATAATATTCGGTGTTGACGCGGTCGCCCTGGCGCTGCGCATCGGAGGCCAGATTCTTGTACTTCTCGTACAGCTGGTTGGCATTGCCCCGCGCACGGCTGTCGATGCGGTTGCCATTGTCGGGGCGACCACCGCCGCCACCCTGGCGCGGGTTGTTGTTATTGTTATTACCGCCCCGGCCGCGACGACGACCGGCCTGCCGATTATTGATCAAGCTTGTTGTCCTTTGCCAAACGCAAAAACGGGCTCCTAGGCCTGTGAATGCACCCCGCCCTGCCGCGCGCCGCTCGGGCTACGCCGGGTTCGTCACCGCCACATGCGTGGCATCATGACTGGTGATGCGGGTCGCTGCCTGACAAGCCGTCGCTTGACAATCCGTCAATGGTCGCGTTCCCCATGGCCATCCATAGCGGGGGATGGCTCCACCCCACAAGCAAAATATGGGGACCGCGCCGTTCCGGTTCAAGTCGCCAGCAGGGCGCGCGGCCGACCGCCCAGATCGCGATGCACCGCCACGGCAAAGCCTTGCGCCCGCAACAGGTCGCCGACGCTGTCCGCCTGGGTCCAGCCGATCTCGATCACCGCCGCCCCGCCGGGCGCCAGCAGCCGCCGGATCGCAGGCGCCAGACGCCGGTAATCGTCCAGCCCGTCCGGTCCGGCGAACAGCGCCTCGGCCGGTTCATGCCCCGCCACTTCCTGCGCCAATTCCTCGCCGGTGCCGATATAGGGCGGGTTGGTGACGATCAGGTCGAACGGCCCCACCAGGGCCGAATCCCAGTCGCCCCGCACGAAACGCACCCGGTCCGCGAAGGGCACGGCATTGATCCGCGCATAGGCCAGCGCATCCGCCGAACGGTCGACCCCCAGCCCCATCGCCTGCGGCCATTCGGACAGCAGCGCCAGGAGCAGCGTGCCCGGCCCCGTCCCCAGGTCCAGGATCGTCGCGGGCGGCCGGCCGGCATGATGCGCCAGCGCCGCCTCGATCAGCGTCTCGCTGTCGGCGCGCGGCACCAGCGCCCCCGGTCCCACCGCCAGATCGAGCGTCCAGAAGCCGCGCATACCCAGGATATAGGCGATCGGCTCGTGCCGTTCCCGCCGCGCGACCAGGCCCGCGAAGCCCGGCGGCTCGGCATGGTCATCCAGCGTCAGCAGCAACCGGTCGCGCGACAGTCCCAGCGCATGCGCCATCAGCAGTTCGGCATCCAGCCGCGCCGTCGCCGAAAAGCCGAACCGCGCCGCCGCCGCCGCGATCGCGGGGCGCGCCTCAGCCATCCAGGCTCGCCAGCCGCTCCGCCTCGTCCTCGGCGATCAGCGCGCCGAGCAGCTCGTCCATCTCGCCCTGGAGGATTTCGGGCAGGCGATGCAGCGTCAGGTTGATCCGGTGGTCGGTCACCCGCCCCTGCGGGAAATTATAGGTGCGGATCCGCTCCGACCGGTCGCCCGAGCCGACCATCGCCTTGCGCGTGCCCGACCGCTCCGCCGCCAGCCGCTCGCGCTCGGCCTCGTAGAGCCGGGTGCGCAGGACCTTCAGCGCCTTGGCCTTGTTCTTGTGCTGCGACTTCTCGTCCTGCTGGATCACCACCATGCCGGTGGGCAGATGGGTGATGCGCACCGCCGAGTCGGTGGTGTTGACCGACTGGCCGCCCGGCCCCGACGATCGATAGACGTCGATGCGCAGATCCTTGGCCTCGTCGATGCGGACATCGACCTCTTCAGCCTCGGGCAGCACCGCGACGGTCGCGGCGGAGGTATGGATTCGCCCGCCCGCCTCGGTTGCGGGGACGCGCTGGACACGGTGGACGCCGCTTTCGAACTTCAACCGCGCGAACACGCCCTGCCCCGTCACCGACGCCACGACTTCCTTGTACCCGCCCGCATCGGACACGCTGCCCGAGATCAGCTCGACCCGCCAGCCGCGCGAATCGGCATAGCGCTGGTACATGCGGAACAGGTCGCCCGCGAACAGCGCCGCCTCGTCGCCGCCGGTGCCGGCGCGGATTTCCAGCATCGCCGCGCGCTCGTCGGCGGCGTCGCGCGGCAGCAAGGCCAAGGCCAGCCGACGGTCCGCCGCCTCCAGCGCCTGGCGATTCTCGCGCAGTTCCTCCGCCGCCATCTGGCGCAGTTCGTCGTCGCTCGTGTCCTCGGCCATATAGGCCAGGCTCTCGGCCTCCTGGCGCAACCGGCGCACCTCGCTGGCCGCCTGGGCGACGGGTTCCAGCTCGGCATATTCCTTCGACACCGCGACGAAACGATCGCCCGGCAGGTCGCCGGTCGCCATCTGCGCCGCCAGCTCGTCGCGCTTGGCCTCGATCTGGCGGATGCGGTCGGGGGAGATGGGAGTCATGCCCCGCCCCCAACGCCCGAGCGACGCATCCGACTCACCGCAAGGTCTCGGCCAGCGCGTCGAACGCGACCGCGCGCTGCGTACCGTCGGCCAGCGACTTCACCGCCGCCGCCCCGGCCGCGATCTCGTCGTCGCCGATGATGATCGCGGCGCGCGCGCCCTGCGCATCGGCCTTGGCCATGCGCTGCTTCATCTTGCCCTTATAGGCCATGTCGACCGCGAGGCCGGTGCGGCGCAGCTCGGCGAGCAGCCCCAGCGCGCGCGTCTCCGCCGCCGCGCCCATCGGCACGATCACCGCATCGATCACCGGCCGCGCCGGCTCCGCCAGCAGCATCGCCAGTCGCTCGACGCCCGCCGCCCAGCCGACGCCCGGCGTCTCCGGGCCGCCCAGCGAGCCGATCAGCCCGTCATAGCGGCCGCCGGCCAGCACGGTCCCCTGCGCGCCCAGCCGGTCGGTGACGAACTCGAAGGCGGTGTGGCGGTAATAGTCCAGCCCGCGCACCAGCCGTGGATTGCGCGTCCAGGCCACGCCCGCCGCGTCCAGCCCCGCCGTCACCGCATCGAAGAAACCGCGCGCCGCCTCGGTCAGATAGGCGTCGATATCGGGCGCGGAGTCCGCCGCCGGCCGGTCGCGCGGGTCCTTGCTGTCGAGGATGCGCAGCGGGTTCTTCTCCAGCCGGGTCAGGCTGTCCTCGGACAGCTCGGCGCGGTGACCCTCGAAATGCGCGACCAGCGCGGCGCGCCAGGCGTCGCGAGTCTCGGCATCGCCCAGCGTGTTGAGCTGGAGCGTCACGCCCTCGATCCCCAGTTCGCGCAGGAGCTGGTCGGCCATGACCAGCAGCTCGACATCGGCCATCGGCTCGGCCGCGCCGATCACCTCGGCGTCGATCTGGTGGAACTGGCGATAGCGCCCCTTTTGCGGCCGCTCGTAGCGGAACACCGGGCCGGAGGTGGCCAGCTTCAGCGGCGCATATTGCTGCCACCCCTCGGTCAGGAAGGCGCGGGCGAGGCCGGCGGTGAATTCGGGCCGCAGCGTCAGCAGGTCGCCGCCGCGATCGGGGAAGGTGTACATCTCCTTCGACACCACGTCGGTGGTCTCGCCGATCGAACGCGAGAAGACCTCGGTCGCCTCGAAGATCGGGATATCGACGCGCTGGAAGCCATAGAGCGTCCTCACCCGGTCGAAGGTGCCGAGCACCTGGGCGAAGCGGCGCTGGTCGTCGCCGAAGATGTCCTGCGTGCCGCGCACGCGATGGGGGGTCTGGATACGGGCCATAAGAGCGCGGCTATCTAGTCGAGCGGGCGGCTTCGCGCTAGCACCGCACGCGATGACGCAAAGCAGATGGTGGGGCCTGGGACAACGCGTGGCGCCGCCACGCTTCGTCCTGTTCGTGCTGGTATTCGCGGGCGCCTTCGCGCTCGGTTGGTCGCGGCTCGAACTGGGGCGGGCGGTGATGGGCGCGTTCGACCTCGCCGCTTTCGTCTTCCTCCTCTCCGTCGCAACCCTGCTGGGGCATGGCGAGGCGGATCGGATGCGCGCCGCCACGCGTGAGAACGACGCCAATCGCGCGGTGCTGCTGGCCATGACCGGCGTCACGATGCTGGTCATCCTGGCGGCGGTGGCGGGCGAGTTGAAGGGCAAGAACGACGCCCTCGCCATCCTGCTGGTGATCGCGACGCTGACTTTGTGCTGGCTCTTCTCCAACACCATCTATGCGCTGCATTATGCGCATCTCTTCTACATGGAGGCGGACGATGGCGCGGGCGATGCGGGCGGGCTCAGCTTCCCGGACACGAAAACGCCCGATTACTGGGACTTCCTCTATTTCGCCTGCACGCTCGGCATGACCTTCCAGACCTCGGACGTGGCGATCGGGTCGCGGCGCATCCGGCGCGTGGTGCTGGGCCACTGCCTGGCCGCCTTCGTCTTCAATCTCGGCATCATCGCCTTTTCGATCAACGTGCTGGGTGGCGGGTGAGTCGGCCGGCGGCCAAGGCCATGACAGGGGTGGACGACTGACCTTTTCGGCCGCTAGACCCTGACCCATTCTCCATGTCGGGACCGTCCATGATCCGCAAAGCCGTCGTCGCGTCGTTGTTCCTCTCCACCTCCGCCCTCGCCCAGGTTCCCGCCGGCAATTCCGCGCCGCAGCCGGTGCCGATCGTCGATACGATCCCGGCGGCGCAGGACGTGCCCTATCCCGGCACGATCACGCTGAACGTCGACGCCACCGATACCGAGCGCGGCATCTTCACCGTGCACGAGACGATCCCCGTGTCCAAGACCGGCGACGTGGCGCTGCTCTATCCGAAGTGGCTGCCCGGCAACCACGCCCCGCGCGGCGAGATCGAGAAGGTCGCCAGCCTGGTGGTCCGCGCCAATGGCAAGGTCCTGCCCTGGACGCGCGACACGGTCGACGTCTACGCCTTCCACGTCAACGTGCCGCAGGGCGCGAAGACGCTGGACGTGGATTTCCAGTTCCTGTCCGCGACCAAGGGCGACCAGGGCCGCATCGTCGCCACGCCGACGATGATCTCGCTCCAGCCCAATTCGGTCAGCCTGTATCCGGCCGGCTATTTCACCCGCCAGATCCCGATCCAGATGACGGTCAAGTTTCCGACCGGCTGGACCGCCGCCGGCGCGGTGCCGGCCAAGGCGAGCGGCTCGACCTACAGCTACGACTCCACCAACTACGAGATCCTGGTCGATTCGCCGGTGCTGGCCGGCAAATATGGCAAGGTCTTCCCGCTGTCGCCGCGCGTCGACCTGAGCGTCTTCGCCGACGATCCCAAGGAACTGAACGCCACCCCGGCGCAGATCGACGCGCACAAGCGCCTGGTCGAACAGGCCGCCAAGACCTTCGGCGCGCAGCATTACGACAAGTATAATTTCCTGCTGTCGATCACCGACCAGCTCGGCGGCATCGGCCTGGAGCATCATCGCTCCTCCGAGAATGGCGTGCGCCCCGGCTATTTCATCGACTGGGAGAACAGCACGGCGACGCGCAACCTGCTGCCGCATGAATTCACCCATAGCTGGGACGGCAAGTTCCGGCGCGGCGCGGACTTGTGGACGCCCGACTTCCGCATGCCGATGCGCGACTCGCTGCTCTGGGTCTATGAAGGGCAGACGCAATTTTGGGGCTATGTGCTCCAGGCGCGCTCGGGCATCGTCTCGAAACAGGACACGCTGGACGCCTATGCGTCGATCCTCGCCAGCTACGACAACAGCCGCGGGCGGGATTGGCGGCCGATGATCGACACCACCAACGATCCGATCATCTCCTCGCGCCGGCCCAAGGGCTGGACGAGCTGGCAGCGGTCGGAGGATTATTACAATGAAGGCCTGATGGTCTGGATGGAGGTCGATGCGATGCTCCGCCAGCAATCGGGCGGAACCAAGTCGATCGACGATTTCGCCAAGGCGTTCTTCGGCATCCGCGATGGCGACTGGGGCGAGGTGACTTACACGTTCGACGATGTCGCCGCGACGCTCAACCGCATCCAACCCTATGATTGGGCGGGCTTCCTTCAGAAGCGCCTGACCGAGACGGGCCAGCCCGCGCCGATCCAGGGCTTTGCGATGAACGGCTACAAGCTGGTCTTCACGCCCGAGCCGACCAGCTATTTCAGCAAGGTCGAGAAGCTGCGCGGCACCGACACCAGCTATTCGCTGGGCCTGGTCGTCGGCAAGGACGGCAATGTCACCTCGACCATCTGGGGCTCGCCCGCCTTCAAGGCGGCGATCGATGTCGGCACCAGCATCGAGGCGGTGAACGGCCGCGCCTATAGCGGCGACGTGCTCAAGGCGGCGATCGTCGAGGCCAAGACCTCCAAGGAGCCCATCCACCTGCTGGTCAAGAATGGTGAGCGCTACCGTGATCTCGCCATCGACTATCATGGCGGCCCGCGCTACCCGCGACTCGAGAAGATCGGCAGCGGAGAGACGGGCCTCGACCGCCTGTTGACGCCGCGCTGATCCTCCAACGACCGTATTCACAGGGAAAATCCATGCGTATCGACCTGATTCCGGTGGGCAAGAATCCGCCCGACGACCTGAACGTCATCATCGAAGTGCCGACCGGTGGCGAGCCGGTGAAGTATGAGTTCGACAAGGCGTCGGGGGCGCTGTTCGTCGATCGCATCCTGCACACGCCGATGCGCTATCCGGCGAATTACGGCTTCGTGCCGCACACGCTGTCGCCGGACGGCGATCCGCTGGACGCGCTGGTCATCGCCCGCTCGCCCTTCATACCGGGCTGCGTCGTCCGCGTCCGACCGATCGCGGTGCTGAACCTGGAAGACGAAGCCGGCGGCGACGAGAAGCTGGTCTGCGTGCCCGTCGACCAGGTCTTCCCCTATTATTCGAACGTCGGCGGTCGCGACGACGTGCCGGAGATCGTCTTCCAGCAGATCGAGCACTTCTTCACCCACTATAAGGACCTGGAGAAGAAGAAGTGGGTGCGCATCGGCACCTGGGGCGACGCCGAGGAAGCGCGCCGCATCGTCCGCGAGGCGATCGAGCGCTATGACGACGCCAAGGCCGCCGGCGAGGAGCCGCACGACCACGACGTTCCGGGTCGCGAGTAACGCCGTCCCGTCCGTTCCCCGGCGGCCGTGCCGGGGAACGGCTTTTGCGGGTCAGCCCGCCGCCAACCGCCGCAGCGGCTCGCCCGACAGGCGCTGCACCGTCCAATCCTCCATTCCGACCGCGCCGATCCGCCGATAGACGGCGATCGCCTCCGCATTCCAGTCGAGCACCGACCATTCGAACCGCGCGCATCCCCGCGCCACCGCGATCCCCGCCAGATGGCGGAGCAGCGCGCCGCCGATCCCCCGCCCCCGCGCGTCCGGCGTGACGTAGAGATCCTCCAGATACAGGCCGCGCCGTCCGGTCCAGGTCGAGAAATTGTGGAAGAACAGTGCGAAGCCCAGCGGCCGCCCATCCTGTTCCGCGATCACCGCCTCCGCCGCCGGACGGTCCCCGAACAGCGCCTCGCCCAGCGTCGCCTCGGTCGCCTCCACCGCATCGGGTTCCCGCTCGAACGCGGCGAGATCGCGGATGAAGCGCAGGATGGTCGCGGCATCGGCGGGCCGGGCGGGGCGGATCAGGGGATGGGTCATGTCTGGCTCTGTAACGTCGCGGTCGCCGCCACGTCACGCCGTCGCGCCGCGAACAGGCAGGCGGCGACGATCACCCCGGCCCCGGCCAGCGTCCAGACCGACACGCGCTCGCCGAACACGAGCCAGCCGAGCGCCGCGGCCCAGACGAAGGAGGTATATTCGCTGCTCGCCAGATAGCTCGCCGATCCGCGCGCATAGGCCCAGGCGAGCAGCAGCATCGAGATCGACCCCAACCCCGCCGCCAGCGCGATCATCGGCCAGAGCGAAGCGGGCGGCGGCACCGCCAGCCATGGCGCGGCGCAACCCAGCGCCACCAGCACCACCACCGACTGGACCAGCGCCACCTCGACCGGCCCCGCCGCCAGTGCCTGCAACCGCGCCAGGATCAGGTTGACCGCATAGAGGATCGCCGAGGCGAAGATCGCCGCCGCGCCCCACCAGGCGTCCGGCGGCGCCGCGCCCCGCGCCTGCCCGGCCAGGATCACGCCCACGCCCGCCAGCGCCGCCAGGCTGGCGATCGGCGCGCGCCAGTCGATCCGCTCCTTCAGCACCAGGGCCGCGAGCAGCAGCGCCATCACCGGCGCGGTATAGCCGATCGACACCGCCAGCGTCAGCGGCACCCGGGCGATGCCCCAGAAGAACAGCAGCGCCATCCCGGTCGTGACCAGCCCGCGCGCGCCGTGCAGCCGCAGCGCCCGGCCGCTCGGCCGCCGCCGGCCCCCCAGGCTCCACAGGCCGAGGCCGATCGCGACATTGCCGAAGGAACGCCACAGCATGGTGTTGTAGACGCCGATGGCGATGACCAGCATCTTCATCGCCGCGTCCATCACCGAGAACACGCCGATGCCGAGCGCCGCGACGGCGAAGACGAACGCGGGAGCGGCCTGGGTCATGGCTGTGGCTGTAGGGTGCGGCGGTCGTGGCGGGAAGCGATTGGTTCGCGCGGAGATGCGAGGGTGCGAAAGGCGTGCGCTTACCGACCGCCTAGGGCACTTCCCACCACCTCCCCTTTCCCCTTCCTGTTCCCCGGCGAAGGCCGGGGCCGAGGTGGAGAGGTGGTCCTAATGGAGCGCCGCGCGTCGTCACCATCGTCCCCCAACCGGGCCGCGGCCTTCGCCGGGGAACAGCTGAGCGTTTGGGAAGGGCGGGCCAGCGCCGCAAGACGCCCCCTCGTCTTCGCGCGGAACGGTCCCTTACCGCGCCTTCAAGGCCGCCTGCGCCGCCGCCAGCCGCGCGATCGGCACGCGGTAGGGCGAGGCGGAGACGTAATCCAGGCCGACCTGCTCGCAGAAGCCGATCGAGGCCGGGTCGCCGCCATGTTCGCCGCAAATGCCCAGCTTGATGTCGGGCCGGGTCGCCCGGCCCCGCTCGGCGGCGAGGCGGACGAGTTCGCCGACCCCCTCCACGTCCAGGCTGACGAACGGGTCCTTGGGATAGATGCCCTGCTCGACATAGGCGCCCAGGAAGCGCGCCGCATCGTCGCGGCTGACGCCCAAAGTGGTCTGGGTCAGGTCGTTGGTGCCGAAGGAGAAGAACTCGCCCGTCTCCGCGATCTCGCCCGCCATCAGCGCGGCGCGCGGCAGTTCGATCATCGTGCCGACCAGATATTCGACCTCCGTCCCGCGCTCGGCGAACACGGCCTGCGCGGCGCGGTCGACCACCGCCTTCATCAGGTCCAGCTCGCGCTTGGTGGCGACCAGCGGGATCATCACCTCCGGGATCGGGGCCGCGCCGCTCTCCGCCGCGACGTCGAGCGCCGCCTCGAAGATCGCGCGCGCCTGCATCTCGTAGATTTCGGGATAGGTCACGCCCAGCCGGCAGCCGCGATGGCCGAGCATCGGGTTGAACTCGTGGAGCTCGTTGGCGCGACGCTTGAGCGTGTCGACATCGATGCCGGCCGCCTGCGCCACCTCGGCGAACTCCGCCTCCTCATGCGGCAGGAACTCGTGCAGCGGCGGGTCGAGCAGCCGGATCGTCACCGGCAGGCCGGCCATCACCGTGAAGATCTCCGCGAAGTCGCTGCGCTGTTCGGGCAGCAGCCGGTCGAGCGCGGCGCGGCGGCCCTTCTCGTCCGAGGCCAGGATCATCTGGCGCACCGCCGTGATCCGGCCGGCGTCGAAGAACATATGCTCGGTCCGGCACAGGCCGACGCCCTCCGCGCCAAACTCGCGCGCGGTCTGGCAGTCGAGTGGCGTCTCCGCATTGGCGCGGACCTTCAGCCGGCGCACCTTGTCCGCCCAGACCATCAGCGTCGCGAAGTCCCCGGCCAGTTCGGGCTGCACGGTCGCCACCTCGCCGGCCATCACCTCGCCGGTCGCGCCGTCGATGGTCAGCACGTCGCCCTCGCGAATCTCACGCCCGCCGACGCGCATCACCTTGTCCTTGGCGGAGATGGCGATGCTGCCCGCGCCCGACACGCAGGGGCGGCCCATGCCGCGCGCCACCACGGCGGCGTGGCTGGTCATGCCACCGCGCGCGGTCAGGATGCCGCGCGCCGCGTGCATCCCGTGGATATCCTCCGGGCTGGTCTCGGTGCGGATCAGGATCACCGCCTCGCCGGCCGCATTGCGCTTCTCGGCGGTGTCGGCGTCGAACACCGCCTTGCCCGAAGCGGCACCCGGCGACGCCGGCAGGCCCTTGGCGATCACGTCGCGCTTCGCCTGCGGGTCGAGCGTCGGATGAAGCAGCTGGTCGAGCGCGGCGGGATCGACGCGCGCCACCGCTTCCTCTTCGGTGATCAGGCCTTCGTTCGCCATGTCGACCGCGATCTTCAGCGCCGCCTTGGCGGTGCGCTTGCCCGAGCGGGTCTGGAGCATCCAGAGCTTGGCCTTCTCGACCGTGAACTCGATGTCCTGCATGTCGCGATAATGCGTCTCCAGCGTGTCGAAGACGCGGGCGAGCTCGCCATAGACCTCCGGCATCGCCTCTTCCATCGACAGCGGCTTGGCCCCCGCCTCCTCGCGCGCCGCGCGGGTCAGGTACTGTGGCGTGCGGATGCCGGCGACGACATCCTCGCCCTGCGCGTTGATCAGGAATTCGCCATAATAGGCGCGGTCGCCCTTGGACGGATCGCGCGTGAAGGCGACGCCGGTGGCCGAGGTGTCGCCCATATTGCCGAACACCATCGCCTGCACGTTGACGGCGGTGCCCCAGCTGGCAGGAATGTCGTTCAGCCGCCGATAGACCTTGGCGCGCTCCGACTGCCACGAGCCGAACACCGCGCCGACCGCGCCCCAGAGCTGGTCGTGCACGTCCTGGGGGAAATCCTTGCCCCATTGCGCGCGGACCAGCTTCTTATATTCGACGACCAGCGCCTTGAGATCGCCGGCGCTCAGCTCGGTATCGAGCGTGAAGCCCTGATCCTCCTTGGCGATCTCCAGCGCTTCCTCGAACGCGCCGTGATCCAGCTCCAGCACGACATCGGCATACATCTGGATGAAGCGGCGATAGCTGTCCCAGGCGAAACGCTCGTCCCCGGCGGCGCGGGCCAGCCCCTCGACCGTCTGGTCGTTGAGGCCGAGGTTCAGCACCGTGTCCATCATGCCGGGCATCGACACGCGCGCGCCCGAGCGGACCGAGACGAGCAGCGGATTGTCATGATCGCCGAAGACCTTGCCCGTGATCCCCTCGATATGCGCGATACCCTCGGCCACCTCGTCGCGCAGCGACTGGGGGAATTGCTGCCCCTCGTCATAGTAACGCGTGCACATGGCGGTGGAGATGGTGAAGCCCGGCGGCACCGGCAGGCCGATCGAGGCCATCTCCGCCAGGTTGGCGCCCTTGCCGCCCAGCAGGTTCTTGTCCCCCGACCCGCCATCGGACACGCCGCCGCCGAAGCGATATACGTAACGGTCTTCAACAGTCGGCTTCAATGCGGTGGCCATCGTCACATCCCTCTTTGCATACGTATGCATTGCAGAGGGGGGTAACGGTGACAAGAGCGATTTGCTCCCCTTTCGAGGGCAATGGACGATGGTAACGGTCCCATCGTCCCTTGTCGGGATCAGCCCTCGATCTTGCCGAAATCGGCAACGCTATGGACCGCGGCCCGCACCCGCGCGAGCAGGTCGAGCCGGGCGGCGCGCTTCGTCGCATCCTGGTCGTTGACCGTCACCGAGTCGAAGAAGCCGTCGATCGGCGCGCGAAGGCTGGCGAGCGCAGCCATCGCCGCCTCGAAATCCTCCGCCGCCACCGCGCGCGCGGCGGCGGGCTCGGCCGCGTCGAGCGCGGCGAGCAGCGCCGCCTCGGCCGGCTCGGGCGCGTAGGTCATCGCCGCGCCGGTCGGTGCCTCATGTCCTTCCTTCTTCAGGATATTGGCGGCGCGCTTGTACCCGGCGAGCAGGTTCGCGCCGTCCTCGGTCCGGATGAACGCCTGCAGCGCATGGACGCGGGCGAGCAGGCGGACGAGATCGTCCTCGCCGCCCAGCGCGAACACCGCGTCGATCAGGTCGTGACGGATGCCGGCTTCACGCTGTTGCACCTTGAGCCGGTCGGCGAAGAAATCGAGCACGGCAAGGCCGACATCGCGGCTGGTCTCGAACCGACCGTCCAGCGCGCGCGCATAGGCGGCATCGGCCTGGCCGATGACCTGACGGAAGGCGTCGGTGGCGATGGCGGGCTCCATCGCCATGGTCCGCATCAGCTGCTGCATGAACTGGGTGGCCTGCACCTCCGGCCGCAACGGCTGCCCGACCGGCGAACGCCAGGCCGCCTGCGCCGCGAGCGGCATCAACGCGACGCGCAGGCCGTTCCGCTGGATCAGGCGGATGATGCCGAGCGCCGCGCGGCGCAGCGCGAACGGGTCCTTCGATCCGGTCGGCTTCTCGTCGATCGCGAAGAAGGTCGCGATCGTGTCCAGCTTGTCGGCCAGCGCCACCGCCACCGTCACCGGCGCGGTCGGCACGTCGTCGCCCTGCCCGACCGGCTTGTAGTGATCGCGCACCGCCTCGGCGACCGCCACGTCCTCGCCCTGCGCGGCGGCATAATAGCCGCCCATCAGGCCCTGGAGCTCGGGGAACTCGCCGACCATGCCGGTCACCAGATCGGCCTTGGCGAGCCGCGCCGCGCGCTCCGCCCGGTCGGCCAGGTCGGGGGTGCCGACCACGCCTTGCTCGACCAGCCAGCGCGCCAGCTTCGCCACGCGGTCGACCTTGTCGGCGACGCTGCCCAGCTTCTCGTGGAAGACGATCCGCTCCAGCTTCGCGCTCTGGTCGGCCAGCGGCACCTTCAGGTCGGTGTCGTAGAAGAAGCGCGCGTCGGACAGCCGCGCCGCCAGCACCTTGCGATTGCCCTCGACGATCTTCGCGCCGCCATCGCTCGCCTCGATATTGGCGGTGCAGACGAAGGCGTTGGCGAGCGCGCCGGTCGCCGCGTCGCGGCAGACGAAATATTTCTGGTTCACCCGCGCGGTGAGCTGGATCACCTCGGGCGGGACCGACAGGTAATCGGCGTCGAACCGGCCGAGCAGCGGCACCGGCCATTCGGTCAGCCCGGCATTCTCGGCGACCAGCCCTTCATCCTCGACCAGCTCCAGCCCCGCCTCGGCGGCGAGCGACGCGGCATGGGTGCGGATGATCGCGGCGCGCTCGTCCTGATCGACCAGCACATGGCAGGCGCGCAGCTTCTCGACATAATCGCCCGCCGAGCCGATCGTGATCGGCCCCGGATGGTGGAAGCGGTGGCCATAGGTGGCCGCGCCCGAGACGATGCCGGCGATCTCGGTGGCGATGATCTCTTCGCCGAACAGCGCGACGATGCCGTGCAGCGGCCGCACCCAGCGCAGGCTCTCGGTCGACAGCGAGGCGTCGCCCCAGCGCATCGACTTGGGCCACGGGAAGGCGCGGATGATCGCCGGGATGGCCTCGGCCAGCACGTCCGCCGTGGCGCGGCCGGGGCGTTCGGTGATCGCGAAGAGCACGCCGTCGCGCTCGACCAGCTGCTCGCGGGAGAGGCCGGTCTTGCGCAGGAAGCCTTCCAGCGCCTGGGGCGGGGCGGAGGCGCGGGGGCCCTTCACCTCTTCGGACACCGCCTCGGTCGCGTGCGGCAGGTCGCGCGCGATCAGGGCGAGCCGGCGCGGCGTCGCATAGGCGGTGAGCGCTCCGGCGGACAGGCCGGCCTTGGCAAGCTCGGCCGCGAACAGCCGCGCCAGATCCTCGCGCGCCTTGGCCTGCATCCGCGCGGGAATTTCCTCGGAGCGGAGTTCGAGAAGGAAGTCGGTCATGCTGTCCGGATCACTATCTTGAGGTCGCGCGGAAGGGCCATCACGCCGCCCACCCGTTCTTCTCCATCCACGCCGCGCAGCTCGCCTTGGCGAGATCGCGGACGCGGCCGATATAGGCCTGGCGCTCCGCGACCGAGATCACGCCGCGGGCCTGGAGCAGGTTGAAGGTGTGGCTGGCCTTGATCGCCTGTTCATAGGCGGCCAGCGGCAGCTTGGCAGCGAGGCTGCGCTCGCACTCCGCCGCCGATTTCCGGAACGAATCGAACAGCGTGTCGGTATCGGCGACCTCGAAGTTCCAGGTCGACATCTGGCGCTCATTCTCCAGGAACACGTCGCCATAGCTCACGCCGGCGTCGTTGAACCGCAGGTCGTACACATTGTCGACATCCTGGATGTACATCGCCAGGCGTTCGAGGCCATAGGTCAGCTCGCCCGCGACCGGCTTCATGTCGAAACCGCCCATCTGCTGGAAATAGGTGAACTGCGTCACCTCCATCCCGTCGCACCAGACCTCCCAGCCCAGGCCCCAGGCACCGAGAGTCGGCGACTCCCAGTCGTCCTCGACGAAACGGATGTCGTGCTTGGTCATGTCGACGCCGATCGCGGCGAGGCTGCCGAGATACAGGTCCTGCAGGTCGGGCGGGCTGGGCTTCAGGATCACCTGATACTGGTAATAATGCTGGAGCCGGTTGGGATTCTCGCCATAGCGGCCGTCGGTCGGCCGGCGACAGGGCTGGACGAAGGCGGCGTTCCACCGGTCCGGCCCCAGCGCGCGCAGCGTGGTGGCAGGGTGGAAGGTGCCGGCCCCCATTTCCATGTCATAGGGCTGGAGGATCACGCATCCCCGCTCGCTCCAGTAATCATGGAGCGCGAGGATCATCCGCTGGAAGGAAAGAGGCTGGGTCACGCCCGCGTCTCTGGCGAATGGGGCGTGGTCTGGCAAGCAGCAGCATGGGCGACTACATCGGCCCGCGATGCTACGCTCCTTCGCCTCCACGCTCACCGCGATCGCCCTCACCCTGTCGCTGCCCGCCTGCGCGCAGACGCCCAAGGCCGCCGCCGCCACGCAGGATGCCGATCCCGCGCTGTGGGTGGTGAAGGACAAGGACACCACCATCTATCTGTTCGGCACCATCCATGTGCTGAAGCCCGGCCTCACCTGGTTCGACGAGGCGGTGAAGACCGCGTTCGACCGGTCGCAGGAGCTGAAGCTGGAACTGGTGATGCCCGATCCGGCGGCGATGGCCTCGCTGGTCCAGGCGACCGGCACCGCCGCGCCCGGCACGCCGCCGCTCGGCGAACGGCTGCCCGCCGGCAAGCAGGCCGCCTTCCGCCGCGCCGTCACCGATCTCGGCCTGCCCGCCGACGCGCTCGACCGCTACAAGCCGTGGCTGGCGGCGACGCAGCTGTCGATCGCGCCGCTTTCCAAGCTCGGCTACGACTCGGCGAACGGGCCGGAGACGGTGCTGACCGAGGCGGCCAAGGCGGCGCACAAGCCGGTCACCGGGCTGGAGACGGCGGAGCAGCAGCTCGGCTATTTCAGCGGCCTGTCGGACAAGGCGCAGATCCAGTTCCTGGAAAGCACCGTCGACGAATTGCCGACCGTCGCCGACCAGATGACGCGGATGGTCGACGACTGGGCCGGCGGCAAGCCCGAGGCGCTGGCCACCGAGATGAACGACAGCCTGAAGGACTCGCCCGAAGTGGCCAAGGTGCTGCTGGTCGACCGCAACAAGCGCTGGGCGCAGTGGATCAAGGATCGCATGGCGAAACCCGGCACCGTGTTCGTGGCGGTCGGCGCGGGCCACCTCGCCGGGCCCGATTCGGTGCAGGCGCAGCTCGCCCGGCTGGGGGTGAAGGCGCGGCGCGTCCGCTACTGAGCCCAAGGGCGACTAACGCCCACAACCTTGCCTTTTCGGGCGGGCCCCGCTATGCGCGCCCGCTTCCGGCCATGGTCATCCCTGGAGGCGTGGCGCGGAAGACACCTGTTCTTGGAGATTATCAATGAGCGACACCATTACGCTCGCCGCCGAGACGCGTGACCGGGTTGGCAAGGGAGCCTCTCGTGCGCTGCGTCGTGACGGCCGCGTCCCCGCCGTCGTCTATGGCCTGAACAAGGAGCCGACCTCGATCCATCTCGAGGAAAAGGCCCTGACCAAGGCGCTGATGACCGGCCACTTCTTCACCTCGGTCATCATGGTCGACGGTCAGCGCGCGCTGGCCAAGGACGTGGCGTTCCACCCCGTCACCGACCGTCCGACGCATGTCGACTTCCTGCGCATCGGCGAGCATTCGACCGTCACGGTCGCCGTGCCCGTCGTGTTCGCGGACGAGGATGACTGCCGTGGCCTGAAGCAGGGCGGCGTGCTCAACATCACCCGTCACGAGGTCGAGCTGGTGGTCGATGCCGCCAGCATCCCGACCGAGCTGACCGTGTCGCTCAAGGGCCGCGAGATCGGCGACTCGATCCACATCTCCGACGTGACGCTGCCCAAGGGCGCGCAGCCGGCGATCGAGGATCGCGACTTCGCGATCGCCACGATCGTGCCGCCGACCGTCCCGACCGCCGCCGACGAGGCTGCGGATGCCGAGGCGGGCGTTGGCGTCAGCGAGGGTGGCGCGGAGGGCTGAGCCCCTTCCCCACTCCCACGCTTTCGGGGGCAGGGTGGCGGCGACGCTCCCCTGCCCCTTTTCGTTTCGAGCGCTCATTCATCTGGGGAGACGGGCGATGCAGATCTGGGCGGGGCTGGGCAATCCCGGCGCGCAATATGCGCTGCACCGGCACAATATCGGCTTCATGGCGATGGACGCGATCGCCGCGCTGCATGATTTCGGCCCGGTGAAGAAACAGTTCCAGGGCTGGACGCAGGAAGGCCGCATCGGGACCAGGAAGATCCTGCTGCTGAAACCCGCGACCTTCATGAACGACAGCGGCCGGTCGATCGGCGAGGCCTTGCGCTTCTACAAGCTCGACCTGTCGGCGCTGACCGTCTTCCATGACGAGCTCGACCTCGCCCCCTTCAAGGTCAAGGTGAAGACCGGCGGCGGCGCGGCCGGGCATAACGGCCTGCGCTCGACCGACCAGCATCTGGGCCAGGACTATCGCCGCGTGCGGCTGGGCATCGGCCATCCGGGACACAAGGATCGCGTCACCGGCCATGTGCTGGGCAATTTCGCCAAGGCGGAGATGGATGCGCTGTCCGACCTGCTCGGCGCGGTGGCGGCGGAAGCGGGTCGGCTGGCCGAGAGCGACGACGTGCGTTTCATGAACGATGTCGCGCTGCGCCTGGGATGATGCCGCGCAAATGATAGTCGCTCGCAGAACAGCATAGTCGTACATGCGAGCGAATTGCATCTTGCCGATAGAGTTGAGAGTTACTTGCAGCTTGGGTGAGAGTGTTTCGCAACTGTTGATTTAGGTTGATCCGGGAACTTTGCAGGCGTAACTACCGTTTCAGCAAGCAACGACTGTTCAACATCTAACGAGGAGACTCATCATGGCTCTCACCACTGCCGGCGCCGCCGCCTGCGCCAAGTGCAAGTTCTTCGACACCGAGGCTTCGAGCGAGCAGCTCGGCCTGTGCCGTTACAACCCGCCGATCAGCCAGCCGAGCGGCGACGCCGCCGGCGTCTGGCCGAAGGTCGAGGCGAATGACTGGTGCGGCCATTTCGAGGCGGCCGCGGCCTGATCCGCGCCCCTTCTGGCTGAATGCAAAGGCCGGTCGCGACTCCCGTCGCGGCCGGCCTTTTGCTGTGCGCCGGTGATGGCGTACGGCGACGTGAACCCGCCCCCTTCGCCCCCCGACCTTTGCCGGAATGGCCCGGTGGCTGTTGAAAACAGGGCGTGAAATCCAGGTCGAACCGCCTTCCCCCTGCGCCCGGTCGTCACATCCCCATTTGACACCCGCACCGGTTTCTCTTACTAAGAGGCATTCTCATTAGCGAGTGCGTGCATGTACGATCTGATCGACCGCCCCGTCGCCGACCTGCCCCGTTTCGAACATGTCGTCCTCGATGAAACCCGGCGCTGGGTGCATGCCCTGACGCTGGCAGGAGCCGCACCGACGGTGCCGACGGGCTTCACGGATCATGGCGGCCCGGTCGTCGCCCGCACCTTCGACTCGCTGATGCGCGACCTCGACCAGGGATCGACCGAGACCTTGGTGTTCGAGCGCCCATGCCACTCCACGGTGTCGGAGACCGAGGCCGTGATGCTCGGCCTGTGGCGACTCGTCCGGGCCGACCGCATCGCCGCCGCGCGCGCCGCCGCCGCCGGGCTGGTCGACGATGCCAGCGCGCGCCGCATCGTCGCGGCGATGGTCCGCATCGTCGGCACGGGCTTCGTCGCGCTCGACTGATCCGCCCATGGGGAAGGGTGATTGACGAAAGGCGGCGCTTCGCGTCAAGCGGGCGGACATGACGATCCGCACGCTCTTCCCCACCCTGCTCTACCAGGACGATCTCGGCGATGCCGGGCTGATCGAGGAACTGGAGCATAGCGTCCGCGCGCTGGCGGAGGACGATCGCGCCGGCCGTCGCTGGTGCAAGGACCATGGCTATCGCGGCTATACCAGCTACGCCTCGCTCGACGACCTACCGATGCGCGATCCCGTCTTCGCGGATCTCAAGCGCAAGCTCGACAAGCATGTCGGCCGCTTCGCCGAGGCCTGTGCCTTCGACCTCGCCGGCCGCAAGCTCAAGCTCGACAGCCTGTGGGTCAATGTGCTCAAGCCCGGCGGCCATCATGCCGCGCATATCCATCCGCACAGCGTCGTGTCGGGCACGCTCTATGTCGCGATGCCGGCGGGCGCGGGCGGGCTGAAGCTGGAGGACCCGCGCCTGCCGATGCTGATGGCCGCCCCGCCCCGCCGCGCCGACGCGGCCGAGGGCATGCGCACCTTCGAGACGGTCACGCCCGCCCCCGGCACCGTGCTGCTCTGGGAAAGCTGGCTGCGTCACGCGGTGGTCGACAATGCCGCCAAGGGCGACCGGATCAGCGTCAGCTTCAATTACCGCTGACCGCCGCCGCCGATAGGATTCGCGGCGCTGGCCTTTTGGCCACGGCGCGCGTATCGGCGCAGCATATTCCCCTTATCACAGGACGCGACGCATGGGTTTCCGCTGCGGCATCGTGGGCCTGCCCAATGTCGGCAAGTCCACCCTCTTCAACGCGCTGACCGAGACGGCGGCGGCGCAGGCCGCCAACTATCCCTTCTGCACGATCGAGCCGAATGTCGGCAACGTCGCCGTGCCCGACGACCGCTTGCAGAAGCTGGCCGCGACCGCCGGCTCCGCCAAGATCATCGAGACGCAGCTCGCCTTTGTCGACATCGCCGGGCTGGTCCGCGGCGCGTCCAAGGGCGAGGGGCTGGGCAACCAGTTCCTGGGCAATATCCGCGAGGTCGACGCGATCGTCCATGTCCTGCGCTGCTTCGAGGATGGCGACGTCACCCATGTCGAGGGCAAGGTCGACCCGATCGCCGATGCCGAGACGGTCGAGACCGAGCTGATGCTCGCCGACCTGGAAAGCCTGGAGAAGCGCGTCCCCAACCTCGTCAAAAAGGGCCAGCAGGGCGACAAGGAGGCCAAGTCGGCCGCCGTCGTGCTCGGCCGCGCGCTCGACCTGCTGCGCGACGGCAAGCCCGCGCGGCTGACCGTCGCCAACGACGCCGATGAGGAGCGCGCGCTGGCGCAGGCGCAATTGCTGACCGGCAAGCCCGTCCTCTATGTCTGCAACGTCGACGAAGGCGATGCGGCGCATGGCAATGCGCACAGCGCGCGCGTGTTCGAGAAGGCCGCGGCCGAGGGTGCGCAGGCGGTGGTCGTCTCGGCGGCGATCGAGGCCGAGATCGCGACCATGCCGCCCGAGGAGCGCGGCGAGTTCCTGTCGGAACTGGGCCTGACCGAGACCGGCCTCGCCCGCGTGATCCGCGCCGGCTACACGCTGCTCGACCTGCTGACCTTCTTCACGGTCGGCCCGAAGGAAGCGCGCGCCTGGACCGTCGCGGTCGGGGCCAAGGCGCCCCAGGCGGCGGGCGAGATCCATACCGACTTCGAACGCGGCTTCATCCGCGCCGAGACCATCGCCTATGACGATTATGTCACGCTGGGCGGCGAAAGCGGCGCGCGCGATGCGGGCAAGCTGCGCTCCGAGGGCAAGGAATATGTCGTCCAGGACGGCGACGTGATGCTGTTCCGCTTCAACGTGTGATCGGTGAGTCGGGGGGCTTCGGCACTTCGCTCAAGGTAAGCGCCCCGCCCTTCGAAGCGTAGTTTCGACATTCCGGCAGAGGCCGAACCTTTGCAAATCCCATCACGCCATCCCGGCGGAGGCCGGGATCCCGTTGGGGGACGTTCAAGAGTCGACCGAAACGTCTCGTAACTGGACCCCGGCCTCCGCCGGGGTGGATTTGGCGGGGATGGGCCGTCGACTTCAGCAAAGGTTTCGCCTGCGCCAGGGTAGAGCATGGCAGGCGTGATCTCAGGCGGATCACCACCCCGCTCCTTGCCCGTCCGGTTCCGCTGGAATACCTCCCGCGGCCATGACGATCCGTCTCATCTGCCTCGATGCCGACGACACGCTGTGGCACAATATGCGCTTCTTCCACGAAACGGAGGCGGCGCTGGCGGCGATTCTGGCCCCCTTCGCCGATGGTCCGGCCGCGCGCGCCGCGCTGGAGGCGTGCGAGATCCGCAACCTGGCTTATTATGGCTATGGCGCGAAGAGCTTCACCCTGTCGATGATCGAGACCGCGCTGGAGCTGGGCGGCGACCGCCTGCCGGTATCGGTGGTGGCGGACATATTGGCGGCCGGCCGGCGCTTGCTCGCCCACCCGGTCGAACTGCTCGACGGGATCGGCGAGACGCTGGCCGCGCTGCACGCGCGCGGATCGCTGGTGCTGGTGACCAAGGGCGACCTGTTCCACCAGGAGGCGAAGATCGCCGCATCGGGCCTTGGAGACTATTTCGCCGCGATCGAGATCGTCAGCGACAAGACG
Organism: Sphingomonas sp. S-NIH.Pt15_0812; assembly: GCF_003951315.1. Classification (GTDB taxonomy): domain Bacteria; phylum Pseudomonadota; class Alphaproteobacteria; order Sphingomonadales; family Sphingomonadaceae; genus Sphingomonas. The sequence goes on from NZ_QLJH01000014.1 coordinate 56,485, forward strand.
CCCGCCACCTTCCACCGCCTGTTCGACCGCCACGGCGTCGCGCCGCACGAAACGGTGATGGCGGGCGACTCGCTCCGGTCGGACATCCACCCGGCGCTGACGGCGGGCGCCTGGGCCGCCTTTATCCCGCAGCCGCTCGCCTGGAGCCATGAGCAGGCGGCGGTGCCGCTGGACCACCCCCGCTTCCGCCGACTGGCGACGCTGGCGGATCTGCCCGACTGGATCGACCGGATCGGCAACGACTGAGATCGCGGCGAAAACGCCACGACAGCGTCATATCCCGGCGATAGATGGGTCCTGATTGGACAGGATTTGATCGATGACCCGGTTGCCCGTTTTCGCCGCGCTGTTGCTGTCGGCCTGCGCCCTGCCGGCCACGCCGCCGGCCTTGCCGCCGGTGACCGGCGCTTCCGCCCCGGCGACGACCGGCACGCAGGCTCCAGCGTCACAGGCCATCCGCGACCGGCCCGCCACCATCCTGGTATCGATCGACGGCTTCCGCCCCGACTATCTCCACCATGGCGACACGCCGCACCTCGACGCCATCGCGGCGGCGGGCGTGTCGGGCAGCATGTACCCCTCCTTCCCCTCGATCACCTTTCCCAATCATTATACGCTGGTCACCGGCCTGCGCCCCGACCGCAACGGCATCGTCTCCAACACGATGGAAGACCCGGCCAAGCCCGGCGCGCTGTTCCAGCTGAGCGACACCAAAGTCACGCACGATCCCGACTGGTGGAACGAGGCAGAGCCGCTCTGGGTCACGGCGGAGCGCGCCGGCATCCTGTCGGGCACGATGTTCTGGCCGGGGTCGGACCTGCCGATCCGGGGTATGCGGCCGCACGATTGGATTCTGTACGACGCCGACTACACCAGCGCACAGCGGGTGCGGACCGTGCTGGACTGGCTGCGCCGCCCCGCCGGCGAGCGGCCGGGATTCGTCACCCTCTATTTCGATACGGTCGACAAGGCCTCGCACCATGACGGCTTTTATGCGCCGCAGAAGACGGCCGCGATCCGCGATGTCGACGCGCAGATCGGCGTGCTCCGGGCGGGATTGGCGCAGATCGGCCGACCGGCCAATCTGGTGATCGTGTCCGACCATGGCATGGCCCCGGTGCCGATCGACCAGCGGATCGATCCCGCCAGCGTCGCGCCGCCCGCCACCACGCGTACCTTGGGCTGGGGGCCCCTGGTCGCCGTCTATCCTCGCGACGGCGTCGACCCGCGCACGCTCGACGCCTCGGTCGGCCGTCACGCGCATGACCAGTGCTGGCGGCGCGAGTCGCTCCCCGCCCGTTTCCATTACGGCCGCAATCCGCGCGTCGCGCCGGTCATCTGCATGGCGGATACCGGCTGGAGCTTCGCCGACCGGCCGGCGGGCTATGTGCGCGGCGACCATGGCTTCGACCCGCGCGACCCGGCGATGCGCGCGCTGTTCCTGGCGCAGGGACCGGCCTTCCGATCGGGGCGGCGGCTGGCCCCGTTCGACAATGTCGATGTCGCGCCTCTGCTCCGCGACCTGATCGGCCTGCCGCCGGGCCAGGGGCTGGACGGCACCGACCAGACCTTCCGCGCCGTCCTGCGTCCCGAGCGACTGGACCGCTGAGCCGATCTCTCGCAGACTGTCCGCAAACACGGACAATTCGGGGAGAGGACCATGCGCTATTTCGAGGATCTGGTGGTCGGCGGCCGCGCCAGCTTCGGCGACTATGCGGTCACGCGAGAGGAGGTGCTGGACTTCGCGCGGCGCTACGATCCCCAGCCCTTCCATCTCGACGACGATGCCGCCGCCGCCACGCATTTCGGGCGGCTGGCGGCGTCGGGCTGGCACACGGCGGCGATGACGATGGCGATGCTGGTCGCGCAGATGGGCCGGACGGCGGAGGCGTCGCTCGGCTCGCCGGGACTGGACGAACTCAAATGGCTGCGCCCCGTCCATCCGGGCGATCGGCTGCGGGTGGAGACCGAGTTGCTCGAAAAGCGCCTGTCCGCCAGCCGGCCGGGTCTCGGCCTCACCAAGTCGCGCACCACCACCTTCAATCAGGACGGCGTGGCGGTGATGACCTTCGTCGCCAATGGCATGATCCGCGCCCGCCCTTCGGACGGGTGACGGAGACGATCATATTCGGGCGACGCCCGACAAGCGCTCGACATGGCCGCGATGATCGCCGCCAAAGGCGCGATCGAGATAATAGCCGGCCAGCGTATAATGCGCCTTGGTGGCGGATGCTTCCGTCGACGTGCGCGCCATCCGCAATTCAGCCTCGGCGCGGGCATGGTAATAGGCTTTGTCGTCCCTCATCGTTCGATCCTTGGTGGATGTCTCACGCTGTACTGGGCTTCCGGCCGATGCCATCATGCGCCAGTACCGCGCTGACTTCCTTCACAAATATTAGTTCTGCGGCCGGTTGGGTGCGCACGATCGCACGGTCGAGGCATCCGGTCGCCTCTTCATTATAGACGGCGCATGTCCGGTCAGCGCCGGCCGCGTCCCGGACGACCGCCCCCACCGCGTGGACCACGCACGCCCTCCGGACGCGGGGCATAGACGGCCGGGGGGCGATAATCGCCGCCGGGTCGCACGGCGCCCGACGGACGCGGACCACGAATGCCATCGGGGCGTGGCCCCCCGGGCTGGCCGAACCCGCCCCAGTCCGCGCGCGGACGACGGCCTTGTCCCCAGCCGCCATTATTGCCCCAGCCCTGGCGACGCCCCTGCCCGTACCAGGCGCGGCGACGATCCTGCCAATAGCGTTGCTGACGGCCATTCCAGCGATAGGCGCGACGATCCCGGTCGAAGACATAGGCGCCGGTGCCGGGATAATAGAAATTGTCGTACCAGCCATAATAGCCCGGTGCGTAGCCCGGCCCGTACAGCCCGCCGGCATAGCCATATCCGGAGCCGTAGCCAGCGCCATAGCCGGCATCCACGCCGCCATAGCCATAACCGTCCGCGCATCCGGCCACGGACAAGCCCAGCCCGACGAGCAACGCCGTCAGGCACGAGGATTTCAGGATCATCGGGAACCTCCGATACATGAGGCTCGCGGTTTCGAACGCACCGCCAGTCGGTCTATAACCCGGCGGGGCGGCGGCGGGTTCCACGCCTGTTCCGCGCACGAAAAAAGGCGAGGCCACCGGCCCCGCCCTGGTGACTTGTACGAAACCCCTTCGGGATCAGTGCTTCACGTCGCGCCAGACATTCTGATAGGCGCCCCAGGCCAGGAAGCAGAAGATCAGCAGGAACACCACCGAGGCCAGGCCGGCGGCATGGCGGCGCTCCAGCTTCGGCTCGGCGGTCCAGGTCAGGAAGGCGGCGACGTCGCGCGCCATCTGGTCCTTGGTCGCGCGGGTGCCATCGGCATAGGGCACCTGCCCGTCCGAGGTGAGCGGCGGCGGCATCGCGATGTTCAGGTTCGCGAACCAGGGGTTGTAGTGCAGCCCGGTCGGCGTCTTCGCGCCGGGGAACTTGCGGACCAGCTCGGCCGGCTGGGTGCGATAGCCCATCAGCAGCGCATGGATGTAATTGGTGCCGTCGTGCCGCGCCTTGGCCATCAGCGACAGGTCGGGCGGCAGCGCATTGTTGTTCGCCGCCCGCGCCGCGACCTCGTTGGCGAAGGGCGAGGGGAAACGATCCGAGGGGATGTTCTTGCGGGTCGTGGCCTCGCCCGTCTCGGGGTTCACGCTGGGCTGCTCGATCGCCCACTGGCTGGCGATCGCCTTCACCTCGGGCTCGCTATAGCCCAGGTCGGTCAGGTCGCGGAACGCGACGAACTTCAGGCTGTGGCAGGCCGAGCAGACCTCCTTGTACACCTGGAAGCCGCGCTGGAGCTGGCGGCGGTCGAACCGGCCGAAAAAGCCGTTCGACGCCAGGCCGATATCCTCGGGATGCTGGTGATAGATCGCCTCCGCCGTTTCCGGCGCGGGATCGGAAATGGCGGTGGCCACCGTGCCGAACAGCGCGATCGCCAGCACGCCGACAAAGGCGGCCCCGACCAATATGGAGATCAAGCGAACCATGGTCTGTTCTATCCTCTCGTCGGTTCGTCAGGCGATCGCGGTCTTGGCCGGGCTGGTGCCGCCATGTTTGGCCAGCACCGCTTCCGTGATCGATCCGGGCAGCGGACGCGGCCGCTCCGATGCGGCGACCAGCGGCAGGATGATGAGGAAATGCGCGAAGTAATAGGCCGCCGCGATCTGCCCCAGCACCACGTTGCGCGCGATCGGCTCCGCCCCGCCGACATAGCCGAGCACCAGCACGTCGAGCAGCAGCACGATCAGGAAGGCGCGGTATTTCGGCCGGTAATTGGCCGAACGCACCGGCGAACTGTCCAGCCAGGGGAGGAAGAACAGCAGCAGGATCGAACCGAACATCGCCAGCACGCCCCACAGCTTCGCCGGCAGGATGAAGTCGGCGGTGAAGCTCTTCAGGATCGCGTAGAAGGGCAGGAAATACCATTCGGGCACGATATGCGCGGGCGTCGAGAGCGGGTTCGCCTCGATATAATTGTCCGGATGGCCGAGCAGGTTGGGCGAGAAGAAGATCAGCAGCGCGAACAGCAGCAGGAACACGCCCAGCCCCACCGCATCCTTGGCGGTGTAATAGGGGTGGAAGGGCACGGTATCCTGCTCGCCCTTCACGTCGACGCCGGTCGGGTTGTTCGATCCGGGGATGTGCAGCGCCCAGATATGCAGGATGATGACGCCCGCGATCACGAACGGCAGCAGATAATGGAGCGAGAAGAAGCGGTTGAGCGTCGCATTGTCCGGGGCGAAGCCGCCGAGCAGCCAGACGCGGATCGACTCGCCGACGAGCGGGATCGCCGAGAAGAAGCCGGTGATGACCTGCGCGCCCCAGAAGCTCATCTGACCCCAGGGCAGCACATAGCCCATGAAGGCGGTGGCCATCATCAGGAGGAAGATGACGACGCCGAGCAGCCACACCATCTCGCGCGGGGCCTTGTACGAGCCGTAATAGAGGCCGCGTCCGATATGGATGTAGACGACCAGCAGGAACATCGACGCGCCGTTGGCGTGCGCATAGCGCAGGAACCAGCCGGCGTTGACGTCGCGCATGATGCTTTCGACCGAGCCGAAGGCGACGCCGGCATTGGCGGCGAAATGCATGGCCAGCACGATGCCGGTGACGATCTGGATCGCCAGCGCGGCCCCGGCGAGCACGCCGAAGTTCCAGAAATAATTGAGGTTGCGCGGCACCGGATAGCCGGCGCCGACCGCATTGTAGACGAGCCGCGGCAATGGCAGCTTCTCGTCCAGCCACCGCATCAGCGGCTGCTTCGGCTCATAATGCTTCGCCCAGGGAAAGCTCATCGCGCGTCTCCTCAGCCGACCGTGACGGTCGTGGGGGAGTTGAAGTTATAGTCCGGCACCACGAGATTCTTCGGGGCCGGGCCCTGGCGGATACGCGCGGCGGTGTCATAGGCGGAGCCGTGGCACGGGCAGAAATAGCCGCCGAACGGCCCGCGATTCTCGCCCTCGCCCGCGCCCAGCGGCACGCAGCCGAGATGGGTGCAGACGCCCAGCGTGATCAGCCAGTTCTCATGCCCCGCCTTGGTCCGCTCGGCGAGCGTCTGGGGATCGCGCAGCGTGTTGACCGGCACCGCATTGGCCTCGGCGATCTCCGCCGGGGTCAGGTTGCGCACGAACAGCGGCTGCTTGCGGAAGCTGGTCTTGATCGCCTGGCCGGGCTGGATCTTGGACAGGTCGACCTCGGTGGTCGACTGGGCCAGCACGTCGGCGGAGGGGTTCATCTGGTTGATCAGCGGCAGCACGATCGCGATCACGCCGACCCCGGCGAAGGACACGGCGGCGATGTTGATGAAGTCGCGGCGACGCGGGTCGTGCACCTCCTCGGCGAGCAGCGCCGGGTCTTCACCGGGAGGAAGCCTATCGTCCACTGTCGCCATTCACCTACCCTCAGCCTGTTATGTTCGGGTATTCCCGACTGGTCCTTGTCCGGGCTGTCCCCGAATGAGGGTTCCGCCGTTCCCGCGGCGCACCCCAGCCTTTGTTAGACAAGGCGTGGCGGCTTTGCCAACAGCATTTTGGTTCGTTAAGACTTTGTCGGGTTGATGCGATCCGGGTTAGGATCGGCCATGCGCCTCGCCCTGTTCGAACCCGATATCGCCGGCAATGTCGGCACGCTGATCCGCACCGCCGCCTGTTTCGACGCCGACGTCGACCTGATCGAGCCGATGGGCTTCCCCTTCGGCGAGCGGGCGATGGCCCGCGCGGCGATGGATTATGCCCGGAGCGCCACCATCACCCGCCATGCCGACTGGGCCGCGTTCGAGCAGACCGTCGCCGGGCGCATCGTGCTGTTGACAACGCGCGGAGCACAACCGCTCTGGGATGTAGCATTCCGGTCCGACGACGTGCTGCTGCTAGGATCGGAGGGTGCCGGCGTGCCCGACCATGTCCATGACCGGGCCGATGCGCGCGTGATGATCCCGATGCGGCCCGAATTGCGTTCGTTGAACGTCGCGGTCGCCGGCGGCATCGCCTTGGCAGAAGCTCGACGCCAACTTCGATGAACCGGTACTCTGCTATTGAACAACTTATGTTGTCGTTCGCTATGTTGTGAATGTTATGGCGCACTCATGACCAAGCGATACTCCCGCCGCAGAGCGATGGCGACTTCCGCCGCGTGTCCGGGAGTGCCGATGGCCGAAACTGACACCCTAGAATTCCTCATTCGAAAGCTGGAGCGGCACACGACCCTGCCCGAGGCGGATCGGCGGGCCATACTCGACCTGCCGGTCCATGCCCGCAGCGTCCCCCCCGCCACCTATCTGGTGCGCGAGGGCGAGCCGCCGGCCAATTGCGTCATCCTGTCGTCCGGTTTCGCCTTTCGCCACAAGATCGTCGAAAGCGGCGCGCGCCAGATCGTGTCGCTCCATCTGCCGGGCGACGCGCTCGATTTCCAAAGCCTCTTCCTGCGCTATGCCGACCATAACGCGCAGACGCTGACCCGTGCCGATCTGGCGGTGGTACCGATCGCGGCGATGCGCGAGCTGGTGTCCACACGACCGCTGGTGGCGCGCGCGGTGCTGATGGACCTGCTGATCGAGGCGTCGATCCTGCGCGAATGGGTCGTCAATGTCGGTCGCCGCAACGCGCGGGCGCGGCTGGCGCATCTCCTGTGCGAATTCGCCTGTCGCATGGACATGATCGGCCTGAACGAGCCCGACGGCTATGCGCTCCCGATGACGCAGGAGCAGATCGGCGACGCGCTGGGCCTCACCTCGGTCCATGTCAACCGATCGATCAAGGCGCTGTCGCAGGAGGGGCTGATCACCCGCAAGGGCCGGCTGATCGGCTTCCCGCATATCGAGCAGTTGCGCGAAGTCGGCGATTTCAGCGAGCTATACCTGCACCTGCACGAAACCATCGCCTGATCCGCCCCCTTTCCCGCCGCCCCGCGCGCTTGCTAGGGGGCGGCGATGATCCAGCTCGACGAACAGCAAGCCGCCGCCCGTACCTGGTTCGAGTCGCTGCGCGACCGGATCTGTGCCGCCTTCGAAGCGATCGAGGCGGAGGCGGGATCGGACGCCCGCTTCGCCTACACGCCCTGGGACCGCATCGATCCGGACGGCGCGCCCGGCGGCGGCGGGGTGCGCGGCGTGATGAAGGGTCGGGTGTTCGAGAAGGTCGGCGTCAACGTCTCCACGGTCGGCGGCCGGTTCGAGGGGGATTTCGCCCGCTCGATCCACGGCGCGGGCGAGGATCCCCGCTTCTTCGCCACCGGCATCAGCCTGGTCGCGCATATGGCCAATCCCCATGCCCCCGCCGTGCATATGAACACGCGCTTCCTGTGCACGACCAAGCGCTGGTTCGGCGGCGGCGCGGACCTCAACCCGCCGCTGCCCGTCGCGGAGGATACGGCGGCGTTCCACGACCGGATGCGCGCCGCCTGCGACGCGCATGATCCGGCCTATTATCCGCGCTTCAAGGCTTGGGCCGACGAATACTTCTATATCCCGCACCGCCAGGTGCATCGCGGCGTCGGCGGCATCTTCTACGATCATCTGGAAAGCGACTTCGACGCGGACTTCGCCTTCACGCGCGATGTCGGCCAGGCCTTTCTCGACATCTACCCGGCGATCGTGCGGCGGCGGATGGATACCCCCTTCACGCCGGAGGACGTGGCCGCCATGCACCTCTGGCGCGGTCGCTATGCCGAATTCAACCTGGTCTATGATCGCGGCACGCTGTTCGGGCTGAAGACCGGCGGCAATATCGATGCGATCCTGATGAGCCTGCCGCCGGTGGCGACATGGGCCTGACCCCGGTCGCCGACGACCAGCTGGCGACGATCGTCACCACGCTGGAGATGCGCCGCCGCCCGCCGCTGCGCCCGATGCCGCCCTCCCCCTTGCGGCTGGTGGCGTGGAGGCCGGCCGATCCGGCCCGCTATCGCCAGCTCTTCCGGCGGGTCGGCGCGCCGTGGCTGTGGTTCTCGCGGCTGACGATGGACGATGCGGCGCTGACCGCGATCATCCACGACCCGGCCGTGTCGGTCTATGCGGTCGCCGATCCGCGCGGGATCGAGGTCGGGATGCTCGAACTCGACCATCGCCGCGCCGGCGAATGCGAGCTGTCCTATGTCGGGCTGGTGCCCGAACTGGCCGGCAAGGGCCATGGCCGCTGGCTGATGGCGGAGGCGTTGACGCGCGCCTGGACGCCGGGCGTCACCCGCGCCTGGGTCCATACCTGCACGCTCGACCATCCGGCCGCGCTCGGCTTCTACCGGCGGGAGGGATTCGTGCCGATCGGGCGGACGATCGAGACCTTTCCCGACCCCCGCCTCCTGGGCCTGCTGCCGCCGGAGACGGCGCCTCAAATCCCGATGCTGGCGCCATCCTTGTCGGCGACCGCCGCGACATAGAGCTGCGCGGTGAAGGCGGCGGCGACGACCGAGAAGATGGTCGTCACCACCGCCCCCGCCGCGCTGGCGACAAAGGCGACCAGGCCCGGCGCATCGCCGCCCAGCACCAGCCGCGCGACCAGGCCGACCACCGACTGGACGGCGATCATCGGGACCAGCAGGACCAGGGCGAAGAGCAGCATCAGGCCGATGATCCGCAACGTCATGCCCCGCGTCAGCCGTACGGAGCGCATGATCGCGCCGATCCCGCGCCGCTCGTTGACGATCACGGCGTTCAGCAGCAGCAGTCGCGCGCCGACGACCAGGCCCAGCACCATCAGCACCAGGATGTAGAGCGAAGCCGATCCGGCCGTGCTGGCCGATACGGTCTGCATGGCATTGGGCGAGGTGAAATTGACGCCCGCGCGCATCAGGATGAAGACCAGCGGCATGAACGCCAGGGTGAAGACGACGCCCAGCAGCAGCACGATCCCCACCGCCGGCAACAGCCGCTGCGTCGCCTGCCGCCCGGCATCGGCGCGGGTGGCGGCGGGGTCGCTGGCCACGGCGAGCATCGCGAGCTGGCCCCAGATGCTGACCAGCAGCACCGCCAGCCCCAGCACGAGGCCGAGCAGGCCGGTGCTCGCCGCCACGTTCGCGCCCGGCGTCGGGGTCAGGAAGGTGCTGACCGCATTGCCGACCAGCGACGGCACGAAGATCGCCCCCACCGCGATCGATCCCAGGATGGAGGATCGGCCTCGCAGCACCTCGACCGCGCGATCCCAGACATTGCCCATCCTGACCATCAGCGTCCTACCCCTGTCTATCCGCGTCGCCCGGGAGATAGCGGAGCGGACCGCCGCTCGCCAGTGGCTGTGCATGATGCATGGAGCGGCACGCGACGCTGGCCGCTGCGCGCGGCTTGCGCCCGCCCGCCGCACACGCCAGATGCGGAGCCATCATGATCTTTCCCGATCCCGAATGGCGCGTCACGCCGGGCCTGACGCCCTATGACGCGGCGCTGACCGAGATGGAGGCGCGCGCTGCCGCCGTCTCCACCGGTGCCGAGGGCGAGCTGGCCTGGCTGCTCGAACATCCCCCCGTCTACACCGCCGGGACCAGCGCCGATCCGCGCGAGTTGATCGACCCGCGCTTTCCCGTCGTCGCGACCGGGCGCGGCGGCAAATATACCTATCACGGGCCGGGCCAGCGGATCGGCTATCTGGTGCTCGACCTCAACCGGCGCGGCCGCGACGTGCGCTGCTATGTCCATGCGCTGGAGGGCTGGGTGATCGCCGCGCTCGGCGACCTGGGGATCGAGGCGTTCCGGGCCGAGGGCCGGGTCGGCATCTGGACGATCGACCGGTCCGGCCGCGAGGCGAAGGTCGGCGCGATCGGCGTCCGGGTGAAGCGCTGGGTGACGATGCATGGCTTCTCCGTCAATGTCGCGCCCGACCTGTCCCACTTCGGGGGCATCGTGCCCTGTGGGCTGCCGACCTTCCCGGTCACCAGCCTGGAGGCGCTAGGGGCTTCTACGGACATGGAAACTTTTGACGCAGCCCTCGCGTTCAGGTTCCCGCGCTTCCTCGAAACTCTTTCCGGCGCCCGGGAAAACGAGTCTTGAGGGCAAGGGCCGATCAGATTAATGTCTACTGCGATTTGGGTGATAAAGGGCGACCAAGCCAACCAAATCCTCTATCTAGGGAGCTTCCAATGCGTGCACTCATCTCCAAGGTCCTGACCGGTTCGATGATCGCCGGCGCCGCTCTGGCCGTTTCGGCCTGCGGTCCGAAGACCGAGACCACGACCGACAACACGATGGTCACCGACATGAATTCGTCCGAGGGCATGGACACCATGACCGACAACATGACCGCCGTGGACGGTGGCATGAACGGCGGCATGATGGCCAACGACACGATGATGGCGAACGACACGATGATGTCGAACGACACCATGACCAACAACGCGATGTAATTTCCTCCACAGGGAAATCACTGCGTTACGAAGGGCCGTCCGGGCGACCGGGCGGCCCTTTCGCATGTCAGGGTTTGAGTGCCGTCCGATTGGCATGTCGGGCGATCGTTCCGGCTGCGACCGACGGTTGGTCGCATCCCCGATGCGGGCGATCTCGGAAAACCGGTAAAATCGGTCGCAGTGTCGGGCGAAATGTTTTAAGTTTCCGTTCAGAGATATTGCCCGGGGAGGCTCTACGGTGAAGACGGTGTTGCGTGGTGCGTGCGCGTTGGGGGTGATGGTGGCCGGTTTGTCGGCGGCTCCCGCTTCGGCGCAGTTTTTCCTCAAAAACTATGATTATGCCGGCGCGCCGGTGCAGGGGGACGAGCCCGGCATCATGCAGACGCTGCCCGATGCCACCCCGACCGAGAAGACGGCGGCGCTGGTCTGGACGATGCGGTCGGCGCTGAACGTCGCGGCGCTGCAATGCCAGTTCGAACCGTCGCTGCTGACCGTCGGCAACTACAACGCCATCCTGACCGACCATCAGGAGGAGTTGAAGAACACCTGGACGACGCTGATGAAATATTTCGCGCGCACCGCGAAATCGGCCAAGGCCGGCGAGGCGGCGATCGACGCGTTCGGCACCCGCACCTATTCCAGCTTCGCGACGGTCTCGTCGCAATATGGCTTCTGCCGCACCGCCTCGTCGATCGGGCGGGAAGCCTTGTTCATGCCGCGCGGCAGCCTGGCGACGCTCGCCCAGACGCGGATGCGCGAACTCCGTAACAGCCTGGTGCCCTATGGCGAGCAGCGCTTCGCGCGATATATCGGCTTCGACCGCGCCACCCTGCCCCGCCTGGACACCGTCTGCTGGGGCAAGAAGGGCGAGTGGCAGGTCAAGAAGTGCGGCTCGATCGGCTGGCCTCCGGCCGGCGCCGCGGTCGCGGCCGCGCAGTAAGGCCAGGGACGGCCGGACCTCAGGCCGTCCATGGGGCGCTCCGGCACAAACCGGAGCGCCCCATCGCGCAGACCCTGTCGCTTAGCGCAGCCCCAGCATCTTGTGCGTCTGGAGCGACAACCGCCATTTCGGCCGCGCCATCACCCAGTCGATGCACGCCGCCTGGTTCGCGGCGGCCTGCGGATCGTCGAGCGGCTGGAGGAGGTGATGGGCGAAGTCCCACGTCTCCAGCGCCACCGGGTCGATCCCCGCCTGCGGCCAGACCAGCTTGAGTTCGTCGCCCGATTGCTGGACGACCGTGCTGCCCGCCTTGGGGCTGATGCAGACCCAGTCGATGCCCGGATGCGCCGCCAGCGTGCCGTTGCTCTCGATCGCGATGCGGAAACCGCGTTCGTGCAGTGCCGCGACCAGCGAATCATCGACCTGGAGCATCGGCTCGCCGCCGGTCAGCACCACGAAGCGGCGCTCGGTGGCGTCGCCCCAAAATCCCTCGACCGCCGCGACCAGCGCCGCCGCATCGGCGAACTTGCCGCCGCCCAGCCCATCGGTGCCGACGAAATCGGTGTCGCAGAAGCGGCAGATCGCGCTCGCCCGGTCCTGCTCGCGTCCCGTCCACAGGTTGCAGCCGGCAAAGCGCACGAATACCGCCCGAGCCCCCGCATTCACCCCCTCGCCTTGCAGCGTGAGGAACATCTCCTTGACCGAATAGGTCATGGCTTCTGCGCGTAGCGGGTCGGATCGGCGATGCCGGCCTCTTCGAAGCCGCGCGACCGCAGGCGACAGCTGTCGCACAGCCCGCAATGCTGGTCGCCGACCGGATCGTAGCAGGACCAGCTCAACCCCAGGTCGAGGCCCAGCCGCGTGCCCTCGCGCACGATGTCGGCCTTGGTCATGTCCTGGAGCGGCGCCTGGATGCGGAAGGGATGGCCCTCCACGCCCGCCTTGGTCGCCAATTCCGCCAGCCCTTCGAACGCGCGGATGAATTCCGGCCGGCAATCGGGATAGCCGGAATAATCGAGCGCGTTGACGCCGATATACAGGTCGCGCGCGCCCGCCGCCTCGGCCCAGCCGAGCGCCAGCGACAGGAAGATGGTGTTGCGCGCCGGCACATAGGTGACGGGAATGCCGCCGCCATCCTCGGTGCCGAGCCCGTCCTTGGGCACGTCGATATCCGCGGTCAGCGCCGATCCGCCAAAGGCGGACAGGTCCATCGGCAGCACGATGTGCCGCACCGCGCCGAGCGACTGCGCGACGCGCGCCGCCGCCGCCAGCTCGACCTTGTGCCGCTGGTTATAGTCGATCGACAGAGCGAGAATGGGGTGGCCGTCCTCGCGCGCACGCGCGGCGGACACCATCGAGTCGAGGCCGCCCGAAACAAGGACGACCGCAGGGGTTTTGGATGCCATGATGGTGCCGCCCGCTACGCCTTTCGCGTCCAAAAAGAAAGGGCCGCGATGAAAAACCGCGGCCCTGAAAGGCATGGCCGGAGCCATCAAGGGAGAAAAGCGTGTCGATCACCCGAACACGCACTCCTCCTAGACCCGAAACCCTCACTATAAGGTTAACGGACTGGTTCCAATTTCTCGGCATCGACCGGAAACTTGGTCGAGCAGAAGGCGCAGTCGACCGCGATGATGCCATGTTCGTCGGCCATCTCGCGCCGTTCCTCGACGCCGAACTTGGCCAGGACGCCCAGGATATGTTCCGGCGTGCAGCGGCAGCCGCGGGTCAGCATGGTGCCGGGCAGCACGCGCACCTCGCTCTCCTCGTTGAACAGCCGCCAGACCAGCGTCTCCAGCGGCAGCGTCGGATCGGCCAGCTCGTCCGCGCCAATGGTCTCACCCAGCGCCGCGACATGTTCCCATTCCGGATGGTCGAGCCGGACATGCAGCCGCTCGCGTCCCTCCTCGCCGTCCGGCAGATGCTGGAGCAGGATACCGCCCGACACCAGCGACCCGTCCGGCTGGCGGATCGCGCCGACCCGCAACAGCGTCGGGATCTGCTCCGACTGGACGAAATAGCGTTCCGCCGCGCTGGTCAGCGTGTCGCCGTCGAGCGGCACGATGCCCTGATAGCGCTCGCCGGTCGTCGCCAGGTCGAAGGTGATCGCCAGATACCCCTTGCCGAACAAGGCGAAGAGCGACGGATGTTCCGGCGCCTCGGCCAGCCGGTCGGCATCATATTCGATATAGCCGCGCAGCTCGCCGCCCCGATAGTCGCAGACCAGCAGCTGCACCACGCCCGACTCGGCGCGCGTCTGCATGGTCAGCTGGCCGGCCGAGTCCTTCAGCGTCGAGCCCATCAGCGCACACAGGGTCAGCGCCTCGGCGAGCAGGGCGGCGATGGCGGGCGGATAGGCATGGGCGGCCAGCACCCGGTCGAGCACCGGCCCCAGCCGGACGACGCGGCCGCGGGCGTGCCGCTCGGTGATGGTGAATCCCAGGGTCTGGTCGGTAATGGGGACAGGCGTGATCGAATCGGTCATGGGCGTAGCTCCTCGCCCCGGCGGTCGGCCGGGGAGTGATGCCGCAGCTATAAGGCGGAAAAGCCGGTTATCTGGGAAGCGCCGGGGCGATTGGCAACTCGGCCCCTGCCCCGGTCAGGCGTCCAGCGCTTCCTCGTCCAGCCGGGCGGCATTTTCCTGGATGAAGGCGAAGCGGTGCGCGGGGTTGTTGCCCATCAGCCGGTCGACCAAATCCTTCACCCCGGCCCGGCCCTCATATTCCTGCGGCAGGGTGATGCGGATCATGCTGCGCGATTTCGGGTCCATCGTCGTCTCGCGCAGCTGTTGCGGGTTCATCTCGCCCAGCCCCTTGAACCGCGCCACCTCGACCTTCTTGCCGCGAAAGGCGGTGCGTTCCAGCTCGGCCCGGTGCGCGTCGTCGCGCGCGTAGAGCGACTTGGTGCCCGCCGTCAGCCGGTAGAGCGGCGGCTGGGCGAGATGGAGATGCCCGCGCCGCACCAGATCCGGCATCTCCTGGAAGAAGAAGGTCATCAGCAGCGTCGCGATATGCGCGCCGTCCACATCGGCGTCGGTCATGATGACGACGCGTTCGTAGCGCAGCGCGTCGGGCCGGCACTCCTTGCGCGTGCCGCAGCCCAGCGCCTGGATCAGGTCGGCGATCTCCTGGTTGGCCAGGATCTTGGCGCTGGTCGCGGAGGCCACGTTCAGGATCTTGCCACGGATCGGCAGGATCGCCTGGGTCTTGCGGTCGCGCGCCTGCTTGGCCGAACCGCCGGCCGAATCGCCCTCGACGATGAACAATTCGGTGCCGGCGGGGTCGTCGGCCGAACAGTCGGTCAGCTTGCCCGGCAGGCGCAGCTTGCGCGAGGAGGTGGCGGTCTTGCGCTTGACCTCGCGTTCCGCCTTGCGCCGCAGTCGTTCGTCCAGCCGCTCCAGCACATAGCCGAGCAGCGCCTTGCCGCGCTCCATATTATGGCCGAGCCAATGGTCGAAATGGTCGCGCATCGCCCGCTCGACCAGCCCCGCCGCCTCCGGGCTGGTCAGCCGGTCCTTGGTCTGGCTCTGGAATTGCGGTTCGCGGATGAAGACGGAGAGCATCAGCTCGCTGCCGACCATCACGTCGTCGGCGGTGATCTCCTTGGCCTTCTTGTTGTTGACCAGGTCGCCGAACGCGCGCAGCCCCCGGACCAGCGCCTGGCGCAGGCCCTGTTCGTGCGTGCCGCCATCGGGGGTCGGGATGGTGTTGCAATACCAGCTATAGCTGCCCTCGCTCCACAAGGGGAAGGCGACGGCCCATTCCACCCGTCCCTGGTCGCCGGGAAAGTCCTGCCGTCCCGCGAAGAAATCGGCGGTCGCGCATTCGCGGCCGCCCAGTTGCTCGCGCAGGTGATCGGCCAGGCCGCCGGGAAACTGGAACACCGCCTCGGCCGGCGTCGCGTCGGTCAGCAGGCTGGCCGCGCACTTCCAGCGAATCTCGACGCCCGCGAACAGATAGGCCTTGGAACGGACCAGCTTGTAGAGCCGCGCCGGCTTGAAGGCCTGGTCGGGCCCGAAGATCTCGACATCGGGCGTGAAGGCCACCGAGGTGCCGCGCCGGTTGGGGGCCGCGCCGACCTGTTCGAGCGGCCCCAGCGTCGCGCCGCGCGCGAACCGCTGGCGATAGAGCTGGCGATCGCGCGCCACCTCGACCACCGTGTCGCTGGACAGAGCATTGACCACCGAGATACCGACCCCGTGCAAGCCGCCCGAGGTCGCATAGGCCTTGCCGGTGAACTTGCCACCCGAATGGAGCGTCGACAGGATCACCTCCAGCGCCGACTTGTCCGGGAATTTCGGATGCGGGTCGACCGGGATGCCCCGGCCATTGTCGACGATGGTCAGCCGATTGCCGATATCGAGCGACACCTCGATCCGCGTCGCATGGCCGGCGACCGCCTCGTCCATCGCATTGTCGAGCACTTCGGCGGCAAGGTGATGCAGCGCGCGCTCGTCGGTGCCGCCGATATACATGCCGGGCCGGCGGCGGACCGGCTCCAGTCCCTCCAGCACCTCGATCGACGAGGCGTCGTAGCTTTCGGGCTGGCCTCCCGGGGAGGCGAAAAGGTCTTGGGCCATTACCGTCCTCCCCTAGCGCAGGCCACGGGCAAAGGCCAGCACAAGCGTGAACGGATCGCGAACATGGACCATGCCTCCTGTGGCCGAATAGCCACAAATCGACTGGAAATTGCCATCGAGCGGATACGGACGCGCGGCCCCTCCGTTTCTAGGCGCGTCTTTACCGGGAGTTAGATGATGCGTCATATGCTTACGGCCGCGCTGGCCGGCACGACCTTGCTTGCCTTCGCCGCCCCCGCCGCCGCGCAGGAAATGACCGAGGACCGGCCCTTTTCCGGCCTCTATATCGGCGCGGCCGGCGGTTATGACGTGCAGCCCAACGATGTCGGCTCGGGCATCGCCTTCGACCGCAACCTGGATGGCCGGTTCGGCGACACCGTGCTGACCGGCACGGGTGCCAACGCCTTCGCGCCCGGCTTCTGCAACGGCGCGGCGCGCACGCAATTGTCGCCCGCCAATGGCGGTTCGTGCCGCAACGACAAGGACGGCTGGGCCTATTATGGCCGGGTCGGCATGGACACGCAGCGCGGCAATATCGTGGTCGGCGTCGTCGGCGAATTCGGCAAGACCGAGATCAGCGACAATGTCACTGCCTTCTCCTCCACGCCCGCCAGCTATGTGATGTACCGCAACATCGACTGGGAAGCCTCGGTCCGCGCCCGTGCCGGCTATGCGGCGGGCACGACGCTGTTCTACGGCACCTTCGGTCCCGGCTATACGCGGATCGACCGCAGCTTCGCCTCGACCAACACGACCAACAGCTTCACCGGCTCGGGCAAGCGCAACCAGTTCGGCTTCCTGGGCGGCGGCGGCATCGAGCAGAAGATCACGCGCAACATCTCGGTCGGCATGGAATATATGTATCACCAGTATCAGGACGACGATTATCGCGTCCGTGCCGGTGGCCCGGCGGGCACGCCCTTCACCAATGCGGCGAATGGCGGCACCACCAACGGCACCGACTTCCGCCGGACCGACGACAAGTTCCGCTGGCACAGCATCCGAGCGACCGCGGCGCTGCGCTTCTAAGACGGAGGCGCGCGGGCGGGGTCCGCCCCGCCCGCGCCTCGCCCAACGAAAGACTCCCGCCGGCCGATGGGCTGGCGGGGGTCTTTCGTTTCAGCTCTCCGCGATCAGCGGACGCGCGGGCCGCCGAAGGGCAGCGGCGGCGGCGGGCGGCGATCGCGACGCGGCATCTGCGCCTGATAGGCATGGCCGCAATGCTCGACGCAATAGGGAAAGCCGGGGTTCACCTTGTCGCCGCAGAAGTGGAAATCGGGCTCGCCCGGATGGCCGAGCGGCCATTTGCAGATGCGGTCGTTCAGATCGAGCAGGCTGGTCTTGCCCGCCATTTCGGGCGACGGCTTGGCCGGCACCAGCCGGCGCGGCGGCGCGGGCGTGGCGGGCGGCTGCTGCTCGCCGGGCGACTGGCGGACGAAGCCGCCGGGACCGACCGAGCGCAGCACCGGCTGCGGCGCGGCGATTCGCTCCGGCACGGGGGCGGGCGCGACATCGTCCTCGTCATCCTCGTCCTCCACCGCGACCGGCTCGGGCGCGGGTGCAGGGGCCGGAGGCGGCGCGGGCGGCGGCGGTGGCGGCGGGGCGGCGACGACCACCGGCTCGACCGGGCCCGGGGCCGGTTCGCTCGCCGTGCTGTCATGCGACTTCACCGGCGACGGGCGGGCCTGGAGTCCGAGTCGGTGCGCCTTGCCGATCACCGCGTTGCGGCTGACGCCCCCCAGCGCATCGGCGATCTGGCTGGCCGTCTGGCCGCCTTCCCACATCGTCTTGAGCGTTTCGATCCGCTCGTCGGTCCAGGACATGCAGTTTCCTTATCTTGCGCCGTTGCGGGCGGCGGCGGCAGCGAGTACCCGAGCGGGTGATGAGCAGCCAACCCCCGATCGGTCAAATTCATTCCCGAATCAGGAACGCCCCCGGCGTGCCCGTAATCCGGAACATCAACTGGGGCGGCCTTCGTACGCTCTATATCAAGGAGGTGCGCCGTTTCTTCAAGGTGCAGCTCCAGACCATCTGGGCGCCGGCGATCACGACGCTGCTGTTCCTGATCGTCTTCACCGTCGCGACGGGCGCCAAGCGCCCGGTGCTGGTCGGCGGCGAGACGGTGACCTTCGCCGATTTCATCGCCCCCGGCCTGATCATCAGCCAGGGGATGATGGGCCCCGCCTTCGCCAATGCCAGCTTCTCGCTCTTGGTCGGCAAGATCCAGGGCACGATCGTCGATTACCTGCAACCGCCCCTGTCGACGATGGAGCTGCTGACCGCATTGGTCGGCGGCGCGGTGACGCGCGCGGCGATCGTCGGCTTCGTCGTGTGGCTGGCGATGGTCGCCTATCCCGGCGTCCATGTCACGCCGCACGCCCCGCTCGCGATCCTGTGGTTCGGGCTGCTCGGCACGCTGTTCCTGTCGTTCCTGGGCGTGCTGACCTCGATCTGGGCGGAGAAGTTCGACCATGCCGCCGCGGTCACCAATTTCGTGGTGACGCCGCTCGCCTTGCTATCGGGCACCTTCTATTCGGTCGACCGGCTGGCCCCCTCCTTCCGCGCATTCAGCCATGCCAACCCGTTCTTCTACATCATCTCCGGCTTCCGCTACGGATTCCTCGGCGTCGCCGATTCGCCGATCGCGCTCGGCTCGCTGGTGGTGCTGGGCATCGACGTGGTACTCGGCCTCGCCTGCTACCTGTTGCTCAAGCGCGGCTGGCGGTTGAAGAACTGATCGGATCGCGACGCCCCTCCCCCTTGTTCCCCGGCGAAGGCCGGGGCCCAGTTGGGTAGGTTGCTGTAGGAAAGCGTGAACCTCTCCAATGCCGGCCCCCAACTGGACCCCGGCCTTCGCCGGGGAACAGGAAGGGGGCACCCCCATCCCGATTCGGTTGCGTCCCCCTTCCTGCTTCCCTATTGACACGGCTCAGGCGACCGCTTGGGTCGCCTTTTGTCGTTTGGAAGGATTTCCGCCATGTCGATGCCAGCGCTTATGCCCGTCTATCCCCGGTGCGGGGTGCGACCGGTGCGAGGCGAGGGCGTGTACCTCTATGGCGAGGACGGCACGCGCTATCTCGATTTCGCGGCGGGCATCGCGGTCAACGCGCTGGGCCATGGCCACCCCAAGCTGACCCAGGCGATCGCCGACCAGGCGGCGACGCTGATGCACGTCTCCAACCTCTACGGATCGCCGCAGGGGGAGCATCTGGCGCAGCGGCTGGTCGATTCGACCTTCGCCGATACGGTGTTCTTCACCAATTCGGGCGCGGAAGCGGTGGAGTGCGCGATCAAGACCGCGCGTCGCTACCACTTCGCCAACGGCAATCCGCAGCGGCACAAGCTCATCACCTTCCGCAACGCCTTTCACGGCCGCACGCTGGGGGCGATCTCGGCGACCGACCAGCCGAAGATGCGCGACGGGTTCGAGCCGCTGCTGCCCGGTTTCGCCTATACCGCGTTCAACGACCTGGACGCGGCGCTGGCGCTGATCGACGACGAGACCGCCGGTTTCCTGGTCGAGCCGATCCAGGGCGAAGGCGGCCTCGCCACCGCGACGCCGGAATTCCTGCAGGGCCTGCGCAAGGCGTGCGACGAGCATGGCCTGATGCTGGTGCTGGACGAGGTGCAGGCGGGCTATGGCCGCACCGGCAAGTTCTTCGCGCATGAGCATTACGGCATCACGCCCGACATCATGGCGGTGGCCAAGGGCATCGGCGGCGGCTTCCCGCTCGGCGCTTGCCTGGCGACGGCCGAGGCGGCGAAGGGCATGGTGTTCGGCACGCACGGTTCCACCTATGGCGGTAATCCGCTGGCGATGGCGGCGGGCGAGGCGGTGCTCGACGTGCTGCTCGAGGACGGTTTCCTCGACCATGTCGCCGAGATGGGCGAGCGGCTGCGCAGCCGGCTGGAGCAGATGATCCCCAATCACGACCATCTCTTCACCGAGGTGCGCGGCAAGGGGCTGATGCTCGGCCTGAAGCTCAAGACCGACAGCCGCCGCTTCGTCGGCTTCCTGCGCGACGAGCATCAGCTGCTGACCGTCTCGGCGGGCGAGAATGTCGTGCGCGTGCTGCCGCCGCTCATCATCGACGAAAGCCATATCGAGGAATTCACGCAGAAGCTGTCGGATGCCGCGCGGGTCTATGTGCCCGCCGCCGACGACTGACATCACCCCCTCTCCCAGCGTGGAGAGGGGCCAGCGGCGCATGGCGCGGGCGAGCGATCCGTCCCGGACACAGCGCCATGCCGCCGCGACTTTGGGGGACTGACATCATGCGCCATTTCCTGAACCTGGCCGATGCCGGCGCATCGGGCGTCGCCGCGATCCTGGCCGATGCGATCGACCGAAAGGCGGCACGCGCCGGCTGGCCCAAGGGCCGCGCCGATGCGGATGCGCCGCTCGCCGGCCATGTGCTCGCCTGCGTGTTCGAGAAGAACTCGACCCGCACCCGCGTCAGCTTCGACATGGCGATCCGCCAGCTCGGCGGCAGCTCGATCGTGCTGGATGCCGGCACGATGCAGCTCGGCCGGGGCGAGAGCATCGCCGACACCGCCCGCGTCCTGTCCGGCTATGTCGACGCGATCATGATCCGCACCGACGACCATGCCAAGGTCGAGGAGATGGCGCATCACGCCACCGTGCCGGTCATCAACGGCCTGACCGACGCCTCGCATCCCTGCCAGATCATGGCCGACCTGCTGACCATCATCGAAAGCGGCAAGGCGCTGCCCGGCTTGAAGGTCGCGTGGCTGGGCGACGGCAACAACGTGCTGTCCTCGATCGTCGAGGCGGCGGGGCTGATGCAGTTCGACGTCGTCGCCGCCTGCCCGCCCGGCTACGCGCCCGAGGAAGAGGCGATCATCGCCGCCTCCGGCCGCGCCCGCGTCGTGCATGACCCGCGCGAGGCGGTGGCCGATGCGGACATCGTCGTCACCGATACCTGGATCTCGATGGGCCAGGCCCATGCGGAGCAGAAGCTGCACGCGCTCGGCCCCTATCAGGTCGATGCCAGCTTCATGGCGCTGGCCAAGCCCGACGCCAGGTTCCTCCACTGCCTGCCCGCGCATCGCGGCGAGGAAGTGACCGCCGACGTGATCGACGGGCCGCAATCGCTGATCTGGCCCGAGGCGGAGAACCGGCTCCATGCGCAGAAATCGATCCTGCGCTGGTGCTTCGGGCAGATCGACTGAGGGTAGACGCGGCGGCCTGTTCGAGGCCGCCGTGGCCGATAGGGACGATGCGACGTCGTCCCTATCCGTACCGCCCTACCCGCCCAGCGCCTCGACCAGCAGCCTGACCTTCTTCTGCCGCCATTGCGGCAGCGGCGCGACCAGCCAATAGCCGAGGCGCGACGCATGCGGCTCGCCGAGCGCGACGACGCGGCCGCTCGCCAGGTCAGCCGCCGCCAGGATCTCCGGCACCGTCGCCCGTCCCAGCCCCGCCGCCGCCGCGTCGATCGCCAGGCCGGCATCGTCGACCCGCACCAGCACGCCCGCCTCTTCTGGCGCGCCGGGCCAGGCGATCGCCGCGTCATGCCCACCGCCCGGCGCAGCGACCGTCACCATGCCCTCGGACTCGATCGCCTCGCCCTCATGCTCGCCCGGCCCCTCGCCCCAGCGGATCGCGAGGTCGAGATTGGCCTGGGTGAAGTCCACCTCGCCATCCGCCGCGATCAGCACGAAGCGCAGGTCCGAATCCGCCGCCGCGATCCGGGCGAGACGCGGCATCAGCCATTTCTCGGTCAGGTCGCGCGGCGCGGCGATGGTCAGCGACTTGGACGACTGGCCCGCCTGCATCGCCCGCACCGCCTCCTCGAACTGGAGGAAGCCATCGCGCAAGGGAGCAAGGCCCGCCTCCGCCTCCGGCGTCAGCTCCAGCCCGCGGGTGGTGCGGCGGAACAGCACGACGCCCAGCGTATCCTCCAGCGCACGGATCTGCTGCCCGACCGCGGCGGGCGTCACCGCCAGCTCGTCGGCGGCGCGGGTGAAGGACAGGTGGCGCGCCGCCGCGTCGAGCACGCGCAGGCCGTTCAGCGGCAGATGCGTTCGCTTCATGCCCCGCCTCCTATTGGGTCACGGCCGGCGCATGGAGCGCGAAGCGGGGAATGGCGATGTCGAAGGTCGTGCCGCTGTCGTCGACCATGCGATAGCTGCCCTGCATCGCACCGCTGGAGGTGGCGAGCGGACAGCCGGACACATAGTCGAAACTGGCGCCCGGCTCGATCAGCGGCTGCTCGCCGACCACGCCCTCGCCCTCCACCGTATGGCGCGCGCCGCGCCCATCGGTGATGATCCAGTGGCGCGACAGGAGCTGCACGGTGCGGTCGCCGGCATTCTCCAGCCGGATATGATAGGCCCAGAACCAGCGTCCCCGCGTCGGTTCCGACTGTTCGGGCAGGTAGCTGACCGAAACGCGGACCGTCACGCCGCGCGTCGTCTCCGCATGCGGGAACAGCGCCTTCATAGACCCACGGCCAGCAACGCCCGGTCGAGATCCTCGATCAGGTCGTCGGCATCCTCCAGCCCGACGTTCAGCCGGATCATGCCTTCGGAAATGCCCATCTCCAGCCGCTTCTCCTCGGCGACGCTGCTATGGGTGGTGGAGGCGGGATGCGTCATCAGCGACCGCGAGTCGCCGATATTGTTGGAGATGTCGATCAGCTCCAGCGCGTCGAGCAGGCCGTGCGCCTGGCTGCGACCGCCATCCAGCTCGAAGGCGAAGATCGGCCCGGCCGCCGACATCTGGCGCATCGCCAGGTCATACTGCGGATGGCTGGGCAGGCCGGGATGCAGCACGCGCGGCACCCGCCCTTCCAGGAAAGCACCGACCTTGAGCGAATTCTCCGACTGGCGGCGGATGCGCAGGTCGAGCGTCTCCAGCCCCTTCAGCACCACCCAGGCGTTGAACGGCGACAGCGTCGGCCCGGTGTTGCGCGTGAAGGGCAACAACGTGTTGTCGATGAAATCCTGCGTTCCGCACACCGCGCCGGCCAGCACCCGGCCCTGCCCGTCCATCATCTTGGTGGCGGAATAGGCGGTCACGTCCGCGCCGAAGTCCATCGGCCGCTGGAGCGCGGGGGTGGCGAAGGCATTGTCGACGACCGTCGTGATCCCCCGCTCGCGCGCGATGGCGCAGATCGCCGACAGGTCGGCGATGTCCATCGTCGGATTGGCCGGGGTCTCGAAGAAGAAGACCTTGGTCTCCGGCTTCACCGCGTCCAGGAACGCCTGCGGATCGCGCGCGTCGACCACGGTGGTGCCGATGCCGAACTTGGGCAGCAGCGTGTCGGTCAGCCAGCGGCACGAACCGAAGGCGGCGCGACCCCCGACCAGATGGTCGCCCGCCTGCAACTGGCTGAGCAGCACCGCCGTCATCGCCGCCATGCCCGACGCCATGGTGCGGCACGCCTCCGCCCCTTCGAGCAGCGCGATCCGCTCCTCCAGCATCTGCACGGTGGGATTCTGGAGGCGGGAATAGGTCATCCCGTCCTGCTCGCCGGCGAAGCGCGCGGCGGCGTCGCCGGCGCAGTCATAGGCATAGCCCGAGGTGAGGAACAACGCCTCCGACGTCTCGCCATATTCCGAACGGGCGGTCCCCCCCCGAATCGCCTGGGTGGCGGGGCGCCATTGGGTGGTGATCGAACGGTCCTGGCCAGTCTTGCGCTTCATGCGCCCGCTTTGCCGTCTTGCTCCCGCGCCCGCAAGCAGGGACAAGCAGGATCGTGCCACAGATCCTCCGCCGCCCCCTGCCGCTCGCCCTGCTGATCGCGGGATGTGCAGAACTGCTGTTCGCCTGGCGGGTGACGATCCCGTCCAAGCCCTATTTCGACGAAGTCCATTATGTGCCCGCCGCGCGGACGCTGCTGGCCCTGGCGCACCCGGCGAATATCGAGCACCCGCTGCTCGCCAAGGCGCTGATCGCGCTCGGCATCCGGCTGTTCGGCGATGATCCGCTCGGTTGGCGGGCGCTGTCGACGCTGGCCGGCTCGGCGGTGGTGGCGGGTGTGTTCGCGCTGGTGTGGCTCGGCACGCGGCGGCTGCGCCCCGCCCTGGTCGCGGCGGTGCTGACCCTCGTCAACTTCACCGTCTTCGTCCAGGCGCGGATCGCGATGCTGGACGGGTTCATGGCCGCCTTCGTCGTGCTGGGCGCGGCGAGCCTGTTGTGGTCGATGGAGGGCGCGCCGAGGCAGGTCCGTCGTCGCTGGGGCCTGGGCGCGGCGCTGCTGGGGCTGGCGACCGCCTGCAAATGGACCGCCGCCCCCTATGTCGCCTTCGCCGCTCTCGCCTATCTGCTGCTGCGGCGCGGGCGTCCGGACCGCTGGCCGGGACTGGGCCCGGTCATGGCGCTGGCGCTGCTCGGCGGGGTGAGCGTCGCCACCTATTTCCTGACCTTTATCCCCGCCTTCTTCTACGTGCAGGAGCCGCTGACGCTGGCGACGCTGCTGCCGTTCCAATGGACCATGTTCCAGCAACAGACCCAGGTGCTGCCCGCGCACACCTATCAATCGGCCTGGTACACATGGCCGTTCGACTGGCGGCCGATCTGGTATCTCTACGAGCCGGTCGACGGGGCGCAGCGCGGCGTGCTGCTGCTCGGCAACCCGGCGGTGATGTGGGGCGGGCTGTTCGCGGTGCTGGCCTGTGCGGGCGCATGGCTGCGCACCCGCGCGATCCGGCCGGGCGCGGCGGCGGGCCTGTGGATCGGCAGCATCGCCATCTGGCCGCTGATCCCCAAATCGCTGGGCTTCTTCTATTATTACTATCTTCCCAGCATCTGGCTGGCGGTGGTGCTGGCCGTCGCGCTCGACCATTGGCGCGCCCGGCTGCGCTATTGGGACGAGGTGGTGGTGATGCTGGCGGTCGGGCTGTTCCTGCATTTCTACCCGATCCTGTCCGCCGCGCCGCTCGCCGGACCGGGCGCGTTCGCACGCTGGATATGGCTGGACAGCTGGGCCTAGTACCGCCCCCAGACGAACCGCCGCGACAGCGCGTAATTCCACACCGCGCCCACCAGCACGCCGGCCAGCGCCGACACCGCCCAGGTATCGGTCTTCGCATCGTGCAGGAAGGCGGCGACGCCGACATTGGCGAAGGCTCCGATCCCGCACACCAGGCAGAAGGACAGCCATCCCCGGAACAGCGCCGGGCCCCCGCGAAGCCGCCGGTCGCGATAGGTCAGGGCGTTGTTGAGGAAGAAATTGCCCGTCATCGCCGCCGCCGTTGCGGCGATCTGCGCCGTCAGGAAGCCGGTGCCGAGACCCAGATGAAGCAGGATCAGCACCGCCATGTGCATCACCACGCCGACCGCGCCGATCGCGGCGAACATGGCGAAGCGCACCGGCACGATCCGCCCGAAGCGGCGGTCGTAGAGCGCGATCAGGAACTCCATCGCCACGACATGGTCGAGCTTGCTCTCCCCCTCGGTGCGCAGGCGGAAGACGTAGGGAAGCTCGGCGAAGCGCAAGGGCGCGGGCGCGGCGGTCAGGATGTCGAGCAGGATCTTGAAGCCGATCGCGCGCAGCCGGGGCGCCAGCGCCCGCGCGATACCGGTGCGGATCATGAAGAAGCCGCTCATCGGATCGCGCAGGTCGACGCGCAGCACCGCCTGCGACAGCCGCGTCGCGAAGGCCGACTTGGCCACCCGGTCGCGGTCCCAATCGCCCGTGCCGCCGCCGGGCACGAAGCGCGAGCCGACCACCAGGTCGAGATCGGGCTCCGCCGCCAGCCGGTCGGCCATCAGCGGCAACAGCGCCTCGTCATGTTGCAGGTCGCCGTCCATCACCGCGACCAGGGGCGCGGCCGTCGCGCACATCCCCTCGATGCACGCGCTCGACAGGCCGCGCCGACCGATGCGCTGGATCACCCGGACGCGGGGGTCATGCCGCGCCAGCGCGCGGGCGGCCTCCGCCGTGCCGTCGGCGCTGTCGTCGTCGACGAACACCACCTCCCAGCACCGGCCCGCCAACACCGCGTCCAGTCGCGCGACCAGGGCCGCGACATTGCCCCGCTCGTTGAAGGTCGGGACGACGACCGCCAGTTCGAGCGACCGCTCCATTACAGCGCGGCGAGCACCGCGTCGGTCATGCCCTGCGTCGATAACGCCCCGCCCAGATCGGCGGTGCGCGCGCCCCCCGCGATCGCGGCCGCCACCGCCGCCTCGATCCGGTCGGCGGGCTCGGGTCGGCGCAGCGAATGGCGCAGCATCATTGCCGCTGACAGGATCGCGGCGCACGGATTGGCCTTGCCCTGGCCCGCGATATCGGGCGCGGAGCCGTGGATCGGCTCGTACAGCCCCTTGCCGGCGTCATCCAGGGCGGAGGAGGGGAGCATCCCGATCGACCCGGCGCACATCGACGCCTGGTCCGACAGGATGTCGCCGAACAGATTGCCGGTGACGATCACGTCGAACTGGCCGGGATCGCGCACGAGCTGCATCGCGGCATTGTCGACATACATGTGCGACAGGGCGACATCGGGATAGTCGCGCGCCACCTCGACCACCACGTCGCGCCACAGCTGCGAGGTCTCCAGCACGTTCGCCTTGTCGACCGAGCAGAGCCGGCTGCGGCGGGTGCGTGCGGTGTCGAAGCCGACCCGGGCGATTCGCGCCACCTCCGCCTCGTCATAGCGCATCAGGTCGCGGCCCTCGCGCAGGCCGGCCGGGGTCCTGCCCTGGCTCTTCTCGCCGAAATAGACGTCGCCGTTCAGCTCGCGCACGATCACCAGGTCGATCCGGCGCGCGATCTCGGGCTTGAGCGCCGAGGCGTCCTCCAGCCCGGCGAACAGCTTGGCGGGGCGCAGATTGGCGAACAGCGCCAGTTCCTTGCGCAGGCCCAGGATCGCCTGTTCAGGGCGCAACGCGCGCTCCAGCGAGTCGAATTCGGGATCGCCGACCGCGCCGAACAGGATCGCGTCGGCGCGCGCCGCCAGCGCCAGCGTCTCGGCCGGCAGCGGATGGCCCGCCGCCCGGTATGCCGCGCCGCCCACCGGGGCTTCCTCGAACCGCAGGTCGAGGTCCAGCGACTCCAGCACCTGGCGCGCGGCCTGGGTGACTTCGGGACCGATGCCGTCGCCGGCGAGCACTGCGATCAGGGACATGACTACCTCCGCCGCCGCCCTTGCCGGGCGGCGCGACGTCACGCAACCGCCCTCTTCACCGCGTCGATCAGCCGGTCGCGCGCGGGCAGCGGTTCGGCCCGGCGCTCAGTCAGCAGGTCGCGGGCCAGGAAATGGCCGGTAAGCGCGAAGCCCTGCGTGATCGCGGCCCCGTCCGGCTGTCCACCAGCCAAGAGAAATTCCGGCAATCGCAGTAACTTGTCCTCATATCCCACCGCCGCGCCGCGCGACACCGCGCCGCCGCTGCGCGGGCTGACATAGGCCAGATCCTCCGTCAGGCCTGTCACCACGCAGCGCTCCAGATCCAGGCCAAATCCCAGTTCGGCAAGCAGCAGCAATTCGAACCGCACCACCGCCCCGGCCCAGCCGCGCGCGGACGGGGCCGATTCGATCGCGGTCAGCACGCCGTCCAACCCGTCATAGAGATAGGGATAGGGCTGCGCCTCGGGCAGCGCGGTCGCGGTCAGCGCCGTCACCCAGGCGATGGCGGCGGCGGCAAGCGGTTCGGCATGGAGCGCGGCGCGGCTGTGCAGCATCTCCACGGTCAGCGCCGGCAATTGCTCCACCGTCCGCGCCCGCCATTCGCCACGCAGCATATTGCCCGGCTGGAGCACCGGGCGCAGCATCCGCGACCGCCCGCCCCGCACATAGCCGGGCTGCACCCCGTCGCCACGGGTCAGCGCCCGTGCGACCGCGCCATGCTCGCCATGCTGACGGGTCGCGAGCAGGATGGCGTCGGCGATCAGGTGCATCGCCGCGATATAGGCGCCCTGCCCCGTCCCCGCGAGTGGTCGGGGC
The DNA here is from genome assembly GCF_003951315.1 of Sphingomonas sp. S-NIH.Pt15_0812. Classification (GTDB taxonomy): domain Bacteria; phylum Pseudomonadota; class Alphaproteobacteria; order Sphingomonadales; family Sphingomonadaceae; genus Sphingomonas. The sequence goes on from NZ_QLJH01000014.1 coordinate 84,787, forward strand.
AGGGCCGGCAGGATCAGGCCTTGATCCCCCAGCGACCATAGTCCCGGTCGACCTGGGGCCAGATGGTGCGCGCGGCCGTCAGGTCAGCCTTGGCCTCTGCGGTCTTGCCCTGACGATTGCGGATGACGCCGCGCATGTAGAGCGTGGCGGCCTGGTCGGGTTGCGTCTTCAACACCTCCTCGATGTCGGCCATCGCCTGATCCAGATGCCCCATCCGGTAATGGACCACCGCCCGGCTATCCAGCGCGGCCAGCCGGCTGTCGCTGAGTTCGATGGCGCGGGTGCAATCCTTCAGCGCCGAATCGAGCTGGACGTTGAGCGTCGCCTTCAGCCAGCAGCGCTGGTTGAGCAGGTCGGAATCGTTGGGGCTCTGCGCCAGCGCCTCGTCCATCGCCGCCAGCGCATCGTCGGCGCGCCCCGCCATGCCCAGCAGGTCCGCCTTGGACGCCAGATATTGCGCCGCCTCCTTGCCGCCGGCCTCGACATGCTCCTGCACCATGGCCAGCGCCGCATCCTTCTCACCGGCGGACATGCGGTAATTGGCCATCGACAGCACCGCCGCCATGCCTGCGGGGTCCAGGGCCAGCGCCTCTTCCAGATCGGCCTTGCGCTTCGCCTCGTCGCCGATCGTCGCATAGAGGCCGGCGCGCCACAGATAGGTGTTCACGTCCGGCTCGATCGACAGCGCCTTGGTCACGTCGGGGATCGCGGCCGCATAGTCGTAGATGCCGGCCAGGAAGCGCGCCCTGTTCAGATAGACCTCGCGATCCTCCGGATCATGCGCGATCGACCGGGCATAGGCCGCCATCAGCGGCTTGAGCGCCCCCGTGCGCCGCGCCGCGACGACATTGGCGTACATCGACGACTGCCCATCGGGTGCGACCACCTCCAGCAGGCGCGTCTTGGCCAGCGCGACGCGGGCGCGCGCCGCCGCCACCTGTTCCGGCGCGATCTCGCGCGCCGTGCCCACCATCTCGTCCTCGACCTCGACCACATTGCCCGTCATCCTGGCATGTCGGGTGATGGTACGACCGGCGATCGTCTCGGCCAGCGCCGTGTCGCCGCCCAGCGTGAAGCCGTCCACGCCCTTGGGGAGGATCAACCGGCTCCGATAGATTGCGCGTTCCGGGCCAGCGATGGTCACCGGCAACGCCCGCCAGGCCGGTCGCGCACGGTCGGGGCTGAAATCGATCTGCCCGACCGTCCGGTCGAGCACGTAGCGTCGCCGCTCCCGCTCCACGGCCCAGCCGGAGCCCAGCGTCCCGCTCGCCGTCATCGTCCCGATGCCGGTGGCGGGGTCGTAGGCCAGCGTCTCATCGTCCAGCCGCGCCTCGCCGACCAGCTTGCCGACCACCTCCTGCACCATGTCGCGCCGCTGCTCGGCCGTCGCCTGGTCGGCGACCAGCCCGATCATCGAGCCCGTCTGCCCGCGGAACTGGACGCGCACCGTCATCAGCGTCGGCAGGCGGATGCCCGCGCTCTGGTCCAGCGTCAGGCTGACCTCGCCGTCCGGCCGGGCATTGGCGCGGAACGGCACCTCCAGCAAGTCCGCCCCGCCCGCGCGCAACGGCAATACCCGGCGAAAGCCCGGCACGTCGCGGATATCGGCCAGCCGCGTGCCGCTCATCGTCCCGTCCAGCCACAGCGGCTCGCCGCCGATCGTCGCGCGCACCAGCACATGGTCGAACGCCCCCGGCAGCGGCAGCCGGTCGTCGACGACATCGCCCAGCCGCGCCGGGGCCAGCACCGCCTCCGCCTCGATCCCCAGGCCATGCAGCAGCGCGAGCAGCAACAGCGTCTTGGCCTTGCAATCGCCATAGCGCAGCGACCAGGTCTCCGCCGGCGTCTGCGGCCGGTAATTGCCGCCGTCCAGGCCGTTGTAGAGATAGCGCACCTTGTCCTGCACCAGATCGAGCGCCAGCGCCGCGCGCTTGACCGGATCGCTCTCGGCCGCCGCGATCCGGGCCACTTCCGCCGCCAGCGGGCTGCCCGCCGGGATCAGGCCGGTGGTGGCGAACAGCGGTGCGACCGCCTTGGACACGTCCGCCCAGCCGGCATAGCTCGACGCCTCCACCACCACCGGACGGTTGAAGCGCGCCGGCATGTCGCCGGGCCATTCGGGCTGTTTGGGCAATACGCCCTCGACCACCCATTCATGCACGCCCGCGACCGTGCGCTCGACCGGCTTCACCCCCTCGGCATAGGTCTTCCAGTGGATCGGATCGGTCGCCGGCCAGAGCAGCCGCGTGCGCACGAAGCCGAACCGCGCCGGCGTCGCGGGCAGGGGCGCGACGGTCTGCACCTGCCCCTTCAGCGCCGCGTCGCGGCTGGTGGTGGAGAAGGTGAAATGCACCACGTCGCCGATCCGCAGCCCCTCGATCGGGAGCGTGGCGGTGATGATGCCGTTGACCTGCCGCTGTTCCAGCTGCTGCTCGCGGCGCAGGACGGTGAAGCGCTTCGCCCCGGGCGCGAGCAGGTCGATATGCTCGGGGCCGCGCACGATCTCCAGCCGGTGGACGATCAGGTCGCCATGATCCGGCTGCCAGGGGATGCTGATCGTGCCCGCCTGTTGGAGGATCTCGGCCGATGCCATGCGGTTGGCGGTATCGACATAGCTCCAGACCTGCCCGTCCTTCAGCCGCTGCTGCGTGTCGAACAGGAGCGCGACGGGCGCGGTGGCGGACTTGCCGACCGGGCCGATCGGCGGCGCCGGCGTCACCCAGTCGGGGACCGGCTGGTAGAGCGGCGCCTCGCCGGCCCAGGCCGTCCCCGTCAGCAGCGCAACCAGCGCCGCCGCCATCATCCGTCGCATTTCCGTTCCCCCCCATGGGCGCAACCCCGGCCCCGACCCGTCTTGTAGCCGGGCGCGGTGCAGGAGCAATGGACGGACGGTGGCTTTTCGGCTCAGCGCGCGTGGAAGAAGTCGTAGACCTGCTGCGCCACCGCCTGCGACACGCCGGGCGCGCGCTTCAGATCCTCCAGGCTGGCGTTGCGCACCGCGCGGGCGGTGCCGAAATGCATCAGCAGCGCCTTCTTGCGGGCCGGACCGATGCCGGGCACCTCGTCCAGCGGGCTCGCCCCGATCGCCTTGGCGCGCTTGTCCCGGTGCGCGCCGATCGCGAACCGGTGGACCTCGTCGCGCAATCGCTGGAGGTAGAAGAGCACCGGCGCATTGACCGGCAGCGTCAGTTCGCGCCCGTCGAGCAGGTGGAACACCTCGCGCCCCTCGCGGCCATGGTTCGGCCCCTTGGCGACGCCGACCAGGCAGACATCCTCGATCCCCAGATCCTCCAGCACCGTGCGCGCCGCATTGAGCTGCCCGCGCCCGCCATCGATCAGCACCAGGTCGGGCCAGGTGCCGGAGTCGCGGTCCGGGTCCTCCGCCTGCGCGCGACCAAAGCGACGGGTGAACACCTCGCGCATCATGCCGAAATCGTCGCCGGGCACCGTATCCTTGTTGCGGATGTTGAACTTGCGATACTCGCCCTTGCGGAACCCCTCCGGCCCGGCGACCACCATCGCGCCCAGCGCATGGCTGCCCTGGATATGGCTGTTGTCGTAGATCTCGATCCGCGCCGGCGGCTCGGGCAGTTCGAACAGGTCCGCCACCTCGCGCAGCAATTTCGCTTGCGTGGTGCTCTCCGCCAGCCGCCGCTCCAGCGCCTCGACCGCGTTGCGCTTGGCCTGGTCCATCAACCGGCGACGATCGCCCCGCTGCGGCATCGACAGCGCGATCTTGTAGCCCGCCGCCTCGCCCAGCGCCTGCGCCAGCAGCTCACCCTCCGCCAGTTCGCGATCAAGCAGGATGGTGCGCGCGGGCGGCACCTCCTCATAGAACTGCGTCAGGAAGCTGACGAACACTTCCTCCTCCGGCACCTCGTTGGTGTGGGTCGGAAAGAAGCTGCGATGCCCCCAATTCTGGCCGCCGCGAATGAAGAAGGCCTGGATGCCGATCACCCCGTCCTGGCACGCCAGCGCGAAGACATCGGCATCGCCGACGCCCTCCGCATTGATCGCCTGCGTCCCCTGCACGAAGGTCAGCGCGCGCAACCGGTCGCGCAACAGCGCCGCCAGCTCGAAATCCATCGCCTCGGCTGCCGCCTGCATCTGCACGCCGAGCTTCGCCTGCACCTGGGTCGACTTGCCGGCCAGGAAGTCCTTCGCGTCGGATACCAGTTCGGCATAGCCGGCCTTGTCGATCCGGCCGACACAGGGGGCCGAGCAGCGCTTGATCTGGTAGAGCAGGCAGGGTCGGTCGCGCGTCTTGAAGAACCCATCGGTGCAGGAGCGCAGCAGAAACAGCTTCTGCAGCGCGTTCAGCGTGTTGTTGACCGATCCCGCGCTGGCGAAGGGGCCGTAGTAATTGCCGACCGCGCGCCGGGCGCCGCGATGCTTCTGCACGCGCGGGAAGTCGGTATCGGCCCGCAGCAGGATGAAGGGGAAGCTTTTGTCGTCGCGCAGCAGCACATTATAGGCCGGGCGGTAGCGCTTGATCAGCTGCGCCTCGAGCAGCAACGCCTCGGCCTCGTTGTTGGTGGTGACGATCGTCATCGACCGGGTCTGCGACACCATGCGTTGCAGCCGCTTGGGCAGGCCGTTGACCTGCGTGTAATTGGCGACCCGCTGCTTCAGCGACCGCGCCTTGCCGATGTACAGGATGTCGCCGCGCGAATCGTGCATCCGGTAGACGCCCGAGCGTTGCGGCAGCGTCTTCAGCACGTTGCGGATCGCCGCCAGCCCCGCGTCCAGGTCGGGCGTATCGGCCCCGCGAATGGCGAAGGTGGCGCTTTCCTCATTGAAGCGGTCGGAGGTGGGCTGGGACATTATCGGCTGATTTAGGGACGCGACGACTCCATCGCTAGGGCGCATCGCCGCTCGGGAATCAGTGCGGCGACAGCAGCTTGGTGCCGACCACGCCGATCACGGTCAGGGCCATGAAGCCGGCCTGCGCCAGGCTGACCCGGTCGCCGAACAGCACCATCCCGCCCAGGATCACGCCGACCGCGCCCAGGCCGCTCCACACCGAATAGGCGGTCCCCGCCGGCAGCCCGCGCATCGCCAGCGCCAACATGCCCATGGTGGCGAAGCTCAGCACGATTGGCACGCTGCCCGCGGCCCAGGTGCCGATATCCGTCGCCCATTTCAGGCTGAGCGCCCAGGCGACCTCGGTACAGACGGCGACCGCCAGGATCAGCCAGGACATGGGGGTTCCTTCCATGGGTGGCGAGCGAGTGCCTACCGTCACCTTCAACGCCCGGTGCGACGATCCGTCCCGCTCCGCCGACACGACGATCCCGAGCCCTACACGCTGCCGCGTTCGAGAGGGCACGGGCGACCAGTGCCATGGCGAACGCGCTACCCGCCGCGTCGACAGGGCGCGAGAAACGCAAAAGGGCGACCCGAAGGCCGCCCCCTTGTCGCCGATCCCGGAGGCCGCAGCGCCGTGACGCCCCGAAGGGATCAGTTCGGCCGTCCCAGTCCCGCAATCGCGCGATTGACCATCAGCCGGTCGGACTCGACGCCGTGATGTTCCGCGATCAGCACGCCGGCCGCCTTGGCCGCCGCATCGGCCGCCCGCGCCCGGACCTCGGCGATCGCAGCGCGCTCGGCGGCGGCGATCTTGTCCTCGGCCATCTTGGCGCGGCGGGCCATCAGCGCCTCGGCATCCGCCTTGGCCTTGACGACGATCGCATGCGCCTCCTGATGCGCGTGGCGGCGCATCTCCTCGGCATCCTCGTGCGCCGACCGGGCCTTGGCCTCATATTCGGTCCGCAGCGCTTCCGCCTCGGCGCGCAGCTTGCCCGCCTCGTCGAGCTGCGAGCGGATCGTCGCGATGCGCGCATCGAGCATCCCGCCGATCAGCGCCGGCACCCGCTTCCACAGCATCAGCGCGATCACGACGATCGCTGCCACCGCCACCCAGCCGGTGGAGTCGAGCCCCAGCGCGGTGGGCGAGGCGACGTGATGCTCGGTGCCGGCGGTCGTTTCGCCGGTCATGCCGTCCGCACCCTTGATCGGCCGCTGGCTGAGATCGGTCTGCTCGACCGCCGCCGCGGCCGGGGATGTACCGTGATTAGCCATGCGCCCGCACCTCCCGCACCGCATGGGCGGCCTGATCGACCGTCACGCCGACGCCGGACAGCTTCGCGACCAGGTCGCGCGCAGCCTCGGCCGCCACCGTCTCCAGCGTGGCGAGCGCCTCCGCCTTGGCGTTGGCGATCGCAAGTTCATGATGGCCGATCCGCTCGGCCAGGTCGGCATCCGCCGCCTTGACCTGCTGTTCGGCCGACTGCACCGCCTGCGCCTTGGCGCTGGCGGTCTCCGCCATCGCGGCATTGCGCGCGGCGTCCATTTCGATGCGCCACGCCTCTTCGACGCGGTCCGCCTGGGCGCGCGCCGCTTCCGCCGCGGCGAGATCGCCGGCGATGCGCTGTTCGCGCGCGTCGACCGTGGACACGATCTTGGTCACCATCCCCTTGCCCACCACGAAATACAGCAGGCCGAAGGTGATGAGCAGCCAGAAGATCTGCGAAGCATAGGTCGCGGCGATCTGGGAAATCTGGGGCATGGGCGTCCTCTGATGCCGACCGGCCGCGCGAAAGGCGACCGGTCGGGGAATCGCTTATTGGGCGACGAACACCAGGATGATCATCGTCACGAAGGCGAGCAGGCCGAGCAGCTCGGCGCCCGCGAAACCGATGAACAGGCGGCCCTGCTGGCTGTCGGCCGCGCCCGGATTGCGCAGCGCGCCTTCGAGGAACTTCGCGAACACATTGCCCACGCCCAGCGCGGCGATGCCCATGCCAATCGCGGCCAGGCCGGCACCGATCATCTTTGCAGCTTGCGGATCCATCATATTCTCCAGTTCAAAAACACACGTTCAAGGGAAAGTCGAAATCGGGGCCGGCGCCCCCGGCTCTCAGTGCAGGTTCACCGCATCGTTGAGATAGACCGAGGTCAGCAGCGCGAACACATAGGCCTGGATCGCCGCCACCAGCAGTTCGAGCAGGGTGATGCCGATCATCAGCAGGAAGCTGGGCAGCGTCACGATCGCGATATAGCCGCCGCCCAGATTGATGCCGTTGACGACGAACGCGGCCAGCACCTTCAGCAGGATGTGTCCGGCGGTCATCGCGACGAACAGTCGCAGTCCCAGGCTGAACGGACGGACCAGGAAGCTCATCAGCTCGACCACGAAGATCAGCGGGATCATCAGCGGCGGCGTGCCGTGCGGCACGAAGAGCGAGAAGAAGTGGAAGCCGTGGCGACCGAAGCCGACGATCAGCACGATCGCGAAGGAGATGATCGCCAGCACGCCGGTGACCGTCAGATGGCTGGTCACGGTGAAGGGGTGGACACCCGGCACGATGCCGAAGGGCAGCAGGCCCAGGATGTTGGCGAACAGGATGAACATGAACAGCGAGAAGACATAGGGGATGAACCGCTTGCCCTCCGGTCCGATGTTCGAGGTGAGCATCGACGAGACGAAGCCGGTGAAGCCCTCCACCGCCGCCTGCCAGCGACCGGGCACCAGCTCGCGCTTCATGCCGCCCAGCATGAACAGCCACAGGCTGGCGAGGGTCACCACCATCCACAGCGCCGAATTGGTGAAGGACAGGTCGTACCCGCCGACGATCCAGTGCCGACCGAGCACGGGCTCGATCAGGAACTGGTGCATGGGGTCGATCTTGCCGCCTTCCGCTGCCGCCACTGCTCTCTAGCTCCAACCTACGAAAAAGCGCTCGGATTACTCCGGGCGCTCGTTGCCGATACGAATAATCTGCCTGAACGCGACCGCTATCCCCAGGAACAGCATCACGATCAGTCCCCAGGGCGTCGTGCCGAACCAGCGGTCGATGAGCCAGCCGATCAGCGCGCTGCCGACGAGACTTCCAATCAGGGCCGAGATGACGCGGTTACCCTGGGAATAGCCCCGGTCCGTGTCCTGCTTCACCCCCGATCGCGACGCCTCCTGGACCCTGGCCTGTCGCAGCCGCTCATCGAGCGCCGCCAGCCGCGGGTCCTCCGCATCGTCGAAGTCCTGTCCGGGTTCGCTTTCCGCCACGTGCCATCCTCCGAACATCTTGCGATATTGGCCAGGGGAAAGCGCGCAAACGGCGAGCTTTCCCGCCAAGGCGCGGTCCGTTTACGGGGGGGTGAAGCCCAAGTCAACCGGCCGTGACGGACGTGTTAATATGCCGTGAAGTCGCCGCCATCCATGCCCGGCCCGCAATCCGTGCCGTCCCCCGGCCGCCGTCCCTCACCGCGCCGTTGCCACGGCGCGGCGCTTCGATTAGCCCTTGGGCATGACCGACACCACCGTCCCGGCCGCCAGCGGCGCTCCCTCCTTCACCGATGGCCAGCCCCGGCGGCGGCGCACCGGCTGGCGCCTGGTTCGCGGCGTCTGGAAACTCTTGGTGGCAGTGAAGGACGGGCTGGTGCTGGTCGCCATGCTGCTGTTCTTCGGCCTGTTGTTCGCGGCGCTCAACGCCCGGCCGGGCACCAAGGCAATCGCGCCGGGCGCCCTGCTGCTCGACTTCGACGGCGCGGTCGTCGAGCAGCCGGCCGAACCCGCCGCCTTCGCCGCGCTGTCGGGCCGGGAAGCACCGCGCCAGTACCGGCTGCGCGACGTGATCCGCGCGATCGACGCCGCGCGCACGGACGCACGGGTCAAGGCGGTGGTGCTCGACCTCGACCGGTTCGGCGGCGCCTATCCGGCCCCGCTGGGCGAGATCGCCGACGCGCTGGTCCGCGTGCGCCAGGCGGGCAAGCCGGTGCTGGCCTATGCGACCGGCTATACCGATGCCAGCTATCGCCTGGCCGCCGCCGCCAGCGAGGTATGGATCAATCCCCAAGGCGGCGCGCTGTTCGCCGGCCCCGGCGGTACGCAGCTCTACTACAAGGGCCTGATCGACAAGCTGGGCATCAACACCCATGTCTATCGCGTTGGTCGCTACAAGTCGTTCGTCGAACCCTATACCCGCACCGACCAGAGCCCGGATGCGCGCGCCGCGTCGCAGGCGCTCTACGGCTCGCTGCTCGACCAGTGGATCGGCGGCATCAAGCAGACCCGTCCCAAGGCGCAGATCGCCGCCTTCCTCGGCAATCCGCAGGCGCTGGTGGTCGCCGCCAACGGCAACATCGCCCAGGCGAACCTGCGCGCCGGCATCGTCGACAAGCTGGGCGACCGCTTCGCCTTCGGCCAGCGCGTCGCCAAGATCGTCGGGAGCGAGAGCGGCAAGCCGATCGGCAGCTTCCGCACCATCGGCTATGACGCCTGGGTCGGCGCCAACCCGCTGTCCACCGCCGGCGACGCGATCGGCGTGCTGACCGTCGCCGGCGACATCGTCGACGGCAAGGCCGGCCCCGGCACCGCCGCGGGCGATACCGTGTCCAAGGCGATGCTGGACGGGCTGGCGACCAAGAACCTCAAGGCCGTCGTCGTCCGCGTCGATTCGCCCGGCGGCTCGGCCATGGCGTCGGAGCAGATCCGCCAGGCGGTGCTGGCGGCGAAGCGGCGCGGCCTGCCGATCACCATCTCGATGGGCGGCGTCGCGGCGTCGGGCGGCTATTGGGTGTCGACGGCGGGCGACCATATTTTCGCCGAGCCGAACACCATCACCGGCTCGATCGGCATCTTCGCGATCCTGCCGACCTTCGAATCGGCGCTGGCCAAGATCGGCGTCACCGCCGACGGCGTCCGCACCACGCCGCTGTCGGGCCAGCCCGACCTGTTCGCCGGCACCACGCCCGAGCTCGACGCGATCCTCCAGGCCAATATCGAGAATGGCTATCGCGAGTTCATCGGCCGCGTCGCCCAGGCGCGGCGGATGACCCCGGCGCGGGTCGACGAGATCGGCCAGGGTCGGGTGTGGGACGGCGGCACCGCCCGTCAGATCGGCCTGGTCGACCAGTTCGGCGGCCTGTCGGACGCGATTGCCTATGCCGCGCGCCAGGCGAAACTCGACCCCGCGAAGGTTCATGCCGTCTATCTGGAGAAGGAGCCGGGCTGGCTGGCCCGCTTCGCCGGCTCGGTCGCCGACCGCGACGACGACAGCAGCAGCCCGGCCGGCGACAGCTTCGCCCGGATCGCCGCCGAACGCCGTGGGCTGGTCGCGCAGGCGTTGGGCGACGCCCGGCGGCTGGCGATGGGCGGATCGGTCCAGGCGCGCTGCCTGGAATGCGGCGGCATCGGCCCCAGCCTGTCCCAAGAGCAGGATGCCCGGCTGCTCGACCTGATCCTGGCGCGGGTCGGCCTGTGATCGCGATCCGTGCCGCCCAGCCCGGCGACGCGGCGGCGATCGCGGCGATCTATGCGCCGCATGTGCTGATCGGCGCGGCCTCGTTCGAGGAAGAGGCCCCCGACGCCGAGACGATGCGGTCGCGGATGGATGCCAGCCAGAGCCTCTATCCCTGGATGGTCGCGACGCAGGGCGAGGAACAGGGCGGCGTCCTCGCCTATGCCTATGCCAGCGCCTTCCACCCCCGCGCGGCCTATCGCTGGACCGTCGAGACGAGCATCTATGTCGCCGATGCCGCGCAGCGGCGCGGGGCGGGACGGCTGCTTTATGGTGCGCTGGTCGAGACGCTGCGGGCGCAGGGCTTCACCCAGGCCGTCGGGCGGATCGCGCTGCCCAATGACGGCTCGATCGCGCTGCACGAGGCGGTCGGCTTTCGCCGGGCGGGGGTGCAGCGCGAGGTCGGCTACAAGCACGGCCGCTGGATCGATGTCGGCCTGTGGCAGTGCGAACTGGCGCAGCCTGCGACCCCGCCGCAGGAGCCCCTGCCCTTCAAGACCGTCGGCGTGCGGCGGGGCTGACCGGTGCCTTCCGCGCCCTAGACGCGGATGACATCGGGTCGCCCCAAGCCGTCATTGCGAACTCAGCGAAGCAATCCGGGGCGTCGCGCGCGGCGGTGGATTGCTTCGCTTCGCTCGCAATGACGATCGCCGGTCAGGGGCACGTCACCGGGTCCTAGACGCGAACGACATAAAGTAGCAGCGCCGCGACCGAGACGATGGCGATCGCCATTTGCGGCCAGCGCAAATGGGCGAAATGGGCGGGCGCATTCCCGGCCCGCGCCGCATGCGTGTCGAGCACCGGCACCAGCACATAGCCGACCAACAGCAGCACGAGCGCGATCGACCCGACCGGCACGACCAGCGCCAGTCCCGCCGGTACGAAATAGGCGAGCATCGTCGCGATCTCGACCCCGGTCGATGCGCGCGGATTGCCGAAGCCGAACCCGCGCCGCACCCCGGCGACGAAGATCAGGATCATTGCGCCCCAGATGATCGCCAGCCGCACCGCCAGCATCGGCCAGGGCGGCAGCAGCAGCCAGGCCCCGAGTGCGGCAAGGGCGAGCGGCAGCATCGGCCCGAAGCCGAAGATGATGCTGTTCAGGGGGATGCGGGGGTTGTCGGCGCGGCTCATGGCGCGGGAAACGCCGTTCCCCACCGGATGTTGCGCGGTCAGGCGGGGAACAGGCCGGGGTCGACCCGGCTTCCCGGAACCCGGACGCAAAAAAGCCGGAGAGGTCGCCCTCCCCGGCTTCTTCGTCTGTGGACAGAGCGTCCGGAAAACCGGACCGACCCGAGGCCGATCCGCTTTCCCGGCAGCGGCTTAGAAGTCCATGCCGCCCATGCCGCCCATGCCGCCACCCATCACGGGGGCCGCCGCCTTGTCGTCCGGCAGCTCGCTCACGGCCGCTTCGGTCGTGATCAGCAGGCCAGCGACCGAGGCCGCGTTCTGGAGCGCGGTGCGCACGACCTTGGTCGGGTCGATCACGCCGGCCGAGACCAGGTTCTCATAGGTGTCGGTCGCGGCGTTGAAGCCGAACGACGTGTCGGTCTGGTCGAGCAGCTTGCCCGACACGACCGCACCGTCATGGCCGGCATTCTGCGCGATCTGGCGCACCAGCGCGGTCAGCGAGCGACGCACGATGTCGACGCCGCGGGTCTGGTCCTCGTTCGCGCCGGTCAGGCCGTCGATCGCCTTGGTCGAGTAGAGCAGCGCGGTGCCGCCACCGGGGACGATGCCCTCTTCGACCGCTGCGCGGGTCGCGTGCAGCGCGTCGTCGACGCGGTCCTTGCGCTCCTTCACCTCGACCTCGGTCGAGCCGCCGACCTTGATGACGGCGACGCCGCCGGCCAGCTTCGCGAGACGCTCCTGGAGCTTCTCGCGGTCATAGTCCGAGGTCGTGACCTCGATCTGCTGACGGATCGCATCGGTGCGACCCTTGATCGCATCGGCTTCACCCGCGCCGTCGACGACGATGGTGTTGTCCTTGTCGATGGTGACGCGCTTGGCGGTGCCGAGCATCCCGAGCGTGACGGTCTCGAGCTTGATGCCGAGATCCTCGGAGATCACCTCGCCCTTGGTCAGGATCGCGATGTCCTCGAGCATCGCCTTGCGACGATCGCCGAAGCCGGGTGCCTTGACGGCCGCGACCTTCAGGCCGCCGCGCAGCTTGTTCACCACCAGCGTGGCGAGCGCCTCGCCCTCGATGTCCTCGGCGATGATCAGGAGCGGACGGCCCGACTGGACGACCGCTTCCAGGATCGGAAGCATCGCCTGCAGGTTCGACAGCTTCTTCTCGTGGATCAGGATGTACGGGTCGCTCAGCTCGACCGTCATCTTCTCCGGGTTGGTGATGAAGTAGGGCGACAGATAGCCGCGGTCGAACTGCATGCCCTCGACGACGTCCAGCTCGAACTCGAGACCCTTGGCCTCCTCGACGGTGATGACGCCTTCCTTGCCGACCTTCTCCATCGCTTCCGCGATCTTCTCGCCGACCTCACGGTCGCCATTGGCGGAGATGATGCCGACCTGGGCGACTTCCTGCGAACCGGCGACCGGCTTGGAGCGGGCCTTCAGATCCTCGACGACCTTGATGACCGCCAGGTCGATGCCGCGCTTCAGGTCCATCGGGTTCATGCCGGCCGCGACCGACTTCATGCCCTCGCGGACGATCGCCTGCGCCAGCACGGTGGCGGTGGTGGTGCCGTCACCCGCGATGTCGTTGGTCTTCGAGGCCACTTCGCGCACCATCTGCGCGCCCATGTTCTCGAACTTGTCCTTGAGCTCGATCTCCTTGGCGACCGACACACCGTCCTTGGTGATGCGGGGCGCGCCGAAGCTCTTGTCGATCACGACGTTGCGGCCCTTCGGGCCGAGCGTCACCTTCACCGCGTCGGCGAGGATGTCGACGCCGCGCAGGATGCGCTCGCGCGCGTCGCGGCTGAATTTCACGTCCTTGGCTGCCATGGGGCTGACCTTTCGATGGAATGTGTCCGGCAGGTGCCGGAAGAATGGGGGAAGAGACCCGGCCGTCCTGCGGCCGGGGCGGTGACTGGGATCAGCCGACGATCCCGAGGATGTCGGATTCCTTCATGATGAGGAGATCCTCACCATTCACCTTGACCTCGGTGCCGGACCACTTGCCGAACAGCACGCGGTCGCCGGCCTTCACGTCCAGCGGAGTGACCTTGCCGTCCTCGGCCTTGGCGCCCGAACCGGCGGCGACGACCTCGCCCTCCTGGGGCTTTTCCTTGGCGGTATCGGGGATGATGATCCCGCCAGCCGTCTTCTCTTCCGCCTCGACGCGGCGGACGAGGACGCGGTCGTGCAACGGACGAAAGTTCATTGCTAGGTGTCCCTTTTGGTCAGTGTTACAAATTTCTGGCACTCTGCTGATGCGAGTGCCAACGACCGGGATATGTGGCGGGCCCTACCCACCGTCAACGGGGGCTGGTGAAATTTTTCGGAACCGAACGGGCGGCGCGGCATTGCCGCCGCCGACCTTCCTCACTCGGCGGGTGCGACCCCATCGGCATTGACCAGCGCCGGGCCAACCAGCGTACCGACCAGCCGCACGCGCTTCTCGACCAGGTCGACGGGGGTGCGGTGGAGTTCCAGTTCGTACCGGCCGCCCTGGTCGCGGCGCAGATAGAAAGCCCCGCCATCGCGGATCAGCGTTCCGGTCTCGTCGATCTTGGCGCCCACACCCAACATGCCGGCGATCATATCAGACCCGCCGGGCGGGGAAAGATGCTGTTCGGCCCGATCGTCTCGGCTTGGATCGGAATTCCCGCTATCTTGTTGATCTATGATGCAAGGATCAGTGCGCGCCGGCCATGCCAGCGCCACAGCAGCAGCGCCGACACCACGCCCAGCCCCGCCGCCAGTCCCCACCACACCCCCATCGGGCCCATCCCGAGCGGAAAGGCGAGCAGCGCGGCGATGACGAATCCGATCGCCCAATAGCCGAAGATCTGGAGCATCATCGGCACGCGTGTATCCTGCACGCCGCGCAGCACGCCCGCCGCCACCGCCTGCGCGCCGTCGAACAGCTGGAACAGCGCGGCCACGCCGAGCAGCTCGATCGCCAGCGCCGCCTCCGCGCCCTGGGTCGCGGGATCGACATAGAGGCGCACCAGCAGGCCCGGCACCGCCCAGAGCAGCATGGCGGTCGCGGCCATCACGCCGATGCCGCTGACGATCGCCACCCGGCCGGCGCGCGCGACCCACAGGGCATCCTTCGCGCCATAGGCGAAGCCGACCCGGATCGTCGCCGCCTGGGCGATGCCGAACGGAATCTGGAAGGCGATGGCGGCGATGTTGAGCGCGACCGCATGAGCATCGATCGCGGTGACGGAGATACGCCCCATCAACAGGCCCGCGCTGCCGAACAGCCCGCCCTCCGCGATCCAGCCGAGCGCGATCGGCGCGCCCAGCGTCGCGATCTCGACCATGCGCGCCCCCTCCGGCCGCCACCAGCGACCGAACAGGTGGAAGCGGCGCAGCCGCCGGTCGCGCCACAGGATCAGGGCATAGGCGAAGGTCGCGGTCACGGAGACGGTGACGCTGGCCAGCGCCGATCCGCGCAGGCCCAGGGCCGGCAGGCCGAAATGACCGAAGACCAGTGCGTAATTGGCCAACAGCCCGACCACGAGGCTGATCGCCGTCACCAGCAGCGCCCAGCCCGGCTGTCCCAGCGCCGCCGCCGTCATCCGCATCAGCGCGGACAGCACCGCCGGGATCACCGCCAGCGACAGGATGCGGCAGAACGCGCCCGCCTGCGCCGCGACCGCCGCATCCTGCCCGGCGAGACGCAGCAACGGCGCGGTGAGGTTCAGCACCAGCATCGCGACCAGCCCGCCCGCGACGGCCAGCCACATCCCCATGCGGAACGAACGGCGCACCTGCCGCACCGCGCCGACCCGCCGGCCGATCGCGGCCGCGATGAGCGGCTCGGCCGCGCCGACCAGCCCGACCATGCCGAAGCCGAGGATATGGAACAGGAACACGCCCAGCGTCGCCGCCGCGAACGGCACCGCGCCCAACCGCGCGACGAAGACCACGTCGATGGCGAACACCGCCATCTGCAAGAGATTCGCCGCGACCAGCGGCCCCGCCAGCCGCGCCAATGCGCGCGCTTCGCCCCGCCAATCGGCGGGCGCCTGGCCAAGAGAGTCCACCGACATGCGCCGCGCTCTAGGCGGAACGCCGGTGTAAGGGAATGGCGGCGGCCGATAGATTGGTGTTGCGCGGCCGCATCGATCCGTGACACCTGCCCAAGCCTGCCCCTTCGCTGGAGACCGCCTGTTCCCCATGGCGAACGATGCCGCCTCCCCGCCCGCCGCGCCGCTGTTCGATGCCGGACTCCACGCCCGGCGCTGGATCGACGAATATTGCGCCCGCGCGCCCGCCGCCGACATGCTGCGCGCCGGCAGCCCTGCGCCGTGGCGCGCGATGTTCGAGGAACTGGCCGCCGTTGCCTCCGACGATCTGGGCCATGCGCGCGAACGGGTGCAGCGCCACGCCGCCGACATGGGCACCGGCTTCCGCGTCATCGGCGAGATGGAGGAGCGCCCCTGGCCGGTCTCGCCCGTGCCGCTGCTGATCGAGACGGGCGAATGGGCCGGCATCGCCGCCGGCGTGATCCAGCGCGCCGAGTTGCTCGAACGCGTCGTCGCGGATCTCTATGGCGAGGCGAAGCTGGTGACGGACGGGGTGCTGCCCGCCGCCCTGGTCACCGGCAGCCCGCTGTTCCTGCGGCCGATGGTCGGACTGACCCCGCCGGGCGGCCGGCATCTGCATTTCATCGCCTTCGACCTGGCGCGGGGGCCGAGCGGCGAGTGGCGCGTGCTCGCCGATCACCTGCGCGCGCCCGCCGGTGCAGGCTATGCGCTGGAGAATCGGCTGGCGGTCGGGCGGACGCTGGGCGGACTCCAGGCCAAGCTCAACGTCCAGCGCCATGCCCCCTTCTTTGCGGCGTGGCGCGCCGGTCTGGCCGCGCTCTGCCGGCGGACCGACCCGCGAATCGGACTGCTGACGCCCGGCCGCTACAATCCCAGCTATCCCGAGCAGGCGCATCTGGCGCGCTATCTGGGGCTGTTGCTGGTCGAGGGCGCGGACCTCGCCGCGCTGGAGGACCAGGTCTATGTCCGCACGATCGGCGGGCTGAAGCGGATCGACGCGCTGTGGCGGCGGCTCGATCCGCGCCTGCTCGACCCGCTCGCCTTCGACACCCATTCGCAGATCGGCGTGCCCGGCCTGATCGACGCCTTCGCCGCCGGCAATGTCGTGCTCGCCAATGCGCCGGGCACCGGCGTGCTGGAGGCTCCGGCCTTCCACGCCTTCATGCCCGCACTGGCCCAGGCGGTGCTGGGCGAGGGCCTGCGCCTGCCGACCATCGCGACCTGGTGGTGCGGCGGTGAAGCCGAGCGCGCGCATGTCGCCGCGAATCTCGACACCCTGACCATCGGTCCGGCCTTCCAGCACCTGCCCTTCGGCCTGGCGGAGGATGCGCCGCGCGCCGCGCTGCTCGCCGACCTGGCGCGGCGGCCGCAGGATTATGTCGGGCAGGAGCAGGTCCGGCTGTCGACCATGCCGGTGGTGATCGACGACCGGCTGGAAGCGCGGCCCTTCACCCTGCGCGTCTTCCTGGCGCGGGGCGGCGATGGCGGCTGGGTGGTGATGCCCGGCGGCTTCGGCCGGATCGGCGAGCATCCCGAGGCCACCGCCTCGGTGATCGGCGAGGGGCTGTGGTCGGCCGATGTCTGCGTCCACGGGCCGGACCCGGTGGCGCCCGTGTCGCTGCTGACCGCGCCCGATTCGCTCCATGTCCGCCGCAATCCGGGCACGCTGCCCAGCCGGGTCGCGGACAATTTCTTCTGGCTCGGCCGCTATCTGGAGCGGGGCGAGGCGCTGCTCGGCGCGATCCGCGTGCTGCTCGGCCATTCGATCGACGTGGAGGCGGGCGCGGTGCTGCCCCCCGCGACGCTCGGCCGGCTGGTCGGCGCGATCGAGGGGGCGGGCGCGGCGGCGCATCCACCCTCGCTGTCGCGCGCCGCGCTGACCGCCTTCGCCAAGCAGGCGATGGAGGATGACGGCTTCCACTCGGTCGCCCGCATCAACCGCCACGCCCGCACGATCGGCGAGGGATCGCGCGACCGGCTGTCGGCGGACATGGTGCGGCTGCTCGAAGCGCCCTTCCCCAGCCAGCGCGGGATGCTGGAGCGCGCCGGCTCGCTCCAGCGCCGCTATGCCGCGATCGCCGGCCTGTCGGCGGAGCATATGGTCCGCACCTCGGCCTGGCGCTTCCACGATCTGGGCCGGCGGATCGAGCGCGCGATGGGCATCGCCCGCGCGGTGCGGCTGTTCGGCATGGCGGGGGCGAGCATCGACGACCTGTCGACGCTGCTCGACCTGGCCGACAGCCAGATCAGCTATCGCCAGCGTTACCCGACCGGCATCGCGCGGGTGGCGGTGGTCGATCTGGTCGCGCTCGACCCCGGCAATCCGCGCAGCATCGCCTTCCAGACCGAGCGGATCGGCGCGCGCCTGGCCGAACTGCCGGTCCTGAGCGACGACGAGATGGCCGAGCCGCAACAGGCGCAGGCGACCGCGCTCCACGCCATCGTCGTCACCGCCGAGGCCGCGACGCTCGACGCCGACGTGCTGGGCGATATCGAGCGGCGGCTGGGGATGCTGGCCGATGCGGTCGCCCGCCGCTATTTCCTGCAAGGCGCGGAGCCGCTGCGCGCGACCGGGCTGACGCTGGCATGACGACCTACGACATCCGCCACCGGACCCGCTTCGACTATGGCGCGCAGGTGAAGTTCGCGCGCTGCAACCTGCGGCTGAAGCCGATCGACTGGCCGGGCCAGCGGCTGGAGGCGTACAACCTCTCCGCCGAGCCGACCGGGCGCCTCTCCCCGGCCCGTGCCGAGGCGGGGCTCGCCAACGTCACCCGGCTGGTGGTCGACACGCCGGTGCGGACGCTGACGATCGAGAGCGTCGCGCGGGTGACGGTCGACCGGCTGGTGCCGGTGCCCGCCGCCGACGACCCGACGCTGGCGGAGATTGCGGCGCTGGCACGGACCAGCCGCGACCTGTCGGCGGCGGGACCGGCGGCCTATCTCTACCCCTCGCCGCTGATCCCGCTCGACCGCGACATCGCCGCCTGGTGCGCGCCCGATCTCGACCCGGATCGCGGCAGCCTGGAGGCGGGGATCGCGCTGGCGCTGCGCATCCAGCGCGAGTTCCAGTTCGACGCCACCGCCACCCTGGTCGACACGCCGCCGGCCCAGGCGTTCCGCCAGCGGCGCGGCGTGTGCCAGGATTTCGCGCAGATCATGATCGCCGGGCTTCGCGGCGCGGGCCTGCCCGCCGCCTATGCCTCCGGCTATATCCGGACCATCCCGCCGCCGGGCCAGGCGCGGCTGGTCGGCGCGGACGCGACCCATGCCTGGGTGCTGCTCTGGTGCGGGCCGGCGCGCGGCTGGGTCGGGCTGGACCCCACCAACGGCATCTGGATGGCGAGCGACCATATCGTGATGGCGGTCGGCCGCGACTATGCCGAGATCGCACCCGTCGACGGCGTGGTGCTGGGTTCGGGCGCGCAGGCGATGGACGTCAGCGTCGATGTCGCGCCGGTGGAGTGAAGGCGGGGGTCAGCGGTTCGTATAAGGGCGTCACCCTCTTCCCCCCTCCCGCTCCCCGGCGAAAGCCGGGACCGGGTCGGGAAGGTTGCAGTCATGGAGCGCCGCGCGTCGTCACCATCGTCCCCCAACCTTCGCCGGGGAATAAGGGAACGGGAAAGGAAACGCCGTCGCACCCCCGCACGAACCATGCCCGGCCCGCGCGTGAGGATCAGAAGAACCGGTCGACCACGCTCTTCGCCAGACGCGCCGGGCGCAGCGTCTCGGCGTCCAGGCAGCACCAGCTCGACTTGACCTCGGCCAGCACTTCCTCGCCCCGGCGGATCACCGTTTCGTAAAAGGCCCGCGCGCCCTGCACCTTCTCCAGGATGACGGTGGCGATCACCTCGTCTTCGAGGAAGGCCGGCTTGCGATAGGTGATCTCATGCTTCAGCGCGACCCAGAGATGCTCGGCCACCGCCTCGGCGGGGGCGAGCTTTTCCCAATGGCTGACGACGGCATGCTGCACCCATTTCAGGTAGCTGGCATTGTTGACATGCCCCATGAAGTCGATGTCCGCGGGATCGACCGCGATCGGATATTGATGGGGGATCGTTGTCATGACTCCCATATAGCATGCCCGGCCCCCCGATGCGAACCGATGCCCCCTCCGTTCACCGTATCCGCCTGCTTTCGCGCGCGCCCCGCCGTCCCTATGTGCCGGTGATGGACATGCCATCATGAGCGTCGCCTTCCGCCGCGAAAGCGACGAGGAGCATCTGGAGCCGAAATTCGAGCTGCCGATCCCGCCCGGCCCCAATCTGGTGACCGCCGCCGGCCCGGCGCTGCTCGCCGCGCGGGCCGCCGCGATCGAGGCGCAGCTCGCCGGTGCCGAGGGCGAGGCGCGCGAGCCGCTGCTCCGCGACCTCCGCTACTGGCGGACCCGCGTCGCCACCGCCGTGGTCGCCCCCGCCCCCGCGCCGGACGAGGCGGGGATCGGCAGCACCGTCACCTTTCGCCTGAACGACGCGACGCGCACGATCACCATCGTCGGCCACGACGAGGCGGATGCCGAGGCGCGCATCGCCTATGCCGCGCCGCTCGCCCGCGCGCTGATGGGCGCGGCGGCGGGGGATTGCCTGCCCTTCCAGGGTCGCGACGACGCGATCGAAGTCCTTGATGTGGAGCGCCGATAATGGCCGAGAAGTTCGAACGCCATCGCCAGCCCTGGAAGCCGGAAGAAGTGCAGAAGCTGCACCAGCTCGCCAAGAAGGGTATGGCGCTGAAGGCGATCGCCAAGGCGCTGACCCGCAGCGAGGAGTCGGTCAAGGACCGCGCCAAGGCAGACGGCCTGTCGATCGCCAAGCTGCGATAGGGCCCGACAATCCGTGAGCGACTATGACGCGATCGTGCTGGGGGCCGGCGCGGCCGGAATGATGTGCGCCGCCGTCGCCGGACAGCGCGGCCGGCGGGTGCTGCTGGTCGACCATGTGCCGCGCCCCGGGGCCAAGATCCTGATCTCGGGCGGCGGGCGGTGCAACTTCACCAATCGCGACACCGCGCCCGATCGCTTCCTGTCCGCCAATCCGCATTTCGCCAAGTCGGCGCTCGGCCGCTACACGCCCGCCGACTTCCTGGAACTGGTCGAGCGGCACGGCATCGCCTGGCATGAGAAGACGCTGGGCCAGCTCTTCTGCGACGGCAGCGCGCGGCAGATCGTCGAGATGCTGGTCGGCGAATGCGAGCTGGGCGGCGTCGATTGGGCGATGGGCCAGGCGGCGACGGTCGAGCATGACGGCACGCGGTTCCGCGTCGCCTCGGCCAGCCGCACCGATAGCGCGCCCCGCCTGGTGATCGCGACCGGCGGCCCCTCCATCCCCAAGATCGGGGCGAGCGACTTTTCCTACCGGCTCGCCAAGCAGTTCGGGCTGAAGCTGGTCGAGCCGCGCCCGGCGCTGGTGCCGCTGACGCTGGGCCCGGACGAGGCGCTGTTCCGCGAATTGTCGGGCGTCGCGACCGAGGTGCGGGCGACCGCCGCCGGTCCCGGCTTTCGCGAGGCGGCGCTGTTCACGCATCGCGGCCTGTCGGGCCCGGCCATCCTTCAGGCCTCCTCCTATTGGCGGTCGGGCGCGGAGGTGCGGATCGACTTCCTGCCCGACCGTCCGTCCGACTGGCTGCTCGCGGCGAAGCGGGAACAGCCGCGCGCGTCGCTGCGCAAGCTGCTTCCCCTGCCCGACCGGCTGGCCGAGACTTTGGCGGAGCGGCTGGGCATCGACCGGCTGGCGGACGCGACCGACAAGGCGCTTCGCGCGGCGGGCGAGCGACTCGGCGCGTGGCCGTTCCGGCCCAACGGGACCGAGGGCTATGCCAAGGCCGAGGTGACGGTGGGCGGCATCAGCACCGCCGAGCTTTCCTCCAAGACCATGGAATCGCGCCGTGTTCCTGGGCTTTACGCGATCGGCGAGGCGGTCGATGTGACCGGATGGCTGGGCGGCTATAATTTTCAATGGGCATGGGCGAGCGGATCGGCTACAGGGCACGCGCTATAGGGGGATGGACCCCTATGCTTATGATGCTGGCCTATGGGTGTCGGCGTCCCCATATTGGAGCCACATGCTTCCTGATACGCTTCCTGCCCCACTCTCGGCGGCTCTCGCCGCGCGTGGTTATGAAACCCTCACCCCCGTCCAGGCCTCGGTCATCGCCGACGAAGCCCAGGGGCGCGACCTCCTCGTGTCGGCCCAGACCGGCTCGGGCAAGACGGTCGCCTTCGGCCTCGCCATGGCCGACGACCTGCTGGTCGACGGCGCGATGCCGCCGGCCGGTCCGCCGCTGGCGCTGGTGATCGCGCCGACGCGCGAACTGGCGCTGCAGGTCAGCCGCGAGCTGGAATGGCTCTATGCCGGTGCCCGCATCGCCACCTGCGTCGGCGGCATGGACGCGGTGCGCGAGCGACGCACGCTCAACCATGGCGCGCATATCGTCGTCGGCACCCCCGGCCGTCTCCGCGACCATCTCGAGCGCGGCGCGCTGAAGCTCCAGAACCTCAAGGCCGCCGTACTCGACGAGGCGGACGAAATGCTCGACATGGGCTTCCGCGACGATCTGGAACAGATCCTCGATGGCACCCCGGCCGAGCGGCGCACCCTGCTCTTCTCCGCGACGCTGCCGCGCCCGATCGTGGCGCTGGCCCGCACCTACCAAAAGGATGCGGTCCGCATCTCGACGGTGGGCGAGGATCGCGGGCATGGAGACATCGATTACCAGGCGGTCGCGGTCGCGCCGTCGGATATCGAGCATTCGGTCGTCAACCTGCTCCGCTTCCACGAGGCGGAAACGGCGATCCTGTTCTGCGCCACGCGCGACAATGTCCGCCATCTCCATGCCAGCCTGGTCGAGCGCGGCTTCGCCGCCGTGGCGCTGTCGGGCGAGCATTCGCAGAACGAGCGCAACCAGGCGCTCCAGGCGTTGCGCGACGGCCGCGCCCGCGTCTGCGTCGCCACCGACGTGGCGGCGCGCGGCATCGACCTGCCGGGCCTGAGCCTGGTCGTCCATGTCGAGCTGCCCCGCGATGCGGAGACGTTGCAGCACCGCTCCGGCCGTACGGGTCGTGCGGGGCGCAAGGGCACGGCGATCCTGATCGTCCCCTATCCCCGCCGCCGCCGGGTCGAGATGATGCTGAAGGGGGCACGGATCGCCTTCGCCTGGCATCCGGTGCCGACCGCCGAGGCGATCCGCGACGCCGATCGCGAGCGGCTGCTCGCCAAGCTGGCCGAGCCGGTGGAGTTCGAGGAAGAGGATGTGGCGCTGGGCGCCCGCCTGCTCGAGACCCGCGCGCCGGGCGAGGTCGCGGCGATGCTGATCCGCGCGCTGCGCGCCAGTCAGCCCGCGCCCGAGGAACTCGCCGAATCGGGCCCCAACGACCGGCCGCAGCGCGAGACCGAGCATCGCGCCGGGTTCGAGGACACGGTGTGGTTCCGGCTCGACATCGGCCGGCGGCAGAATGCCGATCCGCGCTGGATCCTGCCGCTGCTCTGCCGTCGCGGCCATGTGACTCGCGACGAGATCGGTGCGATCCGCATCGGCCCGGCGGAGACGCTGGTACAGATCCCGCGGGCGATCGCGGGTCGCTTCCAGGCCTCGGTGCAGAAGACCGCCGGCAAGGATGGCGACGAGGGCGACCTGATGATCGTCCCCGCCGACGGCCCGCCGCCGCGCGGCGCCTCGCATGGCCGTCGTCCGTCGAACGCCGGTGGCTTGGGTGGTCGCGCGCCCTATCGCGCCAAGCCGACCAAGCCGCGCCGCACCTGACGGCGGGTCGCTTGCGACAAAAAGGGCGCGGATCGTGCGATACGATCCGCGCCCTTTTTTATGTCCGGTTCAATGAGCGGCCTGCCATGCTCCTGCGAATGCAGGAGCCCAGGGCCATGCAGGCAAACAGCCGTTGCCTTGCCTGAACCCTGGGTTCCGGCTTTCGCCGGAACACACGCGCTTCACGCCGCCGGCTGTTCGCCAGCGAACAGCGTCGCCAACTCGCCGCTCTCGTACATCTCCATCATGATGTCCGAACCGCCGACGAACTCGCCCTTCACATAGAGCTGCGGGATGGTCGGCCAGTCGGAATAGGCCTTGATCCCCTGGCGGATTTCCTGGTCCTGGAGCACGTCGACGCTCTCATAGGTCGCGCCCAGATGGTCGAGGATCGCGACCGCACGGCTGGAGAAGCCGCATTGCGGGAAGAGCGGGCTGCCCTTCATGAACAGCACGGCGTCATTGGCCTTCACCAGCGCGTCGATGCGCGCGTTCACGTCCTGGATCATCATCTCTTCCTTCACGAAGCGGCGGTGGTGAGCTGGAGCGCGTGGAGCACGCCCCCCATCCGACCACCTAAAGCGGCATAGACCTGCTGGTGCTGCTTGACGCGCGGGACCCCGGCGAAGCTAGGCGACACCACGCGGGCGGCATAATGATCGCCGTCCCCGGCCAGGTCGGTGATCTCGACCTGGGCATCGGGAATGGCGGCGCGGATCATCTCCGCGATCTCGTCGGCGGCCATCGGCATGGTTATTGCGCCTCCATCAACTGGCGGCGCGCCTCGACCAGTCGCTCGTCGAGCGCGCGGCGCACGGTCGGCTCGTCGACCTCGATCCCGGCGGCGGTCAGATCGCCGACCAGCTTGCGGATGACGTCCTCGTCGCCCGCTTCCTCGAAATCGGCCTGGACCACGCCCTTGGCATAGGAGTCCGTCTCCTCCGGGGTCAGCTTCATCAGCGCCGCGGCCCATTGGCCGAGCAGCCGGTTGCGCCGCGCGGTGATGCGGAACGCCATCTCCTGGTCCCGGGCGAACTTCGCCTCAAAGGCGCGCTCGCGATCGTCGAAGCTGGTCATTCCGCTCATTCCCCCAAGGCATGGACTCTATTGCGCGGAGATAGGCGTGCACAGGGCGGCGCGCAACGCCGCGGCGGCTACAGGCCCTCGCCGCCCACCCATTGGGCGTGGGACAGGCGACGCGCCAGATCCCAGGTCTGGCGGCGCAGGTCGGGCACCGCGACCACCTCCCACAAGCCACCGCGCGTCATCGGGCCGATGCAGCAGAGCCGGTCGGACACCGCGCCCGACGCATCGATCACCCGCGACTGCGCGTCGACATCGATGCCGAGCCGCAGCGCATCGGGCCGGATCGCCCCCTTGCCCGCCAGCCCGGCCAGCAGGGGATCGTCGGTGCGGGTCAGGTCGCCCTGCGGCCCGGTGCAGTTGACGATCCGCGCGACCGCCATGTGCCGGATCGCCTCCGCGTGGCGCGGCCGCCACGACAGGTCGACGCCGGGCGCGGTCGCTGCCGCGCCGGCCACCTTGCCCGCGACGAAGCGCAGCCGCCCCGCCGCGACCATCGCATCGATCCGGTCGGCGACCGCCGGCGCCAGGCGGTGGCGATGCACGTCCCAGAAGGGGCGCAGATGCCGCAGGAAGCGCGCGCGCGTCGCCCGGTCGCTGGCACCCCATAGCCGTTGCGTCACCGGCCGCAGGCTGTCGACCGCGGCGCGCCAGCCACCCGGTTCCGCCGCCGCCTGGTCACGGAGGTCGCCAACCAGTCCCGACAACGGCACGCCGGGCAGGTCGGTTCTGAGCCGCGCCGGGGCCGTGCCCTCCACATGGCGATGCGGCCGCAACCCGCGCCGCGACAGGGCGACGATCCGCCCCTCGAACCCGCTTGCATCCAGTTGCAGCGCCACGTCGATCGCGGTCAGCCCGGTGCCGAGCAGCAGCACCCGATCCTCCGCGTCCAGTCCCCGCGCCGGATCGGCGCGCCACGGATCATCGAGATAGCGGCCCTCCGGCAACGCCGCCGGATCGATGCCGGGCGGCGTATGCGGTGGCAGGTTGCCGGTCGCCAGCACCACCATGTCCGCCGCGATCGCGCGTCCATCGGCCAGCCGAACGCCCGCGTCGGTCACCGCCCGCACATCGCCGGTGCACAGCGTCAGCCGGTCGTCGCGCACGGCGGCGAGCGTCTCCGCCAGATATTCGCCGTAGAGCAGGCGCGGCACGAAGCTGGCCGCCGCCCCGCCATGCCGCGCCGCCAGCCAGCGGACGAAATGATCGGCATCGTCGGGAAAGGCGCTCATGCCGGCGGCCCGGACATTGAGCAGATGCGCGGGATCGGTCGCGCTATAGGCGACGCCGCGCGCGATCCGCTCGGCCGAACGGTCGATCAGCGTCGCCGTGGGTCCGCCGAAGCGCAGCAGGTTGATCGCGAGCAGCGTACCGCTGAACCCGCCACCGACGATCGCGACATGCTCTGTCATGTCCCGGCGTCTAGGCGATCATCGGATAGGTGTCGAACGAAGCGGAGAAATTCCTCCCCTGGCAGGGAAGACGCCTGGAATGCGTCCCCTAGTCCTGCAAGGTCGCGACGCGCGCCTCGGCGGTGGCGGCTTCGCGCGCGGCGCGGCGGACCTGGGTCTGCTCGGCCCGGACCGCCATCGCCTCCCAGGTGGTGGCGGCGCGGTCGCAGCGCTCGCGGACATTGTCCAGCCGCGCGGCCTGGGCGTTGGCGCGCTCCTGCTCGGCGCGGGCACGGTAGAATTGGGCGTCGTCGGCCATGGTCAGGCTCCGGATCGAGAGGGGAGAGGCAGGGGCGGTCGGCGCACGCCGCGACTGACGTAGCGATCGTTATGCGCCTTGCCGCAGGTATACGCAACCGCTTCGGAACGCTCCCGGCCCCCCGCCGGTTTGATCGGGCAACGTCAGGACGATTCGGAAGGAACGACATGGATCGCACGACGTCGCGGATCGCCGCGCTATGGGCACGGCCGCCCGGTGGCTGGTGGGATGTGCTGAAACAGGTCTGGGCGGCATCGGGGCTCGACAATATCTCGCTGATCGCGGCAGGTGTCGCTTTCTACGCTTTCCTGTCGATCGTGCCGCTGCTGGGTGCGGTGGTGCTGACCTATGGCCTCGCCGCCGATCCGCAGACGGTCGGCAAGAGCATCGCGGCGCTGACCGACGTGATGCCGCGCGAGGTCGCCCGGCTGATCGGCGAGCAGTTGCTGACCGTGGTGGAGGCATCGGGCGGCAAGAAGGGGTTCGGCCTGATCCTCGCGCTGGGCCTGGCGCTCTATGGCGCGATGAAGGGCGCGGGGGCGGTGGTCACCGCGCTCAACGTCGCGTTCGAGGTGCCGGAGACGCGCGGGATCGTCCGCCAATATGCGCTGGCGCTGGCGATCACGGCGGGCGCGGTGCTGCTGATGCTGGGCGCGATGGCGACGATCGCACTGGCGACCTGGCTCGGCACGCTGGCCCCCTGGTCCCCCAGCATCGTGCCGCGCCTGCTCGCGCTCGCCTCCTATGTGGTGCTGGCGGGGATGGCGATCGGCGGCGCGACGACGCTCTATCGGTTCGGGCCGGACCGTCAGGCGGCGCACTGGGCCTGGCTGACGCCGGGATCGGTGGTCGCGACCTTGTGCTGGCTGGCGATGACGGTCGGCTTCGGCCTCTATGTCGCGAATTTCGGCAGCTATGACGCGACCTATGGGTCGCTCGGCGCGATCGTGGTGATGCTGACCTGGCTGTGGCTGTCGGCCTATGTCGTGCTGCTCGGCGCGGAGCTGATCGCCGGGCTGGAGCGCAGCGTCGCCGGCGCGCCCAAGACCGGCGGGCTGGCCGAAACGGCGGCGCCGCCCCCTGCACCCGCCCC
>NZ_QLJH01000015.1 GCF_003951315.1 Sphingomonas sp. S-NIH.Pt15_0812
AGCTGTAGAACAGCGCCTCCTGCGCCACCGTCCGCTCGCCCATCATCGGCCCGTCTCCGCTCGCCTCAAGGCAATTGAATCAGACCACCGACACTACTGCAAGCCAGCCTTTTTCAACACAATCGGGCGATTGCGGAGACTCGAGGGTGCAGCCTTACTGCCGTTCGCGACCGATAAAGCCAAATTTGGCGAAGCCAACATCAGGGTGTTTAGCGATCCAAGCGGACAAGCAGTCGAATGCGCGGTCCGATCGGGCGATTGCGAGTGTCACAGTCGCCCTATCACCTGATTGAACGATTTTCGCAGATGCCTTGCACTGTGCGATGGCCGCTTTGATCGCGCTGACCCCTGCAGCAGGGCCTTCGGCGAATGGAAAAGCCCTAAGGTATTGAGTATGACCGGCTACCAGCAATGACGCTAAAATGAAAATCATCGCGCTATCCTGCACCCGGAGCAGAAAGGCTGCAATTGGTGGATTGTGTTGAAAAACTCCGCCGAGGATCGAACCTCCCCGACCTCGCGCAACTATGTTGCACAAATCACCCGACCCTGCGCAGTTTGTTTCGGCTCGCAATCTCCCAATGGTCTATAGTTTTACGGTCGGGGTGCGCCATCAGGGCTGCGCGAGTTTTTCAACACAATCGGTGGAAAGCGGACATTAGGTTTTCGCCAGAATGCGTTCGGCTTGCCCGACCGGAACGCCGAGGAGTTGGGCAATCCGCTGGGCTGAAATGTCAGGCCGCGTTTTCTTCAAGTCCTCTACAGTCCAGACCAGCGATCCGTCAGTTTGATCGAGAAAGACGCAGGGGCGAACGCCCAACGCGTGTCCCGTCTCCAACACCTGCTCATAAGTGAGGAACTCTGAAGGCCATTCGTTCTCCGTCAGTATGCGGGTGGCTTCATCGGCATCCAGCCGCCTCAAGAAATGCTCGTCGAAAATGCGCTCCTCTTGCGCGATCATCCAGTCTTGGCCGCATACGCGACATCGCGAGAGGTACAGCCACCATGCGTCTCCCCCGTGGTCACGCACGTTCTCGATCGTCGCGAACACCCGCTCGTCAAGTGCGTAGCCGCCCATGGGAACGGCTGCCAAGTCGGACAAGGATGAGCAGCAGCACGTGTTCGCTGGTTCGGTCATACGCCGGTCATACGACTGATAGCGAAGGCCCGCTATCGGGCGATAGCGGAATGCCCGTTTTCAGAATGCAATCCGCGATCCGCCGATGACCGGAATTGGGAGGATTGTGTTGAAAAACTCCGCCGAGGATCGAACCTCCCCGACCTCGCGCAACTATGTTGCACAAATCACCCGACCCTGCGCAGTTTGTTTCGGCTCGCAATCTCCCAATGGTCTATAGTTTTACGGTCGGGGTGCGCCATCAGGGCTGCGCGAGTTTTTCAACACAATCGGGAGGATTGCGGACGTTCAGCGGCATGCTAGTTTGATACGATGAACGAAGAGCCTATCGCCCAGCTGCGCAGGCTGCTGATCGAGGAGCACGGCATTCCTGCCGCGGACGTGACCAATGACGCCCGTATCGTCCACGATCTTGGTGTCGATGGCGATGATGCGGCAGAACTTTTGCAGCGGCTACACGTCGATTTCGGCACTGACTTTGAAGCCTTAGACAAACAATGGAAGCTGTTTTTCAACTCCGAGGGGCCGGGTTGGCGGTCGATTCTCCTCGACATCCCTTTGCTCCTAGTATGCGGCGGCGCGGCTGGCATCATTGTTGGTCGTTATGGTTGGCCAAAAATCATCGCCTACGGCTCAGCAGTGACAGTCTTCTTTGCCGCCTCATGGCTCTTCTCACGCTGGTTGGTGCCGAGTTGCGGCCGCTCACCGTGTCAGGGTTAGCAGAGATAATTCAGGCGGGATGCTGGCCATCGGATCCTACGATCGTCCGCTAAAGGACGAGCCGCAGGAACGTCCGAGTGTCTGCAATTGGGCGATTGTGTTGAAAAACTCCGCCGAGGATCGAACCTCCCCGACCTCGCGCAACTATGTTGCACAAATCACCCGACCCTGCGCAGTTTGTTTCGGCTCGCAATCTCCAATGGTCTATAGTTTTACGGTCGGGGTGCGCCATCAGGGCTGCGCGAGTTTTTCAACACAATCGGTGGTTAGCGGACATTGCGGGTGCGGCGCTTCACCAACGTTCCCAATGAGGTTTAGAGATCGCTTTCAAATTCGTAACGCGAGACAAGACGAGGCGCTCTGGCGCTTGGGGGTGGCTTCCTTCGAGTTGGGAGCGATCCAACCTGACTGTCCCTCGCACATCGGCAAGGGATGCTCGATCCCATGACTGTCCAATGGCTGGTCGCTTAGCTGCTTCGCGCAGAAGCTGACCTCGGAAGGGACCTTCTACCGCAAAAGAACCTTTCTCGCATTGGGTCGGCGAAGCGCCGACCAAGGTATCTCCATTTACAAGCTCAGGCGGGGGCAACGTGACTAGGATGGTAACCTGACCAATAACCGTTTGTTGATCGCGGAAATCTTGAGCTCTCCAACATTGGGGAAGCCGCTTAGGAAGTGCTCGTCCGCATGAGCTTATCGCGAACAGGGCTAATACAAGAACGAGGAAGCGCATTAGGCACTTATCGGAAACTGCCACAAGTTCCGCAAGTGAGGTAAGCGGAACTATGAGCGGGACTCGAAGCCACCGAGCGCTTCACCTGCTAGCAGCGCCCGCTCCAACAGCGTCAGGGCCAAGATTAGCTTACCAGATGAACGAGCAACTGCAATTAGGGCGCCATGCGATACCAAAGGAGGTCCGCAAGTGGGCGATCACCGCCGGTCGAACGCAATCGTCTCGGCTGTAGCGAACGGCGGGCTGACCACGGCTTTATACCAATCGGCACGGAAGCCCGGCAGTGCGGATAGATGCGCGATCAGGTCTGGCCAGCCAACCGCTTCCTCGTGGAACGACCATACATGCCCAGCGATCTCGACATCGCAGCAGATCAAATCCGTCGTAATTTCATCCCGTTTGTAAAAGACCACCGCGCAGACATCGGGCAGCGGTAACTGAGCAAGGACGGCTGGCGTGATCGTCATTACCATATGATGCCTTGCTAAACGAGAGGCGGCAATTGGGAAGCACCAAGCCTGCCTCAAGCGACCGGGTTTGGGCGTTAGCGGACACGGGGTATGCCTGCTGCTATTTGGGGTACATCGCCTCAGAAAAGTGCGGAATTGCGCCGCTGCGGCGGAGGGTATCTCCGCCGCGCACTCGTGCTTTCGGGCGGAAAACGTCGGGGGATCACCCACCGAGCCCGAGAACAATTCGTGCTTTCGAGTAGGAATTCGTCGGCGGGCGGCGCCACCCGCCGACGATGAAAGGGGCCGGTAAGGCGGCCCTATAACCGCCGGCCTGGGGCCTCGCGAGCGGACCAGGACGTGTCTCGGCCCCAGCGCTCCGCTGGGTATGCCGCCAGCCAAGCGCGCCGCGATCGGTGCGCCCATCCCATGAGGTATCGATGCTGACCATCGCGGCCGTGAAGGCAGCGCGGACGAAGCCGCGCGCCTACAAGATCTACGACGAGCGCGGGCTGTTCCTGTTCGTCGCGCCGTCCGGCCTGAAATCCTATCGGCTGCGCTTCCGCTTCGGCGGCAAGGAACAGCTGCTCGTCATCGGCAGCCATCCCGAGGTGACTTTGGACCAGGCGCGCGATCGGCGCGATGCGGCGCATGAGCAGATCGCGCGCGGCGAAGACCCGCGCGCGGCCGATCGCACGTCGGCCGGCGCCCGGACCTTCGACCAGGCGGCGCGCGCCTGGCACGCGCTGCGCGTTGCCGACTGGACGCCGATCCATGCCAGCGACGTGATGGTGAGCCTGGAGCGCGACGTCTTTCCGGCGATCGGCGCGCTGCCGCTCGGCGAGGTGACGCGGCCGCAGGTGCTGGCGCTGCTGCGCGCGATCGAGGCGCGCGGCGCGAAGGAGACGGCGCGGCGCATCCAGCAGCGCATCTCCTGCGTCTTCAAGCTGGCGATGTCGGAGGGCTGGTGCGACATCAACCCGGCCGGCGAGGTGACGGAGGGCCTGGCCAAGGCCCGCGCGGGCGGCCGGCATCCGGCGATCGTCGATGCGGCCGAGCTGCGCGGCCTGCTCGCGGCGGTCGACGCGCTGCGCGCCGCGCCCGTCGTCGTGCTGGCGTCGCGATTCCTGGCGCTGACCGCCGTCCGCCTTGGATCGCTGCGCGGCGCGCGCTGGGACGAGATCGAGGATCTCGACGGTGCCGAGCCAGTCTGGCGCGTGCCGGCGGCGCGGATGAAGCTCTCGGCCGAGAAGAAGCTTGACCCGGCGAACGATCACCTGGTCCCGCTGTCGCCGGCGGCCGTCGCGGTGCTGCGGCGTGTTCGTGCTATCGCGGACGCTTCGCCGCTGATCTTCCCGGCCGGCAGCGGCACCGCGCCGATCGCCGAACGCGCGATCGGCGACCTGTATCGCCGCGCCGGCTATGCCGGTCGCCATGTGCCGCACGGCTGGCGGGCCAGCTTCTCGACGATCCTGAACGAGCAGATGCCGGACCAGCGCGGCACGATCGACCGGGCGCTGGGCCATGCCGGCGGCGGCAAGGAGGCGGCCGAGCTGAAGATCAATGTCGCGGTCGAGGGGGCGTACAACCGCTCGACACACCTTGGCCCGCGTCGGGCGCTGTTCGATGCCTGGGCGGCGATCCTGGTCGACGGCCCCGCCGGCGCGACGCTGGATTGAGAGGACGGATTTCTCCGCCAATCCCCCCTGGGCAGCCCGGGGCGGCGCAAGCCGCCACGCACCGACAGCCGGGTCTTGGCGGTCGGGTGAGGGGGGGGCGCCATTTCGGCGTGGGGGGATCTCAAACTGTCCGAGCGAAGCTCGCTTCCTTATCTCCTTAAACCTTGGAACCCATCGGGCTTCGACAAAATGTCACCCCGGTGGGGCTTTCGAGGCGAGGCGGGTGGCGAAGGCGATGGCTGCCGCTTCGCGGGTCGCATAATCCTCCGGCGGCTTGACCTGGGCGGCCGCGATGGCGGCCATGCAGCGCGCCCATCCGACCGGATTGAGCAGGGCAGGGATGCGACATTTGGGCCTGGCGCGCTTCACCAGCGGTGTGCGACTGGGCGGCTTGCCTCGGCTCTCCTCGCGCGTTTCGCGGGCGTAGCGTTCGCGCTTCAGCCGGCCGAGCGTCTGATCATAGATTTCACGGAGCCACGGCGCCCGCCGTGCCAGATCGTCCGGCGAGAAATAGTAGAGGTCGCTGATCTGGATATCCTGGTCGACGCCCGGCGCCGTCGCCAACCCGGTCTTCATCGATCGGTGGACATAGGTGATGATGCCCAGTTCGGCGAACCGCTTCTTCAGGCGCTGCCAATGGCGCGGGTTGCAGCCCACCCGTTCAGCGATCTGGCTGTTGGCCAAGTCGTTGGTGCCCGAGAAATGGTCGAAGCCGTGCTTCGGGTCGAACAGCACCTTCAGCGCCGCCACACCAGCGCGGCCGAACAGACCCTGGCTGTACTGGACCGCGTTCGCGGTCGCGACTTGCACCTCGTCGATCATCAACAACAACGCCTTGATCGCCAGACGCGCGCTTTCCAGCGTCCCGTCGCCGCCGAGCGGCGCGTGGATCGCACCTTCGCGGCTGTCGATATCGTAGGTGTGCCGGCGAACGCGGCTCAGGCCGCGTGGGCGAGGGGAGCGCGCGGTCATGCCGCTGCTCCCCGACCGCTCAGATGCGGCGCGGCCCGGTCAACAATTCCACTGGGTCGACCAGGTCTTGGGTGAGCAGGTCCGCCCACTCCTGCGCCAATTGGCGACGCCGAGGCATGTAGGACGCCCGATTGTAAGCTGCCTCCACACCCTCGGGTATGTGCGCCAGCATAAGGTCGATTATTGCGCGGTCGCTGATCCGGTCTGCGACAGCAGCACGCTCGTTCATCACGGTCGAGAAGGTCGACCGCCAGCCATGAGGAACATGCACGCCGGCAAAGCCCGCGTCGCGATAGGCTTTGCTGATCGTGCTGTCGCTGATCGGCCGGCGTGGATGGCGCACGCTGCGGAAGATGAGCGCGGCTTTGCCTGAGAACCCCATCGCCACCTTCACCGTCGCGACGGCTTGTCGAGAGAGGGGGACGACAAAGGCGAAATCCTGATCGCGCTTTCGCTCGACTGCCAGTTTCATCTTGGGGGCCGGAATGCGCCAGATCGGATTGGGGCCGTCCAGCTCCTCGAACTCTTCCGCCGTTGTCAGCCTCAGAACGGCGGAGCGAACCGCGGTAAGGGCCAGAAGGCGCGAGCCGAGCTTCGTCAGCGGGTGCGCCGGCTGAGCTTCCACTTTCCGCAACACGTCGCGTGCGGCCTCGATGGTGCGTACGGCCGGGAACTTGCCCTTCGCCACCTTGCCCAGCGCCCGGCCGGCAACGGCCGCCGGGTCGGTGGTAGCGATGCCGCTGCCGATCGCACGTGCGAAAATCTCTGACAAACGTTGACGCGTCCGATGCGCTGTCTCGATCGCGCCGCGCGCCTCGATCGGTCGCAGGACTTCCAGCACCAGGGGCGTAGTGATCGAATCGATCGGCAGCGATCCTAGGTGAGGGAAGACATCCTTCTCCAGGCTGCTCTTCACCAAGGCGGCGTGCCGTTGGGACCAGACCGGTTCCTGGCTTTGCATCCACTCGACCGCCATCGCCTCGAAAGATGCGCCCGCCTGGGCTGTCGCTGCAGCCTTGCGCTGCCGCTTCTCCAAGGCTGGATCTTGCCCATTCTGCAGAGCGCGAGCCGCGATCGCACGCTTCTCGCGGGCCTCCGCTGCAGTGACGCCAGGATAGAGGCCGAACGTCAGCCTCTTCTCCTTTCCGCCGATTCGATATTTCCAACGCCAGGATTTCGCGCCACTCGGCAGCACCTCCAGATAGAGGCCCTGACCGTCGCGAAGCTTGTACGGCTTCTCCTCCGCCTTCGCGCGGCGGCACGCCAAGTCGGTCAGCACCTGGAAGCCTCCAGTTTGCCGATGCCCCCAACTCCCATTTCTGATGCCCCCAAAATGCCCCCAAATCGTGCGCGCTGCACGGGGATGGTTTGGGACAATGTGGGTTAATCAGCAAGACTAAAAATGGCGGATTTTGGCCACTTTTCGGCTGTCTTGAGAAGCTCTGAAATGATGCCTTGGCGGAAGAGGTGGGATTCGAACCCACGGAACGGTTGCCCGTTCGCCGGTTTTCAAGACCGGTGCCTTAAACCGCTCGGCCACTCTTCCGCGCCACGGTTGCTGACGCCTCGATAGCGTGCGCGGCCGTCCGTGCAACCCCGGCGATGACCGGAGCTTGCCCCTTTGCCCCCTTTGCGGCGACAAGCGCCGGCATGTGGGGGAAGATTTTCACGCTCGCCATGCTGGGTCTCGGCCTTGCCGTCGATCCGGCCAGCGCCCAGGATGCAGCCGGCAACGATGCGTTCCAGGCCTATCTGGCGCAGGTTCGCACCCGCGCGATTGCGGAGGGCGTGCGCCCCGACACGGCGACGCGCGAACTGGCGGGGCTAACCGTCAATCCACGCGTCATCGAACTGGATCGGGGGCAGCCGGGCAATCCGGGCAATACCAGCATCTCGCCCTTCGCGCCCTACCGGATCGAGCATGTGGATGCGCAGCGCATCGGTCGCGGCCGCAGCGTCTATCAGGCGCAGCGGGCGCGGCTCCAGGCCATCGAGCGTGACACCGGCGTGCCGGAGGCGATCATGGTCGCGATCTGGGGGCATGAGACGAATTACGGCAGCTATACCGGCAATTTCGACCTGATCCGCTCGCTCGCCTCGCTCGCCTATGAGGGCCGTCGGCGCAGCCTGTTCGAGCCGGAACTGATCGCGGCGCTGAAGATGATCGACAAGGGAGTGACGCGGGCACAGCTCAAGGGAAGCTGGGCGGGGGCGACCGGCAATCCGCAGTTCCTGCCGTCCATCTATCTGCGTCTGGCGCGAGACGGCGACGGCGATGGCCGGGCGGATATCTGGAACAGCCAGGCGGACACGCTCGCCTCCATCGCCAACTATTTCGCCAATGCCGGATGGCGACCAGGCCAGCCCTGGGGCGTCGCGGTGGGCGTGCCGGCCGGCTTCGACCGCAGCACGATCGCCAACCGGCTGGTGTCGCCGCGCTGCCCCCGCGTCTTTCAGCGGCATAGCGCCTGGCGCAGCATGGCGGAGTGGCGCGCGCTGGGCCTGACGCCAATGGGCCGCGCCTGGCCCGCCGACGACGTGCAGGCGACGCTGATCGAGCCGGACGGGCCGGGCAATACCGCCTATCTGCTGACCGGCAACTACCGCGTCATCCTCGATTACAATTGCTCCAACTTCTACGCCCTGTCGGTGGGATTGCTGGCCGATGCGGTGGCGGGCTGAGGCGGCGGCGCTCGCCGCGCTCCTGGCGCTGTCGGGCTGCGGCGGTCGTTATGCGAAGACGGGACTGGCAAGCTGGTATGGCGAGGAGCTGGCGGGCCGCCCCACCGCCAGTGGCGAGCGGTTCGACCCGACTGGCTTCACCGCCGCGCACCGCCGATTGCCACTCGGCAGCCTGGCGCAGGTCACCGACCTGTCGACCGGCCGATCGATCCTGGTCCGGATCAACGATCGCGGGCCATATCGCCACGGCCGGCTGATCGATCTGTCGCGGGGCTCTGCGCAACTGCTCGGCACCGACCGTCGCGCCGTGGCGAAGGTACGGGTGCACGCGGTTTCCCGGGGGAAACCCGGCACGATCATCGCCCAGGGTCGTGGCGGAACCCCCGTCACCGCGCCGGTGGTCGCGCCGGGCCCGACGACCGGCCATTATCTGGTCCAGGTCGCCACCTTCGCCAGCCACGAACGGGCCATGGCGCTTGCCGCGCAGATTGTCGGTATGGTGGTGCCAGCCGGCACGCTGTGGCGCGTGCAGCAGGGGCCATTCGATTTCGCGGACGCGCAGCAAGCGCGTGACGCCGCCGTCGCGCGCGGCTATGCCGATGCCCATCTTCTCGCCACCGACTGAATGACGGACCAAAAATTCATGAAGACCCTGTTCGGACCGCTCGCCGCCCCGCTCGCCATCGTCGCGCTGGCGGTGCCCTCGACCGCCGCGGCGCCGCAGTTCGATACGCCGGCCCCGATCGCCTTCCTCCAGGACATGTCGACCGGCGCGGTGCTGTTCGCGCGCGATGCGGACCGACGGATGCCGCCCGCCTCAATGGCGAAGATGATGACCGTCTATGTCGCCTTCGACCTGATCAAGCGCGGCGATCTGAAGCTGAACGACATGGTCACCGTGCAGCCGGAAACGTGGAAGAAGTGGCACGGTCCCGCCGCCGGATCGACCATGTTCCTGTCGCCGGGCGAGCAGGTGAGCGTCGCCAACCTGCTCTACGGCATCGTCACGCTGTCGGGTAACGACGCGTGCGTCGTGCTCGCCGAGCATATCGCCGGGACGGAACCCTCCTTCACCGAGCGGATGAACCGCGACGCGCAGAAGATCGGCCTGAAGAACAGTCATTTCGGCACGTCGAACGGCTGGCCGGACGGCGGCGTCACCTATGTCACCGCGCGTGACCTGGCGACGCTGGCCGAGGCGACGATCACCAATTTCCCGCAACTCTACAAGCAGTTCTACAGCCGCCGCGACTTCACCTGGGGCAAGACCATGGGCGGCAACGAGATCACCCAGGCGAATCGCGATCCCCTGCTGGGCCGCGTCGCCGGGGCGGACGGGCTGAAGACCGGCCATACCGAGGAGGCGGGCTATGGCTTCACCGGTTCGGCCGAGCAGAATGGCCGCCGGCTGGTCATGGTCATGGCAGGCCTCGGCAGTGCCGGTCAGCGGGTCGAGGAATCGGTCAAGTTCATGAACTGGGGCTTCCGCGCCTGGCAGGCCAAGCCGATCGCCGCCAAGGGCAAGCAGGTCGGCTCCGCGCAGGTGCAGCTGGGCGATGCGACCACGGTGGGTCTGGTCGCGGGCGATACGCTGAAGGTGACGTTGCCCGGGGGGATGGCACCCGAGATGGCGGCGAAGATCGTCTATCAGGGACCGGTCAAGGCGCCGATCAAGGCGGGCCAGCATATCGCCGACCTGGTCATCACCGCGCCCGATATGCCGGAACAGCATCTGCCGCTGGTCGCCGCCAGCGACGTGGGCGAGGCGGGTTTCTTCCGCCGCGCGTGGAACGGGCTGATGTCCTTTTTCGCGTGATCGCGAGCGCATGACGATCCGGGGGCATGACGCGGCCAGGACGGCGTTCCTGGCGGCCCTGGACACCGGCGTCCTTCATCATGCCTGGCTGCTCGCCGGGCCGGAGGGGGTCGGCAAGGCCGGCTTCGCGCGCGAGGCGGCCTGGCGGATGCTGGCGCTTGGCGCGGCCGAGCCGCTGGCGCCCGGACTGGCGGTGGGCGAGGGGAGTCGGACGCGGGCCCTGGCGGAGGCGGGGGCGCATCCCGATTTCCGCATCCTGCGCCGCCTGCCCAAGGATGCGGACAAGCCGGACTCGGACCTGGCCCGGTCGATCACCATCGCCCAGGTCCGCACGCTCCAGCCGATGTTCGCGACGATGCCGGCGCTGTCGGCGCGTCGCGTGGTCATCATCGATTCGATCGACGATCTGGAGCGGAGCGGAGCCAATGCGCTGCTCAAGAATCTCGAAGAGCCGCCCGCCGGCACCATCTTCCTGCTGGTCAGCCACGCGCCGGGCAAGCTGCTGCCGACGATCCGGTCGCGCTGTCGCCTGTTGCGGTTCGAACGGCTGGACGATGCCCTGACCGGGACGGTGCTGCGCGACCTGC
This sequence comes from Sphingomonas sp. S-NIH.Pt15_0812, assembly GCF_003951315.1. Classification (GTDB taxonomy): domain Bacteria; phylum Pseudomonadota; class Alphaproteobacteria; order Sphingomonadales; family Sphingomonadaceae; genus Sphingomonas. Next base: position 10,777 of record NZ_QLJH01000015.1, read on the forward strand.
TGCCCGAGGCGGACGAAGGCGAGATCGCGGCCCTGGTCGCGGCGGCGGATGGCGCGCCGGGGCGGGGGCTGCGTTTCGCCGGGCTCGACCTGGCCAGGGTCGATGCGGCGATCGCGGCGATCGCGGCGGATGGCGATCCCGACAATATGCGCCGCGCGGCACTGGCCAGGCAGCTCGCGGGCAAGGCGGCACAGGAACGCTATGAGGCGTTCCTCGACCGCGCGCCGAGTTTCATCGCGCATCAGGCCCGCACGCGGCAGGGCGCGGCGCTCAAGACCGCGCTCGACGCCCATGCCGCCGCGCGCGACCTGGCCGGCGCGGCGCGGGGCCTGTCGCTCGACGCTTCGGGCACGATCTTCGAAATGGCCGGACTTGTCGCGCGGCTCCACGCCGCGTAACCGGCGCGCATGGCCGAACCCTATTACATCACCACCGCCATCCATTATCCCAATGGGCGTCCGCATATCGGACATGCCTATGAAATGGTCGCGGCCGACGTCATCGCGCGTTTCCAGCGTCAGGCGGGGCGAGACGTGCTGTTCCAGACCGGCACCGACGAACACGGGCTGAAGATGGCGCAGGCGGCCCGCGCACGCGGGCTGGAGACGCGCGCCTTCGCCGACGAGATGTCATCGCATTTCAGCGTGATGGCGGATCGCTTCCAGATTTCCTACGACCGGTTCATCCGGACCGTCGACACCGACCATTATGCCGCCAGCCAGGCGATCTGGCAGGCAATGGTCGAGGCGGGCGATCTGTATCTCGACCGGTATGAGGGCTGGTATTCGGTTCGCGACGAGGCCTTTTACGACGAGAAGGAGCTGGTCGAAGGGGAAGGGGGCGCCAAGCTCTCGCCCCAGGGTACGCCGGTCGAATGGACGGCGGAGGAGACCTGGTTCTTCCGCTTGTCCAAGTACCAGCAGCCTCTGCTCAATCTCTACGCCGCCAATCCCGACTTCATCCGGCCCGAGAGCCGGCGCAACGAGGTGATGCGCTTCGTGGAGGGCGGACTCTCCGACCTGTCGGTGTCGCGCACCAGCTTTGACTGGGGCGTGCCGGCGCCGGGAAGCCCGGGCCATGTCATGTATGTCTGGGTCGATGCCCTGACCAACTACCTGACCGGCACCGGCTATCCGAACCCGGATGCGGACAAAGCCCGTTTCTGGCCCGCGGACCTGCACCTGATCGGCAAGGACATCGTGCGGTTCCACGCCGTCTACTGGCCCGCCTTCCTGATGTCGGCGAAGATCCCGTTGCCCAAGAGCGTGTTCGGCCACGGCTTCCTGCTCAGCCGGGGCGAGAAGATGTCCAAGTCGCTGGGCAATGTCGTCGATCCGATGGAGCTGGCCGATCTGTTCGGTATCGATGCCCTGCGCTACTTCTTCCTGCGCGAGGTCAGCTTCGGGCAGGATGGCAGCTATTCGGCCGAGGCGATCGTGACGCGCGTCAATGCCGAGCTGGCCAATGCGTTCGGCAATCTGGCGCAGCGGACCCTGTCGTTCATCGCCAAGAATTTGGGCGGCGCGCTGCCCGAGGCGGGGCGGAGCGATCCGGCCGATGCGATGCTGATCGAGGAGGTCGTCGTCGCCTGCGCCGGGTTGAAGTCGGGCTTTTCCGACCTGATGCTCAGCCAGGGGATTGAAAGCTGGATTCGCGGCGTCTATGCCTGCAACCAGTATATCGACGTGCAGGCACCCTGGGCGCTGCGCAAGACCGATCCCGAACGGATGCATGCGGTGCTCGGCACGCTGGTCCGCGCGATCCGCATGCTCGCCATCGCCATTCTTCCCGTCGTACCGGACGGCGCGGGCAGGGTGCTCGACCTGCTAGGTGTGGAGCAGCGTGACCATGCGGCGATCGACGATGATGGCTGGTATGCGCGCCAAATGGAGGCGGGCTTTCGCCTGGGCACGCCCATGCCCGCTTTTCCCCGCCTGGAAGCTCCTGTAGAGTCCGCCTGATGCTTGCCGACAGCCACTGCCACCTAAACTATCCAGGACTGGTCGAGCATCAGCAGACGGTGCTGGAGCGCGCGCGGGCGAGGGGGGTCACCGCGATGCTCAACATCGCCACGCGGGAGAGCGAGTGGGATGCGGTGCTCGCCACCGCTGAGCGCGAGGCCGATGTCTGGGCGACGGTCGGTATTCACCCCAATGAGGCGGACGCCCACCCGCATGTCGATACCGCCAAGCTGGTCGCCCGCGCCGCGCATCCGCGGGTCGTCGGCATCGGCGAGTCCGGGCTCGACTATCACTACGACCATAGCGGTCCCGAGCAGCAACAGGCCAGTTTCCGCGCCCATATCGCCGCCTGTCGCAAGACCGGCCTTCCCCTGATCGTCCACACCCGAGATGCGGAAGCGGACACGATCGCGATCCTGCGCGACGAAATGGACAGGGGCGCCTATCCCGGCGTCATCCACTGTTTCACGGCGAGCCGAGATTTTGCCGATAAGGCACTGGAACTCGGCCTTTATATCTCCATCTCCGGGATCGTGACGTTCAAGAACGCCAAGGAAATCCAGGATACGGCGCGCATCATCCCCGCCGACCGTCTGCTGATCGAAACCGACGCGCCCTTCCTTGCGCCGGTGCCGCATCGAGGCAAGCCGGGCGAACCCGGCTTCGTCGCGGACACGCTGGCCTTTCTAGCGCAATTGCGTGGCGAGGCCCCGGAGGCGCTGGCGGAGCGCACCGCCACCAACTTCCACACCCTGTTCGGCAAGACGCGCGGATGAGGGCGCGCATCCTCGGCGCGGGCACTTCGTCGGGGGTGCCGCGGATCGGCAATGACTGGGGCGCATGCGATCCGGCCGAGCCGCGCAATCGCCGCACCCGTGCCTCGCTGCTCGTCGAACATGGCGATACGCGCATCCTGATCGACAGCGGCCCCGATATGCGCGAGCAACTGCTCGCGGCCGAGGTGGGGACCTTCGACGCGGTGATCTGGACCCACGATCATGCCGATCATTGCCATGGCATCGACGACCTGCGGCAGGTGTTCCACGCGCTGGGCCGGCCGGTGCGCGGATTGGCCCGACCGGCGACGCTCGACGCCCTCCGGACGCGCTTCGCCTATGCCTTTAACGGGCGTCCGGGGTATCCACCGACGATCGCGGCCGACATCCTGCCGGACCGGATCACCATCGGCGACATCACCGTCACCGTCACGGATCAGCCGCATGGTAATGTAACCAGCGCCGGGCTGCGCTTCGAGGCAGAGGGGTATAGCATCGGCTACGCCACGGATTTCAACGTGATGACCGATGCGATGCGGGCGCTCTACCAAGAGTTGGACGTGTGGATCGTCGATGCGCTTCGCCACAAGCCGCATCCGTCGCACCCGACCGTGGAGCAGGTGCTCGGCTGGATCGAGGCGTTCAAGCCGGGGCGGGCGGCGCTGATCCATATGGACCAGAGCCTCGACTATCGGACATTGGCGGCGGCGCTGCCAGCCGGTGTCGAGCCGGGCTATGACGGGCTGACAGTGGGGCGATGAGCGATCGCGGCGCGGACATGCTATTCTATGCGCTGCTGCTGATCCTGCCGCTCGCGGGCCTGATCGCCCGTCGGCCGCCCTTGGCGCAGATGCTGAAGATGGCATTGGCCTGGATTGGCATTTTCGCGGTCGGCCTGCTGGCGGTCAGCCAACGCGACCGATTGCCCAATCTGTTCTCCGACCAGCGGGTCAGCGGCGGCGAGACGCGGATACGGCAGGACGCCGACGGGCATTTCTACGCCGACGCCGAAATCGACGGCGTGAAGCGACGGATGCTGATCGACAGCGGCGCCACGACCACCGCCTTGTCGGTCGGGACCGTCAAGGCGCTGGGGCTGAGCCTGAACGGGAGTCCGTTCGCGGCGCTGATCCAGACGGCCAATGGTCGCGTCGCCGCTGATACGGCGCGGGTGAAGGCGCTCAGCGTCGGTTCGATCCGGATGCGCGACCTGGGCGTCGTGGTGTCGCCGGCGTTCGGCGATACGGACGTGTTGGGCATGAACTTCCTGTCGCGGCTGGCGTCTTGGCATGTCGATGGTCAGACGCTGGTGATGACGGCCACCGACGCCACCCGCAGAACCTCGGCGGAATAACCACGGATTTTACATAATGTTTATTATCGAGCAAGCTCTGGCATGAGGATCGCGCTGTGATCGAACGTCTGGTCACCATCATGGCGCGGCTGCGCGATCCGGTGTCCGGCTGCGAATGGGATCGCGCGCAGACCTCCGCCTCGATCGCGCCCTATGCGATTGAGGAAGCGCATGAGGTCGTCGACGCCATCGCGCGCGACGATGCCGCCGACCTGCGCGACGAACTGGGTGACCTGTTGCTGCAGGTCGTCTTCCACGCCCGGATCAACGAAGAGGCCGGCCGCTTCGCTTTGCCGGATGTGGTCGGTTCGATCGCGGACAAGATGGAGCGGCGTCATCCGCATATTTTTGCTGACGCCGCCGCGTCCCCCGGTTGGGAGGCGATCAAAGCCGACGAACGCCGCATCAAGGCGGACGACAGCGCGCTGGCCGGTGTCGCGCTGGCCCTGCCGGCGCTGATGCGGGCCGAGAAGTTGCAGAAACGCGCCGCCAGGGTCGGTTTCGACTGGCCCGATACCGATGGGCCGCGCGCCAAGATCGACGAAGAGATCGCCGAGGTCGAGACGGCCGCGCCCGAAGACCGCGCCGAGGAAATCGGCGATCTGTTGTTCGCGGTGGTCAATTGGGCGCGGCATCTGCAGATCGATCCGGAAGTCGCGCTGCGCGCCGCCAATGCCAAGTTCGAACGTCGTTTCCGCAGCATGGAGGCGATGGCTGGCCCGCTCGACGGCCGGCCGCTCGACGCGATGGAGGAACTCTGGGACGCCGCCAAGGCGCAAGAGTCGAAGCCGGTGGCGTGAGCCGGTTCGAACGGTTCGCCGCGATCGACTGGTCCGGCGCGCGGGGAACCCGACATCGCGGGATCGCGCTCGGCCTGTGCGAGGCGGGGGATGGGCCCCCTTCCCTCGTTCACGCGCCCGATGCCCGGCCCTGGTCGCGCACCGCCATCGCCGATTGGATCGTCGCGCATCGGGACGCGCCGATGCTGGTCGGAATGGATTTCAGCTTCTCCGCCCCCTTTGTCGAGCGGGGGGCGCATCTGCCCGGAGAGAGTCGCACCGCCGACGCTCGTGCGCTCTGGGCGCTGGTCGAGGCGGAAAGCGAAGACCCGGACCTGGGCGCCGCCGACTTTATACAGCAACGGCGCGGCCGCCATTTCTATCTGGGTGCGGCCGATGGGGTTAAGCGTGATTTCCTCCACTGGCGACAATGCGAGATGACGTCGCCGGGCGAGCGCAAGCCCTCGACCGTCTATGATGCGATCGGCGCGGCCCAAGTCAGCAAGGCGAGTTTCGCCGGTATGCGCTTGCTCTATCGCCTGTCGGGCAAGGTGGCGATCTGGCCGTTCGATCCCATGCCCGAAACCGGTCTGGTATTGGTCGAAATCTATACCGCCATCGCCGCACGCGCGGCCGGGATACGCAAGGGACGCAGCAAGATCCGCGACGCGGCCGGGCTCGACATGGCACTGGCGCAGCTGGGCAGTGCGGCGCATTACCCCCTGCCCGCCTATGACGATCACGCCACCGACGCGATCCTGACCGCCGCCTGGCTCCGTCGTCACGCGGATGATCGTGCGCTCTGGACTCCGGGACGACTGACGCCGCAGATCGCGGCGACGGAGGGGTGGACCTTCGGGGTGAAGTAAGGCCATGCGCCCGCGTCGGGTTACGATCCCGGTCAATACCCGCTATGTCCCCGGGCATGGAACAACAGGCTTTGGTTATCGCGCTGATCGGTGCGCTCGGCATCGGTGCGCAATGGATCGCCTGGCGGACTGGCTGGCCGGCGATCGCGCTGATGCTGGTCGCGGGGGTGGTCGCGGGCCCCGTCACCGGGTTGATCGATCCCCATCATATCTTCGGCGACCTGCTCGAACCTCTGGTGTCGCTGGCCGTCGCCCTGATCCTGTTCGAGGGCGGGCTGAGCCTCAATGTTCGCGAGCTGCGACGCACCGACGGCGCGGTCGCGCGGCTGTTGCTGCTCGGCGTGCCGCTCGGCTGGCTGTTCGGAGCGCTCGCCTGCTATTATATCGGCGGCCTGGTCTGGCCGGTCGCGATCCTGTTCTCGGGCATCTTGGTGGTGACGGGCCCCACGGTCGTGCTGCCGCTGCTTCGCCAGAGCAATATCGCCACCCGCCCCCGCGCGATCCTGAAATGGGAAGCGATCGTCAACGACCCGATCGGCGCGCTTTGCGGGGTGATCACCTATGAATATCTGCGCCGCGCCGGCGAGGGCGTCACCCTTCCCTCGCTGCTCGGCTCGCTGGTCGCGGCCAGCGTCGTCGCGGGGCTGATCGGCTGGGGAAGCGCACGGGCGATCGGCTGGGCCTTTCCACGCGGGCATGTGCCGGAATATCTGAAAGCGCCCGTATTGTTGGTCGCGGTGCTCGGCGCGTTCGTGCTGTCCAATCTGGTGCAGCAGGAAACCGGTCTGCTGGCCGTCACGGTAATGGGCGTGGCGCTGGCCAATATGCGGCTGGATTCGCTCCGCGACATTCACCCCTTCAAGGAAAACGTCACCGTCCTGCTGATCTCCGGCGTGTTCGTGCTGCTGTCGGCGACGCTCAACCTGACGGTGCTGGAGCGGTTCGAGTGGCGGTTCCTGGCCTTCCTGGTGGCGCTGCTTTTCCTGGTTCGGCCGGCGACGGTGCTGCTCAGCCTGGCCTTCACCCGCGTGCCCTGGAACGAGCGATTGCTGATCGCCTGGATCGCGCCGCGCGGTATCGTCGCCGTCGCCATCTCCGGCCTGTTCGCGCTTCGGCTTGACCAACTCGGCTATGCGGACGGCTCGATCCTGGTCACCCTGTCCTTCGCGGTGGTGGTCGCGACGATCATCGCGCACGGCTTCTCGATCGGCCCGGTCGCGAAGCTGCTCAAGGTCACCGGGCCGACCGAACGGGGCCTGCTGCTGGTCGGCTGCACGCCCTGGAGCCTGGAGCTGGCACGGATGCTGCGCCAGTTGGATGTGCTGGTCACGATCGCCGACACCAGCTGGCAGCGACTGGCCCCGGCCCGTCACGCCGGCATCCCCGCCTATCATGGCGAGATCCTGGCCGAGGCGACCGAGGACCGGCTCGACCTGTCGCAGTTTGAGGTGCTGGTCGCCACCAGCGACAACGAAGCTTATAATGCCCTGGTATGCAGCGAATTCGCGCATGAGATCGGCCGTGACAAGGTCTATCAGCTGGGTGGCGACGGCAGCGCCGGCGAAGAGGACGACCGGGCCCTACCCGCATCGCTGCGCGGTCGCGCGCTGTTCAGCAGCGGCCACGGCGTCGAGGCGGTGATGGAACGCCAGCAACAGGGTTGGACCTTCCGTAAGACGCGGATCACCGAGAAGTTCGACTTCGACACCGCGCGCGCGGGCATGGCGGACGAGGCGGACATGCTGCTGCTGTGGCGCAAGGGCGCGCCGCTGCGCTTCTTCTCGCATGCCAGCCGTCCGACGCCGCAGAGCGGCGATACGATCATCAGCTATGGACCGCCGGCACCGATGACCGCGCGGCGCATGACGGAGGGAGTGGCATCATGATACGTACGTTGGGAGCGATCGGCCCGATCGCGTTGATCCTGGCCGCCTGCACGCCGGCGGCCGATACGACCGGCAATGGCGCGGCGGCGCAACCGGCAGACAATGCGGCTGCCGAAAATGCGCCCGGCAACGATGTCGCCGGCAACACGAGCGGCAACGAAGCGGCACCGGTCCGATCGATCCTGCGTCCGGAGATCGTCGCACCCGAACCCGAGCCGCCCGCGCTCGAACCACTAGACCGGGTCATTCCCTTTCCGCAACCCGGCCATCAGCTCGACGACGAGGGTCGCAAGCTGCTGGATAGCCTGCTGACCGACCCGATCATGAAAGCAGGCGGCGCGATCACGCTCAGCGGCCATTCGGACAGCAAGGGCGAGGATCGCGCCAATCTGCGAGTCTCGCGCCAGCGGGCCGAGGCGGTGCGCGACTATCTGGTCGAGAAGGGCGTCGCCCCGACACGGATCACCGTCGTCGCGCTCGGCGAGACGCGTCCTCTGGTGCCGAACGCCCATCCGGATGGCTCGGACGATCCTGCCGCCCGAGCGCGTAACCGGCGCGTCGAAATCGCGATCGCGCTGCCGGACGCGCCTGCGCCGGATACCTCTGGTGTTGCCGGAAGCAACGCTCAGGCGGCTGCACAATAGGAGGGGTAACGGGTCGGCGGGGAAGCGGCGAACATGCGATTCCGCCCCTCACCAATCATCGGAGCGGCGGTCCGGTAGAGACCGATGCTTGCCCCCCGCATCGCCGTTCCCTACCTGTTCAAGGGTGACCGATATCCAGCTTGCCGATCCGCCCTATCTGCGCGGCCTCAATCCGCCTCAGCGAGAGGCGGTCCTGACCACCGATGGCCCGGTGCTGATGCTCGCGGGCGCGGGCACCGGCAAGACGGCGGCCCTGACCGCGCGGCTCGCGCACCTGCTCTACACGCGCAAGGCCTGGCCGAGCGAGATCCTGGCCGTGACCTTCACCAACCGCGCCGCGCGCGAGATGCGCGAGCGGGTCGGTCGACTGGTCGGCGAGGCGGTGGAGGGGATGCCGTGGCTCGGCACCTTCCACGCGATCGGGGCGAAGATGCTGCGTCGCCACGCCGAGCTGGTCGGACTGCAATCCAACTTCACCATCCTGGACACCGACGACCAGTTGCGCCTGCTCAAGCAGCTTATCGTCGCGGCGGACATCGACGAGAAGCGCTTCCCCGCGCGCAGTCTGGCCGGCCTGATCGACGAGTGGAAGAACAAGGGACTCGTGCCCGCCGATATCGACGCCGGCGAGTCGGAGCGCTTCGCCAACGGCCGTGGCGGCGAACTCTATCAGCAATACCAGGACCGGTTGAAGGCGGTGAACGCCTGCGACTTCGGCGACCTGCTGCTCCACATGCTGGTCATCCTGAAGACGCACCGCGACGTGCTGGAGAGCTATCAGGAACGCTTCCGCTACATCATGGTGGACGAGTATCAGGACACCAACAGCGTCCAGTATCTGTGGCTGCGGTTGCTGGCCCAGGCGCGCAAGAACATCGCCTGCGTCGGCGACGACGACCAGTCGATCTACTCCTGGCGCGGCGCGCAGGTGGAGAATATCCTCCGCTTCGAGAAGGACTTTCCCGGCGCGGTGGTGATCCGGCTGGAGCAGAATTACCGATCCACGCCGCACATCCTGGGGGCGGCAGGGGGCGTCATCGCCCACAATAGCGGCCGGCTCGGCAAGCAGCTCTGGACCGAGCTCGACGCGGGCGAGAAGGTGCGCGTGCTCGGCGTCTGGGACGGGCCGGAGGAAGCGCGACGGGTCGGCGACGAGATCGAGAATTGCCGACGCGCGGGCAAGAGCCTGGACGAGGTCGCCATCCTCGTTCGCGCCTCGCACCAGACGCGGGAGTTCGAGGACCGGTTCATCGCGATCGGTCTGCCCTATCGCATCGTCGGCGGCTTCCGCTTCTACGAGCGCGCGGAGATCCGCGATGCGCTGGCCTATCTGCGAGTGGTCAACCAGCCGGCCGACGATCTGGCGTTCGAGCGGATCGTCAATGTCCCAAAGCGCGGCCTGGGCGACAAGGCGCTGGCGAAGATCCACCAACTGGCGCGCGGCGAAGGCGTGCCGCTGACCACGGCTGCGGCCCGCATCCTTGACACCGACGAGCTGACCGCGCAGGCGCGTCGCAGCCTGGGCAATCTAATCGGCGACGTCCACCGCTGGCGCGACATGGCGCGCGACCTGCCCCATGCCGAACTGGCGCGGCAGTTGCTGGACGAGAGCGGCTATACCGCCATGTACCAGGCCGAGAAATCGGCCGACGCGGCCGGGCGGCTGGAGAATCTGTCGGAACTGGTCCGCGCGATGGAGGAGTATGAGTCGCTCGGCGCGTTCCTGGAGCATGTCTCGCTGGTGATGGACAATGACGGCGGGCGGCAGGACCCGCAGGTCACGATCATGACCATCCACGCCGCCAAGGGGCTGGAGTTCGACACGGTCTTCCTCGCCGGCTGGGAGGAAGGCCTGTTTCCCTCGCAGCGCGCGATCGATGAGGGCGGGACCAAGAGCCTGGAGGAGGAACGGCGGCTGGCCTATGTCGCGATCACCCGTGCCCGGCGGCTGGCGATCATCCTGCATGCAGCCAACCGGCGTATCTACGGCCAGTGGACGTCGAGCATCCCGAGCCGCTTCGTAGGGGAGTTGCCCGCAGAGCATATCGACAGTGAAACCACGATGAGCGGGGGCGAAAGCCTGTGGCGCGCCAATTGGTCCGAACATGCCGACCCCTTCGCCAATGTCGGGCGGGGCACCGGACGGGGGCCGGGCTGGCAGCGGGCGGCGGGTCAGATGGGCCAGTCCAGCTTCACCACGACGCCCAAGCGGGTGGTCGAAAGCCGGGCCAGTGCGGTCAGCCTGGGCAATAAGGGCCGAACGGACCTGTCGGTCGGTCAGCGCGTGTTCCACCAGAAGTTCGGCTATGGCGCGATCGCGGAGATCGAGGGCAACAAGCTGGAGATCGACTTCGAACAATCCGGGCGCAAGCGAGTGATGGACAGCTTCGTCACCATCCCCTGACGCCAGAGAACAGGGGCGGCGATCGAAACCGCCGCCCCCTTGTTACCGTATCAGCGGCACTTGACCTTGCCGCGATCGAGCGAGCGGCCGAGCAGCGCGCCGCCGCCTGCGCCCGCCAGCGTGCCGAGCGTGCCGCCACCGATCAGATTGGCGAGCAGGCCGCCACCGACGCCGCCGATCACCAAGCCGGTCGTGCCGTCCGAACGCTTGCAATAGGCGCGGCCGTCCTGCCCGCGATAGATGCGGTCCTCGCGGCTCAAGCGGCGCTCGCGCGCGCGGGAGTCGCGACGATAGCTGCGCGACGCATCCCAATCGCGGTCCTGGTCGCCCTGCCAGCGGTAATCGCCACGGTCACGTCCCTGGGCGAGCACCGGCGCGGTGGCGACGGGCGCGGTCAAGGCAGCGACCAGGGCGGCGGCGATCAGCTTGGATTTCATGACGTTACTCCTGTAGGTCGGGCGATAACGCGGCAGAGTCGATCCGGTTCAGGACGCGCCGGTACAGGCTTGTTCAGGAACCAGTCGGGCGACGGATCGTATCCGGGCTCCAGGCCCGATACGCGGGTCGGAGGATGTCGATCATGCTTGCCCGTTTCCTGACTGCCGGCCTTGCCGTCGCAATGCTGGCCACCGCCATGCCCGCCGCCGCGCAGAGCAGTGCGGACGAGGCACGATTCCGGGCGGCGCAGGACCGTTTCGACCGTGAATATCAGGTCTTCCGGCAGGAGGTCGATCGCTATCAGGCGGCGCGCGACCGTAGCTATGCGCCGCCGCCGCCCCCCGCCTATGACAATGGCTACCGCCGTGCGCCCGATGTCTATACGCGCGACGATGCGCCGGTCTACGATCCCGCCCGCGATTATCGCGACGGCACTCAATATCGCGAACGCGTCGTGACGCCGGACGAGCGGGTCTATGCTGGCTATGACGGCCGTTACTATTGCAAGCGGTCGGACGGCACAACCGGTCTGATCATCGGCGGTGCGGCCGGCGGCATTCTCGGCAATGTGATCGATGGCGGCCGCAGCCGCATCCTCGGCACGCTACTGGGCGGTGCCGCGGGTGCATTGGCGGGCCGGTCGATCGACCAGAACAGCCAGGTACGCTGCCGCTGATACCGGGCCGTTCCCGCCCCTCGACGGCGGGAACGGTCAGGCCGCCGGCTCGAACAAGGCGCGAAGGTCGCGCTTGATGATCTTGCCATTGGCGTTGCGGGGCAAAGGCTCGGCCAGGAAGCGGATCGCCACCGGCACCTTGAACGCCGCCAGCCGCGTGCGGAGAAAGGCCTGCAACTCCGCCTCGGTGGCCGCCATATCGGATGCGAGATGAATGACGGCGACCGGTTCCTCGCCGAGCACGCGATGGGGTCGCCCGAGCAAAGCCGCCTCCGCCACGGCCGGATGATCGTAGAGCGCGTTCTCGACCTCGATCGAATAGATATTCTCGCCGCCCCGGATCACCATGTCCTTGGCGCGATCGACGATGTAGAGAAAGCCCTCCTCATCGAGCCGTGCCAGGTCGCCGGTGCGGACCCAGCCGTCGACGAAGGTTTCGGCCGTCGCCTCCGGCTTGTTCCAATAGCCGCGCGCGTTCATCGGCCCGCGCGACCAGAGTTCGCCCACCGTCCCGCATGGGCATTCGACCAGGCCATCGGCATCCATGATCTTCAGATCGGCGACCGCGACCGGTGGTCCCGCGCTGGTCGGCTGGTTCAGATAATCCTCGCCACCATGATGGGTGACGGTCGCGGTGGTCTCGGTCATGCCCCAGCCACAGGCGGGCAATGCGCCTAAGGTCTGCTGGATACGCTCCGCCAGGTCGGGCGCGGCCGGTGCGCCGCCATAGGCGATCGCCTCCAGCGAGGACAGGTCGTAGCGTTCGCGCTCGGGATGGTCGAGCAACTGGCAGGCGATGGTCGGAACGCCGCCGGTCACCGTCACCCGCTCGCGCTCGATGATCTCCATCGCCCGTACCGTGTCCCAGCGCCGCATGAAGATGGTGGTCGAACCACCCGCCACCGCGCCCATCAGATGCGCCGAACAAGCGGTGACATGGAACATCGGAATGACCGTCAGCGCGACGCGTGGCCTGGGGGCGGGCGGCGCCTCGCCCCGCCGCAACGCGATCCGGGCAGCGGAGTAGGCCGAGGACAGGATGTTGGTCAGCAGGCTGCGATGCGTGCCGACCGCCCCCTTGGGCGAGCCGGTCGTGCCGCTGGTGTAGAAGATGGTCGCGTCGTCATCCGGCGCGATCGTCGCATCGGGCAGCGCCGCATCGGGCAGGTGAGCCCAGTCCGCCGGAGTCCCGATCACCGTCTCCAGCCGCTCCGTCTCCGCCACGGGCGTCGTCGCACGGGCGACCAGCACCGCCTCCAGCGCCGGCAGCATGGCCCGGTGCGGCGCGATCCGCTCATGCCGTTCGCCGTCGGCGATCAGCAATCGCGCGCCTGAGTCCGCCAGGCCATATGCCAGCTCGCCGCCGGTCCACCAGGCATTGAGCGGCACACAGATCGCCCCCAGCACCGTGATCGCGAAGAACGCCATCGGCCATTCGGGCAGGTTGCGCATCGCCAGGGCCACCCGGTCGCCTGGACCGATCCCCATCGCCTGCAAGTGACGGGCCAGCGCCACGACGGCGCGATGATTGGCCTTGTAGCTGATCCGCTCCTCCTCATGGATGGTGAAGGGGCGGTCGCCATAGATCCGCGCCGCCGTCAGCAGGTGCGCGAGCGTCGGCGGTATGTTCCTCCAGACCCGCAGGGTCGTGCCCCGGATCGTTTCGACCGCCATCTCGAACGGCATTCCCGGCGCGGTGAGGCGCGCCTCCACCTCGGCAAGCGACAGGGCCGGCCAATGTATATGGGTCAGGTCGGGAGCAAGGCCAGCCATCGCGGCATCCCTTTCGATTGAAGGTCGGGTTTGTCGGTCAAGGCTTGTAGCCAACGCTTAGCGCTTGATCAACGGTGCGACGTAAGCCATAGCTGGCGACGTATTCGAAGCAAGGGTATGGCGCCCATCGTGACACGTCCATGACGACCGCATATGGGTTCGCCACCCCCCTGCCCCATCCGATCCGAACAGGAGTCCGCCCATGACATCTCCGATCCGCATCGAGCATCACGACGACATCCTCGTCATCGTCTCCGACAATCCGCCGGTGAACGCGCTGGGCGCCGCCGTGCGACAGGGGTTGGAGGCCGCGGTCAAGCAGGGCGTGGCCGATACGGCCGTGAGCGCGATGGTGATCCGCTGCGACGGCCGCACCTTCTTCGCGGGAGCCGACATCACCGAGTTCGGCAAACCGCCGGTCGAGCCGATGCTGCCGGTGCTGGTCGACATGATCGAGGCGTCGAGCAAGCCGGTGGTGGCGGCGATCCACGGCACAGCGCTGGGTGGCGGATGCGAGGTCGCCCTTGGCTGCCATTACCGAGTGGCGACGCCCTCCGCGAAGCTCGGCACGCCCGAGGTCAAGCTGGGACTGTTGCCGGGGGCCGGCGGCACGCAGCGACTGCCACGTATCGCGGGCGTCCGCCTCGCCCTGGAGATGACGGCGAAGGGCGATCCCATCTCCGCAAAACAGGCACAGGAAGCGGGCCTGATCGACCGGATCGTCGGCGAGGATACCCTTGCCGCCGATGCCATCGCCTTTGCCAAGGAGGTGGCCGCCCGGCGGCCGATCCCCCGCGCCTCCGAACGCGAGGTCCAGCCGGACGCCGCCGCCGTCGAGGCGTTCCGGAAGGCGAATGGCCGCCGCTTCCGCGGCTTCGATGCGCCGGCCGCCAATATCGCCTGTGTCGAGAAGGCCGCGTCGGGCGCCAGCTTCGCCGATGGCATCGCCTTTGAACGCCAGGAGTTCATGCGGTTGATGGCCGGCACGCAATCGGCGGCGCAGCGGCACATCTTCTTTGCCGAACGTCAGGCCGCCAAGATCGACGACCTGCCCGCCGATGTGCAGCTTCGCCCGATCGCCCGGGTCGGCGTGATCGGCGCGGGGACGATGGGCGGCGGCATCGCCATGAACTTCCTGTCGGCGGGCATCCCGGTCCGTATCGTCGAGATGCAGCAGGAGGCGCTTGATCGCGGCACCGGCGTCATGCGTCGCAACTATGAGGCGAGCGCGGCCAAGGGACGGATGACGGCCGACCAGGTCGAACGCGCCATGGGGCTGCTGACGCCGACGCTGGCCTTTGACGATCTGGCCGATTGCGACCTGATCATCGAGGCGGTGTACGAGAATATGGACGTGAAGAAGGATATCTTCACCCGGCTCGACCGGCTCGCCAAGCCGGGTGCGATCCTCGCCTCCAACACCTCCTATCTCGACATCGACGAGATCGCCGCGGTGACGCAGCGGCCGGGCGACGTGGTGGGGATGCACTTCTTCTCGCCAGCCAATGTCATGAAGCTGCTGGAGGTGGTGCGCGGCGCGAGGACCGCGCCTGATGTGCTGGCGACGGTGATGGCGCTCGCCAAGACGATCCGCAAGGTCGCGGTGGTGGCGGGCGTCACCTATGGCTTTATCGGCAACCGGATGCTGATGCCCCGCCAGGTCGAGGCGACCAAGCTGCTGCTGGAGGGCGCCACGCCCGAGCAGATCGACCGCGTCCATGTCGAGTTCGGGATGCCGATGGGGCCGTTCCAAATGGCCGATCTGGCCGGCGTCGATATCGGCTGGCACCGCGATCCCAGCCGGATCGAGAGTATCCGCGACGCGCTGGCCGCCGAAAATCGCTGGGGCCAGAAGACCAAGGCCGGCTTCTACGATTATGACGACCAGCGTCGCCCGTCGAACAGTCCGCGCGTCGCGGCGATCATCGAGGACTTCCGCCGCCAGTCGGGCGTCACGCCTCGGACCATCAGCGACGAGGAGATCGTCGCGCGTACCCTCTACACCATGGTGAACGAGGGCGCGCTGATCCTGGCGGAGGGCAAGGCGCAACGCGCGTCCGATATCGATGTGGTATGGATCTACGGCTATGGCTGGCCGGTCTATCGCGGCGGCCCGATGTTCTGGGCGCAGAGCGAGGGGCTGGACACGGTCGTGGATGGCCTGGAGCGCCACGGCTTCACCGTCGCGCCCACGCTGAAGCGCGCGGCCGAGACCGGCGGACGTTTCAAGTAACCCGACCGCCAGCACCCGATAAGAGGAGAGAGAGGATGGCCGATCAGGCAGCGGCGGACTTCCGCCAGGAAACGCGCGCATGGCTGGAGGAGAATTGCCCGGCTGCGATGCGTCGGCCGATCCGGTCGGAATCGGATGTCTGCTGGGGCGGGCGGCGCTACGTCCCCTCCTGCCCCGAGCAGAAGCTGTGGCTCGACCGGATGGCGGAGCGCGGCTGGACGGTACCCGATTGGCCGACCGACTATGGGGGCGGCGGTCTGTCGCCCGCCGAAACCAAGATCCTGCGCGAGGAGATGAAGGCGATCGGCGCACGGTCGCCGCTCAACAGCTTCGGCATCTCGATGCTCGGCCCGGCGCTTCTCAAATATGGCAGCGAGGCGCAGAAGCTGGAGCATCTTCCCCGCATCGCCCGCGGCGAAATCCGCTGGTGCCAAGGCTATTCGGAGCCCAATGCCGGGTCCGATCTCGCCAGCCTCGCGGCCTGGGCGGAGGATGGCGGCGATCATTATGTCGTCAGCGGGCAGAAGGTCTGGACCAGCTATGCCGACCAGGCCGACTGGATCTTCTGCCTGGTCCGTACCTCGAAACAGTCGAAGCAGGGCGGGATCAGCTTCGTCTTGTTCGACATGGCGTCGGAGGGTGTTTCGACCCGGCCGATCCTGCTGATTTCCGGCAATAGCCCGTTCTGCGAAACCTTCTTCGACCAGGTGAAGGTGCCCAAGGCCAACCGGGTGCATGACGAGAACAAGGGCTGGGACGTCGCCAAATATCTCCTCGGCCATGAGCGCGAGATGATCTCCGGCATGGGCCTTGGCGAGGGCGGCCGCGACACGCTGGTCGCGGATGCGCTGGCGACGATCGGGACGGATGCGACTGGCCGCCTCGCCGATCCGCTGCTGCGCAGCGACATGGCCCGGTTCCAGATACGCGCTCGCGCCTTCGCCGCCATGTCGGAACGCTTCCTCGACGAACTGAAGGCGGGACGCGCGCACCCCGCCCAGCCATCGATGATGAAATATTACGGCACGGAGCTCAACAAGGACCGCCACGAACTGCACATGGCCGCCGGCGGCTCGGACGCGCTGGAATGGGAAAGCGAGGCGTCGCGGGGCGGCGCGTCCGCCCGCGCCTGGTTGCGGACCAAGGCCAACTCGATCGAGGGCGGTACGTCTGAAATCCAGCTCAACATCATCGCCAAGCGCATTCTCGACCTGCCCGGCGCCTGACCCCTTTCTTCAGCGAGTATCGCCATGCCGCTCTTCCTCGACGACGAACAGACCATGTTGCGCGACACAGCGCGCGACTTCATCGCCGACACCGCGCCCGTGGCGCACATGCGGACCCTTCGGG
Source organism: Sphingomonas sp. S-NIH.Pt15_0812 (assembly GCF_003951315.1). GTDB lineage: Bacteria > Pseudomonadota > Alphaproteobacteria > Sphingomonadales > Sphingomonadaceae > Sphingomonas. Next base: position 27,920 of record NZ_QLJH01000015.1, read on the forward strand.
ACACGGATGACTCCACCGGCTTTTCCCGAGTCCTGTGGAAACAGTTCGCCGAGATGGGCTTCACCGGCATCCTGATCGGTGAAGACCAGGGCGGTCTGGGCCTCGGCCATGTCGAGGCGGGGATCGTGCTGGAGGAGATCGGCCGCAACCTGACCCCCTCCCCCTTCCTGACCACGGCGGTTGCGGCGGTCGAGGTGCTGCGCGGCACGGCGCAGGCCGATCGCTGGTTTCCCGGCATTCTCTCGGGCGAAACGGTCGCCGCGCTGGCGATCGATGAGACGGCCAAGCATCGCGATGCCATCGGCCTGCGCGCGGAACGGGCTGGAAACGGCTTTCGGCTGTCCGGCACCAAGCGTTTCGTCGCCCACGGCCATGTCGCCGACCTGCTGATCGTGGCGGCCCGCACCGCCGGCGCACCGGACGATCGGGAGGGCGTCACCCTCTTCGCCGTGCCCCGCGACATGAGCGGAATGACCGTCCGGCCCGAACGGCTGGCGGATGCCGGCTTCGCCGCGACCGTGACCTTCGCGGATGCGACGCTGGACGGCGATGCGGTGCTGGGGGAGGTGGATGGCGGACGGGCGATCCTCGACCGACTGCTGCGTGCCGGGCGGACCGGGGTCGCGGCGGAATCGCTGGGGGTCGGCACTGGCGCCATGGCGATGACGATCGGCTATCTAAAGGATCGCAAGCAATTCGGCGCACCGATCGGGAGCTTCCAGGCGCTCCAGCACCGTGCCGCGCATCTCTATGCCGAAATGGAAGTGGCGCGCGCCGCCGTGCTGAAGGCGCAGCAACTGCTCGATGCCGACGCCGATGGGGCGGAGGCGGCGGTGTCGGTGGCCAAGGCGATGACCGCGATGGCGACCACGCTGGCGGTCAACGAGGGCGTGCAGATGCACGGCGGCATCGGCATGACCGACGCCTATGACATCGGCTTCTACATGAAGCGGGCGCGGGTGCTGGCGGAGCTGTGGGGCGATGCCGGTTTCCATGCCGACCGGCTGGCGGTCGCCGCCGGTTATTGATCGATCCGGTCAGGCGGGGTCGAAGAACCGGGCGACCTCGCCGTCCGTGTTGCGCAACAGGCCGCGCAGCCGCAGCAGCGCGTCCTCCGGCCGGTCCCCCGGCTCCCCCGCCATCGCCCAGTCGCCGAACTGGCGTTCCGCCGCCGGCTCGTCTTCCAGGATGGTAATCCCGGCATGGCGCGGATCGCCGGCGATCCGGTCGAACGTACCCGCGACGCTGTCCGGCGGCCCTTCGAGCAGTTGCAGATATCGGTCGCCCTGTATCCACAAGATGCCGGAAACGCCGTCCAGGCCGTTGTTTCGGCGTGACGCGGCCAGGATCGACTGGTGATCGTCGCGCAGGTTGCTACCCGTCGCGCGACTGGAATAGATGATGCGGCGGACCCGCTCGGCCTGACTCATGATCCTGATGTAGGGAAAGTGTGCGACGGTTGGAAGACATTGGCGACCATGACGTGGGCGTCCTCCAAGTGGAACCCGATCGAGGGCCTATGCGTCGTTCCCCCAGCGCAATAATCCTAGATTAACAAGGCGAAGGGAACCCCTTGCAGAAGCCGGACAGTCCCGCCAACCCAGCCTCCATGGCGAATGATGGTGCTGCTCAGGGTCCGGATACACATGTCGATCGTGATCCGACCGGTCTTGCGGCCGGCCGGCCGGCGGATGGCGCGATGGACACGGGCGACAGCGAGCCCATCGAGCGGCCCGGCCTGCACCATTGGCGCGAGAGCACGATCACCGATGCCGATCTGAACGATCGCGGCGGCGTGTTCTTCGCCGCGATCGAGATGACGCGGATGCCGATGATCCTGACCGATCCGAACCAGGACGACAATCCGATCGTCTTCGCCAACAAGGCGTTCCTCGACCTCACCGGCTATGAGGAAGCGGAGGTGCTGGGACGCAATTGCCGTTTCCTCCAGGGTGCGCAGACCGATCGCAACGCCGTGGCGGAACTGCGCGATGCCGTCGATGCACGGTCGGCGATCGCCTTGGAACTGCTCAATTATCGCCGCGACGGGTCGCCATTCTGGAACGCCGTGTTCATCGGTCCGGTATATGACAGGGCCGGCGACCTGCGCTATTTCTTCGCCAGCCAGCTCGACGTCACCCGCCGCCGCAATTCCGAGCAGAGCTATCGCCAGGCGCAGAAGATGGAGTCGATCGGCCAGCTCACCGCTGGTCTGGCGCATGACTTCAACAATCTGTTGCAGGTGGTGAACGGCAATCTCGAGCTCGTCTCGGCGGTCGCCGACAATCCCGAGCGGGTGAAGCGCTACGCCGCCGCCGCCCAGTCGGCCGCCGAGCGCGGGGCGAAGCTGACCCGCCAGCTGCTGGCCTTCGCGCGCAAGACCCGGTTGGAGCCGCGTCCGCTCGATCTCGCGACGCTGGTGGGCGAGTTCTCCGACCTGATCGAGACCTCGGTCAACGGGCAGGTCGATATCCATCTTCATTTGAACCCCGATCTGCCCAATGTGGTCGTCGATCCGGACCAGCTCGAAATGGCCTTGCTCAACATCGTCAACAATGCGCGCGACGCGATGCCCGATGGCGGTCCGGTGACGATCGCCACGGAGCGGCGCACGCTGGAGGAGGAGACCGCGGGCGACCTGACCCCAGGCGATTATGTCGTGCTGAGCATCGCCGACCAGGGGCACGGCATGTCGGCCGCGACGCTGGAACGCTCGACCGAGCCCTTCTTCACCACCAAGGGTGTCGGCAAGGGCACCGGGCTCGGCCTGGCCATGGCGAGCGGTTTCGCGCGCCAGTCCGGCGGCCGTTTGGAAATCCAGAGCGCGATCGGCGATGGCACGACGATCCGGCTGCTGTTCCCGGCCATGCCGGCGCATCACCGCTCGGCCGATACGCCGCGCCATGTGCCGGCGGTCGCCCTGCCGGCGGATGACGGTACCCCGCCCCATGTCCTGGTCGTGGAGGACAATGAAGAGGTGCTTGCGGTCGCGCAGGAGATATTGAAGGGAGCCGGCTATGTCGTGTCGACGGCGCTGAGCGGTGACGAGGCGCTTCGCTTCTTCGAGGAGACGCATGACACGAAGAGGATCGACCTGCTGTTCACCGACCTGGTCATGCCGGGTGGCATGAACGGTCTTTCCCTGGGTGACGCCGTTTCCAAGCGGGATGCCAGCGTGTCGGTGCTGATGACGACCGGCTATAACGAGGAACTGGTGGCGGACGGTGCACGCGCCCGCGCGAATGACGTGCTGAGCAAGCCCTATCGCCGTTCGGAACTTCTCGATCGCGTGCGTCAGGCGCTCAATCGCGGTGGTGAAGGGCGCGCGCGTCGGCGACAGTCGGATTTCGGCTCGGTCCAAGCCTGATCGCACGAAAAAGTAACGCGGGTAAACAAGCGCTTGGACCTTTGTACCTGGTTAATACGTTACGAAGCGGCAACAAAAGGGAGCCGCCTTGTATATCCTGCATCTCGCGCTTGGCGGCTGCCTGAAGGCCCCTCCCGTCCAGTTCGGAGTAACAGCGGATACGGGCGGGCATATCGCCTATGTATTGGATGCGGCCTCATACCAGGCATGCCGCCCGGATATCGATCGAGTGGAGATCGTCACTCGCCGGTTCGACGATGAGCGTTTCGACCCGGTGCACGCGGAGTCGCGCGAAGACGTCGCGCCCGGACTGACCATCGTCCGCATCGGTACGGGGCGGAGTCGTTATCTGGAGAAGGAAGCCCTGGCGGCCGACCTTCCGGACTTCATCCACGCCTTCTGTGAGCATCTGGCCTCGCAGGACGAACGCCCGGATGTGATCCATGCGCATTTCGCCGATGCGGCGGCGGTCGCGATGGCCGTGCAGCGTCGCTTCGGCATTCCCTTCGTCTACACGCCGCATGCGCTCGGCATCGACAAGCGCGCGCATCAAATCCAGTGCGACGGGCTGGAGGCCCGGATCGAGGCGGAACGATGCGCGATCAAGGCCGCAGCGGCCATCATCGTCTCCACCCGCGAAGAAGCCAGCCGCCAGGTCGGTGGCTATCGCGTGCCGGTCGGCGACCGCGTCCGGTGCGTGCCGCCGGGCGTGACCACCCTTCATCAGGCCGCGCGATCGGACACGATGGCCGATCGGCTGGGGGACTGGTTCGACCGACCCGAGAAGCCGCTGATCTTCGCGGTGGCCCGGCCGGTCGCGAAGAAGAACCTGGCGGCGTTGGTCCGTGCCTTTGTCGACGATCCCGGTCTGCGCCAGGGCGCCAATCTGCTGATCCTGGCCGGACAACACGACCGCGCCGGACCGGAGGAGCAAGGCGTCCTGAGCGAACTTCATGCGCTGGCGGCGGATAGCCGCCTCCAAGGCCGCATCGCCTTGCCCCCGGCGCATGACGGAACGGACGTCGCGGCGCTGTACGAGCGGGCAGCCGCAGGCGGCGTGTTCGTCAATCCCGCCCTTCATGAACCTTTCGGCCTCACCCTGATCGAGGCCGCTGCCGCCGGCGTGCCGGTGGTCGCCACCTGCAACGGCGGCCCGGCGGAGATCGTTTCGACGATCGGTCACGGCGTGCTGATCGATCCGCGCGATCCTGCCGGGATCGCACAGGCTATCAAGGGGATCATCGACGATCCCGCCCGTCATGCCGCGCTTTCCGCTGCGGGGCGACAGGGCGTGGCCGCCTATGACTGGAGGCGCTATGCCCAGGACTCGACGGCGATCTATCGATCGGTCGGGCAGCCCCGACTGCTGGTGTGCGATATCGACAACACGCTGACCGGCTGTCCGACCGGTGCGCGGGCGTTCGCCGACTGGCGCTCGGGCTCTCCCCTGCCCTTCGTGGTCGCGACCGGACGGGACTTTGCGGCGGCGCAAGCGATCCTGGACGATTGGGGGCTGCCCCAGCCCGACGCCTATATTACCGATGTGGGCACCCGGATGATGCTGGCGGACACCAGCGGCAAGTGGCGCGAATGCCGCGTCTATGCTCGCGCGCTCGACCAGGACTGGGACCAGGCGGCGGTGGCGGACGTGCTTGCCGGCCTGAACCTGACGCCGCAGCCGGCGGCGACCGCCGGTCCCCACAAGATCAGCTTCTTCGGCAAGGCGGAGGACGCCGCGCGCATCGATTGCGCCTTGACCGAAGCCGGCCTCCCGGCGCGGGTGATCTTCTCGCATGGGCGCCTGATCGACGTGATCGCACCCCATGGCGGCAAAGCGGAGGCGGTCGCCGCCTATGCCGGCCGCTATGGCTGGTCGCTGGCGCATTGTGTCGCGGCCGGGGACAGCGGCAACGACAGCGACATGCTGGCGGCGTGCGGCCACGCCATATTGGTGGGGAACGCCAGCGACGAACTCGCCCATCTGCCATCCAGGCCCGGCCTGTATCGGAGTGCCGCCCATCATGCCGGCGGGGTGCTGGAAGGCTTGACCCGATTGGGACTGGCCAGGGCCCTGACGGCCGACGCGGCGGTGGCGGCATGACGCGTCCCTTCGGCTATTTCGTCCATCATCAGGGACGCGGCCATGCCGAGCGCTGCGCGGCAATTGCGCGGGCGCTACCGTCGTCGCGGCCCATGACCGTGTTCAGCGCGCGCGACGATATCTTCGGCCCCCTGCCGCCCCAGGTCGAGGTCGTCCGCATCCCGTCCCTGTTCGAGCCCTCGGGCGGGGAAAGCGACTCGATGGACTGGGTGCCGACGCCCCGGACCCTGCATTGCGCGCCGCTCGGCTGGCCCGGCATCCGCCAGGCGATGGCGACGATCAGTGGCTGGTTCGCCAGCGCCGAACCCGCCCTGATGATCTGCGACGTCTCCGCCGAGATCGCGCAGCTTGCCCGGATCTGTTCGGTGCCGCACGTCAAGGTGCTGCAACATGGCGACCGGGGCGATCCCGGCCATGTCGCCGCCTATGACGGCGCGGCCGGCCTGCTCGCCCCCTTCCATGCCGATCTCGCCCAGCCGGAATGGGATGCGGCGATGCGGGGCAAGACCTGCTTCGCCGGCGGCCTGGGGGTCGACACCCGCGTCGTCGAGCGCGAGGTGGCGCGTCAGCGCATCGGGGTCGATGCGGACGCGGAACTGATACTGGTCGTCTCGGGCGGTGGGGGTCAGGGGTTCGCCCAGGCCCCGTTGGGGGTGGGCGCCCGGTCGCGGCCCGATGCGCGCTGGATCACGATCGGGACGGTGCAGCGCGACTGGCATGCGACCGAGCCCGCCAATATCGAGCATCGCGGCTGGGTGGACAACGCCGCCGACCATATCGCCGCCGCCGACATCGTCATCGCCTCCACCGGCAACACCACCTGCCAGCAGATCCTGGCCGCCGGTCGGCCATGGCTGGCCGTGCCGGAATGGCGCTATTTCGACGAGCAGCACCGCAAGGCGGAAGCCCTGGCGCGGGCAGGCGTGGCGACGGTTCGACCGCATCTGCCCTCCTCGGCGCAGGGCTGGACCGCCGCTTTCGCCGAGACGCTGGCCGACCATCACCCCATCGCCCAGCGCGCGATGATCGACGACCATCCCGCCGATCGCGTCGCCCTGTGGCTCGAAACCCTTTCCGCGCGTTTGTGGACCCCGAGGACGCTCAGCGCCCCCCTATCGACCATGGAGCCGCCCATCCTATGACCCATGTTTCCGTCATCACCCTGGCGAAGGGTCGCCCCGACCATCTGGTCAATGTCGTCCATGGCCTTGCCAAGCAGACGCAGCGCCCGGTGGAACTGATCGTCGCGGTGATGCAGCACCAGCCCTATGATTTGCCCGATGCGCCCTTTCCGGTGCGCCAGATGCAGATGTCGACGGACGCGCTTCCCCTGGCGGCCGCTCGCAATGCGGCGGCGATGGCCGCGTCGGGCGAGGTGCTGGTCTTCCTCGACATGGATTGTATCCCGACGCCCGATCTGGTCGCCGATTACGCCAAGTTCGCCGATGCCTTCAACGGATTGCTGATGGGGGAGGTCATGTACCTGCCCGGCGGCGCGACGCGGGGCGACTGGCGCTACGAGGATTTCGCCAAGGTGGCGGAGAAGCATTCCGATCGACGTGGGCCGCCCGCCCATGGCCTGGAGCTGTGCGAGGATTACCGCTGCTTCTGGTCGCTCAACTTCGCCATGCGGCGCGAGACGTTCCTGTCGTCCGGCGGGTTCGACGAACGCTATATCGGGTATGGCGGCGAGGACACGGATTTCGGCAAGACGCTCGACGAAGCCGATATCTCCATCGCCTGGATCAAGGGCGGCCTGGCCTATCACCAATATCACCCTCACCACATGCCGCCGGTCCATCATCTCGACAGCGTCGTCCGCAACGCGCAGCTGTTCGAAGAGAAATGGGGCTATCGCACCATGGGCCACTGGCTGCACGCCTTCCGGCTGATGGGACTGATCGACGACGCGCCGGGCCGCCCGATCCGTATCCTCCGCCGGCCCGAGGCCGCCGATCTGGCGCTGACCGGTCAGCAGAGCCATCAGCCCTATGCCAATACCGCGCGCGTGCTGCGGCAACTGGAAGAGGCCGCGAGCCGCTCGTCCAAACTGGTATCGCCCCGGCTGGAGGTCGCGGCGGCGGCATGAGGATCGCCATATTGGGACATGTCCGGCAGCGGATTGCCCAGCCGTTCGCCGGGGGCATGGAGTCGCATTGCTGGCACCTCGCCGCCGGCCTCCAGGATCGCGGGCACGACGTCGTGCTGTTCGCCTCGGGCGACAGTGATCCGCGGTTCCCGATCGATCCGGTGGTCGAGCAGCATTACGAGCGCACCTTCCCCTGGGCGGAGCATCGCGGCTCCGCCCCGCTGATCGCGCATCTGGACGCGGGCTATGCCGCCGCCTGCGACCGGATCGCGGCCGGCGGATTCGATGTGGTCCATAACAACAGCCTGCATCGCTTCGCGCTGGAGCCGGCGCGGACGATGGTTACGCCGACCGTCACCTCGTTGCATGTGCCGCCCTATGACGCGCTCCATTGGTTCGTGCGGAGCAGCCGATCGCCGCATCATCGCCTGACCGTGACCTCGGCACGGCAGCACGATGCGTGGTGGCCGGAGGGCGCGCCGGCCGAGGCGTCGATCCTGCATAACGGCATCGATCCCGCTCGATGGCCTTTTCATGCCGAAGGTGACGGCACCGCCGCCTGGTGCGGACGGATTACGCCGAACAAGGGCCCGCATTTCGCGGTGCAGGCGGCCCGCCGTGCCGGCATCGGCCTGACGCTGTGCGGCCCGATCGAAGACCCCGAATATTTCGAAGCGGAGGTCGCGCCGCTACTCGGCAGCGACATCCGCTATGCCGGTCATCTGGAGGGCGACGCGCTCGCCCGGGCCATCGGGCAGGCCTCCGTCTTTCTCTTCACCCCCTGCTGGGACGAACCGTTCGGGCTGGTCGCCGTGGAGGCGATGAGCTGCGGACTGCCGGTCGCCGCCTTCGCCATGGGGGCGGCGCGAGAGATCGTAGGCGAGGCCGGTGCCTATGCCGAATGCGGCGATGTCGCGGGGCTGGCCGATGCGATCAGCGCCGCTCTCGCCATTCCGCGCGACGTGCCCCGCCAACGCGTATTGTCGCACTTCACGCACGACCTCTGGCTGGATCGCTGCGAGGCGCTGTACGCCGAGGCGCGGCGCGGCGACGATCGGATGGCCGCCTAGGTGTTCAGTCCCGGCATCTGGTGGATCGGATCGACGATGAACCGGTCTGGCTCTGACGTCCAGATCCTGGTGATGTATTCGTAGGGTGTGAGCCCACTGAGCGTCTTGAGCCGGCGGGCAAAGTTGTAGGCGGCCATGAAGTCGGCGAGGTGCGTTCGGAGCTGGTCGTGGCTCTCGTAATGGAAGCGCTTGACGGTCGCTTCCTTGATCGTCCGGTTCATCCGCTCGACCTGGCCGTTGGTCCACGGGTGGTTCGGTTTGGTAAGCCGGTGCTCGATGTCGTTTGCCTCGCAGATCATGTCGAAGCGCATCTGACGCGACCAGGCGGTGTTCCGGTTGCGCGGCTGCTCGGCGAACTGGATGCCATTGTCCGTCAGGATCGTGTGGATGCGATACGGCACGGCTTTCAGCAGGTATTCCAGGAACTCCCATGCTGTCCGTCGATCAGCCTTGTCGACCAGCTGCGTGACGGCGAACTTGCTCGTGCGGTCGATGCCGACGAACAGGTAGAGCTTGCCTTCGGCGGTCTGCACCTCGGCGATGTCCATGTGGAAGAAACCGATCGGGTAGCGCTTGAAGCGTTGCCGCTTCGGTTTGTCGCCTTCGATGTCCGGCAGGCGGGAGATGCCGTGCCGCTGCAGGCATCGGTGTAGCGCTGAGCGCGTCAGATGGGGGAGCGACGGCTGCAACGCATAAAGGCAGTCGTCGAGCGGCAGCAGTGTGTGGCGTCGGAACGCCACAGCCATCGCCTCCTCTGCCTCGGTGAGGGTCGTTGAATGAGGGGCCTTCGGCCCGGTCTTCAAATCCTCCACGGTCGCCCGTTTGCGCCACTTCGCGACTGTCTTGGGGTTGATCCCCAGCTCGCGGCTCAGCGTCGCGAGCGAAGCTTGCGATCGCTGTATTGCTGCTCGGACGGCGTGCGTGGTCGTGGCGCACCCGTGACGTACCTGTCCCATACCGCATCCTTCCATTCCAACGAAAGGATCGCACCATCAAACCCTGGGATCAAACACCTAGGCCGCGCCGATCGCACCGGCGGCCAGCCCGCGTACATCGACCCGCGCCTTCAGCCGAGCCGCCAGCAACGCGGTGCCGCTGACCTTGCGCTGCACGAACAGCGTCTCGACATGCGGGACGTGCCAGGTGGCGCGATCGGCGATCAGCGCCTTGGCCTCCTCGCGAACCACCGGCACGAAGGCGCGGTCGCCGAAGTCGAACGAGCCGGGCCGATTGAGCGCATCGTCGATCGCCGCGATGATCCGGTCGATCGCCGGGCGGTAGGTATCGGCCGCCACCGCGCCCAGAAAGCCCGTCTCCACCGCCACGTCGCGTATCGCATCGCGATCACGCGCCAGGCCGGCGACGATCAATCGGCGATACCCGTCGGCCGTCTCCGCCGGGACCGCCCGCGTCGCGCCGAAATCGAGCAGGACCAAGGCGCCCGATTCCGGCTGCCAGCGGTAATTGGCGAAGTTCGGATCGGTCTGCATCGTCGCGAAGTCGAACAGCTCGCGCAGCACCAGCGACACGAGCGCCGTCATCGCCGCATCGCGCACTCCCTGCTCGGCGTCGGCCAGCGCCTCGATCGGGCGTCCCTCGACGAACGACATGGCCAGGACGCGACCGGTGGTCAGCCCCTCCTCCAACGTCGGCACGACATAGCGCTGATCGCCCGCCAACCGCGCGCCATAGTGCCGCATCTGCTCGCCTTCGCGGATATAGTCCGCTTCCTCCGCGAGCTGCCGCTTCGCCTCGGCGAGGAGCGGCTTGAGATCGAGCGTCGACGGCAGCAGGTTCGAGACACGAAGCAGCGTCGCGACATTGTCGACATCGGCGTCGATACTGTCGGCGACACCGGGATATTGCACCTTGATCGCCAGCACCCGGCCGTCCGGCAGCGTCGCTCGGTGTACCTGCCCGATCGAGGCCGCCGCGATCGGCGCGGCCTCGAAATGGCGGAAACGCCGCCGCCAGCCCGCGCCCCATTCGCGGGTTAGCACCTGGTCGAGCTGCGTCGGTGGCATCCGATAGGCCTGGTTGCGCAGCCGGGCGAGGATCGTTGAAAGCTCGGCGGGCAGCATGTCGCCCGCGTCCATCGAGATCATCTGGCCCAATTTCATCGCCGCGCCGCGCAGATGCGACAGGCGATCGGCGACGCGGGTGGCATTGGCTGGGGTCAGGACCAGATCGCTCATCCGCGGACGCTCGCCGGCCGCCAGACGCCGCGCACCCTCGGCGATCATGCCACCCGCGACACCGCCCGCCAGTCGCCCGAACACGCCGAGCCGTGCGGCGCGGCCGCTGGGGATGGCGCGGTGGCGCGCGTTCGGGGCATCATCGTCCTGCTGCATCCCGGCACAGCGCGGCGCGGCACCGGGAGTTCCGCAGAAAGACGTCTCACGGTGCAGGGTTCGCCGCCTGCCCCCGGCCGGTCGCGGTCCAATAGAGCCCGCCGAGCATGTGCTGGAGGTAGCGTTCGTCCCGGTACATGTCCGCCTGATGGCCGAGCAACGTGACGAACACGCGCCCCTGCTCGTAGCGATGATGCCAGGCCTCGGGATGGTCCGGCCCCATGCGGTGTCCCACCTGTCCCGGCCAGATCAGCGTCGGATCATAGCTGCTCTCGTCGACGCGCAGTACCGGATCGATGGCAATCCGATAGGGATTGACGGTGACATAGAATTCATCGCTCCAGATCCAGCGCGACGGTAGGCCGAAGGCGGCGGGAAAGCCCGGATCGGCGACAGTGACGACGCCGGTCTGCACCTTGGGATGGTTGACGAAGCTGCGGCCGACCAGCTTCTCGAACCAGGGCCATTCATCCTTGGGCACGATGGCGGCGCGGTGGACGACCATCGCATTGCCGCCGGCGCGCATATAGGCCTCGAACCGCGTGCGTTGGCTCGCGCTCAACCGCTCGGGCGGGGTATTGAGGAACAGGATGGCGGCGTACCCCGATAAGTCGCCATCGAACCGCGCCGGATCGCTCGTCCATTCCAGCGCGAAGCTGTGCAGCCGCGCCACCCGCTCCAGATTGTCCCGCGCGACCGGGATATATTCATAGTGGTAGGTGCTGGGCGTGGCGATCACCAGCACGCGGAACTGATCCTCCGCGGCCGCCATCGTCGGGAGTGCCGCCACCGCCAAGGCCATGACGCCCCAAATTCCGCGCTTCATCCGATCGGCCCTTCCTGAACAAGCGCGGCATCGTCGCCTGCAGTGAGACCCTATGCCATCCGGACCTTGGTCGCGGTGGCGCAAAGAGATCGGACGACGTTCCCAGGCGCGGCGGTGCTGGACCGACGATCGACAACGGCGCTGGCGGGCGCGGCGGTACGGGTCTAAGCGCTGGCGCTCGTGGCAGGAAAGCCGAAGCAATGATAATGTGGACGAGATTGGCCTCCGCCTTGATCGCGACCGTGCCCGGCGCCGCGCTGGCGATCGCGGCGGGGGCACCAGGCCTGACCCCGGCCACCATCGCCGAGCATCAGGCGCGGTGCGCCGGTAGAGACGGCTGGAGCGATCCCGCGCCGCCGATCCGGATCTTCGCCAATGTCTATGACATCGGCACCTGCGGGATCACCGTGCTGCTGATCGTCGGGGACCGGGGCTCGATCGTCATCGATGGCGCGACCGCCCAGGCACCACCATCGATCCTCGCCAACCTCCGGCGCCTGGGGCTTCGGCCCGCCGACGTGAAGCTGCTGCTCTCCTCGCACGAGCATCAGGATCATGCAGGGGGTCTTGGCGCGTTGCGCAAAGCCACGGGTGCCAGGATGGCGGCCCGCGCCGCCGCCCGCCCCGTATTGGAGAGCGGCGTGACCGCGCCGGGCGATCCGCAGCGCGAGGGAGACCGACCAGCCTATCCCGGCGTGCCCGTCGACCGGGTCGTCCGCGACGGCGAGACCGTGGTGCTCGGGTCGCTTCGCCTGACCGCCCTCGCCACGCCCGGCCATTCACCCGGCGGCACCTCCTGGACGTGGCGGTCCTGCGCGGGCACGACCTGTCGGACGATCGTCTATGCGGACAGCGTCAGCCCCGTCTCGACCGACGGCTATCGCTTCCGCGATCACCCGGCCTATGTCGCAACCCTGCGACACAGCATCGACCGGATCGCGCGCCTGCCGTGCGACCTGCTGATAACCCCGCATCCCCAGGCCAGCGATCTCTACCCGCGCCTGGCGGGCAAGAAACCACTTACCGACCGTCGTGGCTGCGTGCGCTACGCGGCCGATGGACGAACCGCGCTCGAGCGCCGGCTGGCGCGGGAAGACCAGGGAGAACAGCGATGACCGATCCTGTCGCACAGGCGAAGCGTGTCGCGGAGATGGATGCCTCCGACCCCGCGCGCGTCACGACCGATATCCTGGCCGGGGATCGTCCCATGGTGCTGCGGGGCCTGGCCGGTGCGTGGCCCTCGGTGGCGTTCGGACGCCAGGGGCCGGCCGCCACCGCCGCCTATCTCCGTCGGTTCGACAGCGGTCGGCCGATGGGCATCTTCGCCGGGCCGCCGACGATCGGGGGACGGTTCTTCTACCGTGACGACATGCACGGCTTCAATTTCGACCGTGGGCAGGTGCTGTTGAGCCCGCTGCTCGACGCGCTGCTGGCCGAAGCCGACAGTCCGACGCCGCCCGCGCTCTATGCCGGGGCCAATGCCGCGCCGGATCATTTCCCCGGCTGGATGCAGGACAATCCGTTGCCGCTGGCGATCCCCGCCGCCACCCCCCGTCTGTGGCTGGGCAATGCGACGCGGGTGTCGACGCATTACGACATGTCAGCCAATATCGCCGTGGTCGTGGCCGGACGGCGGCGTTTCGCGATCTTCCCGCCCGATCAGGTCGGCAACCTCTATGTCGGGCCGTTGGAGACGACGATGGCGGGCCAGCCGAGCAGCATGGTCGATCTGGAACATCCCGATCTCGACCGATACCCCCGGTTCGCGGCCGCGCTGGCGACGATGCAGGTCGCCGAACTGGAGCCAGGCGACGCGCTGTTCATGCCCCCGCTCTGGTGGCACGATGTCCGGGCCAGCGGGCCGCTCAACGTGCTGGTGAACTATTGGTGGGGCGAGCGGGAGGGCGGATCGGCCTTTCCCGCGCTGATCCACGCCCTGCTGACGGTGCGCGACCTGCCGCCGGCGGAGCGGCAGGCGGTGAAGGCGTGGTTCGACCATTATATCTTCGACGACGATCCGGCGGCGGCGGGTGCGCATCTGCTGCCCCATGCCCGCGGCATATTGGGACCGCCCACGCCGGAGCGGACAGGCATGATCCAGGGCTTTCTGAAACGCACCTTCGGAGGCTGACCCGACCAGATAGCATGAACTATTCGTCATTCGGAATTGAACCGTTTCGGCCCTGAACCGTTCAGGGCCGATGCGGGGGGAAAAGTTCGTCATCATTTCCGGCTTGGGCTGGCTGGTCGCCGGCTGCAATCGCCATCAGTCGACCCTTGCCCCCTTTGGCGAGGATGCGATGGCGATCCGCCATCTGCTCATCGTCATGCTGGTCGGCGCGGTGGTGATCGCCGGGGGTGTGGCCTGGCTGATGCACCGTGCCGTCCGGGCCCCGGTCGGCGAGATGACGCACCGCAAGGGGATGCGGCTGGTGCTGTGGCTGGGCGGTATCGTGCCCACCATCGTCCTGCTGGGCCTTCTGGCCTATTCGCTTCCCTATATGCGCCCGCGTCCGGTGGCACCGGCCGATCTCCAGATCGCCGTCGACGGCGAGCAATTCTGGTGGAGGGTCGCCTATCGGTCGTCCGGAGCCCCCCCGGTCGAGAGCGCCAACGAAATCCGTATCCCGACGGGCCGCACCGTCGCCTTCCGCCTGACGGCCGGCGACGTGGTGCACAGCTTCTGGATCCCCGGCCTTGCCGGCAAGATGGACATGATCCCCGGCCGCACCAACACGCTGGTGGTCCGCGCCGAGCGCGCCGGTCGCTATCGCGGGCAATGCGCCGAATTCTGCGGGCTGAGCCACGCGCTGATGGCGCTGGACGTCGTGGCGATGGAGCCGGCGGCGTTCGACGCCTGGCTGGACGGTCAGCGAGGCGCCAGCCGTCATGCGGTCGCCGACCCGATCGGCGCCCGCCTGTTCACCGAACAGGGCTGTGGCGGCTGCCACGCCATTCGCGGCACCGATGCCGTCAGCCGGATCGGCCCGGACCTGTCCCGCTTCGGACAGCGGACGACGCTGGCAGCCGGCATCCTGCCGATGACGACCGCCCATGTCGCCGGCTTCATCCGCCACCCGCAAGCCACCAAGCCCGGCGTGCGGATGCCGGCTTTCCCCCAATTGTCGGAAGACGAGGCCGTCGCCATCGCCCGCTATCTGCAAGGCCTGAAATGAGCCTCCACGCCCAGGACGATCCCCAGCTCCGCGCCGCGCAGGAGGAGCGTCTGCGCGAGGTATGGAAGCCGCCATCGGGCTGGTTCTTCCGCTGGACCGACGTCAACAACAACCGCATCGGGGTGTGGTACACGCTGACCGCGTTCGGCTTCATGCTGTTCGCGGGCGTGCTGGCGCTAATCATGCGCACGCAGCTCGCGGTGCCGAACAACGACCTGGTGTCGGCGAACACGTTCAACCAGCTGTTCACGCTGCACGGCTCGATGATGATGTTCCTGTTCGCCGTGCCGATGTTCGAGGCGGTGTCGATCATCCTGCTGCCCCAGCTGCTCGGCGCACGCGACCTGCCCTTCCCGCGCCTGTCGGCCTTCGGCTATTGGAGCTTCCTGATCGGCGGGGTCTTCGTCTCGGGATCGATCTTCTTCAATGCCGCGCCGGACGGCGGCTGGTTCATGTATCCGCCGCTGACGACCCGCACCGACCTGTCGGGGCTGGGCGCGGACATCTGGATGCTCGGCCTCTCCTTCATCGAGGTATCCTCGGTGGCCGCCGCCGTCGAACTGATCGTCGGCGTGCTGAAATGCCGGCCGCCGGGAATGCGGCTCAACCTGATGCCGCTTTATGCCTGGTACATCCTGGTCGTGGCGGTGATGATCCTGTTCGCCTTCCCGCCGCTGATCGCCGGCGACCTGCTGTTCGAGATGGAGCGACTGCTCGAATGGCCCTTCTTCGACGCGGCGCGCGGCGGCGATCCGCTCCTGTGGCAGCACCTGTTCTGGATCTTCGGCCATCCGGAGGTCTATATCGTCTTCCTGCCGTCGATCGCGCTGTTCGCGATGCTGATCCCGACCTTCGCGCAGCGGCACCTGCTCGGCTATCCCTGGATCGTACTGGCGGCGGTCGGCACCGCCTTCCTGTCGTTCGGCCTGTGGGTCCACCACATGTTCGCGACCGGCCTGCCCAAGATCAGCCTCGCCTTCTTCTCCGCCGCGTCCGAGGCCGTCGCCATCCCGACCGGTGTGCAGATCTTCGCCTTCATCGCCACGCTATGGGCAGGCAAGGTTAAATGGTCGACGCCCCTGCTCTACGCGTCAGGAAGCCTCGCCATCTTCGTGATCGGTGGCCTGACCGGGGTGATGGTCGCGATCGCGCCGTTCGACTGGCAGGCGCACGACACCTATTTCATCGTCGCGCACCTCCATTATGTGCTGATCGGCGGCACGCTCCTGCCGCTGTTCGGCGGGCTCTATTATTACTGGCCGCTGATCACCGGCAAGAAGCTGTCCGACCGGATGGGGCGCATCGCCTTCTGGATCATGTTCGTCGGCGTCAACCTGACCTTCTTCCCGATGCACCTGTCGGGGCTGGAGGGGATGCCGCGCCGGGTCTTCACCTATCCAGCGGAGCTGGGCATCGGATGGCTCAACCTCGCCTCGACCGCCGGCTCCTATCTTTTTGCGGCGGGCGTATTGGTGCTGGTCGTCGACCTCGCGCTGTCGCCCACACGGCCCAAGGCGGTGCGCAATCCCTGGAACGCCGGCACGCTCGAATGGCTGGCGCATCCGGACGACGAGGATTGGGGCATCCGCTCGGTCCCGCTGATCGAGAGCCGCTATCCGATCTGGGACCAGGAGGATTTCGTCGCCAAGGTCGATGAGGGCCGCTTCTTCCTGCCCGACGCCGAAGAAGGTCGGCGCGAGACGATCATCACCTCGGTGCTCGATGCCCGACCGATATCGGTGATCCGGCTGGGTACGCCGAGCGTCAAGCCGATGATCACCGCCGTGGCGCTGGGTGCGGTGTTCATCCTGACCACCTACCACCTCTATCTGCTTGCCGCCGTCAGTGGCGTGGTAACGCTCGCCTGCGTGCTGTGGTGGCTGTGGGATACGGCGGAAATCCCGGAGAAGCCGGAAAAGCCGATCGGCCATGGGATGCACATGCCGCTCTACCTATCCGGACCGGCGGCCCCCGGCTGGTGGGCGATGTTCATCACGATGATGGCGGACGCGACCGCCTTTTCGGGGCTGGTGTTCGGCTATTATTTCTACTGGACGATCCATCCCGATTTCGGCGCGGGCTTCGACGGACCCGGGGTCGCCGCCCCGCTGGTGGCCCTCGCCCTGTCGCTTGGCGGATGGGCGGCGACGCTCGTCGCGCGCGAGGTCCATGCGCGCGGGCGGGTGACGATCGCGCGGGGACTGCTGGTCACCGGTGCCGGCCTGGCGATCGCCAGCCTGTTCGCCGGGCTCCGCTGCCTGGACGGGCTCGATCCCGAGGCCAATGTCTATCCGGCGATCGTCTGGGTGCTGACGATCTGGACGGTCGTCCATGCCGCGATCGGCGCGATCATGCAGCTCTATACGTTGGCGCGCAGCCTGGCCGGACGGATGACGCCCACCCATGATGCCGATCTGCGCAACATCACCGTCTATCATCATTTCCTCGCGCTCACCGCCCTGGTCACCTATCTGACGATCGGCCTCTTTCCGGAGGCGGGGCTGTGAGGCGCTGGCTGAAGCGGGTGCATAGTCTGCGCGTCACGCTGTGGACGCTGATCGTGCCGCCATCGGTCTGGGCGGTGCATTTCCTGTTCTCCTATCTCTGGGCGGCGGTGTCCTGCGCGAAAATCGGCCACTGGGCGCGCTTCCCGACGGTCTTCGCGATCGGGACGGTCGTGGCGCTGGTGGTGATCCTCGTTGCCGGACTGATCGCCTGGCAACAGTCGCGCACGCCGGGCGATCCGCCGCCGCACAGCGAGGGCACGGATATCGACCGGCTGCGCTTCCTCGCCTTCTCGACCCTGCTGCTCTCGGCACTGAGCTTCGTCGCGGTGTTGTTCACGTCGCTGCCCGTCCTGATGCTGGGGGATTGTCGATGACGCAGCCGGCGCTTCTCGCCGGGCTCGCCCTGCTACCCCTGGGCTGGGCGGTCAGCGGCTCGGGCATGACCGGCCATATGGCCGCCCATATGATCGCCGTCGCCGTCGCCGCGCCGCTGCTGGCGATCGGCGTCCGGGACAGTCGCTTCGATCCGGCAACGCGCTGGCCTCGGCTAGCATCGCCCCTGCCCGCCGCATTGGCGGAGGCGGTCATCGTCTGGGGCTGGCATGTTCCCGCCCTTCGCCGGCTGGCCGATCATCACCCGCTCTGGCTGGTGGTCGAGCAGGCGAGTTTCCTGGCCGCGGGCCTGCTGCTCTGGTCCGCCGTCCTCGCCCCCCGCCACCGTGCGGCCGGGGTGGCGGCGCTGCTGGTCACCTCCATGCACATGACCCTGCTCGGGGCATTGATCGGCTTGGCCCCCCGCCCGCTCTACAGCCATCACGGGGTGGACGCCCTCACCGACCAGCAGGTTTCCGGCGTGGTCATGCTGCTGGTCGGCGGTGTCGCCTATCTACTCGGCGGACTGGCGATGCTCGGCCGACTGCTCCAGACGCGAAGCGAGGTGCCCGCATGACGATCCGCATCACCTGGGCGCGCGCGATCGCCGCCCTGCTGGGCGTGGTGGTCGCCGGCCTGCTCTTCGCCTGGTCCGGGGTGATGAACATCGCGGCGTCCAGCGGGCATTGGCCGATCACCGACTGGTTCCTGCACTGGACGATGCGCAATTCCGTGCGCACGCATGCTGCCTTCTCCTCGCCGAGCGATCCGGCGGACGCCACTGGGCTGGTCAGCGCCGCCGGTCACTTCGCCAATGCCTGCGCCGTCTGCCACGGCGCGCCCGGGGTGAAGCCCGCGTCCGTCATGCAGGCCGCAACCCCGCCTGCCCCTGATCTGGCGGTCAATGCCCGGGAGTGGACCGACAAGCAGCTGTTCTGGATCCTCCAGCACGGCGTCAAATATACCGGCATGCCCGCCTGGGCGGTGCGGGACCGGCAGGACGAGGTGCGGCGCATGGTCGCCTTCGTCCGTCGCCTGCCCGGCATGACGCCCGCGCAATATCGCGCGCTGGTCAATGAGGCGGAGCCAGCGACCGATCTGGGCACCTGCACCGGCTGTCACGGCGCGGATGGACGCGGACGCGGCGCGCCGGACGTCCCGGTGCTGGGCGGCCAGGACCCCGCCTATCTGCTCGCCGCGCTGCAAGGCTATGCCAGCGGCCGGCGCTCCAGCGCGGTGATGCAGCAGGTCGCGATGCGGATGGAGCCGGCGGAGATGGTCGCCGCCGCCCGCCGCTTCGCCGCGATGCCCGGCCTGGACACCCCACCCGCCGGCGGCGATGCCGCCGCGGCACGGATCGTGGCGCGAGGAATGCCCGAGCGCCAGCTGCCGGCCTGCGCCAGCTGCCATGCGCCGGGCAAGCCCTATCCGGTCATCGCCGGCCAGCGTGCCGCCTATATCGCCCAACGCCTGCGCCATTGGCACGGCGACGAGACGGTGGTGGATGCACGCAAGAGCCAGGCGACCATGCCGGTCATTGCCCGCCGCATCCCGGAGGAGATGATCGATCCCCTGGCCCGCTATCTCGCCGGTTCGACGCGCTGATGCCGCGCCTGGAAGAGCCGGCCGCCTTCGGTCCATAGCACCACGCCCAGCACCGCGACGCCGATCGCCAGATAGCCGAGCGCCAGCGGCGTGGTGGTGCCGTTATAGGATTGGCCGATCAGCGAGCCGACGATCACCGCGCCGACGCTGCCGATGAACCCCTGGATCGAGGAGGCGGTGCCGGCGATATGGCCGACCGGCTCCATCGCCATCGCGCCGAAATTGGAGCCGCACAGGCCGATGCAGGTCATGCTGAGCGCCTGGAAGACCATATAGGTCCAGAGAGTCTCCTGGCCCACGCCGATCACCATCAAGTGCAGCACCGACAAGGTGATCAGCGCCAGCACCGCCGACTGCGAGATCAGCCGCGTCCCCAGTCGCTCGACCAGCCGGCTGTTGGCGAAGGACGCGCATCCCATCGAGAAGGCGCAGGCCGCGAACAGGAGGGTGAACCGCTCGCCCGCGCCGAACTCGTCGACGAAGATCTGCTGCGCCGAAGAGACGAAGGCGATGATGCCGCCAAAGGTGATCGCCGCCGCCACCGCATAGCCGAGCGAGAAGCGGTTGGTCAGGGTCAGGCGATAGGCCGCGCCGATATTGGCGAACGACAGCGCCGAGCGACGCTCGACCGGCAACGACTCCGGCAGGCGCGCAGCCGACCAGGCGAGGACGAAGGCCGCAAATCCAGCCAACGCATAGAAGATGAAGCGCCAGGGGCCGAACGCCAGCAAGCCCTGTCCCAGCGTCGGTGCCAGGATCGGCACCAGGAAGAAGATCATCTGCGCGACCGACAGGGTCCGCGCCATCTGGCGTCCGGTGAACTGATCGCGCACGATCGCGACCGCCAGCACACGGGTCGACGCGGACATCAGGCCCTGCAGCATCCGCGCGCCGAGCAGCGCCGCGAAGGTCTGCGAACTCGCCGCGAAGATGCTGGCGCAGACGAAGCCGGCGAGCGTGACCAGCAGGATCGGTCGTCGTCCGTAGCGATCCGCCAACGGGCCATAGACGAGCTGGCCCGTGCCGAACCCGAGCATATAGACGGTGATGATCCATTGCCGGTGATTGGCCGTGGCGACGCCGAGCTGGCGACCGATATCGGCGAGCGCGGGCAGCATCAGGTCGACGCCCAGCGCATTCACCGCCATCAGCGCCGCGACGAAGGCGACGAATTCATGGCGGTGCATCGGGGACTTGATTGCGGAAGACGGCATGGCCGCCACTTAGGGCCATGACGCTGACGTTTCCACCTCTCCCGTCATATGCGGCGAAAGCGGGGTTCCGCCTGTACGGTCGCGTCTCCGATCGCCGGTCCTATTTCTCCAGGCCGTAGCGCACCGCCCGCTTGCCGATGTGCGGGTCGATGGCCAGCGCCGCCGTGCGGTCGGCAGCGGCCTGTTCGGTCCGCCCGGCCCGCTCCGCGGCGATGGACCGGGAATAGAGCATCCAGGCGTTATGCGGGCTGGCCTTCACCGCCGCGTCGTAATCCGTCAGCGCCGTGTCCAGCCGATTGAGCTTCAGGTTCACCAATCCCCGGCTGTCGAGATAGTTGGCCATGGCCGGCCGCAGCCTTATCGCGGTGTTGCAGTCGGACAGCGCCTTTTCCAGATCGCGGCCGAGGATCGCCCGCGCCCAGCATCGCCCGTTATAGGCGACCGCGCGATCGGCATCCTCGCCATGCAGCTTGAGCCATGCGTCGTAATTCACGATCGCGGCTTCGGGCTTGTCGAGGCTGTTGTAGAATCCCGCCAGGCGAAGCCGCCGGTCCGATCCCGGCGCCAGCAGCTTGTCCGCCGCCGCCACGTCCTCCGCCGCCCCTTGCGGATCGCGATTGGCGAGGCGGAGCGACGCACGGCTCAAGCGGATGTCCGGGTCGTTCGGCATCAGCGTCGCCGCCTTGTCGAGGTCAGCCGCCGCCAGCAGCAATTGCCGGTTCGCCAGCCGCGCCTGTGCGCGCAGCACCAGGAAGCGGCCCTCGCTCGGCGCCATCGCCACCGCCTTGTCGAAATCGGCCAGCCCCTCCTGCATCCGGTGCGCGGACATATGGACCGCGCCCCGCCGGGCGAAACCCTCGGCATCGGTCGGTTCGGCTGCCTTATCGGTCAGGTCCAGCGCCTCGCCCGTGGTGGTTCGCGCGCCGGACGGACGGAGGCCGAACACGGCCCCGCCCTCATAGGTCATGTAGAGCCTGTGCTGCACGTTCGAGACGAACACCCGGTGCGTCAGGAAGAAGTCGAAGCCGATCAGCATGTCGACATCCATGTGGATGTCGGAAATGCGCAACTTGGGCCGCGGCACGATCTCGCCGCCCAGATCGATCCGGTCGAAGGGCGCGAGCCAGGTCGAAACCTCCTTCGACCCCAGGCCGCTGCTCCGCCCGACCGCCACGACGCCGGGACTCTGCGGCGTGATGCCGGCGCGCTTGGCGGCCGACAGCGTCATGACGCTCGTCTGCGCACCGGTGTCGAACGCGGCGCGCAGCTTCACCCCATTGACCAGCACGGTCGCGATCGTGTGCGGCTTCCAGGGGCCGGTATCGCCGGTTTCCAGCTTCAGCGTCGAGAAGGGCTTCCCATTGGCCCAATAGGCCAGCGCCATGTCGTTGCAGCCCTGGACCTTCATCAGTCGGACCATGCCGTGCGGCAGGTCATATTCCACGTCCGCCAGGCCGAGGATGTTCTGACCGATCAATCCGGCGCTGCCGGTGTCGGTCCCGGCGACGATGAAGTCGACCTTGGGCAAGGCGATGCCCGCCAGCGAGAAGTTGCGCGCCACCGCCGCGCTGGCGGTCGCGTCCCCATTCACCCCCTTGACGCGGAACCAGGGCGGCAGGGCCTCATCCTCCAGCTTGAACTCGGCCGCCGTCGCGCGGGAAATCGTGCTGTAGAAAGCGCCGCTGTCGAGGATGAACTGCGTCGGCCGGTCGCCGAATTTGGCCTGCACCATCGCGCGCTGCCCGATCAGCGTCACTGGAATTTCCGCGATCTTGCCGACCTTGCACGCCGCCAGCGCCGGACTGGCGAGGGTCAAGGCCAGCGCCGCGCTTCCCGTTCCGATCGTCCACCGTCGCCGACCACGCATCGCCATCCCCCACCCCGATACATGCCACCATAGCCCGCCTGGCGTGACGAAGGGGAGACGCCGATCCGACAATTTCGTCACCAAAACGGTCGTAACGGCCGACTGGATTGATGTTGAGCGGGGTTCATTGTCGCATTGAGGATTATCGCGGGTTCTTTGGTCGCGCACGCGCGTTCAAGACGCTAACACCGATTTGCCGTTCCACCATCTCTACCGGGTCAGAGCCGGTCGCAAAGGAAGATCGATCCATGTCCGACAGGTCTGATCCGGCCGTCTCGCGTCGCGGCGTGCTGACCGGTGGCGCGGCGACCGCCGTCGTCGTCGCCGCTCCGGTTGGCGCCGCGCCGCTCCCTCCCCGTCCCGTAAAGGCCAAACCGATGATGCCGGTCCGCTTCACGGTGAATGGCGAAAGCCAATCGCTGACCCTCGACCCCCGCACCACCCTGCTCGACGCATTGCGCGAGCATCTGCACCTGACCGGCACGAAGAAGGGCTGCGACCATGGCCAGTGCGGCGCCTGCACCGTGCTGGTCGACGGCGTCCGCATCAATTCCTGCTTGTCGCTCGCGGTGATGCACGAAGGCGACGCCATCACCACGATCGAGGGGCTCGGCACGACCGAGGCGCTGCACCCGATGCAGGCCGCCTTCATCAAGCATGATGGCTATCAGTGCGGCTATTGCACGCCGGGGCAGATCTGCTCGGCGGTGGCGGTGCTGGACGAGATCAAGCGCGGCGTGCCCAGCCACGTCCAGGCCGACGTCGCCGCCCGCCCGCAGGTCAGCAACATCGAGATGCGCGAGCGGATGAGCGGCAATATCTGTCGTTGCGGCGCCTATTCCAATATCGCCGAGGCCATGGCCGAGGTCGCGGGCGGTGCCGCCAAGGAGGATCGGGCATGAAGGCCTTCACCTATGAGCGCGCGACCGATGCGGTCGCCGCGGCCCGCGCGGTCGCCGGTCAGCCCGGGGCCAAGTTCATCGCCGGCGGCACCAACCTGCTCGACCTGATGAAGATCGAGGTGGAGACGCCCACCCATCTGGTCGATGTCCAGGATCTCGGCTTCGACAAGATCGAGAAGACGAAGGCAGGCGGCCTGCGCATCGGCGCGCTGGTCACCAATACCGATCTGGCCGCGGACGAGCGTGTGCGCCGCGACTATGCGGTCCTGACGCGTGCGATCGTCGCGGGCGCGAGCGGCCAGTTGCGCAACAAGGCCTCGACCGCCGGCAACCTGCTGCAACGGACCCGCTGCCCCTATTTCTACGACACCAACATGGCGTGCAACAAGCGCAAGCCGGGGTCGGGCTGCGCGGCGATCGGCGGCTATTCGCGCCAGCTGGGCGTGATCGGGGTCAGCAATGCCTGCATCGCGACCTTCCCCGGCGACATGGCGGTGGCGATGCGCGTGCTGGACGCGGTGATCGAGACGGTGGACGGCAGCGGACAGCGCCGCTCCATTCCGATCGCTGATTTCCACCGGCTGTGGGGCGACCATCCCGAACAGGACACGGTGCTGAAGCCAGGCGAGCTGATCACGGCCGTGACCCTGCCCAAGCCGATCGGCGGCAAGCATTTCTACGAGAAGGTGCGGGACCGTGCCTCCTATGCCTATGCGCTGGTGTCGGTCGCGGCGGTGATCCAGCCCGACGGCACGGGTCGCGTCGCCTTTGGCGGCGTCGCCCCCAGGCCATGGCGCGTGGAGGCGGCGGAAGCGCTGCTGCCGCAAGGCGCCGCCGCCGTTACCGGACGTGCCTTCCAGGGTGCGACACCGACCAAGGACAATGCGTTCAAGCTGCCGCTCGCTACCCGCGCGCTGGCCGCCGTGATCGCCGAGAGCAAGGGCTGACCGCCATGAAGTTCGACACACCCGCCGGCCCCAACCCGATCGACCGCATGACCGTGGTCGGCCGCGCCCATGACCGGATCGACGGTCCGCTCAAGACCACCGGCCACGCGCCCTATGCCTATGAGCATCATCGCGAGGCGCCGAACGCCGCCTATGGCCAGGTCGTCGGTGCCGCCGTCGCCAAGGGGATGATCCGCTCGATCGACCTCGACGAGGCACGCGCCGCGCCGGGCGTGCTGGCGATCGTCACCGCCACCGACCTGGCGAAGCTGGGCTTCGGCAAGTTCGGCAAGGGCAAGTTCAACACCGTCAAGCTGCTCGGCGGTCCGGCGGTCGACCATTACCATCAGGCCCTGGCGATCGTCGTCGCCGAGACGTTCGAACAGGCGCGCGCCGCCGCAAACCTGGTGCGGATCGACTATGCCCGCAGCCAGGGCCGATTCGACCTGGACGAGGCACTGAAGACCGCGCCGCTGACCGGCGGCTCCAGCGACGAGGGCAGCGCCGCGCCCGGCATGGACCGGGTCGGTGACTTCGAAGCCGCCTTCGCTGCCGCGCCGGTCACGCTCGACGCGCGCTACACCACGCCCGACCACAGCCATGCGATGATGGAGCCCTTCGCCTCGATCGCATCCTGGACGGGCGACGAGCTGACGCTCTGGACCTCGAACCAGATGATCGCCTGGGGGCATGGCGATCTGGCGCGGACCCTGGGTATCCCTAAGGATAAGATCAGCTTCCAGTCCGCCTATGTCGGCGGCGGCTTCGGCGGCAAGCTGTTCTTGCGGACCGATGCGGTCATGGCCGCATTGGGCGCGAAGGCGGCGGGCCGGCCGGTCAAGGTCGCCCTGTCCCGCCCGATGATCGCCAACAATACCACCCACCGTCCGGCCACGCGCCAGCACATCCGGATCGGCGCGGCGAAGGACGGCACGATCACCGCCATCGCGCATGAGAGCGGATCGGGCGACCAGCCGAACGGCTCGCCGGAGACGGCGGTCAACCAGACCAAGCTGCTCTATGCCGGCGCGAACCGACTGACCGCGATGCGTCTGGCCGTGCTCGACCTGCCCGAGGGCAATGCGATGCGCGCGCCGGGCGAAGCGCCGGGCATGATGGCGCTGGAAATCGCCATGGACGAAATGGCCGAGAAGCTGGGCATGGACCCGATCGCCTTTCGCGTGAAGAACGACACGCAGGTCGATCCGGAAAAGCCGACGCGCCGCTTCTCGCAGCGTCAGCTGGTCCGGTGCCTGACCGAGGGCGCGGACCAGTTCGGCTGGTCGCGCCGACAGGCCAAGCCCGGCTCGGTCCGTGACGGGCGCTGGCTGGTCGGGATGGGCGTCGCCTCCGCCTTCCGCAACCATATGAACATGGCGTCGGGCGCACGTGTGCGGCTGGATGGCAAGGGCGTGGTGACGGTCGAAACCGACATGACGGATATCGGCACCGGCAGCTACACGATCATCGCCCAGACCGCCGCCGAGATGATGGGCGTGCCCCTGGAGGCGGTGGTGGTGCGTCTCGGCAACTCCGCCTATCCCGTCTCGGCCGGGTCGGGCGGCCAGTTCGGCGCGGCGAACGCCACGGCGGGCGTCTATGCCGCCTGCGTCAAGCTGCGGGAGCAGGTGGCGCAGCGGCTCGGATACAACTCGGCCGATGTCGCCTTTGCGGGCGGCAAGGTGACCAGCGGCAACCGGTCCGCCGATCTCGCGCAAGCCGCCTCGGCTGGCGAACTGGTCGCGCAGGACAAGATCGAGTTCGGCGATCTGGAAAAGCAGTGGCAGCTCTCCACCTTCGGTGCGCATTTCGTGGAGGTTGGGGTCGACGCCTATACGGGCGCGACGCGGTTGCGGCGGATGCTGGCGGTGTGCGCGGCAGGCCGGATCATCAATCCGAAATCGGCGCGCAGCCAAGTGATCGGTGCGATGACGATGGGCGTCGGCTCCGCCCTGATGGAGGAACTGGCGGTTGATCCCCGCTTTGGCCTCTTCGTCAATCACGACCTCGCCACCTATGAGGTGCCAGTCCATGCCGACATTCCGCATCAGGAGGTCGTGTTCCTGGAGGAAGCCGATGACAAGGCCAATCCGATGAAGGCCAAGGGTGTCGGCGAACTGGGCCTGTGCGGCGTCGGCGCGGCCGTGGCGAACGCCATCTACAACGCTACCGGCGTGCGGGTTCGCGACTATCCGATCACGCTCGACAAGCATCTGGAGAAGCTGCCGGCCGTCGCCTGACCGCGACCTTGCCCGGCGGGTCGGCGATGCGCACATTGGCGCATGTCAACCCGCCGCTCCGATCTTGCCGACCTGACCTATTTCCTCGCCATCGCCCGGCATCGCAGCTTCCGCCTGGCCGGGATCGAGATGGGGGTC
This sequence comes from Sphingomonas sp. S-NIH.Pt15_0812, assembly GCF_003951315.1. Classification (GTDB taxonomy): domain Bacteria; phylum Pseudomonadota; class Alphaproteobacteria; order Sphingomonadales; family Sphingomonadaceae; genus Sphingomonas. The sequence continues at coordinate 54,692 of NZ_QLJH01000015.1, forward strand.
AGCGCTTCGGCGCTCAGCCATGCGTTGAAGGGCCTGGAGGCGCGACTGGGCGTGCGTCTGCTCCATCGGACCAATCGCAGCGTCACGCTGACCGAAGCCGGTACCGCCCTTCGTGACGCCGTGACCGAGCCGTTCGCGCGGATCGACCAGGCGATCGATGATCTCAACCGCTATCGCGACGCGCCGACCGGACGTATCCGTCTGAACGTTCTGGCGGACGCGGCATCGCTGCTGCTGGCGCCGGTGCTGCCGGTCTTCGCCGAACGCTATCCGGGCATCCAGGTCGATATCGCCGCGCGCGACCGGATGGTCGATGTGATCGACGGCGGCTTCGATGCCGGCATCCGCCATGGCGGCACCGTGCCGGAGGATATGGTGGCGCAACGCCTGTCCGCCGACCTGCGATGGATGGTGGTCGCGGCGCCGAGCTATATCGAGCGGCACGGCGCACCATCTCACCCGGACGCCTTGCGGGACCATCATTGCCTAGGCGTCCGGCTGGGCGACGATCGCATCTATCGCTGGGAGTTCGAGGGACCGGAGGGGGAGTTCGCCATTGCGGTGCCCAGCCGCATCATCGTCGACGATGGCCGGGCGATGATCGCCCTGGCGCTGGCGGGGGTCGGCCTGATGTATGCCATGGAGCATAATGTCGCGCCCCATCTCGCATCGGGCGCGCTGGTGCCGGTGTTGGGCGCCTGGTCGACGACTGGTTCGGGCTATCACATCTATTATTCAAGCCGCCGGCAGGTGCCCACGGGGCTGCGTCTGCTGATCGATCTGATCCGCGAATGCCGTCCCCTGGGCCTGTGATGCCTGCGTAAAAAACCGGCCTATCGATTTGAGTTAACACAGGTAATTGCAACTCGCAGGGCAAGCGGCACGTATCGGGACAGGTAAACCATATTGTCACGATCGGTGGATGGATGATGGACGGCACGACACACCTGACCCGATTGGTCCGCCGGCTGGAACGCTTTGCACCGCTGCCGGCCGCCGATCGCCACGCCATCCTGGCCTTGCCGGTGCAGATCGAACGGATCGGTCGCGGCCGCCGCCTGATCGACGAGGGGCAGCAGGATCACGCCCTCCTGCAACTGCACAGTGGCTATGCCTGCCGCTATGGCCTGTTGTCCGACGGGCAGCGGCAGATCACCGGTGTGTACGTTGCCGGTGATCTGATCGGCCTGCGGAGCGGCGACGTGCCCGCCGCTTCGCAGACGGTTTCGACCCTGTCGGATGCGGACGTGGCCAAGATCCCCCATGCGGCGATCATGGATTTGGCGGAGGACCGTGTGGCGATCGCCCGAGCCTTGTGGAACGAGACCATCCTTGATGCGAATGCCGCCTGTGACTGGATCGTCAGCCTGGGTCGGCGCGATGCGCGCGGCCGGGTGCTCGCGCTGCTCCAGGATCTGACCATCCGCAGCCGCGAGGCGGGTCTGACGATCCGGGACTCGCTGATGCTGCCCCTCACCCAGGAGGAGATCGGCGATGCGACCGGTCTGACCTCGGTCCATGTCAACCGTACGCTGATGGCGTTGCAGGCCGAGGGGATGATCGATCGGATCGGTCGCCGCGTAACCTTGCTGACCGGCCGGGCGGCGGCTGCATCGCCGGCGCTGTCGGCCTGATCTCGCTGGCCACGGTAAAGCATAACGGTCATCGATCGGAATATCCGGGAGCGACGGCGAGCCCCGAACGTTGCATGACGACCTTGGGTTTCGGGCGAACCCATCGACCTCGGAATGCCGCCCGGCGGGAACCCGCATGTTCGTCGACTTCAAGGATCAGCCCCCGCCCCCACCATGGCAACCGCCGCGCCGCTCTCGAAAGCTCAGCCGCCGGGAACAGGACATTTTGGGCGGCATCATCGGCGTCAATCTACTGCTGCTGTTGCTGGCGCCGATTGGGGGGGCGACACTGATCTCGGCGCTGGTCGCATTACTCAGGTGAATAGAAGAAGCATCGGAAATGGGGCCTTTCTTCCTTGAAAACACAAAGTCTTTCTGGTGTTGTTCGGCATCGGGAGGGCGCGCGTGTCAAGTATGGAATGTCCGGCGCCAAGGCAGCTTTCACGTGTCGTCTATATCAGCCGGGCGCGTACCGGATCACGGCGTTCCGACATCGCCAGCCTGCTTGCGCAGTGCGACCGCAACAATCCTGCCGAAGAACTCTCGGGACTGCTGCTCGCCGATCCGACCAGCTATCTCCAGGCTTTGGAAGGGCCGGTGGACGCGGTCGCCCGGCGAATGGCGCTGATCCGCACCGATCGTCGCCATTCGCATATCGCCATCATCGCCGAGGGCCCCATCCCTGCCAGGCAATTCGGTCATTGGGCGATGATCCATCGCGACCAGACCGCCATGTCGCCCGAAGCCTTCAGCCGGCACGTCGCGATGGACGTGGCGGCCGTCGACGACATCGCGCTCAAGGCCGTTTTCCTGGGCTTTGCGCGAATGACGGTCTGAGCCGCCTGTCCCGTTTCATTCCCGTCGCGATAGTGACGAGCGCGCCTGCGCTTGCTAACCGGCGCTCATGTCCTACCAGTCCGACCTTCTGACCGTCCTGTCGCAGCGCGGCTATATCCACCAGATGACCGACGCGACCGCGCTCGATGCGCTGGCCGTCAAGGGCGTGGTGCCGGGCTATATCGGCTTCGACCCGACGGCCCCGTCGCTGCATGTCGGCAGCCTGGTGCAGATCATGCTGCTGCGCCGGATGCAGCAGACCGGGCACAAGCCGATCGTACTGATGGGCGGCGGCACCGGCAAGATCGGCGACCCGAGCTTCAAGGACGAGGCGCGCAAGCTGTTAGGCGAGGACGGCATCCGCGCCAACGTCGCCTCGATCCGCCGCATCTTCGAACGCTTCCTGACCTTTGGCGACGGGCCCACGGATGCGGTGATGGTCGACAATGCCGACTGGCTCGACAAGCTTGAATATATCCCCTTCCTGCGCGATGTCGGCCAGCATTTCTCGGTCAACCGGATGCTGTCCTTCGACTCGGTCAAGCTGCGGCTGGATCGCGAGCAGTCGCTCAGCTTCCTTGAATTCAACTATATGATCCTCCAGGCCTATGATTTCCTGGAGCTGTCGCGCCGCGCCGGCTGTCGCCTGCAGATGGGCGGGTCGGACCAGTGGGGCAATATCGTCAACGGCATCGAACTGGCCCGCCGGATGGACGGGACCGAGGTGTTCGGCGTCACCACGCCGCTGATCACCACGGCCGATGGCGGCAAGATGGGCAAGACCATGTCGGGCGCGGTGTGGCTGCACGAGGATCAATTGCCGCATTTCGATTATTGGCAGTTCTGGCGCAATACCGATGATCGCGATGTCGGCCGCTTCCTGCGCCTCTTCACCGACCTACCGCTCGACGACATCCGCCGACTGGAAGCGCTGCCCGGCGCGGAGATCAACGAGGCCAAGAAGATCCTGGCCAATGAGGCGACCGCCATGTGCCGCGGCCCCGCCGCCGCCGAGGAGGCGGCCGAGACGGCACGCCGGACCTTCGAGGAAGGCCAGGGCGGCGACTCGCTGCCCCGTTTCGCGGTCGATGGGCCGGTGGCGCTGGTCGATGCGCTGGTCGGCCTCGGCTTCGCCAAGTCGAAGGGCGAGGCCCGACGGCTGATCGCCGGAGGCGGTGCGCGCGTCGATGGCGAGAAGATCGCGGACGAGGCGGCGGTGCTGACCGTCGGCGACGCGCCGCTGCGTCTCTCCGCCGGCAAGAAGCATCACGGGCTGCTCACCCGGAGCTGAGCCTGCCAAAGTCGAGCGACAAAAAGGGGCCGGCACCGATAATGGTCCCGGCCCCTTCTGCCTGTGCCGGTCGGCCGGTGGTCGCCCACCGGCCATGCCGGGATCAGAAGCGCACGTTCGCTTCCAGGCCGATGGTCCGGGGCGGGTTGAAGTTGGCATAGTCGCCCAGCGTCTTCGCATTGGCGGCCGAGCGGCGATAGATGAAGCTGTTGTTGAGCAGGTTGCGGCTCCACAGCGACACGGTCATCGTCGTGCCCGCCCCCGTCAGCGGAATGTCCGCCAGCGCGATACGGCCGTTCATCACGAAGCTCTTGTCGGTGTGCGTCGTCTCGTTCTGGAAGCTGTACACCGGATCGGCATAATTGCCGTCCAGATGGAAGCGCAGCTTGGCGTCCGAGCCCGTCAGCGGCGTCTCGTAATCGACATAGGCCGAGGCGGCGTTGCGTGGCGTGAACACCACGAAGACCTGGGTCGGCGCATTGTTCAGGAAAGGGTTCGGCGTCGCCGGCACCTTGGTATAGGTATAGGCGTAGCTGGCGCCGACCGTCATCCCCTCGACCGGGTTGGTCGTGACGTCCGCCTCGATCCCGCGGATCTTGGAGGTGCCCGGCGCATTGCGGGTTTCCTCGGTATGCAGATTGTAGGTCGGGCTCGACGGATTGGTGTCGACATTGTCGAAGTCGATCTGCGTGCCCGTCCGATCCATGATATAGCCGGCGAGGTTCAGGCGGACGCGCCTGTCGAACAGGTCCATCTTCGACCCGATCTCGTAGGACTTGACCGCTTCGGGGCCGAAGGCGGTGAAGGTCTGCGACCGGGCATTGGCGCCGCCGGCGCGGTAGCCGGTCGCGTATTTGGCATAGAGGTGGATCGCATCGGTAGCGTCGAATGCCGCCGTGACCATCGGATCGAACCGGTTGTTGTTGAAGGTGAACGGGAAGTTGGTCGACTTGCCCTGCACCAGGAACAGCGTGCCGTTGCGCTTGTCGCGGGTGTAGCGGCCGCCGACCGTCAGGTGGAAGGCGTCGAAGCCCGCCGGCGTATAGGTGCCCTGAGCGAAGGCCGCATAGCTATAGGCGCGCGCGAAGCTGCCGCGCTGGAAGAAGAAGGAGCCCGGTGCCCAGCCCTGGTTGTTCGACGTGATGGTGCCGAGCGCGACCTGCGACAGGATGGTATAGCCGGTGCCGTCCGCATTCCACTGGTTGGTCGAGGGCGTTGCCGCCGTCTCGCGGGCGTCTTCGGTGAAATAATAGAGGCCGGCCACATAGTCGAACTGGGGCAGGCTACCGACCGCCTGGAACTCCTGGCTGAACTGGTGCTGCTGCATGAACGACAGGCTGTAGCGGCTGAACTTGCTGTTCGGCAGGAACACGGTGCGATGCGCGCCGCCCGAATTGTCCCACTGGTCGGTGGTGACGCCGCGCCAGGCGGTGATCGAGCGGAGTTCGAGGTTCGGCGTGACCTGATAGTTGAGCTTGGTCGAGAAACCATGCGTCTGGTCGACGCTGAGCTGCTGCGGCACGCCGATATCGGCGTGCTTCATGCGGGTGTCGCCCGATACGACGACCAGCGGCGACAGCGGCGCGATGGTGCCGGCGGGCAGCTTGCCGCCATTGGCGGAGATCTGCGCCAGCGTCGCGACCGGCAGGCCGGTCGGATTGTAATTGACCAGCTGGCTGTAGAAGGGCGTGTTCTGGTCCTTCGCCTGGTCGTACGACAATTCGACCGAGAAACCGTCGACCGGCTTCCACAGCGCCGCCGCATGGCCGCCGACGCGGTTGAAATAGCCCCAGCCGGCCGACCCCGGCAGCGGGTTGGTGACGAAGGCATTCTGGTGCTGGAGCACGCCGTCCAGCTTGACCGAGATATTGTGATATTCCGGCAAGTTCAGGTGGACCGCGCTGTTATAGGCGCCATAGTTGCCGACGCCGGCGGTCAGCGACGCGCCGAACTTGCCGGTCGGTCGTGCGGTGACGATCGACAGCGCGCCGCCCTCGGTATTGCGGCCGAACAGCGTGCCCTGCGGTCCGCGCAGCACCTCGACGCGCTGGATGTCGAACAGCGCGGCGTTCAGACCCTGCGATCGGCCGAGATAGACGCCGTCGATATAGACGCCGACGCCGGTATCGCGCGCGGTCTGGTTCTGGTCGAACGGCACGATGCCGCGAATGCCGATGGTCAGCGCCGACTGGCGCGCCTCGAAGGTGGCGACGCGCAAGCTCGGCACGGTGCCGTCCGCCAGGTCGAGCAAGCTCTGGACATGCCGATCCTTGAGCGCTTCGGTGCCGAGCACCGATATGGCGATCGGCGTCTTCTGCAGGTTGGTTTCTCGCTTGGTGGCGGTGACGACGATCTCACCCAGCCCCTGGTCCGCGGGCGGCGCTTCCCCGGCCACCGGCGTCGGTGCCGGATCGCCGCTGGCGACCGGTGCGCTGGCGGGCACCGTACCGGCCCAGGCCGGCGTCGTCGCGATCAGGCTGAGCGCCACGCCGGCCAACAGCCGCGTCCGGCTGACCGTTACCATCGTCATTATCGTCATTCCCCACTCGTATCGGCTTGTGCCTCTCGAGTGGCCGATAGGCGGGGGCTGTGGCGGCTGTGTTTCGCTTTTGTGAAGGCGGGGGACTTTCTCGCTTCACCTTCGAGTCATGTTGGGAGCGGGGCGCGACGAACCCGGTCGGCCTGTCAGGCGCACCATATTGCGGCGCTATGTCATTACAGCATCATAGCGCAGGCCCGCCGGCCGTCACCCCATCCTGTCGCAGACTGTCCAGCGTCGCGTCGACGATCCCGCCGATCCGCCGCGATATCACCGCCCAGTCCCGCGCGGGATCGATGACGCGCCGGATCATCATGCCCATGCCCAGCACCATGATCAGGTCGCTGAGCGCTTCCTGCTCGCTCGCCGGGCTGGCCGGCGCGAGCGCCTCCAGCGCAGCGGCCAGACACTGGCGAATCCGGCAATCGATCCGCCGATGGATGTCGGCGATGCGCGGGTTGCGCCCGACCTCCGCCAGGATTTCCGTGAACATCCGGCATTCCTCGACCGTGTCGTCGATCGAGACGAACCGGTCGACCCAGGCGCGGATCGCGAGCGCATCCTTGCTCTCCACCGCGACACGCAACGATGCTTCGTCCAGGAAGTCGGCGATATCGACCTCGGCCATCGCCGCGATGATATCCTCCTTGCTCGCGAAGTCGCGGTAGATTTGGCCGACCTTGATGCCCGACGCGGCGGCGATCTGCGCCACCCCGGTCTGGTGAAAGCCATGTTCCACGAAGAGCGCGCGGCTGACGTCCAGCAGGTGCCGCCGCCGTTCGTCGACCCGACTTGCACGCTTCGCATTACCGCATTGCAACAAATTCAATCGCCTGGCCTTCGTGACGGGTTGCCAACGACCCCGACCGGGGATTAGAGGCACCCGTAAATGTGAGTGATCGATCACTCACACATAACCGGGGATCGCGGTCGACGCCATGAAAAATATCGCTCCTGTATTGGGTTTTACCCTGTTTCTCGCGGCCTGCGGGCAAGCGCAGCAGCAGCCACAGGCGGGGCCTCCGCAAGTGGCCTACGTCACCGTGGCCGAGAAGCCGGTGACGCTCAGCAGCGAACTGCCGGGCCGTACCAGCGCCTATGAAACATCGGACGTCCGCCCGCAGGTCAATGGCTTGGTGCTCGCGCGCCTGTTCCAGGAGGGCGACATGGTCCGCCAGGGCCAACCGCTCTATCGTATCGATTCGTCCCCCTATGAGGCGCAGGTCGCCAGCGCGCGCGCCGCGTTGACCCGCGCGCGCGCCGCGATCGCGTCGTCCAATGCGCTGGCCCGTCGCTATGGCGAGCTGGTCAAGATCAACGCCATCTCGCGCCAGGATTTCGAGAACGCGACGACCTCGGCGCAGCAGGCGCAGGCAGATGTCGCCGCCCAGGCCGCCGCCCTCCGCACCGCGCAGATCGATCTCGGCCGCACTACAGTGAAGGCGCCGATCACCGGCCGGATCGGCCGCTCGACCTTCACCACCGGCGCGCTCGTCACCGCCGCCCAGACCGAACCGCTCTCCGTCATCCAGCGGCTCGACCCCATCTATGTCGACATCCAGCAGTCGAGCGCCGACCTGCTCAAGCTGCGCCAGCAGGTCCTGGCCGGGCAGGTCTCCCGCGACAGGACCGATGCGCGGGTGCGCCTGAAGCTGGAGGACGGCACCAGCTATGGTCCCGAGGGCACGCTGAAGTTCACCGATGTGACGGTCGACCCCGCGACCGGCAGCCAGACGATCCGCGCCGTTTTCCCGAACCCGCGCGGCCTGTTGCTGCCGGGCATGTTCGTCCGCGCCGAGCTGGTCGAGGGCACGCGGTCGAACGCGATCCTGGTGCCGCAGCGTGCCGTGACGCGGGACGAGAAGGGCCAGCCGCTGGTCATGGTGGTCGGCAATGACGGCAAGCTCCAGCCACGGATCCTGACGGCGCCGCGCACGGTCGGCCAGGATTGGCTGGTCACCGCCGGGCTGAAGCCGGGCGACAAGGTGGTGGTCGAGGGCGCACAGAACCTCCAGCCCGGCACGCCGGTGAAGGCGGTGCCCTTCTCCGAAAAGGCCCGGCCCGCCCAAGGCCAGCCCCCCGCTCAGGCACAGGCGAAGTAAGCCCCATGTCCCGCTATTTCATCGACCGGCCCATCTTCGCATGGGTCATCGCGCTCATCCTGATGCTGGCCGGCGTGCTGGCGATCCGCAGCCTGCCGATCGCCCAGTTCCCGACCATCGCCCCGCCCGCCGTTTCCGTCACCGCCACCTATCCGGGCGCGGACGCGGAAACGCTGGAGCGGACCACCACGCAGATCATCGAGCAGCAGCTCAAGGGCATCGACCATCTGCGCTATTTCGCCTCCTCGTCGTCGTCGGCGGGCACGGTGACGATCACCCTCACGTTCGAACAGGGCACCGATCCCGACATCGCGCAGGTGCAGGTGCAGAACAAGCTGCAGGCGGCGACCTCGCTGCTGCCGCAGGAGGTGCAGCGTCAGGGGCTTCAGGTCGCCAAGTCGTCGGCCAACTTCCTGCTCATCATCGGCCTCTATTCGACCGATGGCAGCCATTCGGGCAGCGACCTGTCCGACTATGTCGTGTCGCGGCTCCAGGACCCGATCAGCCGCGTCAACGGCGTCGGCGAACTTCAGGTGTTCGGCGCGCAATATGCGATGCGCATCTGGGTCGACCCGATCAAGCTCAACAGCTATCAGCTGACGGTCGCCGACGTGACGGCGGCGGTGCAGGCGCAGAACGCCCAGGTTTCGGCCGGCCAGCTGGGTGCGCAGCCCGCGCCCAAGGAGCAGATGCTCAACGCCACCGTGTCGGTCCAGTCGCGGCTGCAGACGCCCGAGCAGTTCGGCAACATCCGCCTGAAAAGCAGTGCGGGCGGCGCGATCGTGCGCCTGCGTGACGTGGCGCGCGTCGAGCTGGGCGCGGAGAATTACGGCTTCGATCTGCAATATAACGGCCGCCCCGCCTCGGGCTTCGGCGTCAAGCTGGCCCCTGGGGCCAACGCCCTGACCACGGTCGAGCTGGTCAAGCAGCGCGTCGCGGACATCTCCAAGACCTTCCCGGCCGACGTCAAGGTCGTCTATCCCTATGACACCACGCCCTTCGTCCGCCTGTCGGTCGAGCAGGTGGTGCACACGCTGATCGAGGCGGTCGTCCTCGTCTTCCTCGTCATGTTCCTGTTCCTCCAGAACTGGCGCGCGACGGTGATCCCGACGATCGCGGTGCCGGTGGTGCTGCTCGGCACCTTCGCGGTGATGGCGATCGCCGGTTACTCGATCAACACGCTGACGCTGTTCGGCATGGTGCTGGCCATCGGCCTGCTGGTCGACGACGCCATCGTCGTGGTCGAGAATGTCGAGCGCCTGATCCAGACCGAAGGGCTGAGCCCCAAGGAGGCGGCGCGCAAGTCGATGGACGAGATCACCAGCGCGCTGGTCGGCATCGGCCTGGTGCTGTCGGCGGTGTTCCTGCCCATGGCCTTCTTCGGCGGGTCGACAGGCGTCATCTATCGCCAGTTCTCGATCACCATCGTCTCGGCCATGGTGCTGTCGATCGCGGTCGCGCTGATCCTGACCCCGGCACTCTGCGCCACCATCCTCAAACCGCACGACCCGACCAAGCATGAGGGGCATGGCCCCCTCGCCCGCTTCTTCCGTTGGTTCAACGCGACCTTCGATCGCGGCACGCACAAGTACGAGGGCGGCGTGACCCGCACCGCGCGCAACTGGAAGCGTTCGGCGCTACTCTATCTGCTGATCGCGCTGGTGATGGGCGTGATGTTCTGGCGACTGCCCTCGGGCTTCCTGCCCGACGAGGACCAGGGCACGGTCATCGCGCTGGTCCAGGGGCCCTCGGGCGCGACCACCGTGCGCACCGACAAGGCGCTGGCGCTGGTCCGCGACCATTTCCTCACCGCTGAGAAGGCGAATGTCGCGGGCGTGTTCACGATCAGCGGCTTCTCCTTCGCCGGCCAGGGCCAGAATGCCGGCCTCGCCTTCGTCAACCTGAAGCCATGGGAGGATCGCTCCGGCGCGGCGAACAAGGCGCAGGCGATTGCCGGCCGCGCCATGGGGCCCTTCTCGCAGTTCCACGACGCGATGATCTTCGCGCTGGTGCCGCCGGCGGTGCAGGAACTGGGCAACGCCACCGGCTTCGACCTCCAGCTCGTCGATACCGGCGGGATCGGACATGAAAAGCTGCTGATGGCCCGCAACATGATGCTGGGCATGTCGATGCAGGACAAGAGCGTGACGCAGGTCCGCCCGCTCAGCCTGGACGATGCGCCGCAGCTCAAGGTCAATATCGACGAGGACAAGGCGCGCGCGCTGGGGCTTGACCTGGCGACGGTCAACTCGACCATCGCGACGGCCTGGGGCGGTGCCTATGTCAACGACTTCATCGATCGGGGCCGGGTGAAGCGTGTCTATATCCAGGCGGACCAGCCCTATCGCCTGGCGCCGGACGATATCGGCGACTTCTACGTCCGCGGCGACAGCGGCGCGATGGCCCCTTATACGGCCTTCTCGACGCTGAGCTGGGCCCAGGCGCCGGTGCAGTTGACCCGCTATAACGGCCAGCCGGCAATGGAGCTTCAGGGCGCCCCCGCCCCCGGCGTCAGCACCGGCGACGCGATGGCGGCGATGGAGGCGATCCATGCCAAGCTGCCGCCGGGCACCGCCCTGGAATGGACCGGCCTGTCCTATGAGGAGCGTCTGTCGGGCGGGCAGGCCCCGGCACTCTACGCGCTGTCGCTGCTGATCGTGTTCCTCTGCTTGGCCGCGCTCTACGAAAGCTGGTCGGTGCCGATCGCGGTCATGCTGGTCGTGCCGCTGGGCGTGGTCGGTGCGCTGCTCGCGGCGCTGCTGACCGGGTTGAACAACGACATCTATCTGCAGGTCGGCCTGATCACCACGATCGGCGTGTCCGCGAAGAACGCGATCCTGATCGTCGAGTTCGCCGAGGAGCGGGTGCGCGACGGCTGGCCCGCCTTCGATGCGGCGGTGGAGGCGGCCAAGCTGCGTCTCCGTCCGATCCTGATGACCAGCCTGGCGTTCGTGTTCGGCGTGCTGCCGCTGGCGGTGACGACGGGCGCGGGTGCGGGTGGACAGAATGCGATCGGCCGCGCGGTGGTCGGCGGCATGATCTCCGCGACGGTCCTCGCGATCTTCTTCGTGCCGATGTTCTTCGTCGTGGTCAGCCGGCTGTTCAAGCATGGCCAGACCGACCGTCGCCAGGATCATGCCGACCACCCCAACCTGTCCGATCGCGGCGCCCAGCCGCAGGGAGCCTGACCTGTGAAGATGAAGATGCTGGCCGCCCTGCTGGCGGCGACGACGACGCTGGCGGGCTGCAATCTCGCCCCCACCTATGTCCGCCCGGGCGGCGCGGTGCCTGCCACCCTGCCGCAGGGTGGTCCCTATCCCGCCGCGTCCACCGACGCGCCGGATGTCAGCACGATCGGCTGGCGCGACTTCTTCACCGACCCGCGCCTGCGTTCCGTGATCGAGCTGGGCCTGGCCAACAGCCGCGATCTGCGTGTGGCGGCCGCGAACGTGCTTCAGGCGCGGGCACAATACCGCGTGCAGCGTTCGGACCTGGTGCCGACGACCAGTGTCAGTGGTTCCGGCACCTACACCAACAACATCTTCGGCGCGGCCGGAGCGGCCGGCGGTGGTAGCGCCGGTGGGGCCGGCACGGGTACTGGCAATACCGGCGGCGGCACGGGCGGCGGCGTCACCACCGGTGGCGGCACGACCAATATCGAGGCCTATTCGGTCAATGCCGGCTTCTCGCAGTTCGAGCTCGACCTGTTCGGCCGCATCCGTAACCTGACCCGCGCCGCGCAGGAGCAGGTGCTGGCATCGGAGGAGGCGCAGCGTTCGACCCGCATCAGCCTGATCGCGGAAATCGCCAGCGCCTGGCTGACCATGGCGTCCGACCAGGAGCAGCTACGCCTGTCGCAAAGCACGCTGGCCACGTTCAAGCAGACGCTGGACCTGACGACCGCGCAGTTCCGCATCGGCGTCGGTTCCGAGCTGGAGGTCCGGCAGGCGGAAACCAACTATCAGTCCGCCCGCAACGACATCGCCGCGCTCCGGACCCGGATCGCGCAGGACCAGAATGCGCTCAACCTGCTGGTCGGCACCACGGTCGCCGCCGGCCTGCTGCCGGGTGATTTGGGCACGGCGAACTATACGCTCGACTCGCTACCGTCGAACCTCTCTTCGGCGGCGCTGCTCCGCCGGCCCGACGTGCTCCAAGCCGAGCATCAATTGATCGCGCAGAACGCCAATATCGGCGCGGCGCGGGCGGCCTTCTTTCCCAGCATCTCGCTGACCGCGACGCTGGGGACGATCAGCACGGCGCTGTCCGGCCTGTTCGCCGGGGGCAGCTTCACCTATACCGGCACGCCCGCCGTCTCGCTGCCCCTGTTCGATGCGGGGCGGCGCAAGGGCAATCTCGACTATGCCCGGGCCTCCGAACAGGCGGCGGCCGCCACCTATGAGCAGACGATCCAGACCGCGTTCCGCGAGGTGGCCGACGCGCTGGCGCAACGCGGCACGATCGGCGAGCAGGTCGCCGCGCAAACCGCACGGGCTGCGGCCGCGCGTGGCGCAGCGCGCCTGTCGGACGCGCGGTTCCGGGCCGGAGTGGACTCGTTCCTGACGACGCTCGACGCGCAGCGGACGGCTTATGCCGCCGAACAGAGCCTGGTGACGACGCGCCTGACCCGCGCCAGCAACCTGGTCACGCTCTATCGCACGCTGGGTGGTGGCCTGAACTGAACCGGACCGGCGGGGCGAGCGGATCGCCCCGCCGCATCAGGCCTCGCCTTCGAGTTGCCGGGTCTTCGCGGGCCCCATGGCAATCAGCTCCAGCAATCGGCCGGCCCCATAGGGCTTGGCCAGCACCGCCGCATTGTCGATCGTCCCGACCGCCGACGGATCGCCGGTCGCGAATATGATCCGCGCCAGGGGATGGAGCGCGCGGGTCCGCTCGGCGAGGATCGGTCCCGACGCCCCCGGCAGGTTGACGTCGGTCACCAGAATATCGACCGGCACGGTCTGGATCGCTGCCATCGCTTCCTCGGCGCTGCCCGCCTCGACCACGACATAACCGGCATCCTCCAGGATTTCCGCCGTATTCGCGCGGATCAGCGCGTCGTCCTCGACCAGCAGCAGCGTCGCACGGGCCGTGACCGGGGCCGGCGGCATGGCGATCTCCAGCTCGGGTTCCGGCACGACCGTCGGGGCCGGGACCGGCACCGGCCGGACGCCGGCCATCCGCCGCTGGCCCTGATTGGCCAGGACGTGGCGGACCTTCCGTGCCAGCGCCTCACGCGTATAGGGCTTGGACAACAGCTCGACGCCCGCGTCCAGCTTGCCGCCATGAACGATCGAATTCTCGGTATAGCCGGAGGTGAACAGCACCGCGATCTCCGGCAGCCGCTCACGGGCTTTGCGCGCCAGCTCCGGGCTCTTGAGGGTGCCCGGCATCACCACGTCGGTGAAGAGCAGGTCGATCGGCATCCCGCTCTCGACGATGGCCAAGGCACTCGCCGCGTCCACCGCCTTCAACACCCGATAGCCCAGGTCGGACAGGAGCTCGACCACCGTCGCCCGCACCTCGGCGTCGTCCTCGACCACCAGCACCGTCTCGGTGCCGCCGGTGACCGGGCCCGTATCGGTCGCGACCTCGACATCCTCGCTCTCATAGGCGCGCGGCAGATAGAGCTTGATCGTCGTCCCCTCGCCCACCTCCGAATAGATCTTCACATGGCCGCCGGATTGCTTGACGAAGCCATAGACCATCGACAGGCCCAGGCCCGATCCCTTGCCCTCCGCCTTGGTGGAGAAGAAGGGTTCGAACACCTTTTCGATGATCTCGGGCGACATGCCGCTGCCGGTGTCGCTGACCGCCAGCATCACATATTGGCCCGCCGTCACCTCGTCATGCGTGCGGGCGTAATCGTCGTCGAGATGCGCATTGGCCAGCTCGATCGTCAGCTTGCCCTGTCCGTCCATCGCGTCTCGGGCGTTGATCGCCAGGTTGAGCAGCGCATTCTCGATCTGCGCCGGATCGATGAAGCTGTTCCACAGGCCGCCGGCGACGATCGTCTCGACCTCGATCCCCTCGCCGATCGCGCGGCGCAGCATGTCGTCCATGCCCCGGACGAAGCGGCTGGGATTGACGACCTTGGGCTCCAGCGCCTGGCGCCGACCGAAGGCCAGCAGCTGCGACGCCAGCCGAGCCCCGCGCGAGACGCCGCCCATCGCATTGGCGACGCGCTGCTCCGCGCGGTGGTTGCCCGCCACATCCTTGGCGAGCAGCTGGAGATTGCCGGACACGACCTGGAGCAGATTGTTGAAGTCGTGCGCCACGCCGCCGGTCAGCTTGCCGACCGTTTCCATCTTCTGCGATTGGGCGAGCTTCGCCTCGGCCGCTCGACGGCTCTCGATCTCGGCGATGACGCGCGCTTCCAGCGTCTCGTTCAACTGGCGGAGCTGGTCCTCGGCGCGCTCGCGGTGGCGCACCTGACGGGCAAGCGCCTCGGCATGGTCGCGCAGCGCCGCCTCGGCCGCCCGCTGGTGCGAGATATCGGTGTGGACGCCGACCCATTCATTGATCTCGCCGCGATCGTCGAAGGTCGGCAGCGCCCGGACGGCGAAGGTCCGCCAGGTACCGCAATGCCGCCGGACGCGATGCTCGTGGACGAACATCGTCTTGCCGGCGACGGCCGCGTTCCAGGCCTCCACCGTCGCCGCCGCATCGTCCGGGTGGACGGCCTTGGACCAGCCGAAGCCGGCATAATCGTCCAGCGATTGCCCGGTCAGCGCGGACCAGCCCGGTTGCTCGCCGATCATCCGGCCATCGGCGCTGTTGGTCCAGAGCACCCCGTGCACCGCATCCATCGCCGCCCGGAAGCGGCCGTTGCTGGCCACCAGTTCCTCCTCGTGCCGCATCCGCTCCTCGATGTCCAAGACCAGCACGTGGAAGCCGGAGACGCGGCCATCCGCCTCGGTCCGGGGCAGGTAGCGGACATTGGCGCGGCGGGGATCCCCGTTGCTGTCGCGCAGGATCGAGTCCGTCTCGATCGTCTCGCCGGCCAGCGCCCGGCGCATCAGCGCCTCGCGCTCGGCGAAATTGGCCTCGCCGATCACGTCGCGCGCATGGCGCCCTACCACCTGCTGCGGCGTCAGACCGAACCAGTTGACGTAATAGCGATTGGCGAACCGGAAGATCAGATCGCGATCGACGAAGGAGATCAGCACCGGCAGCGCGTCGGTGACGGTGCGCAGTTCCGCCTCGCTCACCGCGCTGCGCCGTTCGGCGGCAACGCGGGCGCTGTTGTCGACACAGGTGCACATGACCCCGCCGACATCCCCGTCGCCATCATAGACCGGCGTGTAGAACAGGTCGAGGATGATGGTCTCGGCCTGCCCGTCCCGGTAGAGCGTCAGCGGCTGATCGCGAAAGGAGAGAAGCTCGCCCCGCATCGCCGAGGCCAGCATCTCGCGGTTCCAGTCCCAGATTTCCGGCCATACCTCCGCCGTACGGCCGCCAAGCGCCTCGGGATGGTTGCCGCCGGCAATGGCGCTATAGGCATCGTTGTAGAGCAGGACATGGTCCGGCCCCCACATCAGGACCTTGGCTACGGGGGAGTTGACAATGTTCCCGACCGTGGCGCGCAAGGTCGGCGACCAGCGTTCGATCGGACCGAGGGGCGTTGCCGACCAGTCCCGCTGCCGGATCAATGCGCCGCAATGGCCGCCCCCCTTCAGCCAGTCTCCGGCGCGTGCGTCGGTCGGCGGGGAGGATGCCGGGGTGTCGCGCAGCGAACGCAGAGCGGCACGCACCACCTCGCTCGCATTGCAATAATTGCCCGAGGCGATGCAGTCACCGATGAAGGTTTCGAGCTCGGGGCTGAGCGAAACGTTGCGAGTCTGGCGGCCAGTCATGCCAATTCGGATGCAAAGCTGGCGCCCCTGTGTCAACCTTTGCCAACGCCTTGTAATTATTAGCTAGCCGCTCGTCCCAAACCGGGTCAGGCGAGCATCCACCAGGTCGAGTTCGCGACCCAGCTGTTCGGCGACGCCGGTGGTGATCTCGCGACGATGCGCCAGGTTGAAGATCGCGCGCCGCTCCGCGCGGATCGCCGCCAGGCGCATCTCACGCTCCAGCCGCTCATCGGCCTTGGCGGCGATCTTGCTGTCGTCGTCATCCGCCAGCGCATCGAGGCGCTCGCGATATTGGTCCATCAGCCGGCCGGCCACATCGACGAAGCGGTCGGCATCGTCGCGCCCATCGGCCATGCGATGCTGGACGCGTTCGAGCTCGGCGATCGCTGCCTTCGCCCCGGCCCGGCGGGCTCTTGCACGTTCTGCTTCCACGCCCTGGTCGGCCGGCAGGCGCAGGTTGCGCAGCAGCAGCGGCAGTCCGATCGCCGCGATCATCAGCGACGACAGGATCACACCCGATGCCAGGAAGATCGCGAGATCGCGGGCCGGAAACTCGCGGCCATCGGTCATGGTGAGCGGCAGGGTGAGCGCGCCCGCCAGCGTGATCGCGCCGCGCGCGCCTGCAGTGGTCATGGCCGCGATCACCCGGCGCGGCGGGCTGGTCTTCTCCGCGTCGCCCTGCCGCCAGCGGGAGCGGTAGACGGTGAACTGCAGCGACACCCACACCCAGCCGAAGCGCAGCGCGCACAGGCCGGCGACGATCGCCAGCACGTACAGGCCCAGCCACCAGACGCTCTGATGCCCGGTCGCCGCCACCGTATCGCGGGCGCGCGCCACCACATCGGGCAATTGCTCGCCGAGCAGCACGAAGATCACCCCGTTCAGCGTGAATTGCAGCATGTCCCACACCGCGCGCCGCCGGATCCGCGTCGCGGCCGCCACCCCGGTCGAGACATTGGTGAAGGTCATGGTGATGCCCGCCGCCGCCGCCGCCAGCACGCCCGAGGCATGGAGATGCTCCGCCCCCAGATAGGCGGCGAAGGGGATCAGCAGGCTGACCAGGATGTTCGACCCGACATCGTCGCCGAAGCGGCGCGAAAAGGCGCTCTTGGCGCTGACGATGCCCCAGGCCAGCCCGGCGCCGATCGCCACGCCCGCCACCGCCATCCAGGCGAAGGTCGTCGCCGCCGTCCAGATGGAGAAGGACCCGGTCAGCGCCGCCGCGATCGCGAAGCGCAGGCAGACCAGGCCGGACGCGTCGTTCAGCAGCGACTCCCCCTCCAGTATGTGCATCATCCTGGGCGGAATCGTTACCTTCTGCGCCACCGCCGACACCGCGATCGGGTCGGTCGGCGACACCACCGCCGCCAGGGCGAAGGCGACCGCCAGCGGCATGGCCGGGATCAGCCAGTGGATGAACAGCCCCATGCCGAGCACGGTGAGGAAGACGAGGCCCAGCGCCAGGCCCAGGATCGCACCGCGATCCTTGAACAGCGCTTCCTTCGGGATGCGCCAGCCATCCAGGAACAGCAGCGGCGGAACGAGCAGCAGCAGGAACAGCTCGGGATCGAGTTCGACCCGGACATGCGCAACCATGCCGATCGCCGCGCCCAGAGCGATCTGGACGATGGGCCGGGGCAAGGCGGAGGGGAGTATTCGCGAAACGATGCCACTCACCACCACGGCGACCAGCAGGAACAGGCACAGCGTCACGATCTCCAAACCGGTCGTCTCCTTCGTTCAATGGCTACTTTAGGCATACGTCATGCCCGGACCTGAGTTCCACCCCCACGGTCCTTTATAGGCGAAAGGCCGCCGCACCGGCCTGGATGGAGCGGTGCGGCGGCCTTTTCAGAAGCGTGATGGAGGCGCAGCCGTCAATTGGCGGAGCTGGCCAGGCCGCGATCCTCCAGCATTGGACCGATGTCCGGGTCCTTGCCGTAGAAGGCGCGGAACATGGGGCCGTAATCCTCGCTATGCCCCTTGGACAGGATCATGTCGCGGAAACGCTGGCCATTGGCGCGGGTCATGCCGCCATGCTTCTCGAACCAGGCATAGGCGTCGTTGTCGAGCATCTGGGTCCACAAATAGGCATAATAGCCGGCGGAATAGCCGTTCGCCCAGATATGCAGGAAATAGCTGGAGCGGTAGCGCGGCGGCACGTCGGCGGTGTCCAGCCCCATCGCCGCCAGCGACTTGGCCTCGAACGCATCGACATCCTGCGGCCCGGCCGACGCCGGCAGCGAATGCCAGTCCTGGTCCAGCATCGCCGAGGCGATCAGCTCGCCCAAAGCATAGCCCTGGTTGAACTTCGCCGCATTCTTCACCTTGGTGACCAGCGCCGCCGGCATCGGTGCGCCGGTACGATAATCCTTGGCGTAGTTCGCCAGCACCTTCGGGTCGAGCGCCCAATGCTCGTTGAACTGCGACGGGAACTCGACCCAGTCACGCGCGGTGTTGGTGCCCGACACGGTCGGATAGGTCTGGTTGGCGAACAGGCCGTGCAACGCGTGGCCGAATTCATGGAACATCGTCGTCACGTCGTCGAAGCTGATCAGCGCGGGCTGGCCCGGCGCCGGCTTGGTGAAGTTGGCGACGTTGTAGATCACCGGCTTGGTGCCGAGCAGCTTCGACTGGCCGACGAAGTTCGACATCCACGCGCCGCCATTCTTGTTGTCGCGCTTCCAATAGTCGAAATACATCACGCCCAGCTCGGACCCGTCCTGGTCATAGACGGTGAAGACGCGCACGTCGGGCTGATAGACCGGCAGGTCCTTCCGCTCCTTGAACGTCAGACCATAGAGCTGGTTGGCGGCGTAGAAGACACCGTCCCGCAAGACCCGGTCGATCTCGAAATAGGGCTTCACCTCATTCTCGTCGAGGTCGTACTTCGCCTTGCGGACCATCTCCGCATAGCGATCCCAGTCCCAGGGCTTCAGCGCGAAATCGCCGCCATTGGCGGTGATGACCTTCTGGATCTCGGCCGCCTCGCGCTTCTGCTCGGCCGCCGTCGCCGGGATCAGCCGCTGCATGAACGCCTTGGCCGCCTGCGGCGTCTTGGCCATCTGGTCGTAAAGCACATAGGCCGCATAGTTGGGATAGCCGAGCAGTTGCGCCTTCTGCGCGCGCAGGTCGGCGAGCTGGACGATGGTCGCGCGCGTGTCGTTGGCGTCGCCGTGCTCCGCCCGGTTCCAGCTCGCATCGAACAGCGCCTGGCGCGTGGCGCGGTCGGTCAGCGACTGGAGCATCGGCTGCTGCGTGGTGTTCTGGAGCGGCAGCAGGTACTTGCCGGTCAGTCCGCGCTCCTGTGCCGCCTGTCCCGCCGCCGCGATCTGGGCTTCGTCCAACCCGGCCAGCCGTGCCTTGTCGTCGACCACCAGCGCGCCGCCCTTCGCCGCCGCCAGCAGCTTCTGCTGGAACGCCGTCTCCAGCGTCGACAGCTTGCCGTTCAGCACGCGCAGCTTGGCCTGGTCGGCGGCCGACAGCTTCGCGCCGGCATGGATGAAGTTGTTGTAGGTGATGTCGAGCACCTGCGCCTGCTCGGGCGTCAGCTTCAGCGCGGCGCGCCGATCGTAGAGCGACTTGACCCGCGCGAACAGGCGCGGGTTGAGGAAGATCGAGTCCGAATGCGCCGCCAGCTTGGGGGCGACCGCTTCCTGCACCTTGTCCAGCGTCGGGTTGGTGTTGGCGCCGACCACGGCCGAAAAGGCTTGGGCCGCGCGGTCGAGGATGCGGCCGGACCGCTCCATCGCGACGATCGTGTTGTCGAAGGTCGGGGCAGCCGGATCATTGGCGATCCGCGTCATCTCGGCCGCCTGCTCGGCGATGCCGCGTTCGATCGCGGGCTGGTAGTCGCTGTCCTGGATGCGGTCGAAGCGCGGGGCCTGGAACGGCAGGTCGCTCTGGACGGTCAGCGGGTTGACGCGCGCCGACTGGGCGTCCGCCGCGGCGGCAGTGATGCATGCCGCGAGCAGGCAGGCGGCGGCACAGGAACGGAGAAGCAGCGAGCGCGTCATGAAGGTCCTTGTTCGCTAGGAAATTCGGCAGGATTGGCTCAGGCCGTCATCAGCATCGGCCGGTTCATCTCTGCCCGGTCTCGGGCGATGGGGCAATGCTGGTGACAGAATTTACCATCGGCGAGGGTGCGCCGAGCAGCGCCCAGCCGGTCGGCAGATAGTCGGTCGACATGTAGAAATAGAAGGCGCAGGCGCCGTCGCGGCGATAGCTGCCACCCTTGACGATGCCATAGGCCCGCGTACCGCTGAACACCGGCGCGCCGCTGTCGCCCGCGCGGCAATTGGGGCCGACGACCGTCACCCAGCTCGGCAGGCAGGCGCCGCCGCACAGATCGCCGGCGGGCGCGAAATCGGTCAGCTCCACCGACGCGCAGCTATAGCCGGTCCGCTCGCCCCGGTGGCAGACATAGTCGCCCGCGCGCGTGCCCGCCAGCGACCGTGCATTGCGAACCGCCCGTGCCACCGTCTTGCTCGTATCGGCGAAGAAGAGCGGCGCAAGCGGCTCGGCGCTGACATTGACCTGCACGTCCTGATAGCCCCAGCCCCATTGCCCGACAAAGGCGAGCGGCTGGCGCTGTCCCTCGCCATCGACATAGTCCAGTTCGTCCGGGCAATGCGCGGCGGTGGCGATACCGGTCCGCTGGCCATCGGTCACCACAAAGCCGGTCGTGCAGGCATAGCGCCGCCCGTCCGCCGGATCGATGCCGACGACGCGCGCGCCACCCTCCGCCGCCGTGTCGACCGAGGGACGCTCGACGGTGCGCAGCCGGACCGGCGCGCCGAGAAGCGCCGCGAGCCGCGTGCGGAGCGACTGCACGCCCTCCCGCGCGATGTCGCTGTCACCGACCACCGCGACGATCGTGCCGGTGCGCTGGTCGACCCCGAAAGCGGGCGGGCGCAGCAGCGAGGCGCGGATTTCGGCCTGGTGCAGCCGGATCGACTCCGCCATCTGCGCACGGGTCGCCGCCGCGCCGGTGTGGAAACGGATCAGGACGACCGATCCGGCCGCCGTGACGAAGCGGTCCGTCACCGGCGCATCGCCCGTCAGCAGGACGTCGATGGCAAAGTCCGGCCCCGGCGCCACGGCGATGCCGGCCAGCCGGTCGGCGAACGCCCGCTCGATCGCGTCCGTCGTCGCCAACGTCTCGTCCTGCGCCAGGAGATGACGCATCGCCACGTCGAGCGGCAGGTGGAAGGCGGTGGCATATTCGCCCGCATCCTGCGCCAGCGCCTCCTCAGGCGACTGGATGCGCGGCGGCTCGGCCGCGTTCGCACCCGCCACCGCGCCACCACCCATCATCATCATCGCCAGCCCGATCGCGGCCGGCCGGAACCATCGCCTGTCCATTCGTCCCCTTTTCTGACACGGAAATTCCGAACCGGTGGTGAACCGCCCTTGCACTTGCGCGGCGGCGCGGCAAATGTCGCCCCATGTGCTATAGGATCCAATCATGTCGGGGATGATGCTCACGCGTCGCTCGGCGCTTGCCGGCATCGCCGCCGGTCTCGCCGCGCCCGCATGGGGCCGTGTTTCATTCGGAACGACGCTGGTCGCGGGCACCTATACCAATGAAGGCGGAGCGGGCCTCTATCCGTTGACGCTGCGGACGGGGGCCAAGCCCTGGACGGTCGGCGCGGCCAATAGCCGCATCGCCAATGCCTCCTTCGCCGTGCGAAGCCGCGCGGGACGCTGGTATGCTGTCGACGAGGCGGAGAATTGGCTCGGCGTCTACGCCCCCGACTGGTCGCGGATCACGCTCGCGGTCAGCGGTGGCGCTGCCCCCTGCCATGTCGCGCTCGACCCGGCCGATCGGCGACTGGCGGTGGCGAATTACAGCAGCGGTACGGTCGCGCTCTATCGGCTCGACGCCGATGGCCGGCCGGACGGCGTGCAGATGCTGCTCCATCATGGCCATGGCCCCGACACGGCGCGCCAGGCCGGGCCCCATGCCCATTGGGTCGGCTTTACCGGCGACGGACGCTGGCTGCATTCGGTCGACCTGGGCGCGGACGCGATTTTCGCCACTCCGATCGATCCAACGACCGGCATGGCCGGCACGACCGCGATCGCATGGCAGGCACCGCCCGGCACCGGCCCGCGCCACCTGGTGCGCCATCCGCGCCTGCCGCGCGCCTATCTCGTCAGCGAATTGTCGAACCAGCTGTTCAGCCTGGCAGCGGAACCGGACGGACGATTCGCCACGCTCGGCGTCCAGTCGATCCGGGCGGCTGGCGCGCAAGGGGCGGCCTATGGCGCGCACATCGCGATCGATGCGGCCGGTCGTCGCCTCTATGTGTCGGTGCGGGGCGACAACAGCCTCGCCAGCTTCGCGCTTGACGATCGCGGCACGCCGACGCTGCTCCAGCACATCGCCTCCGGCGGCAACTGGCCGCGCCAGTTCCTGCTGCTGGAGCGGGAACGCCGGTTGCTCGTCGCCAATGAACGCTCCGGCAATGTCGCCACGTTCGACCTGATGGCCGATGGACGGCTGCGGGCGACGGGGGCGAGCGCGGCGGTGCCCGGCGTGGTGTTCCTGACCCGTGCGTGAACTCAATCGCTGGCCGTTCGATACAGCATCCGTTCACGGGCAGGATGCTGATATGATACCGGATTTTCGCAAAGGACACGCCATGGCCCGGCCGGGTGACCCGCGGGACATCTCGCCCGACCTGGAACGTATCTTCGGCGCGCAGGCCAATGGCGGCGGCCAGACCGGCACCGGCCGCTCGATCGTCCCGACCGGCAAGCCCGTCACCCGGTCGCGCTGGCTGATCGGGCTGGTGCCGGTCGCCGCTCTCGGCTCGATCGCCTTCTTCCTGACCGAGGCGCAGGTCGCGCAGCGGCCCGTGCCCCATTCCGTCACCGGCGCGAAGGCGGCTATCGCCCCCGCCCCGCCCCCGGTCGCCTTCACGGCCGTCGCGCCCGCCACTCCGATGGCGACGCCCCCTTCCGGCGGCGGTGTCGCACCGGCCGAGACGCCCGCCCCCGGCCCCGCCTCGGCCCCCGTCAGTCAGCGTGTCGCACGGGTCGCTGCCGCTCCGGCGCGCGCGGGTGCGGCCGACGCTTCGCCGGCGCGTCCGTCCTGGCTGGCGACCGGCGACCTGTCGTCCAACTGCCGCCCGGGCAGTAACGAGGATGCGTGCATCTATCGCGACGTGCGCGACGCCGACCGCCGCCTGGTCCAGGTCTATCGCCAGGCGGTCCGCGCCGGCGTGCCGCGCGAGACGCTGGTCCGGACGACCAAGGCCTGGAACCGCGCGCTCGACCGTTCGCTCGACGATCCCGACGGCACGATCCGCCGCTACGACGCGCTCGCCGACGAACTCCATGCCGCTACCCAGGTCGCGCTTCGTGACCGCTGAACCGGTGTCGCTGCCAGGAGTGACCGAGGAGGATCGGAACCACCGCACCAAGAGACGGATCGACGGCCAGCTCGTCTATGCGGTCGGCGACATCCATGGCCGCTACGACCTGCTGCTCATTCTGCTGGAACAGATCGCCCGGGACGCCAGGCGCCACGAGGTCGCCGGGCGACGCCCCCTGCTGATCTTTTGCGGCGACTATGTCGATCGCGGTCCCGATTCCGCCAAGGTCCTGTCCACCATCGCCTGGATGCGCGCCGGCACCGCCTTCGAGACGCGGTGTTTGAAGGGCAATCACGAGCAGATGATGCTCACCTATATCGAGCAGCCGCCCGCCGCCGCCGGTTGGCTGCGCGTTGGGGGTGCGGAGACGCTGGCCTCCTATGGCATCACCGCACCCGCCTGGGATGCCGTGCCGGAGGAGCATTATCGCGCCCGTGACCAGTTGCTCGACGCCATGTCGGCGCGCCACTTGCGCCTGCTCCAGACGCTGGAGACGCTGCTGCTGATCGGCGACTATGCCTTCGCCCATGCCGGAGTGCGGCCGGGCGTCTCGCTCCACCGTCAGTTGGAGCGAGACCTGCTCTGGATTCGCGACGATTTCCTGAATGCCCGGCGCGGCTTCAAGAAGATGATCGTCCACGGCCATAGCTGGGATTCGGACGAGCCGTTCTTCGGGGCGAACCGGATCGGCGTCGACACCGGCGCCTATCGCACCGGCGTGTTGACGGCGGCGCGGATCATGGACGGAGAAATAGGTTATCTGCAGGCGCATGGACCAGAAGGTCCGGAGTCGTATGAAGCCGGCCATGGGGATCACTGAGCGAAGTGGATCAAGCCATCCCTTGGCAACCGCCGGTGTCAAAGGGTAAGCGCCCCATCAAAGAGGGAAATGCATGTCGAAGATCAGGCTTTGTGCCGCATTATGGGCGATGACGACGATCATCCTGTCGTTCCTTCTGTTCCTGTTGTCGGGCGGGTCCGCGATCGTGTCGGCGGCGATGACGATAGCCGCGTTGGTGCTGGCGGCCCCCGCCCCGTTCATGGCGAAGACCCGCGCCGCGCGGGTCCGCGTGGCGCTGGCGGCGATGGCCTATGTCGTCGGTCTCGGCGGCGCGATCGTGCTCGGCTATCTGGCCGAGATGCGACCGATGGCCCTGGCGCTGATCGGCCTGTTCGCGCTGGTCGGCCTGGGCCTGGCCGGCTGGGCCTGGACGACGCGCAATCGGCGGCCCAAGCCCGGCTGGGCGGGATATTACGACTCCCACTGACGGCGAGCGGGATCAGCGCTTGCGGACGAACTCGGCGCGCAGCACCAGTCCCTTGATCCCGTCGAACTTGCAGTCGATCTCCTGCGCGTCGCCGGTCAGGCGGATCGACTTGATCAGCGTGCCGCGCTTCAGCGTCTGGCCCGCGCCCTTCACGTCCAGATCCTTGATCAGCGTCACCTGATCCCCATCCGAGAGCAGGTTGCCGACCGCATCGCGGACCTCGACCTGTTCGCCGGCTGCGACCTGGGCGGCTACTTGCGATGCCGGCAGCCACTCGCCGCTTGCCTCGTCATAGACATAGTCTTCGTCCTGCATGGGACCTCCTGTGCGGTTGAAGCCGGCGGCTTTGCGGATGCACATGGCCGCTGACAAGCCTCGGTCGTCGATCAAACCAGGCCAAGTGGCGGCATCACGGGTTATCGCCCGAACTTGGCATGGAACTTTTTACCGTGCGGAAGAGGGTGGCTGGCCCGGGCAAAACGTCATGATATGGATCAACCCGCCCTCCTATGGTCCCGACGCGCCCGGAACGAAGCCGGTCTTGCGGTTTTGGAAGGGTCATGATCGTTGACCGAGCAATGCCGCCCCTCCCCCCTATCCGACCGATGTTCGATTGGGGCGCACCCGCCGCCGAACCGGCACGCGCCGAATTGTTCGACCGGATTGCGGACGCGGCCTTCCCCTGTGTCGGGGCCAAGGCGGCCATGGCGAAGGGCACGCTGGAGACGGTCGGCTGCCGCAGCCTCGACAGCGCCTGGGACGATGTCCGCATCCACGAACGGCTGCTCGCCTTCGCAACCGCCTATCGCGCCGATCCGAGCCTGTTCCGTAGCCTGGCGGTGATCTTCGACGGTCCCGGCGGCCTGTCGGAAGCCGAGTTCGAGCGGCTGCTCTGGACACGCGTCCAGTCGCTGTCGGACAAGGATGTGTGGCGTGGCCTGCCCTATGACCGGACGGTCAGCGCTGATCCCGACAGTCCGCATTTCTCCCTCAGCTTCGGCGGCGAGGCCTTTTTCGTCGTCGGCCTGCACCCTGCCTCCAACCGCCCCGCCCGCCGCTTCTCGAGGCCGGTGCTGGTCTTCAACCTGCACGACCAGTTCGAGGTGCTGCGCGCCCAGGGCAAGTATGAGACGATGCGCGAGAAGATCATGGTCCGCGACGAAGCCGTCGCCGGATCGCGCAACCCGATGCTTGCCCGGCACGGCCAGTCGAGCGAGGCGCGGCAATATAGCGGCCGGATGGTCGGGTCGGATTGGAAATGCCCGTTCCATTATAAGGGTGGTGACGAGGCATGAGCGCCGGCGTGCACGAGATCCCGGAGCGCAGCGGCACCGCCTTCCCGCTCAAGGCCGGCGAAATCCTGACGGTGATCGACCCACGGGGAGAGCAGGTCGCCGATCTGCTGGCGTTCAACGCGCATGACTTGGACGAGGTGATCTCCTCGGGCCGAACGCTGGATTATGCCGAAACGATCTACCTGACCACCGGCCATCATCTCTATTCGAACCGTTCGAACATGATGCTGGAGATTGTGGAGGATATGGTCGGTCGGCACGACTTCCTGCTGACGCCCTGTTCGGTCGATACCTTCCACCATTTCTACCCGAATCTGCCGGTGCATCGCGGCTGCTTTGGTAATCTGGCGGCGGCGCTGGAGCCCTATGGCGTGGTGCCGGACCGGATACCGGTGGCGTTCAACTGCTTCATGAACGTGCCGATCGACGGTGATACGGGCAAGCTGCGTGTCCTGCCGCCGATCAGCAAGGCGGGCGACCATATCCGCTTCCGCGCCGCCATGGACCTGGTGATCGGCCTGACCGCCTGTTCCGCGCCGGACTCGAACGGCGGCAGCTTCAAGCCGATCCATTACCGGATCGACCCCGCCACCGCCTGATCCGGTCAGGCGGGCAGTTCGCTGCCCGCCAGTTGGTGGTGTCGATAGCGCGTGCGCAATTCGGTCTTGAGCAGCTTGCCGGTGGCGGTATGGGGCAGGCTGTCGACGAACAGGATTTCGTCGGGCAGCCACCATTTCGCGACCTTGGTCGCCAAATAGGCCCGAATTGTCTCCGCCGTCACGCTCGATCCCGGCTTGGCGACGACCAGCAGAAGCGGTCGTTCGTCCCAGCGCGGATGGACGACGCCGATCGCCGCCGCCTCGGCGACCCCGGAGCAGCCGACCGCCGCATTCTCCAGATCGACCGAGCTGATCCACTCGCCACCCGATTTGATCACGTCCTTGGCCCGGTCGGTGATCTGCATCGTACCGTCGGGATGCAGGATCCCGACATCGCCCGTATCGAACCAGCCCTCCCCGTCCAGCGCATCGGCTTCCGCCCGGTAGTAGCGACGGATCACCCAGGCACCGCGCACCTGCAACCGGCCGGACGTGGCGCCGTCGCGGGGCAGTTCCCGTCCCTCGTCGTCGACGATGCGGAGTTCGATGCCGAACGGGATCTGGCCCTGCTTCGACACCAGGTCGAGCCGTTCCTCCAGGCGCATCGCGTCCCATTCGGGCGGCCGCTGGCCGGCCGTGCCGACCGGCGACGTCTCGGTCATCCCCCAGAGATGCGCGACCTCATAGCCCATGGCCCATAAACGCTCTATCATCGCGCGCGGCGCGGCCGAGCCGCCGATCGTCACCAGTTTCAGGTCGGCCGGCGGCGGGTTGCCGGCATCGATATGCGCGAACAGGCCGAGCCACACGGTCGGCACGCCCGCCGAATGAGTCACCCGCTCTCGTGTCATCAGGTCACACAGGACCGCCGGCTCGTTGACCGCGGAAAAGACGAACTTCGCCCCCGCGATCGGTACCGCCAGGGGCAGGCCCCAACCGGCCGCATGGAACATCGGCACCACCGGCAGCACGACGCCCCGCGACGACAGGTCGAACACCGCCGGGGTGATGACGGTCAGCGCATGGAGGAGAGACGATCGATGCGTGTAGAGCACGCCCTTCGGGTCACCGGTCGTACCGCTGGTATAGGCGAGCATGCAGGGCTCGCGCTCCGAGCCCTCGACCCAGGCATAATCGCCATCCTCGTCCGCGATCAGGGCGGCGAGCGTATCCGACCCCTCGCCGTCGAGTACGACATAATGGGCGATGGTCGGCCAGCGGTCGCGCATCCGGTCGACGATCGGCTGGAAGCAGCGATCGTAGAGCAGCACGCGGTCCTCGGCATGGTTGGCGATGAAGGCGAGCTGATCGTCGAACAGGCGCGGATTGATCGTGTGGATGATGCCGCCCATTCCGATCGCGCCGTACCAGGCGACCAGATGGTTGGCGTGGTTCATCGCCAGCGTCGCGACCCGGTCGCCGGGCCGGACCCCCAGCCGCTCCAGCGCCTGGGCCAGCCGCCGGGCATCGTGCGCGATCCGCGCCCAGTCGCTCCGTGTCTCGCGACCGTCCGCCCAGCGCGTGACGATCTCGCGCCGCGCATGTTCGCGCGCGGCATGGTCGAGGATGCGCGGCACGCGCAGCTCGACCTCTTGCATGGTATCCAGCACGACCCTCTCCCGGCTGCCTAGCCGACGAGCGCCAGCCTCGTTTCGGAGGTCCGGAGCGCGACGGCGGTGACACCGTGCAACGCTTCGATATGTTCGGCAAGCTCGGCGTCCAGCCGGAAATCGCGGCCCAGCAGCACCATCGCCTCG
Organism: Sphingomonas sp. S-NIH.Pt15_0812; assembly: GCF_003951315.1. Classification (GTDB taxonomy): domain Bacteria; phylum Pseudomonadota; class Alphaproteobacteria; order Sphingomonadales; family Sphingomonadaceae; genus Sphingomonas. The sequence goes on from NZ_QLJH01000015.1 coordinate 83,252, forward strand.
CCCTCGCTGGTCGACAGCTTGGCCCGGATCTCGCCCCGCGCGCCGCGATGGTCCGCAAGCAGTTCTGCCAAAAGGGTAAATGTCGCCGGCGCGATGACCGTCACCTCGATCACGAAGCGCGCATTATTGGCCAGCCCCTCGAAAGGCTGGATGCGTTTGATCGACACGCGCGGCGTTTCTTCCCCCGGCCGGCGGTCGAGTTCGGCGGTGACGAGGCCGCAGCCGCCATTCTTCGCCGCTTCCTCCAGATCGGCCGCGACCGAGTCGTCGAAACAGGTCGCCAGGAACTGGCCCGAGGCATCGGACAGTTGCGCCATCATGTAGCGCTTGCCCCGCGCCGAGGTACGCCAGCGCGCATCTTCGACCAACACCGCCAGCGTCGCGCCGACCCGGTTGCCGTCGTCGGGGATATTGAGTTCGGACAGCGAGGCATAGGTGCGCGCGCCATGCATCTTGGCGAGATGTGCGTGCCGGTCGACCGGATGCGCGGAGAAGTAGAAGCCGAACGCGTCCTTCTCCTGCTCCATCCGCTGCGCCAGCGACCAGCGCGCGCCCTGGGGCAGGCGGATCGTGTCGCCGGCATGGCTGGTATCGCCGAACAGGCCGCCCTGCCCACTGACCTTCTGCTCGTGGTTGCGCGCCGCGACCGCCAGCACGACTTCCGCCGCCCCATGGACGCCGGCACGGTTCGGCTCCAGCGCGTCGAACGCGCCCGCCGCCGCCAGCGTCTCCAGCTGGCGCTTGTTGATCAGGCGCGGGTCGACGCGGGTGGCGATGTCGTCCAGGCTCTTGAACGGCCCCTTGGCGCGTTCGACGACGAGCTTCTCCATCGCCCCCTCGCCCACCGACTTGAGCGCGCCGAGCGCATAGCGGATCGCCACGCCCTCGCCATCGCGGGGTTGCACGTCGAAATCCGCGAGACTGGCATTGATGCACGGCCCGAGCACCTCGACCTTGGCGCGGCGCGCATCCTCGACGAACAGACCCAGCTTGTCGGTCAGCGCCATGTCGAAGCACATCGACGCGGCGTAGAATTCATGCGGATAATGCGCCTTCAGCCACGCGGTCTGATAGGCGAGCAGCGCATAGGCGGCGGCGTGGCTCTTGTTGAAGCCATAGCCGGCGAACTTGTCGATCAAGTCGAACAGCTCGTTGGCCTTCTGCTTGGGGATGCCGTTCACCTTGGCACATCCCTCGACGAAGATGGCCCGCTGCGCGTCCATCTCCGCCTTGATCTTCTTGCCCATCGCACGACGCAGCAGATCCGCGCCGCCCAGGCTGTAGCCGGCCAGGATCTGCGCCGCCTGCATCACCTGCTCCTGATAGACGAAGATCCCATAAGTCTCCTTCAGGATCGGCTCCAGCAGCGCATGGGGATAGACGATCTCCTCCGTCCCCTGCTTGCGGCGGCCGAAGGTCGGGATATTGTCCATCGGTCCCGGCCGGTAGAGCGACACGAGCGCGATGATGTCGCCGAAATTGGTCGGCCGCACCGCCGACAGCGTGCGGCGCATTCCCTCGGATTCGAGCTGGAACACGCCCACCGTGTCGCCGCGCTGGAGCAGGGCGTAGGTGCCCTCGTCATCCCATTCCAGCGCGTCGAGCTGCACCGAGATGCCGCGCTTGGCGAGCAGCTGCACCGCCTTCTGCAACACCGACAGGGTTTTCAGGCCGAGGAAGTCGAACTTCACCAGCCCCGCGCCCTCGACATATTTCATGTCGAACTGCGTCACCGGCATGTCGGACCGGGGGTCGCGATAGAGCGGCACGAGCTTCGCCAGCGGCCGGTCGCCGATCACCACGCCGGCGGCATGGGTCGAGGAATGGCGCGGCAGGCCCTCCAGCTTCGAGGCCAGATCCCATAATTTACGGATTTGGTTGTCGTTGGCATATTCCTTGGCCAGTTCGGGCACGCCGTTCAGCGCCCGCTTCAAGTCCCAGGGATCGGTCGGATGGTTGGGCACCAGCTTGGCGAGGCGATCGACCTGGCCATAGCTCATCTGGAGCACGCGGCCGGTATCCTTCAGCACCGCGCGCGCCTTCAGCTTTCCGAAGGTGATGATCTGCGCCACCTGGTCGCGGCCGTATTTCTCCTGCACGTAGCGGATCACCTCGCCGCGCCGGGTTTCGCAGAAGTCGATGTCGAAGTCGGGCATCGACACGCGTTCCGGGTTGAGGAAGCGTTCGAACAGCAGGCCGAGCTGGAGCGGATCGAGATCGGTGATGGTCAACGCCCAGGCGACGACCGAGCCCGCGCCCGAACCACGGCCCGGCCCCACCGGAATGTCGTGATCCTTCGCCCATTTGATGAAGTCGGCGACGATCAGGAAATATCCGGGGAAGCCCATCTGGATGATGATGTCGACCTCGAACTTCAGCCGCTCGCGATACAGGTCGCGCCAGCCCGGTTCCCCGTCCGGCTCGCCCTTCATCGCCCGCAGTTCGGCGATACGGTCGAGCCGTTTCTCCAGCCCCGCCTCGGCATCGGCACGCAGCATCGCCGCCTCGCCGTCGCGGTCGCCGGCCAGCGAGGGCAGGATCGGCTTGCGATAAGGAGCCGCCACCGCGCAGCGCTGGGCGACGACCAGCGTGTTGGCGATCGCCTCGGGCAGGTCGGCGAACAGCGCCTTCATCTCGTCGGCCGGCTTCAGCCAGGCATCGGGCGAGCTTCTCGGCCGGTCGGCGGTTTCGACATAGGTGGAGTTGGCGATGCACAGCATCGCGTCATGCGCGTCGCCGAACGCGCTGTCGGCGAAGCAGCAGGGGTTGGTCGCGACCAGCGGCAGGTCGCGCGCATAGGCCAGCTCGACCAGCGCCTCCTCGGCTGCCATCTCGACCGGATCGTTGCGCCGGCACAGCTCGATATAGAGCCGATCGCCGAAGATCGCCTGCAACCGGTCGAGGAAACCGGCGGCGCGATCCGGCTGATCCTCCGCCAGTAGGCGGGCGAGCGTCCCCTCGCCCCCGGCGGTCAGTGCGATGAGGCCGGCGGAATGCCGCTCCAGCCAGTCGATGCCGACATGCGGCACCAGTTCCAGCGGCCGCTCCAGATGCGCGGTCGACACCAGCGCACAGAGGTTGTCGTAACCGGTCGTATCCTGCGCATAGAGCGCGATCCAGTCGATCACGGGCGCGGTGCCCTCCGGCATGTCCGGCCGCGCGAGGCCGAGCATCGTGCCGATCACCGGCTGCACGCCGCTCTTCTTGGCCGCGTCGGAATAGGCCATCGCCGCGTAGAGGCCGTTGCGATCGGTCAGTGCGGCAGCGGGAAAAGATCGCGCCTTGGCCTGGGCGGCGATCGCCTTGGGCTCGATCGCGCCGTCGAGCATGGTGAAACAGGAAAAGATACGAAGCGGCACGAACCCGGAATGCATCGCCTACATATGGACGCTGGCGACGATTCGAACACCCGGAAAATGGCGGAGGGTAGGCGAACGCGCATCGGACCCGGTCGAACGATGCCGCATTGCCTTTATGCGGCGGAGCGGCAAAGGACCCTGGCTGTGCTGATGTCGACCGCCGAAACCACGCCCGACCGGGTCCGCCCGGCCCGTCATCGCTGGCGGCGGGTGCTCCTGATCCTCGCAGCCTTGCTGGTGGGCGCGGTGCTGCTGCTGACGGGGGGATCGCCGATCGGTCGTGCCCTGCCCGCACCGACGGCGGATCAGGTCGGCGCCGCGCGAGCGGCCGCGATGCAGCTTCGCGTCCTGCGCACGACGCCGGGGGCCAGCGGTACGGTGCGGTTCAGCGCCATGGACCTCCGGGCGATCAGCACCCTGGCCAGCCATGGCTTCGCGCCTGATCGGCTGGACGCGTATCTGGCGGACGGGGCGCTCCGCATCGAGGCCGCGCACAGGCTCCCGCTCGGCCGTTGGCTGAACCTCGCGTTGGCCGTCCGCTCGCAGCCCAAGGGCTTTCCGTCGATCCGCATGACGGTCGGCCAAGTCCCGCTCGGCGAGGGCATGACGCGGTTCGTCATTCGCACCGCGCGGTGGCTGCTGGCGAAGCGCGAGGTGCCGGTTCCGCCGCTCGATACGCTGGTCCGCAGCTTCACGGTCGTGCCGGGCGGTGTCGTCGCCGACATCACCCTGTCGCCGTCGATGATCGAAGGGCTGACGCGGCTCGACGGGCATCGCATCGATCCGGCCCAAGTCGCTCAAATCTATTGCACGCTCGGTCGCCTGCAACGCAGCGCGCCGCTCGGCGATGTGGCCGCCCAGGTTCGCCGCGCCTTCGCGCTGCAACCGCCGGCCACCGCGACGGCGGAGCGGAACCGTGCCACCTTCGTCGCGCTCGCCATGTTCCTGGTCGACCCCAGTGCCGGGGAGATGGCCGGCAATGCACGCGAGCGGATCGATGCCTGCCGCGCCCCGGTGCCGGTCGTGACGCTGCACGGCCGGGCCGACCTGACCATGCACTGGTCGCTGTCCGCCGCGCTGACGGCAGGGTCGAGCACCCAGATCGCGCAGGCGATGGGGACGTGGAAGGAATTGGCCGACAGCCTGTCCAAGCAATCCGAGTTCGCGGTCGGCGATCCGACCGGTTTCTCCTTTCTGGACCTGTCAGCCGACCGATCCGGCTTCCGTATCGCCACCGTCGCGGTCGAGCCGAGCGAGGCCGTGCGTATCGCGACGGCGCTGTCCAGGGTCACCGAGGATCAGATCCTGCCGCCGGCGCTGATGGCGCAGCAGGACGGGCTCACCAACCAGCAATTCGTCCGTCACTTTGGCGGGATCGCCGACCCCCGCTACGACGCGGCGGTCGGGCGGATCGACGCCGTGCTCGATGCCGCAGGTGTAAACTAGATTAAATTTCCGCAAGCCGGCGCGTGGCGGGAACAGCGCGCGGGAAGCGTCAGTTTGCGCATCATGACAGACTATGCACGCTCCCCCGCCGCCGCCCTGTCCCGCGACGTCCCGCCAGCCGGTGCCGGCTGGGCGTGGATCCTGGCATCGGGCATCCTGTCCCTCCTGCTCGGCGTCCTGGCCTTTCTCTGGCCGTTCGCCGCCACCTACGCCGCGACCCTGGTGATCGCTGCCTTGTTCCTGGCCGCCGGGCTGGTGTCACTGGGCGCCGGGCTGTTCGGCAAGGGCCATGGCACGCGCGGCTATGCGATCGGCTTCGGCCTGGTGTCACTGATCATTGGCGGCCTGATGCTGTTCGAGCCGATGACCGGCGCCTTCTCGTTGACGCTGATGGTCGCCGTCTGGCTGGCGGTGCGTGGCGCCATGGAGATCGGCTTCGGCTTCCGGTTGCGCCAGGGCAAGGCGCTAATGCTGGCGCTCGGCGTCATCAACATCCTGCTCGCCATCTTCGTGCTGGCGACGCTGCCGGTATCGGCGCTGACCCTGCCGGGCTTCATCCTCGGCATCAGCTTCCTGATGAGCGGCGTGACCTCGATCGTCTCCGCCCTGCATCATCGCCGTGGCGCGCCGGCCTTCGCGCTGCGCTGATCCTTACAACAAGGCTTCGATCTCGGCCGCCAGGTCCTCGGGCTTGGCGGTCGGGGCATGTCGGCTAACCACCGCGCCGTCGCGGTTGACCAGGAACTTGGTGAAGTTCCACTTGATTCCCTTGGACCCGAGCAGGCCCGGCGCGGCCGCCTTGAGATGCTCGAACAGTGGCGAAGCGCCGGTGCCGTTCACCTCCAGCTTGGCGAAGACGGGAAAGCTGACATCATATCGGATGGTGCAGAAGTGCGCGATCTCCGCCGCGTCGCCCGGCTCCTGCGCCCCGAACTGGTTGCAGGGGAAGGCGAGCACCGAAAAGCCTTGCGCCCCGTAGCGGCGCTGGAGCTGCTCCAGCCCGGCATATTGCGGGGTGAAGCCGCAACGCGACGCCGTGTTGACGATCAGCAGCACCTGCCCGGCAAAGTCGCCGAGGGACCGGAACGTGCCATCCGCGGCCTGGACCTCGAAATCGGTGACGCGCATCAATCATGCCTTCCCAACAGATAGTCGAGATTCTGCCGTACGCCCGGCCATTCGCGGTCGAGGATCGAATAGACCACCGTGTCCCGCAACCGGCCGTCCGCCATGACCTGGTGCCCCCGCAACACGCCGTCGCGCCGCGCGCCGAGCCGCTCGATCGCGTGCTGGCTGCGCAAGTTGAGCAGGTCGGTGCGGATCTGCACGCACTGGCAGTCCATGACCTCGAAGGCATGGGCGAGCAGCATCCGCTTCGCCTCGGTATTGACCCCGGTGCGCTGCACGGCCTTCGCGTAGAAGGTGCCGCCGATCTCCAGCCGGCGATGCGCGGGCGCGAGGCGCATCAGCCGGGTCGCGCCGACCACCTGCCCGTCCGGCGTCTCCACGGTGAAGGGAAGCGCGCGACCATAGTCGCGCTCGCGCACCACCGCCGTCAGCCAGCGCTCGGGCGTCTTGAGCATCGAGACATTGGCGTAGAACAGGTCCCACAGATCGCCCGCCCGCGCGACCTCGACCAGCTCGTCGACATCCGCCGGGTCGAGCGGCCGTAGCCGGACATGCCGACCGGCGAGCGTCGGCGTCTCCGTCCAGACGGTCATGCCAACCTGCCCTCGTGCAGGCGCACCACCCGGTCCATGCGCGCGGCCAACCGCTCGTTATGGGTGGCGACCAGTGCGGCCGATCCCTCCTCGCGCACCAGGCGCAGGAACTCCGCCAGCACGATATCGGCGGTATGTTCGTCGAGATTGCCGGTGGGCTCGTCCGCCAGCACCAGCGCCGGACGATTGGCGAGCGCCCGCGCCACCGCAACCCGCTGCTGCTCGCCGCCGGACAACTGGCTCGGCCGGTGCGTCAGCCGATGGCCCAGACCCAGCGCCGTCAGCAGCGCGGTCGCACGCGCGTCCGCGTCCGGCCGGTTCGCGCCATGCACCAGTTGCGGCAGCACGACATTCTCGGTTGCGTTGAAGTCGGGCAGCAGATGGTGGAACTGATAGACGAAGCCCAGCCGGTCGCGCCGGACGATCGTGCGGCCATGCGCGTCGAGCTGCGCCACCTCCTGCCCGGCGATCCGGATCGAGCCCTCGAACCCGCCCTCCAGCAGGCCCACCGCCTGGAGCATGGTCGACTTGCCCGAGCCGGACGGGCCGAGCAGCGCCACGATCTCGCCGGGCGCGATGCTGAGGTCGATGCCGCGCAGCACGTCGATCCGCGCGTCGCCCTGCACGAAGCTGCGCGCCAGGCCGGCGAGGTGGAGGACCGGTTCACTCATAACGCAACACCTGCACGGGATCGGTGCTCGCCGCCTTCCAGGCCGGGTAGAGCGTCGCGAGGAAGGAGAAGACCAGCGCCATCGAGGTGATGACGATCACCTCGACCGGATCGGTCTTGGACGGCAATTCGGTGAGATAGCGGATCGACGGGTCCCACAGGTTCTGCCCCGTCACCAGCTGGACGAAGTTGACCACCCCCTGGCGGTAGAAGAGGAACAGCGCCCCCAGCCCCAGCCCCGCGATCGTGCCGAGCGCGCCGATCGTGGTGCCGACCACCATGAAGATGCGCATCAGCCCGCCCCGCGTCGCGCCCATGGTGCGCAGGATGGCGATGTCCCGCGTCTTGGCGCGGACCAGCATGATCAGCGAGGACAGGATGTTGAACACCGCCACCAGGATGATGATCGACAGGACGGTGAACATCGCCACCCGCTCGACCGCCAGCGCCTCGAACAGTTGCGCGTTCATGCTGCGCCAGTCGGCGATCACCGCGCCATTGCCGATCTTGTCGGCAAGCGGGCGCAAGATTTCGCCGACCCGGTCCGCGTTCATCGTCGTCAGCTCGACCATCCCCACCGAGTCGCCCATCAGGAGCAGCGTCTGCGCATCCTGGATCGGCATGATCACATACGCTTTGTCATAGTCGTAGATGCCGATCTCGAAGATCGCCGCAACCTTGTAGCTGACCATGCGCGGCACCGTGCCGAACGGTGTCGTCTGGCCTTGCGGGCTGATCAGCGTGATGTCGCTGCCGATCTGGGCGCCCAGCGCCTCCGCCAGCCGGCTGCCGATCGCGATATTGCCGCTGCCCGGCGTCAGGCGATCCAGCGACCCGATCACGACCTTGGCATGGAGCGTAGAATTGTTGCGGATGTCGGCCACCCGCATCCCGCGCACCAATATGCCCTCGACTCGGCCATTATAGCTGGCCATCAGCGGCTGTTCGATCAGCGGCACGGCGGAGGTCACGTTCGGCGTCGCCTTCGCCTCGCGGACGATCTCGCGCCAGTCGGTCAGCTGGCCGCCATAGCCCTGCACGACCGCATGGCCGTTCAGCCCGACGATCTTGTCGAAAAGTTCGGCGCGGAAGCCGTTCATCACGCTCATCACGATCACCAGCGCCGCGACGCCGAGCATCACGGCGACGAGACTGATCGAGGCGACGAGGAAGATGAAGGCCTCGCCCTTGCCCGGCAGCAGATAGCGGCGGGCGATCATGCGTTCATAGGACGAGAGGATCATGTCGGGTCGGCTCTAGGCGGCACTGGGGCCGGGTGCAACCAGATCGGTGCTGTTGCATCAAATCCACAACGGTTACTCAATCGTAACGGAGGGTTGCGGCGGCTGGTGACAGACCCAACGGAAAGGCATAGCAACACTCGTGCTGAGACACAGGCAATGGCCGTGGTTCGGGGAACAGCTTCAACGCCCGCCCAACGAGGCTGGAGCGGAAGCAACAGAAATGGGGGCTGACGAGCGATCGTCACGCAGGCGCCCGGATCGGAAACGGTCCGGGCGTTTGCCATTGCGGCTCGGCCCGGACCGTCGAACGCCCTAGGCCGGCGGAAAGTCGGGAGCTTCCGGACTGCCACTTCCCGTCGGCATCGTTCCTATGACACGATCGAGATTAACCGCGAATGAGCGGCGGGTGTATTCCTCCCCCGATCCGCGCATCCTGCCGGTCCGGGCAGGATGCGCGTCAATCGGTCAGAAGCTGCGCGATACGGTCACGCCGTAGGTGCGCGGGTCGCCGGGCTGGCCGACGATCAGGCCGGTGCTCCCCGACTGGGTGGCGAGCAACTCGTAATAATCCTTGTCGAAGACGTTGCGCACCCAGGCGAAGGCGTTCCACGTCCCGCCCTCGCGGTAACCGACCCGGATGTTGCTCAGCGCATAGCCGGCGATATCGGTATAGCGCGACCGGGACGGATTGGACGAGAATTTTGACCGGTAGCTGCCGTCGTATCCCGCGTAGAAATCGCCCTCCAACCCCACGGCGGTCGCGGGGAGCTGATACTCCGCGCCGTAAGAGAAGGCCCATTTGGACACGCCCGGCAGCCACTGACCGGAAATGTCGCAATTGGCCGGGCTGTAGGACGGTTGCGTGCTTGTGCCGGGGCGTCCGGCCGGGCTCGCCGGATTGGTGGCCGACGCGGCGCTGCCGCCGGAAAGTTCGGGCGGGCATGGCGCGTCGGTGAAGCGGACATATTTGGCGTCGGTGAAGGCCGCATTGGCATAGACGTTCAGTCGATCGGTCGGGCGGACGGCCGAGTCGAGTTCGATGCCGCGCGTCCGTACCCGGCCGGCATTGGCCAGATAGCCGCGCAGCACGCCAAGCTGGCCGTTGGTGACGGTCGCCTGATAATCGTCGATCACCGTCCAGAAGCCGGCCAGGTTCAGCGTCACCCGCCGGTCCGCAAGCCGCGTCTTCAAGCCGAGTTCGAAATGATTGACCTTCTCCGGCTTCACCGTCGCCGACGCCAGGATCGGCTGGTTCGCCGCGTCGAGCGGCAGGCCCGACAGGTTGATGCCACCCGACTTATAGGAGCGCGCATAGGTGGCGTAATAGAAGACGTCCGGCGTGAACTGATAGGACACGGTCAGGTCGCCCGACAGGTTCCAGTTGTGGAAGTCCGGGTCGTAGCGCTGCGGCGCGAGGACGCCGCGCTGATCGCTGGTCAGGTTGGTCGAACCACTGCCCGTCGTCACCACCGACAGATAGGACCCGCTCTTCTGGTCGTAATTGAGCCGCAGGCCGGGCGCGATCGACAGGCGATCGTCGACATGCCAGGTCAGCTTGCCGAACAGCGCCGCGGAGGTGTTCTTGAAGCCTATCGTGTTGCGCGCAGTCAGGCCGTTCAGCGTCGCGGGATTACGCCCCGCCGCGCTGGTCGGATTGAGCAGGAAGGCGCTGGCGGCCGGCCCCTGCACCTGCAAACCCTGCGTGTCGATCGTCTGATAGAAATAGAACGCGCCCAGCACATAATCGAGCGTGCGTTTGCCGTTCGAAGCGATGCGCAGTTCCTGGCTGACCTGGCTCTGCTGCGACGGATTGGCCGAGACGGTGGTGATCGGCAGGCCGATGAAGTCGCGGTCGTTCGACGGGTCCCAGTGCCAGAAACGCCAGGCGCTGACCGAGGTCAGCGTCGACCCGCCCAGGTCCCAATTGGCGAGCAGCGACAGGCCGCCGAGTTCCTGCTTGGCGCGCAGGTCGGTATCGACATCGGTCAATCGATCGAAGGCATCGGTCGAGGGCACCTGATAGCCCTGCGCGGCAGCCAGCTCGGCGTATTGCCGGTTGGTCGGACGCTGCGTCGCGCCGACCCGCGCATAATATTGCACGCAGCAATTGGGGTTCTGGCGCGCATAATCGCCGCTCAGCGTCAGGTCGAGATTGGGCGTGGCCTTCCACAGGATCTGGCCACGGACACCTTTATTGTCCTGGCTGTTCTGCCACTCGTTCTGCCGGACATTGTAGATCGTGCCCCGCCGTGTCGTCACCGAGGCCGAGAGACGGATCGCGACCTTGTCGTCGACCAGCGGCCCGGAGGCCGATGCCTTGCCCTGGAAGAAGTCGAGATTGCCGCCGGTCAGTTCCACCCGAGCCTCGGGCGTGAAGCTGGGCTTGCGGGTGATGATGTTGATCGCGCCGGCGGTGGTGTTCTTGCCATAGAGCGTACCCTGCGGCCCGCGCAGCACCTCGATCCGCTCGGTATCGGTGAAGTCGAACGTCGCGGAGGCGATGCGGCTGTAATAGACCTGGTCGACATAGATGCCGACCCCCTGCTCGATCCCGTCATTGGTCAGGCCGAACGGCGCGCCGAGGCCACGGATGTTCGCGGCCGAGTTGCGCGGATTAGTCGAATAGAATTGCAGCGTCGGCTGGATCTGGGTCAGGCGGCTGACATTATAGGTGCCCGTCTCCGCCAGGGCGGTCCCGCCGATCACCGACACGGCGATCGGCACGGTCTGCACCGACTCGGTGCGGCGGCGCGCCGTCACCACGATATCGCCGCCCGATGTCGCGACCGCGGGACCGGTGCGACCGGTCGAAGCATCCTCCGCCTGGGGCGACGCCTCCGCAGTGAACGGCGCAGTCTGCGCGTCGGTGGCCGGCGCGGCGATCTGCAGCGCGAGCAGCAGCGTCAAAGTGGGGGTCATGAAGGAGGCTCCCTGGTGCGTGTTTTCGCTTTGCGCCCAAACTCCACCATATTGCTGGGATATGAACCAAGCAAAATGTTCGCGCCAGGAAAGTTTCTCTATTTATTCTGATATTTCAGTACTTTAGCTGGATGTAAAATCCTCTTGAAAGAGGGCGATGGCGAACCATCTATGCGGCATACGGTGCCAAACGGGCCGTATGCCGGAGCCGCGCACAGGCGGGCTTCGGTCGTAGTCAACTCGCTCATCGGAGGATTTGAAATGCGCCTCGACCTGACTCCCTATCGACGTTCGACCATCGGTTTCGACCGTCTGTTTGATCTTCTCGAGACCAACGCGCGCAACGCGTCGGCGGAGAATTATCCCCCCTTCAACCTCGAGCGTCTCGCCGACGATCGCTACCGCATCACCTTGGCGGTGGCCGGTTTCTCTCGGGATGAGATCGAGATCACGGCGCAGCAGAACTTGCTGCTCGTGACCGGCAAGAAGGACGAGAAGCCCAGCGCGACCTTCGTCCATGTCGGTATCGCGAACCGCTCCTTCGAGCGTCGCTTCGAACTGGCGGACTTCGTGTTCGTCGAGGATGCGCGGCTGAACGATGGCCTGTTGGTCGTCGATCTGGTGCGCGAGGTTCCCGAAGCGATGAAGCCGAAGCAGATCGCGATCAAGACCGGCGCGCCGCTCTCCGCTGTCGAGAACCGCACGGACTCGGGCAGCGAGGCTCAGGCCGCCTGAAGCGCTCGACGCCGGTTGCTCCCTTTTCCCGGCGTCGCAGGGGCGTCCGGGCCGCAAGGCCCGGGCGCTTTCCTTTTACCTCGTCATCATCCCGTGTGGAGATGGCGACGGCTGGTCCGGATCAGACCAGCCGGCTCTGCTTGACCGCCGCTTCGACGAAGCTGGCGAATAGTGGGTGCGGATCGAAGGGCTTGGACTTCAGTTCCGGGTGGAACTGCACCGCGACGAACCAGGGATGGTCCGGCCGCTCGACGATCTCGGGCAGCGTACCGTCGGGCGACATGCCGCTGAACACCAGGCCGCCCTTTTCCAGCGCGTCCTTGTAATGGGTGTTGACCTCGTAACGGTGACGATGCCGCTCGAAGATCGTCTCACCGCCATAGATGCCGGCGACGACGCTGTTGCCGGTCAGCTTCGCCTCATAGGCGCCGAGCCGCATCGTGCCGCCCATATCGCCCTGCTCCTCGCGCTTCTCCAGCCCGTCGCGGCCCATCCATTCGGTGATGAGACCGACGACCGGCTGCTCGGTCGGGCCAAACTCGGTCGACGACGCATCGGCGATGCCCGCCAGGTTCCGAGCCCCCTCGATACAGGCCATCTGCATACCGAAGCAGATGCCGAAATAGGGGATACGACGCTCACGCGCGAAGCGGATCGCGGCGATCTTGCCCTCGGCTCCCCGCTCGCCGAATGCGCCGGGCACCAGGATCGCGTCGCACGGCTCCAGCTGCGCGAGGGTCTCGACATCGTCGCCCTCGAACAGCTCGGCGTCGATCCAGCGGACATTGACCTTCACGCGGTTGGCGATGCCGCCATGGACCAGCGCCTCGTTGAGCGACTTGTACGCGTCCTGCAGGCCGACATATTTGCCGACCACGCCGATCGTCACCTCGCCCTGCGGGTTCGTCAAGCGATCGACGATCTCCGACCAGCGCGACAGGTCGGGCGCGCCCTGCGGCTCGATCCCGAAGGCGCGCAGCACCTCTTCGTCCAGCCCCTCGGCATGATATTGCAGCGGCACCGCATAGATGCTCTTCGCATCCAGCGCCGGGATGACGGCGGACGCCGGTACGTTGCAGAACAGCGCGATCTTCGACCGCTCCGACGGCGGGAGCGGCTGTTCGCAGCGGCAGACCAACACGTCGGGCGCGACGCCCAGCGCCGCGATCTCGCGCACCGAATGCTGGGTCGGCTTGGTCTTCAGCTCGCCCGCCGCCGCGATATAGGGCACCAGCGTGACGTGGATGCTGATCGAGCGGCCACGGCCCAGCTCGTTCTTGAGCTGGCGGATCGATTCGATGAAGGGTAGCGACTCGATATCGCCGACCGTGCCCCCGATCTCGCACAGGACGAAGTCCAGCTCTTCGCCATTGTCGTCGACCGTGTCGGCGCGGGCGAAGGCCTTGATCGCATCGGTGACGTGCGGGATCACCTGAACCGTCGCGCCCAGATAATCGCCGCGCCGTTCGCGCGTGATGACCGTGTGATAGATGCGCCCGGAGGTGACATTGTCCGACTGATGCGCCGCGACGCCGGTGAAGCGCTCGTAATGGCCGAGATCGAGGTCGGTCTCGGCCCCGTCGTCGGTCACATAGACTTCGCCATGCTGATAGGGGCTCATCGTCCCTGGATCGACGTTCAGATAGGGATCGAACTTGCGGATGCGGACCTTGTAGCCGCGCGCCTGCAAGAGAGCTGCGAGAGAGGCCGCCATGAGGCCTTTGCCGAGCGACGAGACCACGCCGCCGGTGATGAAGATGTACCGCGCCATGGGAAGAATCGCCTAGCTTGGAATGGGGACGCACGACAAGCACCCGTGATCGATCACGGGTGCGTATTGCGACGGATGGAGGGTTTTAGTTCGCGAGCGGGACCGACGCGTTGCCGGTCGCATCGGTCGGGGCCGCCGTCGGCGCCACACCCGGCTGGGTCGCGGGCTGGCCCGCCGCCGGAGCGGTAGGCACACCGGCGGCCGGTGCGGCCGGTACCTGGCGGGCGAGCGAAGTGTCAATCGTCTGGGTGCCGCGATGCGTCGCCGCGAGAACCGCGAGGACGATCGAGAACAGGACGAAGGCGCTGCCCAATACCGCCGTCGCGCGGCTGAGGAAATCGGCCGCGCCGCGCGCCGACATCAGGCCCGACGGGCTGCCGCCCATGCCCAGACCGCCCCCTTCCGACCGCTGCATCAGGATCACGGTGACGAGCGCCGCGGCGATGATGGCGTGGACGACGAGGAGGAAGGCGAACATAGGGCTGGGTGCAGTCCGAAAGGGAATGAAGTGGGGCACATAGGCGAGCCGCCCGCATCGATCAACCGGCCTCGTCCCGCCGCGCCGCACCCATGCGTTTCGCCCTACGTTGCAAAGCGGTAAAATTGGCGGAAACCTGCCGCGTTACGGGGCGTTATGGCAACGAAACGAAACGATCTCCCGCCTGCGGGGGACGTGGATCATTCGGAATATCGCCTGTGCCCACGAGTGACCCTCATTCCCTGTCCATCTGGATGACCGCTTTGGTCGACTACGTCCGCTCGGGCGAACCCGACCTGACCAATCGCCAGATGGCTCTGCTCCTCCTCGTCTATCTCAAGCCCGGACCGCATACGGTGCGCGGCTTGGCGCGCGCGCTGAACGTCTCGAAGCCCGTCGTGACGCGCGCCTTGAACAGATTGGGTGCCCTCGGCTATCTGCGCCGCCAACGCGACGATAGCGACAAGCGCAACATCTTCGTCGCGCGCACATCCGAAGGGGCAGAGTTTCTTGAAGAGTTCGGGCAGTTCATCGGCGACCAGGACCCCAGCACCGCCCAGCGCGCCCTCGCGTAGGGCGTTCGCCTTGACCGGGCGTTCGGTCATGCTCGATCCCCGCAGCCATGCCGTGCGCCCCGATCTGGCGGATATTCGTCTCGCGGATCAGGTGTTTGCTCCCCATTACGCGGCATCGGTGGAGCGCGCGGTCGCATCGACCGCCGTGCTGCGCAGCGCTCGCGATCCCCAATCCGAGCCGCTGGTCACGCTGGCCCCCGGCGAGCGGTTCGAATTGCTCGACCTGATCGGCGATACCGCCTGGGGTCGTGCGGCGAATCACGATCTCGTCGGCTATTTGCCCCTGGCGGCGCTGGCATGACCGCACGGCTGTTCATCGACGGCGCGGCCGGCACTACGGGGATCGACATCCGCGAACGGCTGGCCGAGCGTACCGATGTCGAGATCCTGCTGCTCGACGAAGCCCGCCGCAAGGACGCGTCGGCGCGTCGCGAGGCGCTGAACGATGCGGATTTCGTCATCCTCTGCCTGCCCGACGATGCGGCGCGCGAGGCGGTCGCCCTGATCGACAACGACCGGACCCGCGTGATCGACGCGTCGAGCGCACACCGCGTCGCCGATGGCTGGACCTATGGCTTCCCCGAGCTGGAGCCGGACGGCGCCGCCCGCATCGCGGCGGCCACCCGCGTCTCCAATCCCGGCTGCTACCCGACCGGTTTCCTGGCGCTGGTCCGACCTTTGGTCCGCGCCGGGCTGATCCCCGCCGACTGGCCGGTCAGCGTCAACGCCACCTCCGGCTATTCCGGTGGCGGCAAGGCGATGATCGCGGACTATGAGGCCGGCGACGCTTCCGCCTTCCGGCCCTATGCCCTCTCGCTGGCGCACAAGCATGTGCCGGAGATGACGCGTCACTCGGGCCTGGACCATGCGCCGATCTTCGCGCCGGCCGTCGCCAATGTCCGCCAAGGCATGGTGGTCGAGGTGCCCCTGCCGCTCCATGTCCTGCCCGGCCGTCCGACCCTGGCCGCCCTCACCGACGCATTGTCCGTCGCCTATGACGGCCAGCCCCTCGTCGCCGTCGCCATCGACCAGCCGACGGGTATCGCGATCGAGGAGAATGCCGGCACCGACCGGCTGACGCTCCGGGTGCTGGGCAACGACGCCACCGGCCAGGCGCGGCTGATCGCGACGCTCGACAATCTCGGCAAGGGCGCGGGCGGCGCCGCCGTCCAGAACCTCAACATCATGGCGGGGCTCGATCCCCTCGCCGGCCTCCATCGCTGAAAGGAACCGCCATGCCGCGTGATCCCGTCGCCAAGCTCCTCCTGTTCGGCGCCACCGGCGACCTGGCGCAGCGGATGCTGCTGCCGTCGCTCTATGGCCTCCACGCCGACAATCTGCTGCCGACCGAGTTGAAGATCTTCGGTGCGGCCCGGCACGATCATGACGATGAGGGCTACCGCGCCTTTGCGCGCAAGGCGCTGGACCAGTTCCTGCCGGAGGATCGCAAGGACGAAGGCGCGATCGCCAGCTTCCTGGAGCGGGTCTTCTACCAGCCGACCGACCTGTCCGATCCCGCCAGCTTCGCCCCCCTGGCGGAAAAGGTGGGCGACATCGCTGGTGGCCTCGCCATCTACCTGTCGACCGCGCCCTCCCTGTTCGAAAGCGCGATCAGCGGCCTGCAAAGCGTCGGTCTGGCCGGCACCACGGTGCGGGTCGGCCTGGAAAAGCCGCTGGGCTATGACCTGGGCAGCAGCCGCGAGATCAACGACGCGGTCGCCAAGGCCTTTCCGGAGGAGCGGACCTACCGGATCGACCATTATCTGGGCAAGGAAACGGTCCAGAACATCCTGGCGCTGCGCTTCGGCAACAGCTTCTTCGAGCCGGTGTGGAATGCACAGGGCATCGACAACGTCCAGATCACCATCGCCGAGACGGTGGGCCTGGAGGAGCGCGCTGGCTATTACGAGACGGCGGGGGCGCTGCGCGACATGGTGCAGAACCATATCCTGCAACTGCTCGCCCTGGTCGCGATGGAGCCGCCGGCCCATTTCGACGGCACCGATGTGCGCGACGAAAAGTCGAAGGTGTTCCGCTCGCTGCGCATCATGAAGCCCGAGGAGGTGCCGCAGATGACGGTCACCGGCCAATATGGCGAGGGCGCGGTCAAGGGCCAGTTCGTCAAGAGCTATGCCGAGGAACTGGGGCAGCCGTCCAACACCGAGACGTTCGTCGCGATCAAGGCGCATATCGACAATTGGCGCTGGCAGGGCGTGCCCTTCTACCTGCGCACCGGCAAGCGCATGGCGACCCGCCGATCGGAAATCGCCATCCAGTTCAAGGCCGTGCCGCATTCGATGTTCGGCGCGCGCGGCGGCCTGCTCCAGCCCAACATGCTGATCATCCGCCTCCAGCCGGAGGAATATATCCAGCTGCTGGTGATGGCCAAGGAGCCGGGCCTGGACCGCAATGGCGTCCGCCTGCGCGAAGTCCCGCTCAACCTGTCGCTCGACGCCGAGTTCGCGGGCAGCCGTCGTCGCATCGCCTATGAACGGCTGCTGCTCGACCTGATCGAGGGCGACCAGACCCTGTTCGTCCGCCGCGACGAGGTGGAGGCGCAATGGCGTTTCATCGACGCGATCCGCGAGGGCTGGGACGCGAACAACGTCAAGCCGCGAAGCTATCCCTCGGGAAGCTGGGGTCCGTCCGCGGCGATCGCGCTCACGGAGCGCGATGGGGTGACGTGGCAGGACGATTGACCCGCGGAAGCGTCTGGTAAAAGCCGTATACTTACGTATGCGTCGGAGCCGGTCGGGCTTCCGGCGGGATTGCGGATGCCGTAGCGTCCGCCACGGAGATTGTGATGACCGAGATCGAATGGTGGGAATATGACGACGCGGCCGAGCTGGCCGACGCGATCGCGGGCGATATCCAGTTCGTGATCGAAAGCGCGCTCGACGCGCGTGGATCGGCGGTGATCGCGCTGGCGGGGGGCAAGACCCCCTTCCCCGCCTATGAGAAGCTGGCCAAGGCCAAGCTCGACTGGAAGAAGGTGACGATCGTCCCGACCGACGAACGGATCGTGCCGCTGGGCGACGCGCTGTCGAACGTCACCGCGCTGGCCAAGATCTTCCTGCCCAAGGGCGCGCGCGTGATGCCGATCGTGCCCGAAGCCACCGCCGACTATAAGGCGGCCGGTCGTTCGGCCGATGCGCTGATGCAGGATCTGCACTGGCCGCTCGACTTCTGCCTGCTGGGCGTGGGCGGCGACGGCCATACCGCGTCGATCTTCCCCGGTCCCGATTTCGACGAGGCCTTGAACGGTCCCAAGGAACGCCGCGCGCTGGGCGTGATGCCCGATCCGCTGCCGCCGGAAGCACCGGTCGCCCGCGTGTCGTTGTCGCGCGCCGGCATCATCTCCGCCAAGGCGATGATGATCGCGGTGACCGGCCAGGCCAAGCGCGACGTGCTGGAACGCGCGATCGAACAGGGTCCGTCCTCCGCCTATCCGATCGGCCGCGTGCTGGCGGACGTGGAACTGCCGATCGACATCCACTGGGCGCCCTGACCGCCCGTTTCCCCTCTCCCGATTGCGAGCGACCCATCCGATGAAGGCGGACATCCAGGCGGTCACCGACCGTATCATTGCACGTTCGCGCGCGTCGCGCGGCACCTATCTCGACCTGATCGAGCGAGAGCGCGAGCGCGCCGTCCGCCGCCCGGCCCTGGGCTGCGCGAACCTCGCCCATGCCTATGCCGGCACCGAGGAGGATCGCGAGCAGCTGAAGGCCGATGCCGGCATGAACATCGGCATCGTCACCGCCTATAACGACATGCTGTCAGCCCATGCCGTCTATTACCGCTATCCGGAACTGATGAAGGTCTGGGCGCGCGAGGTCGGCGCGACCGCGCAGGTGGCGGGCGGCGTGCCGGCGATGTGCGACGGCGTGACCCAGGGCTATCCGGGCATGGAGCTGTCGCTGTTCAGCCGCGACACGATCGCGCTGTCGACGGCGGTGGCGCTGAGCCATGGCACGTTCGAGGGCGCGGCGCTGCTCGGCATCTGCGACAAGATCGTGCCGGGGCTGCTGATGGGGGCGCTGCGCTTCGGCCATTTGCCGACCATCCTGATCCCCGGCGGGCCGATGCCGTCGGGCCTGCCCAACAAGGCCAAGGCCGCGGTGCGCGAACGCTATGCCGAGGGCGAGTGCGGCCGCGAGGAACTGCTCGAAGCCGAGATCCAGGCCTATCACACCAAGGGCACCTGCACCTTCTACGGCACCGCCAACACCAACCAGATGATGATGGAGGTGATGGGCCTGCACATGCCGGGCGCGGCCTTCGTCAATCCGGGCACCAAGCTGCGCCAGGAACTGACCCGCGCCGCCGTCCACCGGCTGGCGCGGATCGGCGTGCGCGGCGACGACTATCGCCCGCTCGGCCATTGCGTCGATGAGAAGGCGATCGTCAACGCGGCGGTCGGCCTGCTGGCGACGGGCGGTTCGACCAACCACCTGCTCCACCTGCCGGCGATCGCCCGGGCGGCGGGGATCATCATCGACTGGGAGGATATGGACCGGTTGTCGGCGGTGGTGCCGCTGATCGCGCGGGTCTATCCCAATGGCTCGGCCGATGTGAACGGCTTCGAGGCGGCGGGCGGGATGCCCTTCGTCGTCCGCGAACTGCTGGACGGCGGCTATCTGCACCGCGATCTCCTGACCATCGCCGGCGGCGACCTGACCGCCTTTGGCGAGAAGCCGGTAATCGAGGGCGACGTACTGACCTGGACCGATCCGGGGCCGAGCGGCGACGAGACGATCCTGCGCCCGGTCGCCAATCCCTTCTCGCCCGATGGCGGGATGCGCATCCTCCAGGGCAATATCGGCCGGGCCTGCATCAAGGTGTCGGCGGTCGAGCGCGAGCGCTGGGTGATCGAGGCCCCCGCCCGTGTCTTTGCCGACCAGCTCGACGTGCTGGAGGCGTTCAAGGCCGGCGAACTGGAGCGCGACGTGGTCGTCGTGGTCCGCTTCCAGGGCCCGCGCGCCAACGGGATGCCCGAACTGCACAAGCTGACGCCGCCGCTCGGCGTGCTGCAGAATCGCGGGTTCAAGGTGGCGCTGGTCACCGATGGCCGCATGTCGGGCGCGAGCGGCAAGGTGCCCTGCGCCATCCATTGCAGCCCGGAGGCACTGGGCAACGGCCCGATCGGCAAGATCCGCGACGGCGACATGATCCGGCTGGACGCGGTGAACGGCACGCTCGACGCGCTGGTCGATCCGGCCGAATGGGAGGCCCGACCGCTGGCCCAGGGCGGCGACGCCGCGACCGGCATGGGGCGCGAGCTCTTTGCCCTGTTCCGCCACGACGCGGACGAAGCCGAACGGGGCGCCTCGGCGATCCTGGCCGCCGCCGGGCTCTGATCGCCGCCAAGAAAACATAGGTTTGAGGGAGGGACAATGCAGGTCGTCGCAGTCGATATCGGGGGAACGCACGCCCGCTTCGCCATCGCCGAGGTGGAAGGGGGCCGTGTCGTCGCCCTGTCCGAGCCGATGACCCAGAAGACCGCCGAGCACGCCTCGCTCCAGACCGCGTGGCAGGCGTTTGAGGCGGCCTATGGCAAGCCCCTGCCCCGCGCCGCCGCCATCTCGGTCGCCTCGCCGATCACCGGCGACATCATCCGCCTGACCAACAATCCCTGGATCATCCGCCCGTCGCTGATCGGCGAGCGGCTCAACGCCGATATCTACACGATCATCAACGACTTCGGCGCGGTCGGCCATGCCGTGGCGCAGCTGCCGGATGAGGATTTCCAGCATCTCTGCGGCCCGAACGCGCCGCTGCCGGCCGAGGGCGTGACGACGGTCTGCGGTCCCGGCACCGGGCTGGGCGTGGCGCAGGTGCTGAAGCAGAATGGCGGCTATCAGGTCCTGTCGACCGAGGGCGGCCATATAAATTTCGCCCCGCTCGACGCGCTGGAGGACGCGATGCTGCGTCGCCTGCGCAAGATCTTCACCCGCGTATCCGCCGAGCGGATCGTCGCCGGGCCCGGCATCGTCGCCATCTACGAAACGCTGGCCGAACTGGAAGGCCGCCCCGTCGTCAGTCGCGACGACAAGACGATCTGGCAGGAGGCGCTGGAGGGCACGGACTCGATCGCGCTCGCCGCGCTCGACCGCTTCTGCTTGTCGCTGGGCGCGGTTGCAGGCGACCTGGCGCTGGCGCATGGCGCGAAGGCGGTGGTGATCGCCGGCGGCCTGGGCCTGCGCATCAAGGACAAGCTGATCCGCTCCGCCTTCGATCAGCGCTTCGTCGCCAAGGGGCGGTTCCAGTCGATGATGGCGGCGATGCCCGTCAAGCTCATCACCCATCCGCAGCCCGGCCTGTTCGGTGCCGCCGCCGCCTTCGCCCAGGAGCATAGCCAGTGACCGATATACTTTCCATCATGCGCACCAGCGCGGTCATCCCGGTACTGGTGATCGACGACGCCGCGACCGCGCTGCCGCTGGCCGAGGCGCTGGTCGCCGGGGGCCTGAAGGTGCTCGAGGTGACGATGCGTACCCCGGCCGCGCTCGACGCGATCGTCGAGATGAAGAAGGTCGAGGGCGCGATCGTCGGCGCGGGCACGGTGATCAACACCGACCAGTTCGAGCAGGTAATGAAGGTCGGCGCGGAGTTCATCGTCTCCCCCGGCCTGACCGACCGGCTGGGCAGCGCGATCACCGGCGCCGGCGTCCCCTATCTGCCCGGCATCGCCAATGCCGGCGACATCATGCGCGGGCTGGACCTGGGGCTGACCGCATTCAAGTTCTTCCCGGCCGAGACCAGCGGCGGGATCAAGGCGCTGAAGGCGCTCTCCGCGCCCTTCTACCAGTGCCGCTTCTGCCCGACCGGCGGGATCACCGAAGCGTCCGCGCCCGACTGGCTGGCCTTCGGCCAGGTCGAATGCGTCGGCGGCAGCTGGGTGACGGGCGGCACCATGGCGGAGGTCGAGGCCAAGGCCCGCGCCGCCGCCGCGCTGCGCGGCTGAACGCCGCTCCCGATCACGCCTCCGCCGCGCGGCCTCGCACGATGCGTGCGGCGGAGGTGAGGACCGCGATATCCTCGGCAAAGCCGGTCGGCGTCTGTCCATGCCGGTGGAGCGCCGCCATGCGCAGGCGCCAGCCGGGATAGGCCGAGACCACCGCCGTGGTCCCGGCCAGGGCCGCGCCCCACCAGCGCTCCCGTTTCGGCACCAGCATCGCCCCCGCGATCGCCGAGGTCAGGAACCGGGCGGCAAGGCCGATCGGCACGATGCGGTCCGGGGCGGTCTTCTGCTTGTCGCCGGCCATCTCGCCGATCGCCAGCGCCAATGTTCCCGCCGCCACCAGCGGCTGGCCGAGCAGCGTCGACAAGCCGTCCCGCGCCGGCAGTTCGCCGCGCGCGATCCCGATCGCCACGGCGGCGAGCGGCGTCATCGCCCGTTGCCCGCCGACCAGTCCCATCTTGAACGCTGCGATCACACCTGCCTCCATCGTCATTTGCCAGCCTGAACGTGTTCGCCTGCGACCGGGTTTCAGACCGACCGAGCGTCCGAACCGCAAAATGTCGTGCCCATGCCCAAGGTCCGCCCGGGCAGCGTCCTAGAACAGGCTGTGGAAGATAAGACCGTTCGGGAGCATCCAGTTTGCGGTATCGTTATCATCTGCTCGCGATCACGATCGTCTGTAGCGCCGTCCCCGCTGCGGCCCATGCCGGCGCGGTGGCGATGACGGAGCGATTGGTGGCTGGACCCAACGCCCTCACGTCGGCGGAACCGTAAGGCCCGACACCTGCCGACACGATCGATGCACGGGGCCGCCCGATCTCCCGGACGGCTTTGTCGGTGACGGCGTGACCGGGACACCCGATCTGATGGCGAGCGCCAACAACCTGTTCGACCCGCTGGCGGTCGGAGCGATCGACGATCCTTCGATCCCGGCGACCGGCATCGTCCGGGCCCGCATATTGAATGGCCGGCCCGTGTCGGCCACGGCCCGTCTCGCCTTCTAACCGGCTTCGTCCGCGCGCCCTCCCCTCCGATAGGCCGGTATCGATGTTCCGTGCGATGACCATCCCGCACAAGCTGGCCGTCTCCTTCCTGGTGCTCTGCGCCTCGGCCGCCGCGATGATGCTGGTATTTTATAGCAGCTTCGACGCGATCCGACGGGCGACCGATAGCAGCAACGCCAGCCAGACGGTGCTGAGCAAAGTGCAGACGCTAGAGACGTCCATCCTGCGGCAGAACAGCCGGTTCCGCGGCTTCATGGTGACCGCCGACCCGACCTACCTCAAATCCTACCGGGAGGCGCGAGCGGAATTTGACAGTACCTATGCCGCCGTGCGGCCGATGCTGTCGGACCCGGAAATGCTCCGCAACATCTACACTTCGCAGCGGGAAACGCTGGCGTGGCGGCGGGACTGGGGCGATCGGCTGATCGCGCTGGTCGAGCGCGGTGGCCAGCAACAGGCGCAGCAGATGATGCGCGATGCCCGCCAGACGGTGATGACCAGCAAGGCGGTGCTGCCGCTGCGCGCCGTTCGCGACTATGAGTCGAAACGGCTGGTGCGGGAAGCGGAACGCCAGGCCGCCGCCATCCATACGGGGATGAAGACGCTGGTGATCGGTGGCATCGCGCTGATCGCGACCGCGATCCTGCTGGCGGTGCTGCTCAGCCGCACCATCGCCCGTCTAATCACCCGCCTGACCGGCACCATGGCGGAGCTGGCGATCGGCCGCCACGATGTCGAGATCCAGGGGGCGGCGCGTTCCGACGAGCTGGGCGACATGGCCGCGCCGTGCTGGTCTTCCGCGACGCCGCCGTGGCGAAGCAGGTTGCCGAGGCCGAGCAGGCGCGCCACGATGCCGAGCAGAAGCGGGCAGTCGACACGCTGAGCCCGCATCTGTCGCACGTGTCCGGAGGCGACCTGACCGGCGCGATCACCACCGCCATGCCGCCGCGCTACGCCAAGCTGAAGGCGGATTTCCACGAGACCCTGTCGCAACTCCGTGCCCTGATCGGTGCAGTGTCCGACGGCGCGCTGGCGATCAACGGCAGTTCCAACGAGATCGCCCCGGCCTTCGAGGATCTGGCGCGGCGCACCGAAAGCGCCGCCGCCAGCCTGGAACGGACATCGAGCGCGGTCAGCCAGGTCGAGGCGCGGCTGAAGCAGACGCCCGAGGCCGCCCGACGCTCGGCAGCCGGATCGGGCGCGGCCCTGCTCGCGGTACGCGACGGCCGCGGCTGCGCCACTCAGGCGGTGCAGGCCATGGAGCGCGTCTCGGCCAGCGCCAAGGGGATCGACACGGTCATCGATGGGCCGGACAAGATCGCATTCCAGACGCGGGTGCTCGCCATGAACGCCGCCGTGGAAGCCGGTCGTGCGGGCGATGCCGGGCGGGGTTTCGCGGTCGTCGCCGACTTGGTGTCGGCGCTTGCGATGCGTGCCGGGGAAGAGGCCAAGAATGCCCGCGACCAATTGGCCACGACGCAGAGCGACATCGGCATGGCGGTGAACGCCGTCGGC
>NZ_QLJH01000016.1 GCF_003951315.1 Sphingomonas sp. S-NIH.Pt15_0812
GCCGCTCGCACCCGCGACGACCTGTACCGCGCCATCGGTGCCGCCATCGACACCTTCACGCCTGCCGAGTGCGCCAACTACTTCGCCGCTGCAGGATATGATGCGTACTGATCGGAATCTGCTCTAGAAGTCGCGACCGTTTGTCATAGCGTTATCGTAATCGACGATCATGCCGGCTTCTGCGGGCGCGGTGACTGCAAAAGCGGTAACGATCGCAGTGATCGCGGCGGCAAAGGCAAACTTTGAATCCTTGACGATATGTCCACTATGTAATAAATTGGCATTGGCAAGTTAAGCTGACCAACCCGATTTTTAAAATGTCGATCGATTGGCTTGTGGCTTCGGCTAAGCTTGATAAGGGACGAGCGCTACACACGGCTTTTTACCTGTTATGTCCCATGACAGGAAATGCGCTAAAAACCCATTATGATATCACGAATAAATAGTTCCATGAATTATCGATCATGGAACGGTGAAGTCGTACCGACCCGGTCGCCTTCGCGCGAAATATTTGGCGATCGTCATAAGTTGTTAAAACGGCGCGAAAATCTGGCCTTTGACCTATCTGGCCTTGCCGTTGGCCAGAGCGCGGGCGCAAGGGTGCCAGTCACCCCGTCGATATGATGGCGACACGACGCGTCGGATCGGTCGGTTGCGAGATGGGGATTGGCGACCGACCGGAGGCAGGATCACATCGTTCCGGTCAGGCGACGCGACCGAGTGCGATATAGCGTTGCAGATGCTGGTCCTGATCGCCGAGATGATGATCGATCATCGTGATCCGCTTGGCATAATGCGACAGCGGCAATTCCCAGGTCATGCCGATGCCGCCATGAAGCTGGATCGCTTCCTCGGCGACGAGCTGGCCGGTCGCGCCGACCGTGTATTTCGCCGCCGACAGACGCCGGTCCCGGTCCGCGCCCTGGTCGTGATCGAAGGCGTCGGCGGCATTGATGACGGCGGAGCGGGCCTGCTCCACCTCCAGCAGCACGGTGGCGATGCGGTGCTGCAGCGCCTGGAACTTGCCGATCGGTACGCCGAACTGCTTGCGGGTGCGCAGATAGTCGATCGTCATCGCCTTCGCGACCTCCATCGCCCCCAGCGCCTCCGCCGAGAGCGCAAGGAGCGCGGCTGCCTCGGCCGCGGCCAGGGCGGCGCGCCCGTCCGCCGCGACCCGGGCCTCATCTGCCACCATCACGCCCGACAGCCGGACCTCGCCGGAGCGACCGCCATCGACGTTGGCATAGCCCTGGACGGTGAGGCCCGGCGCGTCGGTCGGGACGAGGAACAGCGAGGCGCCATCCTCGGTCTGTGCAGACACCAGCAGCAGCGCCGCCGCCTCCGCCTGCGCGACCACCGCCTTGGCGCCATCGATTCGCCATCCCTCGCCGTCGCGCGTCGCGCACGTGGCATAGGGGGCGTCCTGGCCACGGTCCTGCGGCTCCGCGTCCGCCAGCGCCACGATGGAGGTGCCGGCGACGATCGGCTCCAGCAGATCGGGGCGACCGGCGGTGGCCAGGGCATGGCCGACCGTCAGCGCGCCCAGGAACGGCTCGACCGCCAGGGCGCGCCCGATCTCCTCGAACACCACCATGATGTCGAAGCCCGAACCGCCGAAGCCGCCCGCCGCCTCCGGAAACAGCGCGCCGATCACGCCCAGTTCCGCCAGTCCCTGCCACACCGCCGGATCATAGCCGGTATCGCCATAGGCGGCGGTATTGCGCCGGTCGACCGGTGCCCGCTCCGCCAAGAAACGGCGGAGCGTGTCCGCCAGCATCCGCCGGTCCTCGCTATGCTGGAAATCCATCAGAGCCCCACGATCATCTTGGAAATGATGTTCTTCTGCACTTCGTTCGATCCGCCGAAGATCGACAGCTTGCGCATGTTGAAATAGGTCGAGGCGGCGGTGTTCGCGTCCTCCGGCCCGATGGGTTGGCCATTATAGCCCTCCTCCAGCGCCTCGGGCACGAAGGGCTGGGCATAGATGCCGAAGGCCCGGCGTTGCAACGCGGTGATCGCCTGGCGGATTTCGGTGCCCTTGATCTTGAGCATCGAGCTTTCCGCGCCCGGCGCGCCGCCATGCGCCGCCGCCGCGACGACGCGGAGATTGGTGGTGGCCATGTTGGCGAGGTCGATCTCGATCCGCGCCAGCCGGGCCGCGAACAGCGGATCGTCGGCGAGTGGTCGGCCCCCACGGGTCAGCGTCGCCGCGGTCGCCCGCAGCCGGTCGAAGGCCGCGGCCGATGCGCCGACCCCGGCGATATTGGTTCGCTCATAGGTCAGCAGGTATTTGGCGTAGGTCCAGCCCTTATTCTCTTCGCCGACCAGATTGGCGACCGGCACGCGCACGTCGGTGAAGAACACCTCGTTCACCTCGGCATCGCCATCGAGCAGCACGATCGGTCGCACCTCGACGCCGGGGCTCTTCATGTCGATCAGGAGGAAGGAGATGCCCTCCTGCGCCTTGGCGGTGGGATCGGTGCGGACCAGGCAGAAGATCCAGTCGGCATATTGGCCGAGCGTCGTCCAGGTCTTCTGCCCGTTGACGACATAATGGTCGCCGTCGCGCACCGCGCTGGTCTTCAGGCTGGCGAGGTCGGAACCGGCGCCCGGCTCCGAATAGCCCTGGCACCACCAGTCGGTGCCGTCGAGGATGCGGGGCAGATAGTGGCGGCGCTGTTCCTCGGTGCCGTATTTGATCAGCACGGGGGCGAGCATCGACAGGCCGAAGGGGACGATGCGCGGCGCGTGGGCGCGTGCGGTCTCGTCGTCGAAGATCGCGCGCTGGACCACCGACCAGCCGGGGCCGCCATATTGCTCGGGCCAGTGATTGGCGAGCCAGCCGCGCGCATGGAGGACGGCGTGCCATTCCTCCATGTCCGCCTTGGTCAGGTGGAGGCCGCGCCGCACCTTGTCGGACAGGCGGGCGGGAAGCTTCTCGGACAGGAATTGCCGTACCTCGTCACGGAAAGCCTCTTCCCCCAAAGTGAAGCGCAGGTCCATCAATCCTCTCCCATGCCACCAGCTCAGGGCTTAGCACGGGTTCGGATCGTGGCAAATGCAAAACATACCAGATATTCGATAACGCGACGCTCTACTCCGCCGCGACCGCCATGGGCAGGCTGGCGCCCAATTCGCGGGCGAACCAGCGCGCGGTCTGCGGCAGGCCGTCGTCGAGCGCGACATGCGGTTCCCAACCGAGCAGGTCGCGGGCGCGGGCGATGTCCGGGCGGCGGCGGCGCGGGTCGTCCTGGGGCAGGTCGTGATGCGTCACCGCCGCCGCGCTGGGCACGATCGCCAGCACCTTGGTCAGCAGTTCGCCGATGGTGAATTCCTCCGGATTGCCGAGATTGACCGGCTCGGTGCCGTCGATGTCGCTTTCCATCAGGCGGATCAGTCCCTCCACCATGTCGCTGACATAGCAGAAGCTGCGCGTCTGACTGCCATCGCCATAGATGGTGATCGGCTCGCCGCGCAGCGCCTGGCACACCAGATTGGAGACGACGCGTCCGTCGTCCGGGTGCATGTGCGGGCCATAGGTGTTGAAGATGCGCGCCACCCGCACCTCGGCCCGCCGCATCCGCGCGTAGTCGAAGGTCATCGCCTCGGCCGCCCGCTTGCCCTCGTCGTAACAGGCGCGCGGGCCGGTGCAGCTCACCCAGCCACGATAGCCTTCGACCTGCGGGTGGACTTCCGGATCGCCATAGACCTCGCTGGTCGAGGTCAGCAGGAAGCGCGCGCCGCTTTGTTCGGCAAGGCGCAGCAGGTGATGCGTGCCGACGACGTTGGTCAGCATCGTATGTTCGGGATCGACCTGATATTGCGGCGGCGAGGCGGCGCAGGCGCAATTGTAGATGCGCGTGATCCGATCCGCCTGGTCGAGCACCGCCTGGGGCAGGGGGGCGACGATATCCGCCTCGACGAAGCTGTAGCGAGGCAGGTCGGCCAGCGTGTCGAGGTTGGAGACTCGCGCGGTCTGGAGATTGTCGAGGCAGATGACCTCGAACCCGCGTTCGCTCAGCGCCCGGCACAGATGCGATCCGATGAAACCGGCGCCACCGGCGACGAGGGCGATGTCCGTGGTCATGCCATTCTCTCCTTAGACGAAGGATCCGACCGGCGCGGCGACGCGGAGGGCGGCGGTCAGGTGACGCTCCAGCTCCTCGGCCCGATGCGCGGCGGTATGTTCCGCGAGGATGCGGGCGCGGCCGGCATGACCGATCGCAACCAGATCGGCCTCTTCCAGCATCGTGGCGACATCGTCCGCACCATCGGCCAGCAGGATCTCGGCGTCCGGGGTGAGGAGCTGGTCCAGCCCGGCCCAGCGATCGGAGATGATCGCGGTGCCGCACGCCGCCGCCTCGAACAGCCGGACCGAGGGCGACCAGCCCGCCGCGATCATGTCGGCGCGCGTGACGTTCAGCGTCGCACGGCTGGCGGAATAGAAACCGGGATGGTCGGCAGGCGGCAGATGCTCGATCCGCTCGACATTGGCGGGCCAGTCGATGCCGGCGGGATATTGCGGTCCGGCGACGACGAACCGGCGATCGGGGGCGCGACGCGCCGGCTCGATCAGCAACCGCTCCAGCGTCGGCTGCCGATCGTGGCTGTAGGTGCCGAGATAGGAGAGATCCCAGCGTGCGGGGCTGTCCAGCGGTCGGTAGCGTTCGGCATCGACCGAGCAGTAGAGCGGGCGTGCCGCCGGCGATCCATATTGCCGCTCCAGTCGGTCCAGCGTCGGTCCGCCGGTGAAGGACAGATAGACCGCATAGCCCGGGATCAGCTCGGCCGACAGATAGTCGCAGGCGCCGCGTTCCAGCGCCGCGAGCGTCACCGGCGTGTCGATGTCGTAGAAGCCGACCGGCCCGCTCGCCCAGCTTTGCGCGAGATGGCCGACCGCGATCCCCTCGGGCACATAGGAGCCGACGATCACCGCATCGGCGGCGGCGATCTCGTGCCGCCAGCGGTTCAGGTCGTCGAGGCTGTCGTAGAATTCCAGGCGGCAATAGCCGGGCGAGGGTTCGTCGCGATGATCGGCATACCAGGGCTTGTCGCGCTCCAGGAACAGTATGTCGTGCCCACGTGCCGCGAAGGCGGCGAGCAGCGCGCGGAAGGTCGTGGCATGACCATTTCCCCAGGAGGAGGAAAGCGTCAGGCCGAGGACGACAAGCTTCATGCCGCCACCCGCAGCGCCGAGACTTGGGCGCGGAGCAACCTGTCGAGCAGGTCGCCGCGCCGGTCATAGGTATGTTCCGCCAGCACCCGCGCCAGCGCCGCGCGGCCGATCGTCCGGGCGCGGTCGGCCTCCAGCGTGGCGAGATGCTCGGCCACGTCCTGCCCGTCGCGCGCGACCAGCACTTCCGCGCCGGGTTTCAGGAACAGCTCGATCCCCTCCCATGCGTCGGTGATCAGGCAGGCGGCGGCGCCCGCCGCCTCGAACACGCGGGTGGCGGGGGAGAAGCCGATATGCGCCATCGAGTCGCGCGCGACGTTCAGCACCGCGCGCGGCGTGCAGTTGAACGCATTGTGCTCGGCGGTGAAGACATGGCCGCGATGGCGGACATTGGCGGGCATCGCCTTGCCCTCCCAGCCATTGCCGCCGATCAGGAAGGCACGGTGGGCCATCGAGGCGGCGGGGCGGAGGAAGAATTCCTCGACCCGCGCCTCGCGGTCGGGGAGTCGGTTGCCGAGGAACGCCAGGTCGCAGGCGAAGCGGGGATCGGGCGGCACCGGATGATGGGTGCTGGGATCGAGCGCGTTGTAGACCGGCACGCATTCCGCCGCGCCGAAGTGGCGATAGGCGTCCACCACCGGGTCGCCGCCGCCATAGGTCAGCACCAGGTCGAGATCGGGCAGCGCGGCGCGGACCGGATGGTCCGGATCGGCGCGCATCTCGTCCAACGTCGCGGCGGCATCGACATCCCAGAAGATCTTGAGCGCATTTTTGCGGGCATGGGTGGTGATCCCCGCCAGCAGTTCGCGGTCGAACACGCCGACGCCGTTCGCCTTGACGACGATATCGGCGTCGCCCGCCTCGGCGAGCACGTCGCGCACCGCCTCGATGGTCGCTGGATAGACGACCGAGCGTGCCCATGCGGGCGGGTCGATGTCGCGATGCTGCTGCCGGTCGAAGGCGTCGGGTTCGTAGAAGGTGATCCGGTGCCCGCGTTCCGCCAGTGCACGCAGGATGCCGCGATAATAGGTCGCCGCCCCGTTCCAATAGGAGGAGAGCAGGCTGGAACCGTAAAAGGCGATCTTCACGCGGCGTTCCTTCGGTTCGGCAGGACGTCGAGCGTGGTGAGGATCGCCATCAACTCGTCGACGCGGTGGACACAGGTGTGGCGGGCGCGGATCGTCTCCAGCCCGGCCGTGGCGAGCGACCGGCGCAGCTCGGCATCCTCGCGCAAATCACGGAGCGTCCGGGTCATCGCATCGCCATCGGCGGCGAAGAGGAAGTCGGTGCCGGGGCGGAACAGCTGCTCGGCATCGTCCCACGGTGCCGAGGCGAGCGGGATGCCGCAGGCCAGCGCCTCGAACACGCGGATCGTGGGAATGCCGGGCAAGAGGCTGGTATAGTAACGACGCGGCACATGCACGGTCGCCAGCGCGCGTGCGAAGATCGCCGGGGCGGCGGCATTGGGGGCCCAGCCATGATAGGTCGCGCCGGCCCGGGCCAGCATCGCCCTGGCGTCATCCGGGTAGCGGACGCCGTAGATGTCGAGCGGCAGTCCGGCGGCGCGGGCGGGTTCGAGCAGATAGTCGGCGATCTCGCGCGTCCGCTCGCCATCGCCCCAATTGCCGATCCAGACCAGCCCGGCGCGTTCGCCGTCCTCCGCCGGCGGATGGAAGCGGCGCGGATCGGCGGCCTCGTGCCAGGTCCATACCCGGTCGCCCCAGCCCCAGCCGCGATAAACATGGGCGAGCGTCTCGCCGAACGCCAGTATGCCGTCATAGCCGGACAGGTCATAGGCGCGCATCTCCTCGGGCGCGCTGACCGCGCGGTGATGCGTGTCGTGGAAGAACAGGGTGAAGCGTGCGCCCCGCTTGCGCATCGTGCCGAGCATCGCGACCAGGTCATGGTCGTTCCACTCATGCACGATCACGAGATCGGCGTCGTCCACCTGCGACGCGACATCGTCGGCAAGGGTGACGCTGCGACTGGCCAGTTCCGGATAGGCGGTGCGGTACGCCGCAAGCGCCGCCTCGCCATGATCGGCGAGGAGGTTGGTCAGGCTCCAGGGAGCGGGCGGGGCGATCGCGGTGACGTCATGACCCCGCGCGACCAATTCGCTCAGCACGCCGCGCACGAAATGGGCGTTGCCGTGGTTCCAGCAGGATTCCAGGCTGTGCGTGAAATAGACGATCTTCATGCCGCCACCTGCCCGGTCGGCGTCATCGGCAGGGCGGGGCGGTCGAGCAGCCGGTCGTAGACGGTGATCATCCCCGCCGCCATCGCCGTCGGGCCATAGGCGGCGGCGCGTTCCCGTGCCCGTGCGCCATTGCCCAGCCGCAGTGATCCGTCGGCGGTCAATATGCCGATCGCCTCGGCGAAGCCGTCGGCGTCGTCGGGATCGATGAACACGGCCGCGCCGTCCCAGAGTTCGCGAAAGGTCGGGATGTCGGACAGCACCAGCGCGCACCCGGCGAGCGCCGCCTCCAGCACCGCCAGCCCGAATGGCTCGTAGCGCGCGGCGGAGGCGAAGACCGGGCGGGTCGCCAGGATATCGGCGATGCCGCGCTCGCCCAGCTGGCCCAGCGGCACCAGGTGTTCGAACGCCATCGTCTCTCCATGCGGACCGCTGCAGGGGCCGGCGGCCTGGAACGGCACCGCCAGCCGTGCGGCCGCCCGATCGAGCGTCGCGGCATTCTTTCCCCGGTCCCAGAGCCGGCCGGCGGTGAAGGCGAAATCCTGGGGCGGGGCGTGGCGCGGGCGCAGGCTGCGGCCGTTATGGACCACGGTCACGCGATCGCGTGCCAGCGCGTGCGCGGAGGCCGTCGCGGCGGCGAAGGCGGCGCTGGGGCTGACCACCGCATTGGCGCGCGCCAGTCCGCGTGCGGTCAGCAGCGCCTGCCAGGCGAGGTCGGCGGGCAGGGGAGCCTCGCTGTTCGCCGCCCACCATGTCGCGACACAGCTATGCGCCACCGCCACCACCGGCATGGCGAAGGGGACGACGGCAAAGGCGGGCTGGTTGAGCTGGACCAGATCGGCGCCGCGCTGCTGCGCCAGTCGCGCGATGGCGGTCGCGGTCGCGA
This sequence comes from Sphingomonas sp. S-NIH.Pt15_0812, assembly GCF_003951315.1. Lineage (GTDB taxonomy): Bacteria > Pseudomonadota > Alphaproteobacteria > Sphingomonadales > Sphingomonadaceae > Sphingomonas. The sequence continues at coordinate 8,254 of NZ_QLJH01000016.1, forward strand.
CGACCATCGGTTCGTCGGCCGACAGCCAGTCGAGCGCCAGACCGGTATCGATCAGGGTGGCCCCGACCGCCCGCGCATGCATTCGCTGCGCGGCATCGGCCGGCGGCCCGATCACCGCCAGTTCGACCTGATAGCCGCTCCCGGCCAGCGCGGCGGTCAGTTCCGTTGCATATTGCCAGACGCCGCCAACGGTATCGACGGTCATCAGCAGCCGTGCCGTCATGCCGCGACCTCGACGGGCGGCTGCGCCATGCCGCCCTCGCGGCTCAGCCATTCCGCCAGATCGGCGACGCCCGCCCGCCAGCCGATCCGATCGCCCAATGCCAGGGCCTGGGTTGCGGCGCGGGTGTCGGCGACGAAATAGCGCTGGTCGCCTGCCCGCCATTCGGCATGGCGCACCGCGACCGGCCGGCCGATCAGGTCGCCGATATGATCCAGCAACTGGCGCAGGCTGACCGCATTGTCCGGCCCGCCGCCCAGGTTGAAGGCGCGGCCGGCGATCCGGTCGATATCGCGCCACGCCGTCCGATAGGCATCGACGGCATCGCGCACGTCCAGAATATCGCGCACTTGGTGCCCGTCGCCATAGAGGGTGATCGGCTCGCCGCGCAGCGCCCGGATCAGGAAATGCGCGACCCAGCCCTGGTCCTCGGTGCCCATCTGGCGCTGGCCATAGATGCAGCTCATCCGCATCACGGCGGTGCGCAGGCCGAAGCTGCGGGCATAGTCCAGCACATATTGGTCCGCCGCACCCTTGGAACAGCCATAGGGGGTGTGGAAGTCGAGCGGCCGCGCCTCGCCAATGCCGTGCGCGCGGACCTGCGCATCGACCGGGCGGTAGGCGCCGTCCTCCAGCACGAAGTCGAGATCGGCGAGGTCGCCATACACCTTGTTGGTCGAGGCGAAGACCAGCGGCACATGCGGCGCGCGGGTGCGCAGCGCCTCCAGCAGATGCATAGTGCCCTGGATGTTGATGCCGAAGTCGGCGACCGGATCGACCAGGCTGGTTGTCACCGCAACCTGCGCGGCGAAGTGGAACACCGCAGCCGATCCCGCCACCGCGTCCGCCAGCCGCTCGCCGTCGCGGATATCCGCCTGTTCGAAGCGGATGCGCTCGCCATGCCGGTCGCGCAGCCAGGCAAGGTTGCGCTCGGTCCCCGGCCGGGCGAGCGAGTCGTAGACGCGAACCGTCCGTCCTTCGCTCGCCAGACGATCGGCGAGATTGGCGCCGATGAAGCCGGCGCCGCCGGTGATCAGGACCGGCGGGTTCATGCCACCAGCCCGCGTTTCTCGAGCTCGGCCCGCGCCGTCGCCACCCGGTCCTCGGCGGTCTGCTCGGCGACCCATTCGGCGAGTTCGGCCAGGCCGTCGCCGAAATCCTGCCGCGCCTCGAAGTCCAGCGTCTCGCGCGCCAGCGTCGCGTCGCAGAAGCAGTGGCGGATGTCGCCGATCCGCGCCTTGCCGACGATCTCGGGCGCGATCTCGTTCTTGCCCATGGCGCGCGCCAGTTCGGTCGCCACCTCGGTCACCGAACGGTCATGGCCGGAGCCGATGTTGAACGTGCCGCCCGCCGCCTGCGGCAGCACCAGCGCATCGGCAAAGGCCCGCGCCACGTCGGAGACATGGACGAAGTCGCGCCGCTGCTCGCCATCCTCGAAGATCATCGGCTGCTGCCCGTTGAGCAGGCGCGAGGCGAAGATGGCGAGGACGCCGGTATAGGGGTTGGACAGCGCCTGGCCTGGCCCATAGACGTTGAACAGGCGCAGGCATACGCCCTCCATGCCATAGGGCGCGGCCATGATATGGGTGGTGCGCTCCTGCACATATTTGTTGAGCGCGTAGATCGACGACAGCGCCGGCCGCTTCCATTCGGGCGTCGCCACCGGGGTCAGCGGTCGGCCCTGCCTATCGACCGGCTCCCAGTTGGACAGGCCGTCGCGGAGATTGTGGCGCTCGGCATCCTGCACCAGTGCGCCGTCCGCATCGAGGTACAGTCCCTCGCCATAGATGGACATGGAGGAGGCGGTGACGACCCGTCGCACCGGGCGATCGATCAGTGTCTCGAACAGCACGGCGGTGCCGACATCGTTGGTTGAGGTGTAGCGCTCCACCTCGTACATCGACTGGCCGACGCCGACCTCGGCCGCGAGGTGGATGACGCTGTCGACCCCTTGCAACGCCTTGGCGACGACATCCCGGTTGCGCACGTCGCCACGGATCAGATCCACCGCGTCGTTCAGAAGCGGGGGGCGATCGACATCGCCATGCACCTGCTCGATCAAGCTGTCGAGCACGCGGACCTCATCGCCCCGGCGGAGCAGTTCGTCCGCGACGAAGCGCCCGATAAAGCCGGCGCCGCCGGTGATCAGGACCCTCTCGCTCATCGACCCACCCCGTTGATCGATGTCAACGACACACGATCCGCCCTTGTGGAACATGCTCGCATCGGCGTTTCCTCCCGGGTACGCAAAAAATCGCTACGCGAATGAAACAAAGCAACTTCTTCTTTGTTCCTAATGACTTGAGGCACAAACCTCATGATCCGCATCAAGCCGGTTTGGTCCTGCCGAGCCGGTGACCATTGAGGGAAGCCCTGGATTTTGACGGCGACGCTGCTGCTGATCCGCCATGCCGCGCATGGTCATCTCGACCGCTGCCTGTCCGGACGAATGCCGGGCGTGCCGCTGAGCGAGGCCGGCCGCGATCAGGCATTGACGCTGGCCCGGCGACTGGCGGGCGAGCGGATCGACTGGATCGACGCATCCCCGCTCGATCGCACGCGCGAGACGGCGGCGGCGATCGCCGGGCCGCATGGGCTGACGCCCGAAGATGCGCCCGACCTGGTCGAGATCGACATGGGCGACTGGACCGGCCGCGCCTTCGACACGTTGACCGACGATCCGGACTGGACCCGCTGGAACCAGGAGCGTGGCATCGCCCGTATCCCCGGCGGCGAGACGATGGCGGAGGCGCAGGCGCGGATCATGGCGCATCTTCGCCGAATCGCCCGCGAGCGGACCGGCACCATCGGTGCGCTGGTGACGCATAGCGACATGATCCGGGGGGCGGTGGCGGACATACTCGGCCTGTCGCTGGACCATGTGTTGCGCTTCGACATCGATCCCGCCTCGGTCACGCGGGTGGTGATGGGCGACTGGGGTGCGCGGCTGCTGACGCTGAACGAGACGGCCGGCTGATCCGCCGTCGGAAGAGACCCAATTCCCGAGAGGTTGCACGATGATCGAAGCCGCGATGTTCTGGAACGAGCCCAACAACAAGTCGCATTGGGACCCGGAACTGGACCCCGACTGGTCGATCTTCGCCGACACGGTGACGCGGGCGGGCCGGGCGGTGGCGGCGATCAATCCGGCGGTCACGCGCGTGCTGGGCGGCATGTCGCCGATCGACCCGCAATGGGTACGCCGCATGGAGGCGCAGGGCGGGCTGGACGCGGTGGACGTGATCGCGGTGCACGGCTTCCCGCTCGACTGGAACCTGTGGTCGATCCACGATTGGCCCGCCAAAGTGGCCGAGATCGAGGCGGTGACCGACAAGCCGGTCTGGGTGACCGAAGTCGGCGTCGGCTCGTTCGGCGCGGAGGAGGTGCAGGTGTTCGGCGTGCAGCGCACCGCCGAACTGCTGATCGGCCGCGTGCCTCGCATCTTCTGGTATTCGCTGTTCGACCTGCCGATAGAATGGGGCGCCACCACCCGTCACCGCGAGGCGGAGGGGTCGAGCTATTACCGGCATTTCTACATGGGGCTGATCCGTCCGGACGGCACGCCCAAGCCGGCGCTGGACGAATATGCCAAGGTCGCGGCCGAGATGGGGCTGATGCAGTGGTTCCATTATCAGGACCCGCGCCTGGACGATGCCGTCGCCTGGATGAAGCGGCTGGGCACGAAGAAACTGCGGACCGGCCTGTCCTGGGCCGACAGCTTCCGCCCCGACGCGATCGACTGGTTCGACCGGCAGATGGAGGCGCTGCAGGATTTCGACCTGACCGTCACCTTCTGCTTCACGCCCGAGCATCTGGGCGTCGCGCCGCACCATACCAGCCCGGCGCGCGATCCGCAGCGATTCGCCGATTTCTGCGCCTGGATGATCGACCGCTATGCGCCCGCGCAGGCGGTGGTGCCGCAGCCGGTCGGCATGCTGGCCTGATCACGACATCATCCGGCGGCCTTCGTCCGGATCGCAAGGAGCACGCATGAAAGCAGCGATACTGGTCGGCCCGGAGCGGTTCGAGATCGCCGAGGTCGACCGCCCCGAGCCCGGTCCCGGCGAGGTCCGGGTGCGGCTGGAGGGGACGGGCGTCTGCGCCTCCAATGTCGAGCCGTTCGAGGGGCAGCCCTGGTCGAGCTTTCCGGGCGCACCCGGTGGCCTGGGGCATGAAGGCTGGGGCGTGGTGGATGCGCTGGGCGAAGGGGTCGCGTCGCCGTCGATCGGCGCGCGGGTCGCCCTGTTGTCCGAACGGGCCTTCGCCGAATATGACGTCGCGCCCGCCGACGCGCTGGTCGTGTTGCCCGAGGCGCTGGCGGGCCGAGCCTTTCCCGGCGAGCCGATCGCCTGTGCCATGAACATCTTCCGCCGCAGCGACATCCGTGCCGGACAGACGGTGGCGATCGTCGGGATCGGTTTCCTGGGGGCGATCCTGACCCGGCTGGCGACGGACGCCGGCGCGCGAGTCATCGCCATTTCGCGCCGGGCGGAGTCGCTGGCGCTGGCCCGCGATTTCGGCGCGGCGGAGACGATCGCGATGGACGATCACTGGGCGATCATCGAACAGGTGAAGCAGCTGACGGGGGCGCGTTTCTGCGAGCGGGTAATCGAGGCGGTCGGCAAGCAATGGCCGCTCGACCTCGCATCCGCGCTGGTCGGCATGGGCGGGCGGCTGGTCATCGCGGGGTATCACCAGGACGGCCCGCGCCAGGTCAATATGCAGGATTGGAACTGGAAGGGGATCGACGTGGTCAACGCGCACGAGCGCGATCCGGCAGTCCATCGCCAGGGCCTGCGCGAGGCGGTGGCGGCGGTGGCCGACGGGCGGATCGACCTGGAAGCGCTGCTCACCCATGTCTATCCGCTCGACCGGCTGGACGAGGCGATCACCGCCACGCGCGACAAGCCGGAAGGGTTCATCAAGGCGCTGGTGACCTATGCATAGGCCGCGCCTCGGTTTCCTGGGCACCGGCTGGATCGGTCGCCACCGCATGAGCGCGATTCACTCCGCCGGTTGCGCGACGATCGTCGCGGTCGCCGATCCCGCGCCCGAGATGGCCGCCGCCGCGGCCGAGGCCGCACCGGGCGCCATGGTCGTTCCGGATCTCGACGCACTGCTGGCGCGGGGGCTGGACGGACTGGTCATCGCCACCCCGAGCGCACTCCATGCCGAACAGGCTATCCGTGCGCTGGAGGCGGGCGTCGCGGTCTTCTGCCAGAAGCCGCTGGGCCGCGACGCGGCGGAGACGGCGCGGGTGGTCGCGGCCGCCGGGGCGGCCGACCGGCTGCTCGGCGTCGACTTGTCCTATCGCTTCACCGACGGCATGGCCGCGATCGCCGATCTGGTCCGGCGCGGCGCGTTGGGCCGGGTGTTCGCGATCGACCTGGTGTTCCACAACGCCTATGGCCCGGACAAGCCGTGGTTCTACGACCGGGCGCAGTCGGGTGGCGGCTGCGTGATGGATCTCGGCATCCATCTGGTCGACCTGGCGCTCTGGGCGACGGGTTTCCCGGGCATCGCCCGGACCCAGGCCAGCCTGTTCGCGGGCGGTGCGCCGCTGCACGGGCGCGATGCGGTCGAGGATTATGCGGTCGCGACGCTCGACCTGGCGGACGGGACCGTGGTGCGGCTGGCCTGTTCGTGGCGCGTCCATGCCGGGCGCGATGCGGTGATCGAAGCGAGCTTCTACGGCAGCGAGGGCGGCGCGACGCTGCGCAATGTCGATGGCTCCTTCTATGATTTCGTCGCCGAACGGCATCGCGGCACGGCGCGCGAGCGTCTGGCCGGCCCGCCGGAGGAATGGGGCGGCCGGGCGGCGGTCGACTGGGCGCGGCGACTGGCGTCGGGTGAAGGCTTCGATCCTGCGGCGCGGCACTTCGTCGCGGCGGCGGAGGCGCTCGACCGGATCTATGTCGCCGCAGGGGCGTGAACCCCGCGCCGCCTTCCGCTAAGGAGCGAGGCGACAGCGGAAGAGGGGGCCGAGGGCTGATGGAAGACTATGACGTGGTGATCGTCGGCGGCGGCCATGCCGGCGCACAGGCGGCGATCGCCCTGCGGCAGGAGAAGTTCGGCGGCTCCATCGCGTTGCTGACCGCGGAGGCCGACGCCCCCTATGAACGGCCGCCTTTGTCGAAGGATTACCTCTCCGGCAACCGGCCGTTCGATCGCATCCTGATCCGCCCCGAGTCCTTCTGGCGCGACCGGGCGATCGCGCTCCGCACCGATACTCGCGTCGTCGCGGTCGACCCGGCGGCCCGGCGGGTGACCACCGCGACGGGCGAGGAGATCGGCTATGGCGAGCTGATCTGGGCGGCGGGCGGCGATGCGCGCCGGATCGCCTGTCCGGGCCACGACCTGGCGGGCGTCCATTCGGTGCGCAGCCGCGCCGATGTCGATCGGCTGGTCGCCGAACTGCCGGCGGTGCGCGAAGTGGTGGTGATCGGCGGTGGCTATATCGGGCTGGAGGCGGCGGCCGTGCTGACCAAGGCCGGCAAGGCGGTGACCCTGGTCGAGGCGCAGGGCCGCGTGCTGGCGCGCGTCGCGGGGGTCGACCTGTCCCGCTTCTACGAGGCGGAGCACCGGGCGCACGGCGTCACGTTGCGGTTGGACGAGAGCGTGTCCTGCCTGGAGGGCGAGGTCTGGGTCAGCGGCGTGCGGCTCGGCGACGGCACGCTGGTCCCTGCGCAGATGGTGATCGTCGGCATCGGCATCATGCCGGCGGTCGCGCCGCTGCTCGCGGCCGGCGTGGCCCCGACCGCGGCGGGCGGGGTGCTGGTCGATGAACAATGCCGGACCAATGTCGCGGCTATCCGGGCGATCGGCGATTGCGCCGCGCATCGCAACGCCTTTGCCGATGGCGCGGTGATCCGGCTGGAGTCGGTGCAGAACGCCACCGACCAGGCGGCGGTGGCGGCGCGGGCGATCGTCGGCCGCGACGTCGCCTATCACGCCGTGCCCTGGTTCTGGTCCGACCAATATGACCTCAAGCTCCAGACGGTCGGGCTGTCGACGGGCCATGACCGGGCCGTCCTGCGCGGCGATCCGGCCATGCGCAGCTTCGCCATCATCTATCTGCGGGAAGGCCGCGTCGTCGCGCTCGACTGCGTCAACGCGATGAAGGATTTCGTGCAGGGTCGCGCCCTGGTGGCGGCCGGGGCGATCATCCCGCCCGAGCATCTGGCCGATCCATCGCGTCCGTTGAAAAGCCTGATCGGCTGACCGCCCGCACACCGGGCCCCGAACCCGCCGCCAAGCGTAAGTGCCACGCACCGAAACAGGAGGCGTGATTTGAACTATCCGCAACTATTCCAAAATCTTGATGTGGGTCCGCTGCGGCTGGACAATCGCATCGTCATCGCGCCCATGTGCCAATATTCGGCCGAGAATGGCTGCATGACCGACTGGCACCTGATCCATCTGGGGCATCTCGCCCTGTCCGGCGCGGCTTTGCTGACCATCGAGGCGACGGCCGTCGTGCCGGAGGGGCGGATCACCTATGCCGATGTCGGCCTGTGGGACGATGCGACCGAGGCGGCGATGGCCCGGGTGGTGGCGGCGGTGCGGCGGCATTCGGCGATGCCGATCGCGATCCAGCTCGCCCATGCCGGTCGCAAGGCCTCGACCGACCTGCCCTGGCGCGGCGGCCGCCAGATCGCGCCGGACGCGGCGAATGGCTGGCCGACGGTCGCTCCGTCCGCCATGGCCTTTGCGGACGGGGAGACTGTACCCGCCCCGCTCGACCAGGACGGCATCGCCCGCGTGCGTGACGGCTTCGTCGAGGCCGCGAAGCGCGCGGCGCGGATCGGTATCGATGCGATCCAGCTCCACGGCGCCCATGGTTATCTGCTCCATCAGTTCCTGTCGCCGCTCTCCAACCGACGCGACGACGATTATGGCGGATCGCTGGAGAACCGGATGCGGCTGCCGCTCGAAATCTTCGACGCGGTGCGGGCGGCGGTGCCGGACCGCATACCGGTCACGATGCGCGTTTCAGGCACCGATTGGGTCGAGGGCGGCTGGGACATCGACCAGACCGTCGCGTTCGCCCAGGCGCTGGAGGCTCGCGGGTGCGCGGCGATGCACGTCTCGAGCGGCGGCCTCGACGCGCGCCAGCATATCCCGGTCGGCCCCAACTATCAGGTGCCGCTCGCTCGCGCGGTAAAGCAAGCGGTCGGCATTCCGGTCGTCGCGGTGGGCCAGATCACCGGATATGAACAGGCGGAGGCGATCGTCGCGACGGGCGATGCGGACTTGATCGGGTTGGCGCGGACGATCCTCTATGATCCGCGCTGGCCCTGGCATGCCGCTGCCCATCTGGGCGGGCGGGTACGCGCCCCGGATCAGTATCGCCGCTCGCAGCCATCCCGCTTCAAGCAGCTGTTCGATGTACCGAGCGATACGGCGCATTCATGAGAAGAGGGGCATGAGAAAAGGGGCGCTCGCATCGTGCGAACGCCCCACATCTTCGTCAATCAAGCCGGAAGATCAGATCTTGTCGCCGAGCGCACCCTTGACCGAACCCTTGACGTCCTGGCCCGTGCCCTTGAGCTGCTGGGCCTCACCTTCGGCGCGCAGGCTCTCATTGTCGGTGGCCTTGCCGACGGCTTCCTTGACCGACCCGGCGATCTTGTTGCCAGCCGCTGCCATCTTGTCGGACATCTCGCCCATATCTCTATCCTTTATCAAGCCGGTCGGGTGCGGACCGGTTGGAGATTAAACGACATCAAGGCGGACGGGTTCCTTGACCCGCCAATCCCGCAGCGGGAAAGGGCCGGACTTTACCTGTTTCGGCACGCTGCTAAGAAGCCGACGACCTTCCCGGCACAGGGGGCAGGCGAGTGGAGTAGGGCGTGGCGGTTATCGAACAATCCCCCGGCGAGGATGGCAACGCTGTACCATCGCCCGGTGAACTGCAATATCGCCTGCACCAGCAATCCGTCCTGGCCGATTTCGGGATCGAGGCGCTGCGGGCGCGGGAACTCGCACCGATGCTGCGTCGTGCGGTCGAGCTGTGCGCGGCGGGGATGCGTTCGCCCTATGCCAAGCTGCTGGAGTATGACGACGAAAGCGGCAAGTTGCTGGTCCGCGAAGGGGTCGGCTGGCGCGCCGGCGTGGTCGGCGCGGTGGAGATGGATAGCGACGCCCGATCCCCCGCCGGTTTTGCCTTCCATTCGGGCGAGGCGGTGATCTCCAACCATCTCGACAACGAGGAACGCTTCCGCACCCCCGCGTTCATGGCCGACCACGGCATTTGTCGCGCGATCAACGTGGTGGTCGAGGCGGGTGGCCGGAAGTTCGGCGTGCTGGAGGTCGACAGCGCCGAAGAAGGCCAGTTCGAGGCCGCCGACCTCGCCTTCATGCAGGGCTTCGCCAATCTGATCGGCGTCGCGATCGAGCGGCAACATGCCGAACAGCGCCTCGCCGCCGCGATCGAGCATCAGGAACTGCTGACACGCGAGGCGAGCCACCGGGTCAAGAACAGCCTGGCGCTGGTGTCCGCGATGCTGAACCTCCAGATGCAGGAGGATGAGGACCCGCGCATCGCCCGGATGCTCGGCGATGCGCAGGCGCGGATCACCGCCATCGCCCAGGCGCACGACCGGCTATGGCGCGGGCAGCAGGTCGGCATCGTGGCGCTCGACGAACTGGTCTGCGGCATCGTCTCCAACCTGGCGGACCAGGCCTGTCTCGACAATGTGGATTGCGACATCTGCGCGGCGGAGCTGAACGCCGATATCGCCATCCCGGTCGGCCTGATGGTGACCGAACTGGTCACCAACGCCATCAAATATGCCGCCGATGCCGGTCCGATCACGGTGCGGCTGGCGCAGACGGGGGCGGAGTTCGTGCTGACCGTCACCGATCGGGGACCGGGGCTGCCAACGGACTTCGACCTGAAGGCGATGTCGCGGGAAAGCCTGGGGATGCGGATGATCGCCAGCCTCGCGCGCCAGCTTCGCGGCCAACTGGACTTCGCGGATGCCGGGCCGGGGATGCGCGTGACATTGCGCTTCCCCGACCCGCGCCGCTGAGTGACGCTCAGGCGGTCGCTGCCCCCAATTCCCCGCTCGCCCGCGCCTTGCGGCCATAGACCCATTCGAACAACGGACTGGCCATCATCGTCGTGACGATCGCCATCAGCACCAGCATCGAGAAGAGCGTCGGGCCGATGATCCCCTTGCTCAGGCCGATATTGATGATGATCAGCTCCATCAGCCCACGCGAGTTCATCAGCGCACCGATGCCGAGCGCGGTGCGATTGTCCTCGCCGCACGCCCGCGCCGCCAGGTAGCAGGCGCCGAACTTGGCGGCGATCGATGCGGCCAGGATGCCGAGCGCGATCAGCAGCAGCGCGCCGGAATTGACCATGTCCATCCGCGTGTTCAGCCCCGAATAGGTGAAGAACATCGGCAGCAGCAGCACGACCGCCAGCGGCTCGACCTTCTTCTTCAGCTCGGTGACGAACAGGCCGCGCGGCATGAACACGCCCAGGATGAAGCCGCCGAAGATGCCGTGCACGCCGATCGCATCCATGATGAAGGCGGAGAGGCAGAACAGCATCAGCGTGATCGCCAGCACGTTCATGCTCATCTCGCCCCGCGCCTCGACCGCGCGGCCGAGGGGGGCGAGCAGCCGCCGGCCGAAGGCGAACAGGAACCCGATATAGAGGATCGCCCCGCCGATCGCGAGGATCGCCACGCCGCTGCCACCGCCGAAGGTCGCCAGCACCACCGCCAGCACGCACCATGACGCGGCATCGTCGAACGCGCCCGCGGTCAGCGACAGCGTGCCGAGCGGGCTGTCCGACAGGCCGCGTTCGTTGATGATCCGCGCCAGCATCGGAAAGGCGGTGAGCGCGATGCAGGCGCCCAGGAACAGCGTCGCGCTGCCGGTGCCGATGTTCGGCGCGAACAGGCCGGGCACGGTCAGCAGCATCGGCGTGATCAGCGCCGCGATCAGGAAGGGTGCGGCGATGCCGGAGGCGGACACCGCCATCGCGCTCTTCGCCTTGGACTGGAAATGGTCCAGCCGCAGCGTCAGCCCGACCAGGAACATGTAGATCGCCACGCCGAGCTGCGCGCCGGCATAGAGGATGTTCTTGGTCTCCTTGGGGAAGATCGCCGCCTGCAGGTCGGGTGCGAACAGGCCGAGCAGCGAGGGGCCGAGCAGCACGCCGGCGATCATCTCGCCCACCACCGGCGGCTGCGCCAGCACGCGCTGCGCGAACCAGCTGACCAGCCGGCAGGCCAGGATGATGATCGCGAGCTGGAGGAAGAAATGGATGCTGTAGTCGCCCGGCACATAGCTGGTGGCGCTTGCCGGCACGGCAGGGCCGTGCGCGGACAGCATCCCGCCGGCCACATGCCGGAAACTGTCGATCATGTCGTTCATCGCTCTCCCTGGTCCCCCGATGTCCGGTGTTTGATCGGGTTGAAAGCCAAGCCGCTGGCCAGCGCAAGACCGGTTCCGGTGCCGCTGCGACGATTTTCGGGAGCGCTACCGGGATTGTGGCTTGGCGGAAACAACGTAGGTACGTACCTACAGGTAAACGAGCAAAACAGGTGCGCGATGAAGACGTTGAGCAGCCGTGCGTTCAACCAGGACGTCAGCCTCGCCAAGCGACTCGCCAAGGTCGAGCCGGTGTTCATCACCGATCGCGGTCGCCCGACCCATGTGCTGATCGGCATCGAGGCGTTCCGGCACATGGCCGGGCCGGGCGAGAGCATCGTCGACCTGCTGGCCGCCGGGGGCGAGGCGCTGCCCGAGCGGCCGCCGGTCGCGCGTTGGACGCGCGGCGGCGGCGGGCGCTGATGTACCTGCTCGACACCGCGATCGTCGGCGCGCTCAAACAGGCGCGCAGTGGCGAGGGTGATCCGGGGCTTGCGCTCTGGGCGGGCGGGGTGCCGCGCCAAGAGCTGTTCCTGTCGGTGGTGACGCTGCTCGAATTGCAGGAAGCCGCCGCCGGCCTGCCCGGCCGGAAGCGCGGTGGAGCGGACGGCATGAGCTTGGAAGCCTGGATCGGCGACCGGGTGGTGCCGGCGTTCGAGGGGCGCATCCTGCCCGTGGACCTGCCGGTGGCGCGGCGGGCGGGCGGTCTGGCCTATGCGGAGATGCGCGACGCCCTGCTGGTCGCGACCGCGCTGGTCCATGGCCTGACCCTCGTCACCGCCGATCCGGGCGCCTATAAGGTCGGGCGGCCCAAGCTGTTCTGCCCGCTCGGCTATACGCCGCAGGAGCCGGAGGAGGATTGGCGCGAGGCTGCGCGGGGCGGATCGCAGTGGTTCCGCAACCTGTTCGTGAGGATGTGAGGGGATGACGGACGGGCGCTCGATCCTGATCGTCGGCGGCGGCACGGCCGGCTGGCTGACCGCCGCCTATCTCGCCCGGCACCTGGCGATGGTACGCCCGGGCGTGGCGATCACCCTGCTCGACGCGCCCGAGATCGGCCCGATCGGCGTGGGCGAGGGGGCCTTTCCGACGATCCGGTCGACGCTGCGCTATCTCGGGATCGACGAGGGCGGGTTCCTGCGCGGGACCAGCGCCAGCTTCAAACAGGGCATCCGCTTCGACGACTGGCTCCATGCGCCGGATGCGGGTCGGCGGCATCGCTACCTCCACCCGTTCGAGCCGCCCTATCGATCCGACGAGGTCGACCTGGTCGCGCACTGGCTGGCGCAGGACGCGGCGACACGCGCGCCCTTCGCCGAGGCGGTGACGATCCAGCACCGGGTCGCGGCGGCGGGGCGGGGGCCGAAGCAGGCGGGCGAGGCGGGCTATGAGGGACCGCTCAGCTACGCCTATCATTTCGACGCGATTCGGCTCGGCCGGCTGCTCGCGGATCGCGCCGAGGCGCTGGGCGTGCGGCGGCTCGACGGGCGGCTGGTGCGCGCGGTGCGGGGGACGGACGGTTCGATCACGCATCTGGAGACGGAGCCGCATGGCACCCTGTCGGCCGACCTCTATATCGATTGCACCGGGCAACATGCCGCGTTGATCGGCGAGGCGCTGGGCGAACCTTTCGTGTCGGTGCGCGACCGGCTGTTCACCAACCGCGCGCTGGTCTGTCGCCTGCCCTATGAGCGGGATGACACCCCGCTGCCCACCATGACGATCGCCACCGCGCATCATGCCGGCTGGACCTGGGACATCGGCACGGCCGAGGCGCGCGGGATCGGCACGGTCTATTCGGACGATCATCTGACTGCTGACCAGGCCATGCAGGGGCTGGCGGACTATACGGGCGTCGCGGCGGATCGGTTGGAGGTGCGCGCGCTCGGTTTCGAGCCGGGATATCGCCGGCGACCCTGGGTCGGCAATTGTATTGCGGTCGGCCTGTCGGGCGGGTTCCTGGAGCCGCTGGAGTCGACCGGCATCCTGCTGATCGAGGCGGCGGTGGCGATGATCGCCGAACTCTTCCCCCGTCGCGGACCTGTCGCGGCCCCGGCCGCGCGGTTCAACGCGCTGATGACCGCGCGCTACGAAGCCATCGCCGATTTCCTGAAGCTCCATTACGCCCTCAGCCGCCGGACCGAGCCCTTCTGGCAGGACAATCGGGCGGCCGGGTCCCGCTCCGAGCGCCTGGCGGGACTGCTCGACCAGTGGCGCTACCGGCCGCCCAACCGCTTCGACTTCACGCTGGACGTGGAGAGCTTCGCCTTCTTCAACTACCAATATATCCTCTACGGCATGGACTGGGCCGGCGATGCCGAACCGGTGCCGCAGGAGGGCGGGGCGCAGCTGTTCCGCAAGCTGCGCCAGTTCGGCGACCATGCCGCCGCCGACCTGCCGAGCCACCGCGACCTGGTCGCGGCGATGCGGGGATGAGCCGTCAACCCTTGTAGAGCGCGTCCAGCCGCTCGCCATAGACCTGGCGCAGGACATGGCGGCGGATCTTGAGGCTGGGGGTCAGCTGCTCGTTCTCGATCGCGAACGGTTCGTCGGCCAGGATGAAGCGGCGGATGCGCTCGGTGACGGACAGGTCCCGGTTCACCCGCTCCACCGCCTGGCCGAGCGCGGTGCGATATTCGCTATTCTCCGCCAGCCGGTCGAAGCGGCAGCTGTCGCCGTTCCGCGCGCACCATTCCTGCGTCCATTCGGGATCGGGCGCGATCACCGCGACCATATAGGGGCGGCGGTCGCCATGGATCATCGCCTGGGCGATCTCGGGTTGCAGGGTCAGCATCCCCTCGACCTTCTGGGGCGCGACATTCTCGCCCTTGTCGTTGATGATCAGGTCCTTCTTGCGGTCGGTGATGCGGATGCGGCCGGCGGCGTCGAACTCGCCGATATCGCCGGTGTGCAGCCAGCCGTCCTTCAGCACGCGCGCCGTCTCGGCATCGTTGCGCCAATAGCCATGCATCACCAGCTCGCCGCGGACCAGGATCTCGCCATCGGCGGCGATCCGCACCTCGGTGTTCAGGAGCGGCGGGCCGACCGAGTCCATCGTCACGCCGACCGAGGGCCGGTTGCACGAGATGACCGGCGCGGCCTCGGTCTGGCCATAGCCTTGCAGGAAGGTGACGCCCAGCGACTGGAAGAACTCGCCCACCTCCGGGGTCAGCGGCGCGCCGCCGGAGATCATCGCCTTGATCCGGCCGCCGAACTTCTTGGCGATCTTGGGCTTGAACAGCGTGTCGACGAGGAGCGCCTTGGGCCGGTCGATCAGCCGCACCCGACCCGCCGCGCGTTGCGCCCCGATGTCGAGCGCCGCCGCGAACAGCTTCGCCGACAGGCCGCCCTGCCGCTCGATCGCCTTGGTGATGCGGGTCCGCAGCACCTCGAACAGGCGGGGGACGACGAACATGATCGTCGGCCGCACCTCCTCGATATTGGCGGCGAGCTTGTCGAGCCCTTCCGCATAGTAGATCTGCCCGCCCATGCCGATCGGGAAATGCTGCCCGCCGGTATGCTCATAGGCGTGGCTGAGCGGCAGGAAGGACAGGAACACCTCGTCCCCCCAGCCGAAATCCTCGGCGACGACGGCGCTGCATCCGGCGACATTGTGCAGGATCGCGCCATGATGCTGCATCACGCCGCGCGGCGCGCCGCCGGTGCCGCTGGTGTAAATGACGCACGCCAGGTCGTCCCGGCCGAAGTCGGCGCGCGCGGCGGCGGTGGCGGGTTCGGTCGGATGATCCGCGATCAGCCGGTTCCAGTCGTGGAAGTCGAGCCCGGCGGCGGGCGCGCGCATTTCGTCGATGCCGATCACGATCTGGCCCTGATTGGATTTGAGCACCGCCGGCATCAGCACCTTGGCGAGCTTGGCGGTCGAGACGATGATCGCGCAGGCGCCGCTATTCTCCAGGATGTGGAGATGGTCGCGCTCGGTATTGGTGACATAGGTCGGCACCGTGACGCAGCCGGCGGCCATGATCGCCAGGTCGGACAGGCACCATTCGGGCCGGTTCTCCGCCACCAGCATCACCCGGTCGCCGCGCTTCAATCCCAGCGACTGGAGCGCGGTGGCGAGGCTGGCGACCTGACGCGCCGCCTGCGCCCAGCTTGTCGGCTGCCATGCGCCATCGGCCTTGCGCCAGAGGAAGGGGGCGTCGCCCTTCTCCGTGGCGCGGGCAAAGAACATCGCGACCAGATTGGGGAAATGCTCCAGCGTCCGCATCGTCTCTCCTTTCGCGCGTCCATGATCAAACGTCGCGGGTGCCGTTTTCTGTGTTCAGCCTATTCGGAAAGCGCGGTGCCGACGCTGCGCGGATCGGCCGCGCCGACCCAGCCGCGCGGCGTCCGCTCGACCGCGTTCGCCTTGAGCCCGAGCTTGCCGATCGTAACCCGGTGGCCCAGCGTTTCGAGCGCCGGCTTCATCGCGGTCAGCCAGGTGCCCTGTTCCAGCACCAGCCCGTCGCTGTTGAAGAAGACCAGAGGCGTACCCAGGGCCTCGCGCGCCGGCATCCCCCAGTCGAGATGTGCGATCAGCGCCTTGGCGACCTGCATGATGATCGTGCGCCCGCCGGCCGCGCCGACCGAGAAGATCGCCTTGTCGTCACGGTCATAGACGATGGTCGGGGCCATGGACGACAGCGGCCGCTTGCCGCCCTCCGGCCGGTTGGCGACCGGCGCGCCGTCCTTTTTGGGTGCGAAGGTGAAGTCGGTCAGCTCGTTGTTGAGGACATAGCCATTGGCGATCAGCTGGCTGCCGAACGGCCCCTCTACCGTCGAGGTCATGGTGGCGATGTCGCCGCTCTTGTCGACCGCGATGAAATGGGTGGTGGCCGGCACCTCCGACGATACCGCCGCCGTCATCCGTCCGGCCCCCGCCGGGTGGCCGGGCAAGTAGGTGCCGAGGCTATGGTCCGGGGCGATCAGGGCGGAGCGCTGGCGCAGATAGGCGGGGGCGATCAGCCCGGCGACCGGGTTCCGCACAAAGGCCGGGTCGCCCAGATAGGTGTCGCGATCGGCATAGGCGAGCTGCATGGCCTCGGCGATCAGGTGCCAGGCGACGGGCGAGTCCTTGCCGAGCTTGCGCAGGTCGAACCGCTCCAGCATCCCCAGGATCTGGAGCACGGTGACGCCGCCCGAGGAGGGCGGGGCCATGCTGCAGATGCGATAGCGGCGGTAGGTGCCGCAGACCGGAGCGCGTTCGATCGCGCGGTAGCCGGCCAGGTCGGCGGCGGTCATCGCGCTGGGCGCGACGCGGCTCTGCGTGGCGACGCGGAGCAGCTCGGCGGCATTGTCGCCGGTGTAGAAGGCGTCCGGTCCCTGTTCGGACAGCGTGCGGAGCAGCGTGGCGAGGCGCGGGTTCCTGATGGTCTCGCCGACCTTGGCGTCGCCATAGAGCGCGCGGGCATCGTCGAAATTGGTATCGGCCCAGAGCGGCGAGACGATGCGGACGCCGTTCACCAGCGGCGGCGTCGCGGCATAGCCCTGCTCCGCCAGCCGGATCGCGGGCTGGAACAGCGCCTTCCACGGCAGCTTGCCCCAGCGCTTGTGCGCCTGCGCCAGCAGGCGGACATTGCCGGGCACACCGACCGACCGGCCGCCGGGAAAGGCCTGGGCGAAGGGCAGGGGCTGGCCGTCCGGCCCCAGCCACAGGCTCGACGTGTCGGCGGCGGGGGCGGTTTCGCGGCCGTCGATCGTCTCGACCTTGCCGGTCCGCCCGTCATTATGGACCAGGAAGCCGCCGCCGCCGATGCCGGAGGATTGCGGCTCGACCACGGTCAGCGCCAACATCATCGCCATGGCGGCATCGGTGGCGGTGCCGCCCTGGCGCAGGATGTCCTGCCCCGCCTCGGTCGCGCGCGGATCGGCGGAGGTGACGACGCCGCGCGAGATCGCGGCCTTCTGGGCGGCGGGCGCGGCCTGGACGGCAAGCGGCGCGGTCAGCGCGGCGGCGAGCAACAGGGTCTTCATCGCTCCGGACCGTAGCGTCCGCGCCGTGCCGCGCAACCCGTCAGGCCGCGGCAATCGCCTGGGCCAGCGTCTCGAAGCCGTCGCGGGCGAGCAGCGCATCGAGATCGCGCGCGATGCGGCCAGGCAGGCCGGGGCCTTCATAGACCATCGCCGAATAGAGCTGCACCAGGCTGGCGCCGGCGCGGATGCGGGCATAGGCCGCCGCGCCGCTGTCGATGCCCCCGACCGAGACGAGCGGGATCGCCCCGCCGCTCGCCGATCGCGCCTCCGCCAGCTTGGCGCGGGCGAGCGGGGCGAGCGGGGCGCCGGACAGGCCGCCGGTCTCCGCAGCCTGGGGCGAGCGCAAGTTCGCCGGTCGCGAGACGGTGGTGTTGGACACGATCAGCGCATCGATCCGCGCGTCGATCGCCGCGCGGACGATCGCGTCGAGGTCGGGGCGGTCGAGATCGGGCGCGATCTTGAGGAACAGCGGCCGCGTCCCCGCCGCGGCGCGCGTGGCGGCGAGCAGCTCGCCGAGCAGCGGCTGCGCCTGCAGGTCGCGCAGGCCCGGCGTGTTAGGCGAGCTGATGTTGATGGTCAGATAATCGGCCAGCGGCGCGGCGGCGGCGACGCCATGCGCGTAGTCGGCGATGCGGTCGGTGGAATCCTTGTTCGCGCCGACATTGATGCCCAGCAGTCCGCGCCGCCGGCCGGTCGTCCCGGCGACCCGCGCCAGTCCCGCGTCCAGCCCCTTGTTGTTGAAGCCGTAGCGGTTCACCACCGCCCGGTCCTCGCGCAGGCGGAACAGGCGCGGCTTGGGATTGCCGGGTTGCGGACGCGGGGTCAGCGTGCCGATCTCGACCGCGCCGAAGCCCAGGCCCAGGAAACCGGCGATCGCCTCGCCATCCTTGTCGACCCCGGCGGCGAGGCCGATCGGATTGGCGAAATCCAGCCCCGCGACGACGCTGCGCAGCCGGAGGAACCGGTCCGGCGCGGTCGCCAACGGCGTCCCGGCCTTGCCCCAGGCGGCGAGCGACCGGACGGTGAGGGCGTGCGCGCGCTCGGCGTCGATGGCGAAAAGAGCAGGGTGATACCAGGCCATGCCGGCCCTTTCGCATTCCATGCCGTCGCGGTCAAAGCCTCGTGTCGGACGGCGGCCCTCCCCAAACGGGCAGGAAAGCATTGGCCCCGCGGCGCGCAACCGGGTAAGGGAGTCGGCCATGGCGTCCTTGTCACGCGCGTTCCGCGTCTCCGTTCTTTCCCTCCTCGTCACCACGGCGCCGCTGGTCGCCCAGGCGCCCCGCACCCAGGCGACCAAGACCCGCCCGCCGGCCGCTGCGCCCGCGACGCCGGCGGTGCCGGTCGACACCGCGGCCTGGCTGTACAAGGGCAGCGACATCGCGCCCGATCCGGCCTGGCGGTTCGGCACCCTGCCCAACGGCCTGCGCTATGCGGTGCGCAAGAACGGCGTGCCGCCGGGGCAGGTGTCGGTGCGCGTCGCGATGGACGTGGGCTCGCTCTACGAACGCGACACTGAGCGCGGCTTCGCGCATTTCATCGAGCATCTGTCCTTCCGCTCCAGCGCCTATGTCCCCGATGGCGAGGCCAAGCGGGTGTGGCAGCGGCTGGGTGCGACCTTCGGGTCGGATTCGAATGCGCAGACCACGCCGACCCAGACGCTCTACAAGCTCGATCTGCCCTCCGCTTCCGAGGCGGGGCTGGACGAAAGCCTGCACATCCTGTCGGGCATGATGGCCAAGCCGATCCTGTCGGATGCGTCGGTCAACGCCGAACGGCCGATCGTGCTGGCCGAACGGCGCGAGCAGCCCGGGCCGCAGGTGAAGTTCCAGGACGCGCTGCGCGAGACCTTCTTCGCGGGCCAGCCGCTCGCCGACCGATCGCCGATCGGCACGGAGAAGACGCTGCTCGCGGCGGACGGCGCGAGCGTCAAGGCATTCCACGACCGCTGGTATCGCCCCTCGCGCGCCGTCGTCATCATCTCGGGCGACATGGACCCGGCGGTCTTCTCGCGCCTGATCGTCAAGAACTTCGCCGACTGGAAGGCCAATGGCCCGGACGTGCCCGCGCCCGATTTCGGCAAGCCCGATCCGAGCAAGCCGGCGACCGCGACGCTGAGCGAGTCCGGCCTGCCCGCGATCGTCGCCACCGCCGTGCTGCGGCCGTGGCAGTTCAATGCCGACACGATCCTGTTCAACCAGAAGCGGATGGTCGATACCGTCGCCGCGCGGCTGGTCAGCCGCCGGCTGGAGCAGCGGGCGCGGGGCGGCGGCAGCTATCTCCAGGCGCAGGTCGCGGTCGACGACGAGTCGCGTTCGACCAATGGCACCTTCACCACCATCCTGCCGGTCGGCAACCAGTGGGAAGCGGCGCTGAAGGACGTGCGCGCCGTCGTCGCCGATGCGATGAAGACGCCGCCGACCCAGGCGGAGATCGACCGCGAGCTGGCCGATTACGATACCGTTATGCGGACCATGGTCGAGACCTCGCGCGTCGAGGCGGGCGCCAAGCAGGCCGACGACATGGCCGGGGCGCTCGACATCCGCGAGACGACGACCTCGCCCGAAACCTCCTATCAGATCTTCAAGGACGCACGCGCCAAGACCATGTTCACGCCGGAGACGGTGCTGGCCTCGACGCGCAAGATCTTTCAGGGTGACGCCACCCGTGCCCTGGTCAACACGCCGACCCAGGAGGCGAACGTGCCGGCACGGCTGGCGGCGGCGCTGAAGGCGGATGTCAGCGGCTTGGCGGGCGAACGGCGCGTGCAGGCGGCGGTCGACTTCTCCAAGCTGCCGTCGCTGGGCGCACCGGGCAAGGTCGTGCAGCGCCAGGCGATGCCCGATATCGGGCTGGAGAAGGTGACGTTCGCCAATGGCGTGCGGCTGCTGGTCTTCTCCAATCCGGCGGAGACGGGCCGCGTCTATGTCCGGGCGCGGTTCGGCGGCGGCTATGGCGAACTGCCGGCGAAGACGAGCACCGCGACCTGGGCGGCGGACACCGCGCTGGTCGCCAGCGGCATCGGCAAGCTGGACCAGGGCGACCTGGAGGCCTTGTCGGCCGGGCGGCGGATCGGGCTGGACTTCGGCATAGACGAGGATGCGTTCGTGCTGGCGGCGATGACCTCGCCGGCCGATTATCACGACCAGTTGCGGCTGATGGCGGCGAAGCTGGCCGTGCCCGGCTGGGATCCGGCGCCGATCGGTCGTGCGAAGGCGGCGGCGCAGGCGGCGCAGTCGGGGATGCGCGCCTCGCCGACCGCGGTGCTGAGCCGCGACCTGGAGGGGCTGTTGCGCGATGGCGATCCGCGCTGGGCCGCCCCGACCAGCCAGGAGATCGCGGCGCTGACGCCCAGGCGTTTCCGCAAGACCTGGGAGCCGGTGCTCGCCTCCGGCCCGGTCGAGGTGATGGTGTTCGGCGACGTGAAGACCGACGAGGCGATCGCCGCCGTCACCGACACGTTCGGCGCGATGGCGCCGCGCGGCAACGAGGCCGGCCCGCCGCTGACCGTCCGCTTCCCCGCGCATGTCGCGACGCCGGTCGTCCGCATCCATGACGGCCCGGACAGCCAGGCGGCGGCGGTGATCGCCTGGCCGACCGGCGGCGGCATCGCCGAGATCCGCACCAGCCGCCAGCTCGACATCCTGGCGCAGATCTTCTCCGACCGGCTGTTCGAGCGACTGCGCCAGGAATCGGGGGCGAGCTACAGCCCCTCCGTTTCCAGCCAATGGCCGGTCGGCAGCACCAGCGGCGGCAAGATCGTCGCGATCGGTCAGGTGTCGCCGGAGAATGTGCCGCTCTTCTTCCGCCTGTCGCGCGAGATCGCGGCGGATTTGGCGAAGAACCCGGTCGGCGTGGACGAGCTGGAGCGGACGATCAAGCCGATGGGACAGCAGTTGTTGCGCGCCTCCACCTCCAGCCAGTTCTGGCTCGCGCAGATGGGCGGCGGCACCTATGACCCGCGCCGTCTGGCGGCGGTGCGCTCGCTCGGCTCGGACCTGATGACGACCACGCCCGCCGAGTTGCAGGCGCTCGCCGCCCGCTATCTGCGGCCGGATACCGACTGGACGATGGAAGTGCTGCCGAAGGCCAAGGCGCCCGCCACGGCCCGCTGATCCTGCGAACGACTTGCGCCCGGAAATGCGCGAGTCGTTCGCAAAGATAGCGGTTGATTCCGGCGGTGCGCTGCACCATTTGCCTAATCGGAACAAGATGGTCTGATTAGCTCTTTATGCGCCTGTCCTCTCTCTCCGATTATGCCGTCGTGATGATGTCGGCCGCCGCACGCCACTGCGGCGGCGCTCGACTGAACGCGACGCTGCTCGCCGAGGAGACGGGCGTGCCGCTGCCGACCGCGCAGAAGCTGGTCAGCCGATTGTCGTCGGCCGGGCTGTTGGAAAGCACGCGCGGCACCGGTGGCGGCTTCCGCCTCGCGCGGCCGCCGGCGGCGATCAGCCTGGCGGACGTGATCGAGGCGGTCGAGGGGCCTATCGCGCTCACCGCCTGCGTCGAGGAAAGCCGGCATGATTGCGCGATCGAGGGCAGTTGCCGCGTTCGTCCGCACTGGTCGGTGGTCAATACCGCCGTTCGCGGCGCACTGGCCGGCGTGTCGCTCGCCCAGCTTTCCGTCGAACCCGTAACCCATACCGCCCCCAGGACTGTTGCAAGCCGCGCGCCGGCCTTGGCCGGGGCTCAGGAGTAATCATGGCGACCAAGAACGCAGAGGCCCATGCGGCCGTATCGAAGAAGTATGAGTGGGGCTTCGCCACCGATATCGAGCAGGACTTCGCGCCCAAGGGGCTGAGCGAGGACACCGTCCGCTATATCTCCGCCAAGAAGAACGAGCCGCAATGGATGCTTGACTGGCGGCTGAAGGCATTCCGTCTGTGGCAGACGATGGAAGCCCCGGACTGGTCGAAGCTGAACGTGCCGCCGATCGACTATCAGGACGCCTATTACTACGCCGAGCCCAAGGCCAAGGCGACGATCAAGTCGCTCGACGAACTCGATCCCGAGATCCGGCGGACCTATGAGAAGCTGGGCATCCCGATCGAGGAGCAGAAGCTGCTCGCCAATGTCGAGGGTGCGGAGCCGCCGCGTCGCGTCGCCGTCGATGCGGTGTTCGACAGCGTCTCGGTCGCGACCACCTTCCGCAAGGAGCTGGAGGCGGCCGGCGTCATCTTCCGCTCGATCAGCGAGGCGATCCGCGAATATCCCGATCTGGTCCGCAAGTGGCTGGGCAAGGTCGTGCCGCAGCGCGACAACTACTTCGCGACGCTGAACAGCGCGGTCTTCTCCGACGGCACCTTCGTCTATGTGCCGGAGGGCGTGCGCTGTCCGATGGAGCTGTCGACCTATTTCCGCATCAATGCGGAGAATACGGGGCAGTTCGAGCGCACGCTGATCGTCGCCGACAAGGGCTCGTACGTCTCCTATCTGGAGGGCTGCACCGCACCGATGCGCGACGAGAACCAGCTGCACGCGGCGGTCGTCGAGCTGGTCGCGCTGGACGATGCCGAGATCAAATATTCGACCGTGCAGAACTGGTATCCGGGCGACGAGAACGGCGTCGGCGGCATCTATAATTTCGTGACCAAGCGCGCTCTGTGCCAGGGCCGGAACAGCAAGGTGTCGTGGACTCAGGTGGAGACCGGTTCGGCGATCACCTGGAAATATCCGTCCTGCGTGCTGGCGGGCGACGGTTCGGTCGGCGAGTTCTACTCGGTGGCGGTGACCAACAATCGCCAGCAGGCCGATACCGGCACCAAGATGATCCATCTGGGCAAGAACACCCGCTCGACCATCGTGTCGAAGGGGATCAGCGCGGGGCGTTCCGACAATACCTATCGCGGGCTGGTCCGGGTCGGGCCGACCGCCGAGAATGTCCGCAACTTCACCCAGTGCGACAGCCTGTTGCTGTCGGACCAGTGCGGCGCGCATACCGTGCCCTATATCGAGGTGAAGAACCCCAGCGCGCAGATCGAGCATGAGGCGACGACCAGCAAGATCAGCGAGGACCAGCTCTTCTACGCCATGTCGCGCGGGCTGGACCAAGAGGCGGCGGTCGCGCTGATCGTCAACGGCTTCGCCCGCGAGGTGCTGAAGCAGCTGCCGATGGAGTTCGCGGTCGAGGCGCAGAAGCTGCTCGGGATTTCGCTCGAAGGTTCGGTCGGTTGATATTCGCACCTCCCCGGCGGGGAGGTGCCTGAAGGATGAATGATGCTGAAGATTGAAAACCTCCACGCCGAAATCGACGGCAAGCCGATCCTCAAGGGCCTGACGCTGTCGGTGAACGCGGGCGAAGTCCATGCGATCATGGGACCGAACGGCGCGGGCAAGTCGACACTCGGCTATGTGCTGGGCGGCCGGCCCGGTTACGAGGTGACCCAGGGCTCGATCAGCTTCGACGGCGAGAACCTGCTGGACATGGAGCCGCATGAGCGCGCCGCCGCCGGCGTGTTCCTGGGCTTCCAATATCCGGTCGAGATCCCCGGCGTGTCGAACGTGCAGTTCCTGCGCGAAAGCCTGAACGCGCAGCGCGCGACGCGGGGCGAGGCGCCCTTGTCGGGCGCGGAGTTCCTGAAGGTCGCGCGGGCGCAGGCCGATGCGCTCGGCCTCGACCACGACATGCTCAAGCGTCCGGTCAATGTCGGCTTTTCGGGCGGCGAGAAGAAGCGCAACGAGATGGTGCAGATGGGCATCATCGACCCCAAGTTCGCGATCCTCGACGAGACGGACAGCGGCCTCGACATCGATGCGCTGCGCATCGTCGGCGACGGCATCAACCGCATCATGCGCCAGCCGACCAAGGCGGTGCTGCTGATCACCCATTACCAGCGGCTGCTCGACTATGTCCGGCCCGACGTGGTGCATGTGCTGGCCGACGGACGCATCGTCCGCACCGGCGGCCCCGAACTCGCGCATGAGCTGGAGCGCGAGGGCTATGGTCAGGTGGCGGCGTGAGCGTGCTCGAACTGCCTTCGGTCCGCGAGGAATCGTGGCGCTGGTCGGATCCTGAGGCGATCGCGGCGGCGGCCGCGATGCCCTGGTCCGATGCGCCGGTCGATGCGGCCGTCTATTTCCTCGACCTGCCCGGCGCGCGCATCGTGGTGCGCGACGGCGTGGTCGACCAGGCGGCGAGCGACCTGCACCGCGTGACGCTGGGTCATGTCGAGGCGGCGGAACATGCGCTCGGCCGCCGCACCGCCGGCCCCGGCTGGGTGCTGGACCTGGCCGAGGATGGCGCCGCGCATCCGGTGCAGATCGTCCATGTCTCGACCGGTGGCAGCAACCATTTTGCCGGCGCGATCCGGCTGGCCGATGACGCCACCGCGCAGGTGGTGGAAACCTATGTCGGCGCCGGCTGGGCCAATCGCGGCCTGTCGGTGACGCTGGGCAAGGCGGCGCGGCTGATGCGCGCGGTGCGCCTGCTCCAAGCGGGCGGCTTCACCTCGTTGCGCGAGGATGCGACGCTGGGCCAGGGCGCGAGCCTCGTCACCAGCTTCCTGGGCGCGGGCGCGGCGGGCACCCGCATCGACGCGACGATCGTGGCCGGGGAGGGGGCGTTCGCCGAATATGGCGGCGCGTTGCTGACCGCCGGCGAGCAGCGGCAGGAATGCGCCGTCGCCGTTCGCCATGCCGAGCCGAACGGCCAGTCGCACCAGTTGTGGCGCGCGGTCGCGGCCGATCGCTCGACCGCCAGCCTGGCGGCGCGGGTCGAGGTGGCGCGTCATGCGCAGAAGACCGATGGCGAGCAATCGCTGCGCGGCCTGCTGCTCAAGCGTACCGCCACCGTCAACCTCAAGCCCGAGCTGGAGATCTTCGCCGACGACGTGAAATGCGCGCACGGCGCGACGGTCGGCGAGCTGGACGCGCGCGCGCTGTTCTACATGCAGAGCCGGGGCATCCCGCGTGCACGCGCGCAGGCGTTGCTGACCCGCGCCTTCGTCGCCGACGCGCTCGACCGGATCGGCAATGCGGTGGTGCGCGAGGCATTCGCGTCTGATGCCGATGCCTGGCTGGCGGCGGCGCTGTGAGGGTTCTGACCGCCCCCGCGTCTAGTGCGCCGCTCGACACGGTCGCCGACTTCCCGGCGATCCCAGACGGCTGGGCCTATCTCGACACCGCCGCCACGGCGCAGAAGCCGCAAGCCGTGGTCGATGCGATCACCGCCGCCTATGGCGAGACCTATGCCACCGTGCATCGCGGCGTCTATCAGCGCTCGGCGGACATGACACTGGCCTATGAGGCGGCGCGGCGACGCGTGGCCGACTTTATCGGTGCGGGTTCGGCGGACGAATGCGTGTTCGTGCGCGGCGCGACCGAGGGGATCAACCTGGTCGCGCAATGCTGGGCGGGAACGCAGCTCAAGGCCGGCGACCGCATCCTCCTGTCGATGCTGGAGCATCACAGCAACATCGTGCCGTGGCAGATG
Organism: Sphingomonas sp. S-NIH.Pt15_0812; assembly: GCF_003951315.1. GTDB lineage: Bacteria > Pseudomonadota > Alphaproteobacteria > Sphingomonadales > Sphingomonadaceae > Sphingomonas. Next base: position 34,269 of record NZ_QLJH01000016.1, read on the forward strand.
GTCGCGGAGCGGATCGGCGCGGCCATCGACGTGGTGCCGCTGACGGCGGACGGTCGCATCGATCTGGACGCGGCGGCGGCGATGCTGACCCCCGCGCACAAGCTGGTCGCGTTCGCCCATGTCTCGAACGTGCTCGGCTCGGTGACGGACGTGAAGCGGGCGGTCGCGCTGGCGCACGGCGTCGGTGCGAAGATCCTGGTCGACGGTTGCCAGGCGGTGCCGCGCCTGCCGGTCGACGTGACCGCGCTCGGCTGCGACTTCTATGTCTTTTCCGGTCACAAGCTCTATGGCCCGACCGGGATCGGCGTGTTGTGGGGCAAGCCGGAGTTGCTGGATGCCATGCCGCCCTGGCAGGGCGGCGGGTCGATGATCGACAAGGTCAGCTTCCAGCGCACCACCTATGCCGCCCCGCCCGGACGGTTCGAGGCGGGGACGCCGCATATCGTCGGCGCGCTGGGGCTGCACGCCGCGATCGACTATGTCGAGTCGATCGGCCTGATGCGCATCCACGCGCATGAGACGGCGCTGGTGACCCAGGCGCGCACGGCCCTGGCGGCGATCCCCGGCATCCGCTTGTTCGGGCCGGAGGACAGCGCCGGAATCGTCAGCTTCGCGATGCAGGGGGTGCATCCGCACGACATTGGCACCATCTTGGACGAGGCACAGGTGGCGATCCGCGCCGGCCATCACTGCGCGCAGCCGCTGATGGAGGTGCTGGGCGTGGAGGCGACGGCGCGGGCCAGCTTCGGAGTGTATAACGGTCCGCGCGATGTCGAGGCGTTGGTCGCCGGCATCGCCCGCGTCGCGCGGATTTTTGGCTAGGATATGAGCATGAGCGACTTTTCGGTCGAAGAGGTGGAGGGCGTGGCTTCCCCGCCCAGGGCGCGGGTCGAGGATGCGCCGCGCGAGCGCGATTATCTCGCCGGGTTCCTGGCGCAGAAGCCGCAGGGCGACGCCCTGGGCGAACCGGGCGGCGCGCTCTATGAGGGCGTGATCACGGCGTTGAAGGAGATTTTCGACCCGGAAATCCCCGTCAACATCTATGACCTGGGCCTGATCTACGGCGTCGAGGTGACGGATGGCGGCCATGCCGTGGTCACGATGACGCTGACCACGCCGCATTGTCCGGTCGCGGAGTCGATGCCGGCCGAGGTGGAGCTTCGCGTCTCCGCCGTGCCGGGGATCGCTACGGCCGATGTCAATCTGGTCTGGGACCCGCCCTGGGACCCGCAGAAGATGTCGGACGATGCCAAGCTCGAACTGGGGATGCTGTGATGGCCACCACCCTGCGTCCGCGCCCCGCCGCGCTCCTCCTGACTGCCACCGCCGAGGCGCGCATCGCCGCGCTGATGGCCAAGGCGCCGGAGGGCGCGGTCGGCGTCAAGCTGTCGACCCCGCGTCGCGGCTGTTCGGGCCTGGCCTATTCGGTCGACTATGTCACCGAGGCCAAGCCGTTCGACGAGCGCATCGATACGCCGGGCGGCACGCTGTTCGTCGATGGCGGATCGATCCTCTATCTGATCGGATCGACCATGGACTGGGTGGAGGATGATTTCACCGCCGGCTTCGTGTTCAACAATCCCAACGCCAAGGGCGCGTGCGGGTGCGGCGAGAGTTTCACGGTCTGAACTCGATCGGTTAGCTGATCTGGCGGTTCACTGATCTGGATGAATACGGCTACCGGTCGAGGCACATAAGCCACCGCCCATGCGTATGGGTGGGATGACCGAGAATGTCCCGCCCGACCGCCAGCGCCGCTTGTTGCGCGTCTTCCTCATCGCCGCGGCGGTGTTCGCTTTCGCCTGGGTGGTGGCCATCACGGCCGAGGTGATCAGTGGCCGCACCAAGCTGAAGGAACATGCCATTCCTTCGCAGCAGACGCCCGCATCGGGAGGCCAGCCGCCGCTGCAACCGCGCGGCTGAACAGGCATCGGGCTGTATGACCACCCCGATCGCCACGGCGGGAATGCCGGGCGACCGGGGCGGCGTGCTTCGATCAGGCGCGCTTGCCGTCGAGCAGGCGCGGGGCGCCGGTCGCACCGTCGCGCAGATCCTCGGGCAGCAGGGCCGGCGCGAGGTTCTGGTAGCTGACCGGCCGCACGAAGCGGTCGATGGCCATGCTGCCGACCGAAGTGGTGCGACCGTCCGACGTGGCGGGGAAGGGACCGCCATGCACCATCGCATGCGCGACCTCGACACCGGTCGGCCAACCATTGGCCAGGATGCGGCCGGCCTTGCGCTCCAGCAGCGGCACCAGCTTGGCGGCGAGGTCCATATCCGCCTCGTCCATGTGGAGCGTGGCGGTCAACTGGCCCTCGGCTGCCCGCAGCACCGCCATCACCTCGTCCTCGTCGCGGCAGCGGACCAGCAGCGAGGATGCACCAAACACCTCGTGACCCAGCGCCGCATCGGCCAGGAACGCCTCGGCCGTGGTGGCGAAGAAACTGGCCTGGCCCTGGGCCACGCCTTCGCCGACCTTGCCGCGCGCGATCGTCTCGACCGCATTATGGCCGGCCAGCGCCTCGGCGCCGCGCGAATAGGCGGCGTGGATGCCCTGGGTCAGCATGGTCGCGGCCGGTGCGTCGGTCAGCGCGGTGCGCGCCGCCTCGACGAACGCATCGAGCCCTTCGCCCTCGATCGCGAGGAGCAGGCCGGGATTGGTGCAGAACTGGCCCGCGCCCATGGTCAGCGAGCCGACGAATGCGGTGCCCAATGCGGCGCCGCGGGCCGCCAGCGCATGGGGCAGCAGCACGACCGGGTTGATACTCGACATCTCGGCATAGACGGGGATCGGCACCTCGCGCGCCTGCGCCAGGGTGACGAGCGCGAGGCCCCCGGCGCGCGAGCCGGTGAAGCCGACCGCCTGGATGCGCGGATCGCGGACCAGCGCCGCGCCCAGATCGTTGCCGGGACCGACCAGATGGCCGAACACGCCGGCCGGCAGGCCGGACGCCTCGACCGCGCGGGCGATCGCACCGGCGACCAGGGCGCCGGTCTGCGGATGCGCGGGATGGCCCTTCACCACCACCGGGCAGCCGGCGGCGAGCGCCGATGCCGTGTCGCCGCCGGCGGTCGAGAAGGCGAGCGGGAAGTTGGACGCGCCGAACACCGCGACCGGACCGACCGGCACCTTGCGCAGGCGCAGGTCGGGGCGCGGCAGGGGCTGGCGATCGGGCAGCGCCGGATCGACGCGCAGGTCGAGATAGGCGCCGTCGCGCAACACGGTCGCGAACAGCTTGAGCTGGCCGACCGTGCGGCCCCGCTCGCCCTCCAGCCGGGCGCGGGGCAGGCCGCTCTCGCGCATCGCCGTCTCGATCAGCGTGTCGCCGATCGCGACGATCTCCTCGCCGATCCGGTCGAGGAAGGCGGCGCGCGCCTCGCGGCTGGTGGCGCGATAGGCGTCGAACGCCGCTTCGGCGGCGGCGGCGGCCGATTCAACATCGGCCAGGCCATGGACCGCGATCGGATCGCCGATGGTCGCGCCGCTGACGGCATCGATCGAATGGAAGGGGGTGGCGGAATCGCTCATGGGAATCTCCAATAACTCCGACTGATGCCGGGCGTCCGGGGCCGGGGCGACAGGCATGTCGTCTCGGAACCGGCTGGCTCTACGAAACCGGGATACGACCGTAAACCGGCTTGTCTGTCATATAATTGTCGGACTATAGATTACACCATCTTCCACGCCCTCGGCGCTTATTGGACCTGACAGGCTTATGACCGACACGCCCGCTCCCCGGCTTCGTTCCCGTGCGTGGTTCGACAATCCCGCCAATATCGACATGACGGCGCTGTACCTGGAGCGGTACCTGAACTTCGGCCTGTCGCTGGACGAGCTGCGGTCGGGCAAGCCGATCATCGGCATCGCCCAGACCGGCAGCGACCTCAGCCCCTGCAACCGCCACCATCTGGTGCTGGCCGAGCGGGTGCGCGAGGGCGTGCGTGAAGCGGGCGGCATCGTGCTGGAATTCCCGGTCCATCCGATCCAGGAGACCGGCAAGCGCCCGACCGCCGGCCTGGACCGCAACCTGGCCTATCTGGGCCTGGTCGAGACGCTTTACGGCTATCCGCTCGACGGCGTGGTGCTGACGATCGGTTGCGACAAGACGACCCCGGCCTGTCTGATGGCGGCGGCGACGGTCAATATCCCGACGATCGCCCTGTCGGTCGGGCCGATGCTGAACGGCTGGCACAAGGGCGAGCGGACCGGCTCGGGCACCATCGTGTGGAAGGCGCGCCAGATGCTGGCGGCGGGCGAGATCGACGATGCGGAGTTCATCCGCCTGGTCGCCAGCTCCGCGCCGTCGACCGGCTATTGCAACACCATGGGCACGGCGACGACGATGAACTCGCTGGCCGAGGCGCTGGGGATGCAGTTGCCCGGTTCGGCGGCGATCCCGGCACCCTATCGAGACCGCCAGGAGATTTCCTACCTGACCGGCAAGCGCATCGTCGAGATGGTGGCGGAGGATCTGAAGCCGTCCGACATCCTGACCAAGCCGGCCTTCCACAACGCGATCCGCGTCAACTCCGCGATCGGCGGTTCGACCAACGCGCCGATCCACCTCGCGGCGATCGCGCGCCATATCGGCGTCGACCTGCCGATCAAGGATTGGGAGACCGAGGGGCACAAGGTGCCGCTGCTCGTCAACCTGCAGCCGGCCGGCGAATATCTGGGCGAGGATTTCTACCGTGCGGGCGGCGTGCCGGCGGTGGTCAGCCAGTTGATGCAGCATGGCCTGATCCATGAGGATGCGCTGACCGTCAACGGCCGCACCATGGGCGACAATTGTCGCGACGTCGACATCGAGGACGAGAAGGTCATCCGTCCCTATGACACGCCGCTGAAGGAGGATGCCGGCTTCATCGTGCTGTCGGGCAATCTGTTCGACGCGGCGGTGATGAAGACCAGCGTGATCGGTCCCGAGTTCCGCGACCGCTATCTGAGCGACCCCAACGACCCCGAAGCGTTCGAGGGGCCGGCGGTCGTGTTCGACGGGCCGGAGGACTATCATGCGCGGATCGACGATCCGTCGGTCGGCATCACGCCGGAGACGCTGCTGTTCATGCGCGGCGCCGGACCGATCGGTTATCCGGGGGCGGCGGAGGTCGTGAACATGCGGCCGCCGGCGTACCTCATCACCGAGGGCATCCATGCGCTGCCCTGCATCGGCGACGGCCGCCAGTCGGGCACCAGCGGCTCGCCGTCGATCCTGAACGCGAGCCCGGAAGCGGCGGCGATGGGTGGCCTGGCGCTGCTCAAGACCGGCGACCGGGTGCGCATCGACCTGCGCGCCGGCACCGCCAACGTCCTGATCCCCGACGCGGAGCTGGCCGAGCGCCGGGCGGCGCTGGAGGCGGCGGGCGGCTATGCCTATCCGGCCTCCCAGACCCCGTGGCAGGAGATCCAGCGATCGGTGGTCGGCCAGATGAACACCGGCGCGATCCTGGAGGGTGCGGAGAAGTACCAGCGCATCGCCCAGACCATGGGTCTGCCCCGCGACAACCATTAAGGCGCAAACGGACGGTGGCGGCTCGCATCGCGAGCGCCGCCGTCCGCAATCCGGGGCTCCGTCTCTCGCGGGATCACGGAAGAAGCTGTACAGGCCGCGACATGCAAGGCGGTCGAGAGGATGAGGGCAGGATGACGGTGCGCAATGTCTGGTCGCTGGGTGCGACGCTGGGCGAGGGGCCGGTCTGGGATGCGCGCGACGCCGCGCTATGGTTCGTCGATATCAAGCAGCACCGGGTCCATCGCTTCGATCCCGCCGGCGGCGAGACGCGCAGCTTCGACGCGCCGGGCCAGGTCGGCTGGGTGTTGCCGGCGGCGGATGGCGGCTTCCTGGCGGGTTTGCAGACCGGCCTGCACCGCTTCGATCCTAAGAGCGGTGCGTTCACGCTGCTGACGGCGGTTGAGCCGGACCGGCCGGGCAACCGCCTGAACGACGCCACCGTCGCGGCGGACGGCGCGGTGTGGTTCGGCTCGATGGACGATGGCGAGACCGACGTGACCGGGCAGGTCTATCGCTTCCATGCCGGCACGCTGACGACCAGCACCATCCCGCCGGTGGTCATCACCAACGGTCCGGCGGTGTCGCCGGATGGCGGCACGCTCTATCATGTCGATACGCTCGGCCACACGATCCATGCGGTCCCGGTCGATGGCGCGACCACCGGCACGCCGCGCCCGTTCGCGACGATCGATGCGGCGGACGGCTATCCCGATGGCGTGACCGTCGATGCGGAGGGGGGCGTCTGGGTCGGCCTATGGGGTGGCTGGTCGGCGCGCCGCTATGCGCCGGATGGGACGCTGGACCGGATCGTGCGTTTCCCGGTCGCCAACATCACCAAGGTGGCGTTCGGCGGCGACGACCTGCGCACCGGTTTCGCGACCAGCGCGAGCAAGGGCCTGTCCGACGAGGATCGCGCCGCCCAGCCCGAGGCCGGCAGCCTGTTCGCCTTCGACGTGGACGTGCCGGGCCGCGTCCTGCCGCTTGCTAGGATCGAGGGCTGATCCAGGGGGCGGTGTCGTCAATCGCGATTGCGAACCGCCCCTCCCGCGTTGGCGGTGCTCCTGCGGAGGCAGGAGCCCAGGGTTATGTGCTTCATAAGTCGTTGTCGCGTTTGGCCCTTGGCTCTTGCATGCGCGAGAGCTCAAGTCTTCCTAAGCTCATGCGCCCGCCGGTGATCGGGTCAAATCGCCTCCGTCAGGCCGGACGGCGGGACCAGTTCGGCTTTGGCGGCGATCGGGGAAGGGCGGGCTATCGCTGCCATGTCACTGATGGGCTGGGGCGGTGTCGGTTCGGTACGCGCGACATGGGCGCGGATGCCACCACCCGCCCGCTTGACCCCATAGGACTGGGTATCGGCGCGCTGGCTCAGTTCGTCGAGCGCGGTAGCCGTCAGACGGCCGGTCGCATAGCCGAGACTGAGGCCGACGCTGACCGGGGCGCCGCAATCGATGTCGCAGGGCCGGGTCAGGGCATGATGGATGGCCTGGGCCAGGTGCGTGGTCGCGTCGCCGCCTGCCGGTTGAAGCAGGACGAACTCGTCGCCGCCGATGCGGGCGGCGACCGTGCCCGCCGGGACAGTGGCCTGGATGCGCTTCGCCAGGAGCGCGAGCAGTCGGTCGCCCGCCAGATGCCCGAACGCGTCGTTGACCGCCTTGAACCCATCGAGATCGAAGGCATGGACAGTGATCGTGCGATGCCCCTGAGCGTCCTCTAGCGCGAGCATCGTTTCGAACGCCTCGCGCAGGCCGAAGCGGTTGAACAGGCCGGTCAGTGGGTCCCTGCGGGCGAGCGTTTCCATCTCGAGCCGCAAGGTGACCGCCCGACGCGCCGTTTCATAGACGTAGGCGATGCTCTGAAGCCCTGCGAAAAGAAAGATGATATAGACCGCTGCGACGATACGGTGCTCCGTGTCCAGAAGCGCCAAGGCCGCGGCGCTCGGAATGCCGGCGCTCATGATGGTGGCGACCGCGATGAAGGGCCGGATCGACACGCGGGAGATCACGCCCGCCGCATAACCATAGGCGATGCAGACCGGCACCAAGTCGAGCGCGACCTTCGGTAGGCCGAAGATGACCGCCGAATAGAAACCTAGCGAAAGGCCCACGGCGACCGCCGTCACCGCATGAAGTGCTTCGACCCGGCGCACGATGCGGAGGGATGCATTGCGATAGGCTTTATGATGGCGCTGGTGATGCAGGATCGTCGCGATCCTGATGAGGGACGCGCTCACGCCGGTGACGGTGGCGGCCAGCATGAACGGGTCGGGGACGAGCGACAGGATATAGGAGCCCGTCGACAGGATCAGCCCACACAGGATAATCATCGGCGTGAGGTTGGCCGACAGCCCCTCGACAAGCTCCCGATAGACCGGCTCGGGTTCGTCCAACCGCAGGATTGCGCGCACTTCCATCTCTCCGCCATCGGACGATCGTCTATAGTATTGAATTATCCTATAGCAGGTGAATGCGTTGGGTTAACATGTTCCGACGGACACCTTCCCGGGAAGGTGCCGATGGCGTCATCTCGACACGCGCCCGGCCAGGATGCGGCCCTGATCGCGCAAGACGGCTAGCCGCTGGCATGCGGCCATTGATCGTATAAATCTGTCCGCTGGCCATGGCGCTCGCCGTCGTCGCGGTCTAGACGGCCTCTAGGTAAGAGAGGAAAGCACCCGGACCATGGCCAGCGGACCGTTCATCGCCGTCGATTGGGGGACGACCAACCGGCGTGCCTGGCGGATCGAGGACGGCGTCGTCACCGCGCGGGAGCGCGACGGGAGGGGCGTCACCTCGGTGCCGGCCGATGGCTGGGACGCGGAAGTGGCGGGACTGCGTGCGCGGCTGGGCGATCATCCGATGCTGCTGGCGGGCATGGTTGGCTCGACCATCGGCTGGCGCGAGGCGGCCTATGTGCCTGCTCCCGCCGGACTGGAGGACCTCGCCACCCATTGGCTGGCGGTCGACGCCCGCACGGTGATCGTGCCGGGCCTGTCGACGGTGGCCGGCGGCCGTGGCGATGTGATGCGCGGCGAGGAGGTGCAATTGCTGGGCGCGGTCGCGGCCGGGCTGACGCCGGGCGACGCTGTGCTTTGCCAGCCGGGTACGCATTGCAAATGGGCGACGATGCGGGACGGCCGGGTCGATGGCTTCGTCACCGCGATGACCGGCGAGCTGTTCGCCCTGTTGCGCGGCGGTGGCATCCTCGCCGCGCAGCTGACGGGCGAGGTGGTGGCCGGCGCGGCGTTCGAGGCGGGCGTGGCGGAGGGACGCAGGCGCGACCTGCCCGCCGCCCTGTTCGGCATCCGCACGGCCAAGCTGCTCGGCCTGCGCGACGATCACGATGCACCCTCCTATGCCAGCGGGCTGCTGATCGGCGCGGATGTCGCCGCGCACCTGGCCGAGACGCCGGGCGCGATCGTCCATGTTCTGGCCGACCCGGTAATGGGCGGCCTCTATGCCTCCGCGATCCGGATATGCGGCGGCACGGCGGTGGTGGTCGACAGCCATGCCGCCTTCATCGCGGGGATCACCCGCCTCGGGAGTTTCCTGCCATGACCGACTTCGCCTCCGCTTTCGCGCGTTGCCCCCTGGTGGCGATCCTGCGCGGCGTCCGCCCCGATGAGGTCGAGCCGATCGGCGAGGAACTGGTCGCCGCCGGCTTCACGCTGATCGAGGTGCCGATGAACTCGCCCGAGCCGCTCGACAGCGTCGCACGCCTGGCCCGGCGTTTTGGTGATGGGGCGATGATCGGCGCGGGCACCGTGCTGGATGTCGAGACGGTCACCCAGGTGCGTGATGCGGGGGGCCGGATGATCATCTCGCCCAATACCGATGTCGATGTGATCGCGGCGACGGCGGCGGCGGGCATGGCGTCGCTGCCCGGCTATTTCACCCCGTCCGAGGCCTTTGCCGCGCTCAAGGCGGGGGCTAGCGCGCTCAAGCTCTTCCCCGCCGAGGCCGCCTCGCCGGCCGTGCTGAAGGCGCAGCGCGCGGTGCTGCCGCGATCCGTGCCGGTGCTGGTGGTCGGCGGCGTCGCGCCCGACACCATGGCGCCGTGGCGCGCGGTGGGGGCGGACGGCTTCGGACTGGGATCGGCCCTGTACAAACCCGGCATGACGGCGGCCGAGGTCGGGGCGGCTGCGCGCGCCTTTGTGGCGGCGCTCGGCCGATCCGAGTGACGCGACCGGGCGAGCGGGTGAAGATCTTCTTCGACGGCGGCCTGCGCCCGGAGGGCATGGAATATGCGTTGGTCTGTCGCGGCGAGCGTCGCGTGCGGCAGGGCCTGGGGCCGGGCACCAGCATGACCGCCGAATGGCTGGCCCTGCTCGCCGCCACGCACTGGGCGCTGGCGCTTGGCGAGCCGGCGGTGTTGGTCGGCGACTCGGCGGCGGTGATCGCCCAGGCGCGTGGCCGGGTGCCGGCGCGAGGCGATCACGCGGCGCATCTGGCGGAATGGCGGGCGCTGGTGGCGGATGGACCGAGGCCGGCGCTGCGGCAGGTCAAGCGTGCGCAGAACCTGGCGGGTATCGCGCTGGACCGCCTGCCGGGGCGGTAGGCTTCTGGAGCCCGATGACACGACCTTGATGTAGGATCGTCATTGCGAGCGCAGCGAAGCAATCCAGGGCGTCACGCGCGCGGGCATGGATTGCATCGCTGCGCTCGCAATGACGGCTTGGGGCGACCCGCTCTAGCTGGCGCGTTCGGTCGGCTTCAGCCCATGTTACGGCAAGGCATTGGCCAGCGCCGCCAGGTCGGCGGCGTTGACCGGCTGCCCCACCGCGTCCGTCACGCCCGCATGGGCCGGCGTCGCCCCGTCACCGGAGGCGAAGCCGGCGACATCCACCGCCATCCAGATGATCCCCGCCGCCCATAGCAAGGCGAACCAGCGGCTGCGGAAGATGCGGGGCGAGGGGAGCATGACCCCCGCTATGCGCCGGCGATCCTTGCCAAGGTCTTGACGAAGCCGGGAACGGGCGCGCGGCGATCACCTCGCCACGCGCTTAATCCGCCGGATATTACTCCGCCGCGACGCCGGACGAGCCGAACATGTCAGTCATCTCGCCGGCCGAGGCATCCTCATTGGCGGGCTTGCTGCTCTTGGCCTTCTGGCGCGTGTCGAAGGCATCCCACACGTCGTTCCACTGGCCGCGCGTCGCCGCCTTGGAATATTCGGTCGCCCGCGTCTCGAAGAAATTGGCGTGCTCGACGCCGTTCAGCAGCGGCGTCAGCCAGGGCAGGGGATGCTCGTCGATCATGTAGATCGGCTTCAGGCCGAGCTGGCCCAGACGCCAGTCGGCGATGTAGCGGATATACTTCTTGATCTCCTTGGGCGTCATGCCGTTCACCGGGCCCATCTCGAACGCCAGGTCGATGAAGTTATCCTCCAGCCGGATCGTCGTCTGGCAGACATCGGCGATGTCGTCCTTCACCGCGCGCGTCAGGCACTGGCGCTCCTTGGTGAAGGCATGGAAGAGCTGGATGATCCCCTCGCAATGGAGGCTCTCGTCGCGCACCGACCAGGTGACGATCTGGCCCATGCCCTTCATCTTGTTGAAGCGCGGGAAGTTCATCAGCATCGCAAAGGAGGCGAAGAGCTGCACGCCCTCGGTGAAGCCGCCGAACATCGCCAGCGTGCGGGCGATATCCTCGTCATTGTCGACGCCGAAGCGCTGGAGATAGTCGTGCTTGTCCTTCATCTCCGCATATTCGAGGAAGGCGCCATATTCGCTCTCGGGCATGCCGATCGTGTCGAGCAGATGGCTGTAGGCGGCGATGTGCACCGTCTCCATGTTGCTGAAGGCGGTCAGCATCATCTTGATCTCGGTCGGCTTGAACACCCGGCCATATTTCTCGTGATAGCAGTCCTGCACCTCGACATCCGCCTGGGTGAAGAATCGGAAGATCTGGGTCAGCAGGTTGCGCTCGTGATCGGACAGCTTCTGTGCCCAATCGCGGCAATCCTCGCCCAGCGGCACCTCTTCGGGCAGCCAGTGGAGCTGCTGCTGGCGCTTCCAGAAATCGAACGCCCAAGGGTATTCGAACGGCTTGTACTGCTTTGACGCGGCGAGAAGGGACATGGAGAGTTCCTTAATGAAATCAGATGTATGAAATGGAAATGGAGGCGCTACGCCAGGTGCTCTTGCTGAAAACCGGACGTAGCTTATAGAGTTGCTTCATGGACATGTATTGGGGGGAGAAGCCGGGCCTCCGCGTCGTCAACGTCGCGGATCTGTCGCCGGTGGGGGAGCCGTTCGTCGAGCTGTTGTCGATCGACGACCGCCCGTTGGAATGGGCGCGATATTCTGGGCTGCCCGCGAACGCGCTGGAGCGGGCGGTGCCCCGTCCGCGCGTGTCGCGATACCGCGCCGCCTGGCAGGCGGCGAATGCGGCACGCGGCGCGACGGCGCTGGTGTCGCACCTGCCCCGGATGACCGCCGCCGTGGCCGATGCCGCCCGGCTGCGCGGGATCGACACCCCACATTTGGCCTTCTCCTTCAACTTCACCCAGCTGCCGGCGCCGGCGGCACGGACGCGCTTCCGCCGCAGCCTGGCGAGCGTCGACCAATTCTGCACATATACCGGATTCGAAGCCGATCTGTATGCCGAAGTGTTCGCGATCCCGCGCGACCGGTTCCGGCCGCTATGCTGGACGCAGGAGGCGCCGGTGCCGGGCGCGGTGCACCCGATGCTGCTGCCGTCCGGTCCGTTCGTGGCGGCGGTGGGCGGCGAGGGCCGGGACTTCGCGATGCTGATCGCGGCGGCGCGGGCGCTGCCCCAGGTGCCGTTCGTCGTGATCGCGCGGCAGACGCCACTGCTGATGGACCCGCCCGCGAACATGACGGTGCACTTCAACCTGCCATATGCGACCTGCTGGGGCATCGCCGCGCGGGCCGCGGCATTGCTGGTGCCGCTGCGCGATGCCGAGACGTGCTGCGGACATATCACGCTGGTCAGCGCGCGGATGCTGGGCCTGCCGATCGTCACCACCCGCTCGCGCGGCACCGACGAATATACGCAAGACTTCGCCGGCACGACGCTGGTGCCCGCCGGCTCGGTCGAGGGGTGGGTGGAGGCGATCCGCACCGTCATCGCCGATCCCGACGCGGCGCGCGCGGCCGCGGCGATCGACCATGCCGAGGCGGCGACGCTGTACGACCGCTCGCGGTGGAGCACATATATCCGCGACTTCGTCGCCCAGGCCCGCGCATAGGTCATGGCACGACCGTCCACCGCCACATGGCGGTGGCGGACGCGCCGAGCGTGATCGCAGCGGCAACCGCCATGATGCCGGTCATCCGGAAGGCGTAGAGTTTCGGCTGGGACAGCGGCGTGCGCAGCCGCAGCAACAGCCCCGCGCCGAGCAGGCCCAACAGGGTGGCGACCAGGTACATGATGGCGACGGGCCACGTCATCCGCCCATCACCCGGATCGTCCCACCACCGATCAGGCCGATGATCAGCAGCGAATAGGCGACGATCATCGCCGTCCGGCCCCGGGCGGGCGTGTACCAATCGTTGCGCCGCGCCATCACCTGCCGGTCGATGACGTACCAGCTGGCGATCGCGACCGCGAGCGAGGCGAGGAAGGTGAGCAGGACGGTCGGCCCCGGCCCCGGGTCCGCCATGTGATGCAGGAGGAGACTCACCGCAAATCCGCCCACCCATTGGTTGAGATAGAGCGGATAGGAGATGGCGCCGGCGAACACCGCCAACCGCATCCGCCGGCCGGGCATGGCGAGGGCCAGGACGACCAGCACGGCGAAGATCGCATGCAGGGCCGTGACGTCCCACCGCCACATCAGGGCCACGGTGATGCAGGCGCCGAGGCCGAGCGCCAGATGCCGTGGCCAGGTGCCGGTCACGAGTGGCTGGCGTTGGTGGATCACGGCCGCCAATACGCCCAGCGCGATCGGCGCAAAGCGGGACGGCAGGGCCATCAGCACGGCGGCGACGACCACCCAGGGCCAGATCTTCCGCCCGAACGGCAGCAGGATCATCAGCAGCGGCGCGACCAGATAGAACTGCTCCTCGACGGAGATGCTCCAGAAATGGTTGCCGGTGCCGCCCAGCGGCATTTCGGTCAGCGCCTGCGGGAAGCGCGTGAAGGTATAATGGGTGAAGGTGGTGTCGTAGAAAAGATATTTCAGCCAGTCGAGGGACAGGCCGTGCTTCGCCAGCGCAAGCCCGTAGAGCAGCGCCACGCAGGCGAAATAGGGGGCCCAGATCCGCGTGGACCGGTTGTAGAAGAAGCGGGGCAGGTCGGAGCGCTGCGTCTTGAGCAGGATGCCACCGATCAGCCATCCCGACAGCGCCAGGAACACGTCGACGGCCAGCCCGCCGCCCAGGGGGCCGGGGAAGTGGACGCCCGAATGATCGAGCAGCACGATCGACGCCAGCAGGAAGCGCAGCCAGTCGAATGCCGGATATTGATCGACTTTGCGCGCTTCCGGATTGCCCGCAGCCGCGCGGGCGGGATTCAGCACGTCCAGGGTCGAGCCGGGCACCGCGGCACCAGGAATATCACCGCTCATGCCACCATCTCGCCTTCAGTGCGTTTGGCCACCGAACCCCACACAGGAGATTGCAGATGGTCGATGCCACCCAGATCAAGGAACATGCCGAAGTCATCGGCGCGGACGGCGTGCATATCGGCACGGTCGACCATGTCGAGGGCGACCGGATCAAGCTGACCAAGAACGACTCGCCCTCGACCGAGGACGGGCAGGGCGCGAAGCACCATTACCTGCCCATCGGCCTGGTCGCCGAAGTGGAGGGCGACACGGTCCGCTTGTCGGCCACCGCGCAGAACGCGCAGGACATGTTCGAAACCGCCGAGTGAGGTGGCGCCGTCCCGGCGCAGGGCGTCGGGGCGAGCGACGGACGCAACTGGGGCGATACCGGGGAACCGGTGTCGCCCTTTCCGCATGGGCATTGCCCGATCGGAGCGTATATGGCCCGTCCCACCCGGCGCGGCAGGGACGGCGCGATCATCATGCTGCTGGTCATAGCCCATGTTGCTGCCCTGTCCGTCGCCCGAGACCGGAGCGCGGGGCTTCCCTCCGCGCTCCGACCAAAGTGTCTCTGCCCCCGCCATTACTGGCAGGCGAGGCACTCGTCATAATCCGTCGTCTCGCCGAGCGAGAATTTCGGCGTGGCGATGGTATTGTCCGCCTCGACGCCGCCCTGGCCCTCCGACCCGGCGAACCCGGCGCGCTGCACCGACTTGGAACGGAGATAGTAGAGCGACTTGATGCCCAGCTCCCAGGCGCGGAAGTGGAGCATCAGCAGGTCCCACTTCTCGACATCCGCCGGGATGAACAGGTTCAGCGACTGCGCCTGGTCGATATAGGGGGTGCGGTCACCGGCCAGTTCGAGCAGCCAGCGCTGATCGATCTCGAAGCTGGTCTTGTAGCAGTCCTTCTCCTCCGGCGAGAGGAAGTCGAGATGCTGGACCGAGCCACCATGTTCCAGGATCGAGTTCCATACCGCGTCGGTGTTCTTCGACTTCTCGTTGAACAGCTTCTCCAGATAGGGATTCTTGATCGAGAAGCTGCCCGACAGCGTCTTGTGCGTATAGATATTGGCCGGGATCGGCTCAATGCAGGCGCTCGTGCCCCCACAGATGATCGAGATCGACGCGGTCGGCGCGATCGCCATCTTGCACGAGAAGCGCTCCATCACGCCCATGTCCGCCGCATCGGGGCAGGGCCCGCGCTCGGCCGCCAGCGTCATCGACGCCTGGTTCACTTGTGCGTTGATATGCTTGAAGATCTTCAGGTTCCACGACTTGGCCATCGCCCCTTCAAAGGGCAGGCCGCGTGCCTGTAGGAAGGAGTGGAAGCCCATCACGCCCAGGCCCACCGACCGCTCGCGGCCCGCGGAATAGGCGGCGCGCTCCATGCCCGGCTCGTGCCGGTCGATATAGTCCTGCAGGACATTGTCGAGGAAGCGCATCACGTCCTCGATGAACTGCTTGTCGTCCTTCCACTGGTCCCAGGTTTCCAGGTTGAGCGACGACAGGCAGCAGACCGCCGTCCGGTCATTGCCCAGATGGTCGCGCCCGGTGGGCAGCGTAATTTCCGAACAGAGGTTCGAGGTCGACACCTTCAGGCCCAGGTCACGATGATGCTTGGGCATCGTCGAGTTCACATGGTCGGCGAAGACGATATAGGGCTCGCCGGTCTGGAGCCGGGTCTCGACCAGCTTCTGGAACAGCGAACGCGCATCGACGGTGGCGCGGACCTCGCCGGTCTTGGGGCTCTTCAGATGCCATTCGCTCCCGTCGCGCACGGCTTCCATGAAGGCGTCCGGGATCAGCACGCCGTGGTGCAGGTTCAACGCCTTGCGGTTGAAGTCGCCCGAGGGCTTCCGGATTTCCAGGAACTCCTCGATCTCCGGGTGCGAGACGTCGAGATAGCAGGCGGCCGAGCCGCGCCGCAGCGAGCCCTGGCTGATCGCCAGCGTCAGCGAATCCATCACGCGGACGAAGGGGATGATGCCGCTGGTCTTGCCGTTCAGGCCGACCGGCTCGCCGATGCCGCGTACCTGGCCCCAATAGGTGCCGATGCCGCCGCCGCGCGAGGCGAGCCAGACATTCTCGTTCCAGGTGTCGACGATGCCGTTGAGGCTGTCGGGCACCGAGTTGAGATAGCAGGAGATGGGCAGGCCGCGCCCGGTGCCGCCATTGGAGAGCACCGGCGTCGCCGGCATGAACCACAGGCGCGAGATATAGTCGTAGATGCGCTGCGCATGCGCCGCATCATCGGCATAGGCGGAGGCGACGCGGACGAACAGGTCCTGATAGCTTTCGCCCGGCAGCAGATAGCGGTCGTTCAGCGTCTCCTTGCCGAAATCGGTCAGGAGCGAGTCGCGGCTATGGTCGACGTCCAGCGCATAGGGCTGGGGCGCGATCGACTTGCTGTCGAGCGCGGTCGGGACCTTGGCTTCGGTCGCCGGCTCGGCCGTGGCGGGAGCGGAAGCGGCGGCGTCCTTGGCCGTCGCCAGGGCGACGGCTTCGAGCAAATCCATGGTGTCGGTGGTCATATCGCTGTCCCGGCCATCCCTATAATCCATCGCACGCCTCTTCCGCTTCCTGTTCCCGGTCCGTTCGAATCGGCGCACGCCATTCGTCTACCACCACCGCTAAGTCGCGGGGAGAACAAAAGAAGTCCATAGGTAGCGAAGCTACCTGCTGATCCGGTTTGCGTGGACAACGCGGACACCATCTCTAGGGTCCGTCCATCGTCTGCGCCCCCACTGATTGTGGCAAAGCCGCGTGGGAGGCAAGCGTATAATCGTCTTGACAGCGGCCGCCCGGAAACCCTCCAAACGGCCCAATCCCCCGCGACGCGTGCTTCTCCGCCACTTCCCTCAAGTGCAAGGGGAGAAGTCGCAAAAGGAAATATTTTTCGTCAGCGGGGCGGTCGGGATGCCGGCTGCCGACGGGCATGACCTCCGACTCGTCAGCCGATTACGAAGTGATCGCGGCGGGGCGGACGTCGATCGGTGATGCGGTCCGGCCCGCACGCGGCGCGCCTATCGACGACTGCGCCATCGGACCGGCGGGGTCGCGTCGACCACGGTCCGCGATGACGGCCGTGACCTGTCGCGGCTCAGTCAGATCGCGCGGCGCAGCGGGCGGGCCGGCGTCGACAACAGGCGTTGCAGGTCGAGCGGCTGCGCGAACTGGAGCCCGGCGCGGCCGTCCGCCGCCCAGCGGATGCGCGCCGCGAACATCTGGTTCTCGACCAGCTCGATCAGCAACTCGACGCCGACCGCGGCCTGGTCGATCGTCAGCCCGTCGATCATCGCGCCGCCGGAGGAGATGTCGCGGATGCGGACGTCGCGCTCGATCCCGTTCAGCGCGACTCGCGACGGACGGAACACCTTGGTCCGCTCCGCCCGGGTGATGCGCACGCCGGTCGCCACCGCCTGACCGGCGCGGGCGGTCATCATCGCCACCGCCTCGGCGCAGCGCATCGGCCGGCCATAGACATAGCCCTGGATATGGCTGCATCCCAGGTCGCGGATCATCAGCACCTCGTCCTGCGCCTCCACCCCCTCGGCCGTGGTCTCCATCCCCAGCGTCTCCGCCAGCGTGACGATGGCGCGGATGATCGCGATGTTGCGACTGCCGGGCTGCGCCGCGCCGCGCACGAAGCTCTGATCGATCTTGATCTTGTCGAACGGCGCGTTGCGCAGATAGCCGAGCGACGAATAGCCGGTGCCGAAATCGTCGAGCGACAGCCGCACGCCCAGCGCCTTGAGCGAACGGAACATCGCGTCCGACGATCGGCTGTCGTCCAGGAACACGCCCTCGGTGATCTCCAGCTCCAGCCGGCCGGGGATGAGCCCGGATCGGGCCAGCGCGCTGGTGACGATGGTCGGCAGCTGCGGATTGGCGAACTGCACCGGCGAGACGTTGACCGCGACACAGACATCCTCGGGCCAGGTCGCCGCCTCCAGGCAGGCGGTCCGCAGCACCCATTCGCCCAGCGCCTCGATCAGTCCGCATTCCTCGGCGACCGGGATGAAGTCGGCCGGCGAGACCGCCCCGCGCGTCGGATGGTCCCAACGGACCAGCGCTTCATAGCCGACGATCCGCTCGTCCACCGTCGAGACCACCGGCTGGTAGCAGAGGTGGAACGCGCCGCTGGCCAGGGCCTGGCGCAGATCCTCCTCCAGCGCCTGGCGGTTGCGCGCGCCTTCGAGCATCTGTTCGGCATAGAAGCGGTGGACGCCGCGGCCGTCCGCCTTGGCGGCATAGAGGGCGAGATCGGCATTGCGGATCAGCGTCTCCGAATCGCCACCGTCATAGGGGGCGATGGCGATGCCGATCGAACAGCCGATGGTGATCGAGGTGCCGCCTAGGCGATAGGGCATGGACAGGGCGTCGATCAGTTCGGTCGCCAGCGTCGCCAGCGTGTCGCGGCATTGCGTGCCGGGCAGCAGCACCTGGAACTCGTCGCCGCCCAGTCGCCCGACCAGCCCGGCATCGCCGACGCCGCGCGACAGGCGTTGCGCCACCTGCTTCAACAAATCGTCGCCGGCCTGATGGCCGAGCGTGTCGTTGACCGCCTTGAACCGGTCGAGATCCATCAGGAACAGCGCGTTGGGACGGCCGCCGCCCTGCGCCTGCGCCAGCGTCTTGTCGATCGACAGCCGCATCCGCTGGCGGTTGGCGAGGCCGGTCAGCCCGTCGAACAGCGCGAGCCGGGTGATCTCCGCCTCCGATCGCCGCCGCTCGGTCAGGTCGGTGCCCGAGCCGATGAACCCCTGGAACCGGCCCAGTTCGTCGATCACCGGCCGGCCGGACATCGACCACCAGCGCTCGCCCGCGTCATCCTCCGCCGCGCGGACCGAATAGTCGGAAAAGGAGGTGCGCGACGACAGGTGGAAGGCCAGGGTCCGCTCGGTCGCGGGCGTGGCGCTGTCCATCTGGAAAACCTCGGTCAGCGGCCGGCCAAGCGGTGCGGGGCCGAAGCCGGCGATCGCCTCCGCCACCCGCGCCGAGATATAGACGATCCGCCCGTCACGATCGACTTCCCAGAACCAGCCGGTGCCCTGGTCCTCGAACTCGGCGATCATCTTGGCGGCGAAGGCCCCCTCCATCGCGCGCACCGTGTCCGCCCGCGTCGTCGCCCGGTCGAGCCGGACGAGGCGCAGCGTGCCGGTGAACAGGATCAGCAGCACGGTCGCGACGCCAGCCAGCGTGCTCATCAGCCCCATATGCGGGGCCATCGCCAGCACCATGCCGCCCGCATAGCCGATCATCGCCGGCCGGATCGGGTAGAGGGCCAGCGCCGACAGGGCGAGCGCGCCGGTGACCATCACGATCGCAGTCTGCGAAATCGTGCCGTCGCTGTCGTGCACCACCATCCATTGCAGCGTCACCAGCGCCGCGCCGATCACCGCCGCCAGCAGCGTCGCGCCGCGCGCCCGCAGATGCGAGCGCCAGGCGGAGGCAGGCATCTGGACGATGGCGAAGGCGTATAGCGAAGTGACGATCAGCAGCGCCGACAGGCCGAGCACCGCCAGCGATCCCATCAGCGCGACGCTGGCCATGACGGCCGACAGCCCCTGGAACGCCATCGCCAGCGGCCAGAGCGCGGCGACCTGCGCCAGCCGCCGGACCTGACGGCCGCCATGTTCCATCTCGTCCTCGGCCAGCCCGAGCAGGACCGCCAATGACGGACGGTCGTCATCGGGGACGATGGCATTGGCGCGATTCCGCATGGACCGGCGCTAGGCCGATGCTGGTTATCACCCGCGCAACGGGGATGGTTGACGGGAAATTATTCCACTGTCGTTCCGAACACGTGGGATAGGACGGCGGCGCGTTGCGTTATGCCGCGCCTTGTCGCACAAGCGCGGCCATGACGACCATCATCCGCGACACCGACCTGATCGAGAGCGTGGCCGACGCGCTCCAGTTCATCAGCTATTATCACCCGATGGATTATATCCGCGCGCTGGGCGAAGCCTATGAGGCCGAGCAGTCGCCCGCCGCCAAGGATGCGATCGCGCAAATCCTGACCAACAGCCGCATGTGCGCGGAGGGCCATCGTCCGATCTGCCAGGATACCGGGATCGTCACCGTCTTCGTCAAATGGGGGCAGGACTGCCGCCTGTCCGGCGACCGCAGCCTGCAGGAGGTCGTCGACGAGGGTGTCCGCCGCGCCTATCTCCATCCCGAGAACAAGCTGCGCGCCTCGATCCTGGCCGACCCGGCCTTCACGCGCCGCAACACGCGCGACAACACGCCCAGCGTCCTGCATGTCGAGATGGTGCCGGGCAACACGGTCTCGGTCGATGTCGCGGCCAAGGGCGGCGGGTCGGAGAACAAGTCCAAGTTCAAGATGATGAACCCCAGCGACTCGATCGTCGACTGGGTGCTGGAGATGATCCCGCAAATGGGTGCCGGCTGGTGCCCGCCGGGGATGCTGGGCATCGGCATCGGCGGCACCGCGGAGAAGGCGATGCTGCTCGCCAAGGAATCGCTGATGGGCGCGATCGACATGGGCCAGCTGCGCGCGCGCGGTCCCCGCAACGATATCGAGGCGCTGCGCATCGAGATCATGGACAAGGTCAACGCGCTGGGCATCGGCGCGCAGGGGCTGGGCGGCCTGTCGACCATCCTCGACGTGAAGATCCTCGACTGGCCGACCCATGCCGCGTCCAAGCCGGTGGCGATGATCCCCAATTGCGCCGCGACCCGCCATGCGCATTTCACGCTCGATGGCAGCGGCCCGGCCTATCTGGAGACGCCGAACCTCGCCGACTGGCCGCAGGTCGACTGGAAGCCCGACGCCGCCGCCAAGCGCGTCGATCTCGACACGCTGACGCCGGAGGTGGTGCAGAGCTGGAAGCATGGCGATCGGCTGCTGCTCAACGGCAAGATGCTGACCGGTCGCGACGCCGCGCACAAGCGGATCGCCGACATGTTGGCGCGCGGCGAGGAACTGCCGGTCGAGTTCCGGGGGCGGGTGATCTATTATGTCGGGCCGGTCGATCCGGTCGGCGAGGAAGTGGTCGGCCCCGCCGGCCCGACCACCGCGACGCGCATGGACAAGTTCACGCGGATGATGCTGGAGCAGGGCCTGCTCGCGATGGTCGGCAAGGCCGAGCGCGGTCCGGCGGCGGTGGAAGCGATCCGCGATCACCGGAGCGCCTATTTGATGGCGGTCGGCGGCGCGGCCTATCTGGTCGCGCGGGCGATCAAGGGCAGCAAGGTCGTCGGCTTCGAGGATCTGGGGATGGAGGCGATCTACGAATTCGAGGTCAGCGATTTCCCGGTGACCGTCGCGGTCGATGCCGAGGGGCAGAATGTCCACCATCTCGCCCCGCTGGTATGGCGCGAGAAGATCGCGCGCGAGAAGTTGCTGACCCCGGCCTGACGACATTCCAGCGAAAAGCCGCTGCCGCCTGCGCGGCAGCGCGGGAGCGCGGGGCTGCACACCATGAAGGCGTTGGTCTCGTCCGCCCAGGGTTCCTGCGTCCGCAGCAGCCCAAGTCTGGACAACCTCCCTTTTTTGGACGTTCGCCGGCGTTTCGCCTGACCGCTGATCCGGCAGGTCGCGCCATTCGCCCCCGACTGGTCGCGAAGGCGCGGTCCGGACGATCCCGCTGCCGGATGCGATAAACTGGTATAGTTTTTTTTCGATCGTTCCGCCATGACGCATGCCGTGATTGGCGATAAAAGCTTTGGTGCGATCTCAAGTGGATGGCGTACCGTTCTGAGCTACGCTGCGGCGTTGCTGCTATGCCTGATCGCGGCCTGGATGCGGGCCGGCCTCAACTGGGCGCTGCCGCCGGGCTATCCGTTCCTGACCTTCTTCCCTGCGATCATCGTCAGCGCATTCCTGTTCGGACGTGGTCCGGGGACACTGGCCGCGATCATCTGCGGCGTGACGGCCTGGTATGCATTCGTGCCGCCGTTCCACACCTTCACCCTAAATGGCCCGACCGCCCTGGCGATGGGCTTTTACGGGGTGGTGGTAACGGTCGACGTGATGCTGATCGATTCGATGAAGCGCGCCAACATCCGCTTGGCCGATGAACGCGAACGCTCCGCCCGCATCGCGCGGGAATGTAGCGAACTCGCCGAACGGACCGAGATGCTGTTCCATGAATTGCAGCACCGGGTATCGAACAATCTGCAGATGGTCGGGGCGATGCTATCGCTGCAACAGTCCAAGGTCGCCGACCCGGCGGCGCGCCAGGCGCTGGCCGATGCAGGTACGCGCGTGCAGACGATCGGCCGCATCCAGCGAAAGCTCTACGCGACGAGTGGCGAACAGGTGCCGCTCGACTCCTTCCTGACCGATCTGACCGCCGGCCTGATCGAGGCAAGCGGCAAGCCGGGCCTTCGCCATGTCATGGCGGTCGAGTCCGAACTGTTCCTCGCGCCACAGGCGGCCATTCCGCTCGCGTTGATCATGGCGGAGGCGGTGGCCAATGCGATCGAACATGGCTTTGCCGACCGCCCCGGCGGGCTGATCACGATCACCTTGTGCAGGGCGGGCGAGCGGTTGCTGCTGACGATCGGCGACGATGGCGTGGGACTGCCGCCGGGTTTCGACCTGGAGCAGGTGACCAGCCTGGGACTGGACGTGTCCCGCAATCTGGCCCGGCAACTGGACGGGGAAATGACGCTGGAACGCGCACGACAGGGCACGGTGATGCGCCTGGACCTGCCTCTGCAATAAGCCGCGGCTTGGGCTTTCGCGCGTCGATCAATGGCCTAGAAATGAGAAGAGGTTGCCGAGGCGTCTCCCGACGACCCGACAACCCCCAAACATGGTCAGCGGCCGGAGAGCTCCAGCCCGGGAAACCATGTGACCTCCGAACCTGTGGGCGATGCCGTTGCTTGGGGGAGAATACCCCCCGGCGTCACCCGGCGGTGCTTAGAGGCCAGTCCCCCGAACGAACTGAACCGACCCCACTGCTGAACCATGAGACATCGGATCACCTCCTTTCGCTTGTTGAGAGCCAAATGCGATCGTTTCCGATCGCGAGAACAATGTGTGCCGGACCGACGTTCGATACAAGCCTTGTTCTCAGTTCCATTTTAGACGATCTTCCCGCCCCCCGGTCGCGATTCCAGGCCAATGAATCAGCCCCGACAATCCTCGATCACTCGGCCGATCTCCGCATAGGCGGGTATGACCAGCGGCGGCCGTCCAGGCTGGCCGATGGTGAAGCGCCCCCGGCTGAACGCCATGGCATCCAGCAACGGGTCGGTCGCGCTCAGCCGCACCTCCAGCGACACGGGCGGCCATTCGTCCGGGCTGTTCCGTGCGGTCGCGGCGATCGTCCGGCTGGTGCTGGTGGTGCGGACCTCCAGGTTGGCCGTGCCGGTCGCGCCCGGCAGGGTGATCGCGATCTGGCGCGCCCCGCGCTCGCAGGACAGGCGCAGGCGCGGCAGGTCCTGCGCGGTGCCGAACGTCGCCACCGTGACGCCGCTGGGGCCGGCCGGCGCGTAGCGCCACGTCCCCGGCGTCAGCGGCCAGTCCCGCCAGTCCGGCCCGAGCGCCGGCTGGACGGGTGGCGGCGGCGCGACCGTGACCGGACGCGGTGCGGCGGGCGGAGCCTGGACGGTCGGGGCGACGCAACCCGCAACCGACGAGGCGATCAGGGTGGCCAGAAGGGGCGTGTGCGGGCGGTGCGAGCGCGCGCCGGATTGGTGAACAGGCATCGCCTCCGCGCTTAGGCGGCGGAGAGGGGCGGCTCAACCCGCTGACGTCAGGGAACCGTCGAGCCGCGCCGCCGGTTCGACCGACGGTTTAACAGGAGTAGTATAATGTCGACCACCGAACAGGCACCCACCCAGTTGCTGCTGCAATCCAATGTCGCGCACAGCGTCAAGGTCGAGAGCCGCGACGGCGACGTGGTCGGCTCGGTCTATTCCTTCATGGTGCACAAGGGCTCGGGCCGCGTCACCCATGCGGTGCTGTCGCTCGGCGGCTTCCTGGGCATGGGCAAGAGCTTCTATCCGGTGCCCTTCGCACTGCTCCAGTTCGATCCGGTCCGCGACCTCTATGTCATCACCGTCGACCGCCGGCTTCTGGAAGGCGGCCCCAGCTGGTCGAACAACGCGCCCGTCTTCGACCAGGCCTATGCCGATCGCGTCGCCAGCTATTACGGCACTGCCGCGGACAATTTGAACGCAGGTTGAGGGACTTGAGCCGCTTGGCAGGGAGCCGGAACGGTCACCGGGACGTTGGGCGGGCTTTCAGGAGTAGGATAGCATGAGCATCTTCGGCAAGATCAAGTCCGCCATCTTCGGCGACCATGGCCCGCTTGGCGGCCAGTTCGGCGGCAAGAAGGACGCAGCCCCCGCAGCGCCCGCACCCGCGCCGCAGCATCAGCCGGTGCCGCAGGCGGGCGTTCCTGCCCAGGCACCCTCGCAGCAGCCCGCACCCGGGCAGGCGCCCGCTGCACAGGCGCCGGTCGATGTCGAGGCGGTGCTGACCGGCGTCGCCCAGCGCAAGGGCAATCCGAACCTCAACTGGCGCAGCTCGATCGTCGACTTGATGAAGTTGCTCGACCTCGACTCGTCGCTGGACAACCGCAAGGAGCTGGCGACCGAGCTCGGTTATAGCGGTGCGAAGGACGGCTCCGCCGAGATGAACATCTGGCTGCACAAGGCGGTGATGCGCGAGCTGGAGAAGAATGGCGGCACGGTGCCCGCCGGGCTGAAGGATTGATCGTCCGGGCGGCGCGCTTGACGACAAGCGCGCCGCCACCTCCTCAACCGCGCGCCTTGCGGCCGGACGCGAACTTCTGCGACTTGCCGAACCGGGTCTTGCGCGTGCCCGGCTTGCCTTCGTTGCTGCGCCCCATGATCGGGGCCTTCTGCTCGTGGACGGGCAGGCCGAGTTCTTCCCCCTCCAACTGGCGGATCTCGTCGCGCAGCCGCCCGGCCTCTTCGAACTCGAGGTCCGCGGCCGCCTTGCGCATCTTCTTTTCGAGTTCCTCGATATAGGCGCGCAGATTGTGGCCGACCATGTGCGGCCGTTCCTCGTCGATCGGGACCGTGACCTGATCGCCCTGCGAGACATGTGCGATGATGTCGCCGATATTGCGGCGGATCGTGGTCGGCGTGATGCCGTGTTCCTCGTTATACGCCTTCTGCTTCTCGCGCCGCCGCCCGGTCTCGTTCATCGCCCGCTCCATCGAGCCGGTGATGCGGTCGGCATATAGGATCACCCGGCCGTCGACATTGCGTGCCGCGCGGCCGATGGTCTGGATCAGCGACGTCTCCGAGCGCAGGAAGCCTTCCTTGTCGGCGTCCAGGATGGCGACCAGCCCGCATTCCGGAATGTCGAGCCCCTCGCGCAGCAGGTTGATGCCGATCAGCACGTCGTAGACGCCCAGCCGCAGGTCACGGATCAGCTCGATGCGCTCCAGCGTCTCGACATCGGAATGCATGTAGCGGACCTTGATCCCCGCCTCGTGCATGTACTCGGTCAGGTCCTCCGCCATCCGCTTGGTCAGCGTGGTGACTAGCGTACGATAGCCGAGCTCGGCGGTCTTCTTGCACTCCTGGATCAGGTCCTGCACCTGTTCCTCGACCGGCTTGATCTCGATCGGCGGGTCGATCAGCCCGGTCGGACGGATGACCTGTTCGGCGAAGACGCCGCCGGCCTGCTCCATCTCCCAGCTGCCCGGCGTCGCCGAGACGCAGACCGTCTGCGGGCGCATCGCGTCCCATTCGTTGAAGCGCAGGGGCCGATTGTCGATCGCCGAGGGCAGGCGGAAACCATATTCGGCCAGCGTGATCTTGCGCCGATGGTCGCCGCGCGACATGCCGTTGATCTGGCCGATCGTCTGGTGGCTCTCGTCGACGAAGAGCAGCGCATTCTCCGGCAGATATTCGAACAGGGTCGGCGGCGGCTCGCCGGGCAGGCGGCCGGTCAAGAAGCGGCTGTAATTCTCGATGCCGTTGCAGCTGCCCGTCGCGGCGATCATCTCCAGGTCGAAATTGGTGCGCTGCTCCAACCGCTGATGCTCGATCAGCTTCCCCTCCGCTTCCAGCTCCTTCAACCGTTCGGTCAGTTCGTGGCGGATCGCCTGCGTCGCCTGCTTCATCGTCGGGCCGGGCGTGACATAGTGCGAATTGGCGTAGATGCGCACCGAGTTGAGGCTGGCGACCTTCTGACCGGTCAGCGGATCAAACTCGACGATCTCCTCGATATCGTCGCCGAAGAAGGAGATGCGCCAGGCGCTGTCCTCATAATGCGACGGGAAGATTTCCAGATTGTCGCCACGCACGCGGAAATTGCCACGCTGGAAGGCGGCGTCGTTGCGCTTGTACTGGAGCGCGACCAGCTTGCGCACCACCTCGCGCTGGTCGACGGTCTGGCCTTTTTTCAGGTCGAAGATCATCGCCGAATAGGTCTCGACCGAACCGATGCCGTAGAGGCACGACACCGAGGCGACGATGATCACGTCGTCGCGTTCGAGCAGGGACCGGGTGGCCGAATGGCGCATCCGGTCGATCGACTCGTTGATCGACGATTCCTTCTCGATATAGGTGTCCGAACGCGGCACATAGGCTTCAGGCTGGTAATAGTCGTAATAGCTGACGAAATATTCGACCGCATTGTTCGGGAAGAACGACTTGAACTCGCCGTACAACTGCGCGGCGAGGATCTTGTTGGGCGCGAGGATCAGCGCCGGCCGCTGCATCGCCTCGATCACCTTGGCCATGGTGAAGGTCTTGCCCGAGCCGGTGACGCCGAGCAGCACCTGGTCCTTCTCGCCGGCGCGCGCGGTCTGCACCAGTTCGGCGATCGCGGTCGGCTGGTCGCCCGAGGGCGTATATTCGCTGACCAGCTCGAAGCGCCTGCCACCCTCCACCTTCTCCGGCCGCTGGGGGCGGTGGGGGACGAATTCTTCGCCGGTCTCGGGTTCGGCGAGGCTGGTGCGGATCTGAATGGCCATCGCCGCCGGATATGGGGGCGATGGCCGCTGGGGGGAAGGGACCGGTCCCGCTTTGTTCGAACGATCCGATGCGTCGTTCAGTCCAGGGCGAACAGGGTCTCGATATCCTCGGCGGGCAGGTCGATGCCGAACATCAGGCTGAGCCGCATCCGGTAGACGCGCTGGTCGGTGATCGTCGCCTCCGTCTCCTTGTCGGCGGCGCGGCGGCGATAATGACGGTCGGTCAAGGAAGCGAAGCCATGCGGCAGCACGAGGCTGACGATCCGGTGCGTGGTGAAGCGGATGTTCGGCGCGGTCGAGGTCCAGTGGTTGCTGAGCGCCAGGTCGGCCGGCGCGACCGCCGCCAGGGTGAAGCTGTATTGCGGCTGATAGCCGGGGCCGGTGCCGCGCCCGTCGGTGGTGGCGCTCGGTCCGTCGCGCAGCAGCAGCCAGCTGCCGTCCGGCTCCTGCCGTAGGTGGAAATTCGCGCCGTCGGGCGCCTCTGCCGTCGCACCGTCGCGCAGCGGCATGGGCGGGGCATAGCTGCCGCCGAACCCGGCATCGGCGATCCAGTCCGCGCCGTCGATCGTCACCAGGCTGAGGGTGTGGGTGAGGGGCGGTGTCTCGATCGCGCCGAGCCAGACGCGGGCGAGCAGGGGGCGATGATCGAAACCCAGCGCGCTCAGCGCATCGCCGAACAGCCGGTTCTGCTCGAAGCAATAGCCGCCGCGCCGTGCCGTCACCAGCTTGGCGAACACCGACGCGCTGTCGATGGCGATGCCGCGACCCAGGATCACGTCGAGATTCTCGAACGGGATGGCGAGGCGATGGGCATGCTGCAACCGGGCAAGGCCGGCGGCGTCGAGCGTGGGGCGGGCCGGCAGGTCGATGCGGGCGAGATAGGCGGTCAGATCGAACATGCGCCGGCTATAGCGAGGCTTGGGCGCGAGCAGAACCGCTTCATCATTGTCCGGAATGGGGCTGGTGGTACGCGGTACGTGCGATAGGATGCTGGGAAAAAGGGGACTTCGCCATGCGCCTGCTCACGCCATTCTTAATCTCTGCCATGCTCGCAGTGCCGGTGTCGCCCGCCCTGGCGCAGACGCCCGACTGGGCCGCGGCGGTGAAGGCCGATTACGACCGTGATCTGGGCCAGATGTGGGACTGGTTCCACCGCAACCCCGAACTGTCGTTCCGCGAGGAGAAGACGGCGGCGCGGATGGCGACCGCGTTGCGCGCGGTGCCCGGCATGACGGTGACCGAGAAGGTCGGGCGGACCGGCGTGGTCGGCGTGCTGCGCAACGGCGAGGGCCCGGTGGTGCTGGTCCGCGCCGATATGGACGGTCTGCCGGTGGAGGAGAAGTCCGGCCTGCCCAATGCCTCCAAGGCGCGGCAGGTCGGGCTGGACGGCGTCGAATCGCCGGTCATGCATGCCTGCGGCCACGACACGCACATCACCGCGATGGTCGCGACCGCGCGCCGGCTGGCGGCGCTGAAGGCGCGGTGGAAGGGGACGGTGGTCTTCGTCGTCCAGCCCGCCGAGGAACGCGTCGGCGGCGCGGAGGCGCTGCTGAAGGACGGGCTCTACACTCGCTTCCCCAAGCCGCAATATGCGCTGGCCTTCCATGTCGATGCCGAGCGGGCGGCCGGGACCGTCTCCGCATCGGAGGGGATTCAATATTCCTCGTCCGATTCGGTCGACATCACCGTGCCCGGCATCGGCGCGCACGGGGCCAGCCCGCATATGGGCAAGGACCCGGTCTATATGGCGTCGCAGATCGTGATCGGCCTGCAAGGCATCATCAGTCGGGATCGCCAGCCGCTCGATCCCGGCGTCATCACCGTCGGCTCCTTCCATGCCGGGGCGAAGCACAACATCATCTCCGACCAGGCGGTGCTGCAGGTCACGGTGCGCGCCAATAACGAGGGCGAGCGCACGGCGCTGCTCGACGGCATCCGCCGCGTCGCGCGTGGCGTCGGCGTGATGAACGGCATGGCGGCGGACAAGATGCCCGTTGTCACGGTCAGCGAGGGGACGCCGACCACGATCAACGATGCACCGCTGGCACGCCGGCTGAACGCGGTGATCGCGCGCACCCTGGGGGCGGACCATGTCGCCCCGTTCGCGCAAAAGGGCATGGGGGCGGAGGATTTCGCCTTCTACGTGCAGCCCGAAACCGGCGTGAAGGGCTATTATTTCTCGGTCGGCGGCACGCCCCGGGCGGCGATCGACGCGGCCCGCGCGGGCGGCCCGCCCATCGCCTCGCACCATTCCCCCTTGTTCAAGATCGCGCCCGAACCGGCGATCGTCACGGGCGCGGTGGCGATGACCGCGGCGGTGCTCGACCTGCTCGGGC
The DNA here is from genome assembly GCF_003951315.1 of Sphingomonas sp. S-NIH.Pt15_0812. Classification (GTDB taxonomy): domain Bacteria; phylum Pseudomonadota; class Alphaproteobacteria; order Sphingomonadales; family Sphingomonadaceae; genus Sphingomonas. The sequence goes on from NZ_QLJH01000016.1 coordinate 63,563, forward strand.
CGACAAGCGCGGGTTGAGGCAGGCCAACAAGCGGTTCGGTTGAGCCGGGCGGCAGGTTGCGGTAACGGGGCGCGACGCGGTTGACGTGCCCCGTGCATGGCAATAGCCGCGAACCGTTCGCAATTACTAAGGTCCCGCCATGGAAACCGCCGTTCGCGCGCCCGCGACGATTCCCGATCATGCCGCTTTTCAGACGGTTGCCGTCCGCTGGGTGAAGCATTGGAACGAGCATCTCTTTTCCTTCGCGGTCGACCGGCCGGACTCGTTCCGCTTCCGCTCGGGCGAGTTCGTGATGATCGGCCTGCCCGGCGACGCCGGCAAGCCGCTGATGCGCGCCTATTCGGTCGCCAGCCCGGCCTGGTCGGAGGAACTGGAGTTCCTGTCGATCAAGGTCGAGGACGGCCCGCTGACCTCGCGCCTCCAGCGGATCGACGTGGGCGACCAGCTCTATCTCGGCAAGAAGCCGACCGGCACGCTGGTCTGCGACGCGCTGCTCGGCGGCAAGCGGTTGTTCATGCTGTCGACCGGCACCGGTCTCGCGCCCTTCCTCAGCCTGGCGCGCGATCCGGAAGTGTATCAGCGCTTCGAGCAGGTGGTGGCGGTACACAGCGTGCGCCGGGTCAGCGACCTCGCCTATCACGATGAACTGGCCGCGCAGCTGGCCGACGATCCGCTGGTGGCCGACGAGGCCAGGGCGCAGTTCCACTATATCCCGACCGTGACGCGCGAGCCGTTCCGGACGCAGGGCCGGATCGACGCGCTGATCGCCGACGGCCGCCTGTTCCACCCACCGCTGGAGGGGCCGGCGCATCTCGATCCGGAGAATGACCGGGTGATGCTGTGCGGTTCGACCGACATGATCCGCCAGACGGCGGCGATGCTGGAGGGGCTGGGCTTCGTGGAGGGGTCGAACGCCAATCCCGGCAGCTTCGTGATCGAGCGCGCCTTCGTCGGCTAAGCGATCAGCGGGCGGCCTCGACGGCGCGGCGCACCGCGTCGTCGAGCGCGGCCTGATGATGGTCGACATAATGGCCGCCGGGCAGCGCGACGATCCGTGCGTTGCGCTGGCGGAGCGTGCGGCAGGCGCTGTCCGTTTCATCGCGTCCGTAGATGCAGCCGAGCGGCGTCCAGTCGAGCCGGGGCAGCGTGTCGGCGGCCAGGCTGTCCGGCCGGGTCTCATAGAGCAGGCCGGTCGGGTCCGCGCGGAAATAGACGGTCGCGCCCGGCACGATCAGGATCACGCCCGCGACATGCGCGCGCAGATCGGCGGGGAGCGCGGCCAGCCCGGTCTGGAGCATGTCGGCACCATAGCTCTGCCCGATCAGGACGATGCGGCCGTTGCCGGTGAGCGCCAGCGCCCGTCGCACCAACTGGGCGACGATCGCGTCCACCTCCGCCCGGCTGCGATGGAAGCGGAACAGCACGGGCGACCGGACCGCCACCACCTCGGTGCCATGCGCGGCCAGCATCCGCGCCACCGCCGGACCCGCACCGAAATGCAGGCCCATGTCACCCGACATCAGCAGGGCTGCGACCGGCCGTCGCTGTCCCTCTGCCGGATAGACGCGGATCGGATCGCGGACCGCATAGCCGCCCGCCAGGAACAGGCCGCCCAGGCCGATCAGCACCACGGCCGCCACGACCAGGATGGATAGCCGGCGCCGGCGGGCACGGGACGGGCGGAATGGCGACATGATCGTAACTCTCTCAGCGGCGGACGGGCGTTTGTGGCGGGCAACAGCCATCCGTCCGCCGTCCGCCAGATGACGATTTGGTCAGGAACGCCGACGCATCAGCCCCCCAGCGTCAGATGCGCGATCAGACCGGGACGATTGTCCCCCAGCGTCAGCGTGCCCTCATGCAGGTGCGCCACCGCCGCCGCCAGCGTCAGGCCCAGGCCCGCACCGCTCTCGCTGCGCGCGGCATCCAGCCGTCCGAAGCGCTTCATTGCCTCCGGACGGCGGTCGGCGGGAATGCCGGGGCCGTCGTCGACGACGCTGATCGCGACGCCACCCGCGACTCGCGTTGCCGTGACTTCCACCTGTCCGTCGCCATATTTCAGCGCATTGTCGACCAGATTGGCGAGCGCCTGGCCGAGGATCTCGCGATGCGCGACGATCGGCAATGTCGCCGGCACCGTCGCCGACACGGTCATGCCGCGATCCTCGGCCAGCGGCTCGAACATCTCGACCAGATCGCGGATCATCGTCGCCAGATCGATCGCGACAAAGGCTTCCCGGCCCAGCCCCGCCTCCGCGCGGGTGATGCGCAAGGCGGTGTCGAGCATCGCCAGCAGCCGGTCGCCTTCGTCCAGGGCACGGAGCACGGCGACGCGCGCGCCCTCGTCCTGGCTGGCGGCGAGCGCCCGTTCCAGTGTCGCGCGCAGGCGGGTGAGGGGGGAGCGCAGGTCGTGCGCCAGCCCATCGGTCGCGACCTTCAACTCGGTCATCAGCGTCGCGATCCGGTCCAGCATCGCATTGACCGAGACGGCGAGCGCCTCGAACGCGTCCCGGCTGCCGTCGAGCGCCACCCGCCGTGCCAGGTCGCCGGCCGCCACGGCCTCGGCGGTGGCGACGGTGCGGCCCAGCCGCGCCTCGATCATCCGCGCGGCCAGCCATGCGCCCAGGCCGGCCAGCGCGACCGCCATGGCCATCGCCACCGCCATCGCGTCCTCCATCACCCGGGCGAAGCGCAGCTCGCGCTCGATGACATGGCCGGTCAGCAGCCGCTCGCCATCGGGCAGGCGGCTGGCGACGACCCGCATCCGTTCCGGCGTGTCATGGCCGATGCGGAAGATCTCGATCGTCTCATGATCGTGCGCCAGCGACACGGTCGGCGGCCAGTCGGCGACATTGCCGGCGATCCGGCGGCCCGCCGCATCGGTCAGCAGCACCACGCCCTGCGGCACGCCGACCGTCGCCATCCGCACGTCGATCGCGCGCCGGACCGCCGCGGGGCCGCCGCGGGCGTATTGGGCGCTGATCTGCCGGCGCAGCTTCTCGGCGATGATCTGCGCATCCTCGGCGATCTGCGCCTGGGTCAGGAAGCGGATCGTCGCGATCGTGGTCGCCGCGCCGATCAGCTGGCACGCGAAGACCAGCGCCGCGAAGCGCAGCGTGGTCGACCGGGCCAGGCGTCGTCTTATCGCTCCGTCCCCAGCTTATAGCCCGATCCGCGCACGGTATGGAGCAGTGGCCGCGCGAACCCCTCGTCGATCTTCTTGCGCAAGCGGCTGATATGCACGTCGGTGACGTTGGTGCCGGGATCGAAATGGTAATCCCACACCCCCTCCAGCAACATGGTGCGGGTGACGACCTGGTCGACATGCTGGAGCATGAATTCGAGCAGGCGATATTCGCGCGGTTGCAGGTCGATCGGCTTGCCGGCCCGCTTCACCCGGTGGGCGAGCAGGTCCATCTCCAGATCGTCGCATACCAGCCGCGTCTCCACCGCCGGGCCGGCGACGCCGCGCCGGATCAGCAGCCGCACGCGGGCCAGCAGTTCGGCGAAGACGAACGGCTTGGTGAGGTAATCGTCTGAGCCGGAGGTGAGGCCCGATACCCGGTCCTCGGGCGAGCTCATCGCCGACAGGATCATCATCGGCGTCGCGATGCCGGCGGCGCGGACGGCGGCGAGCACCGCCATGCCGTCCATGCCCGGCAGCATCCGGTCCAGTATGATGCAGTCGTAACTGCCGTCGGTGGCGTGGAACAGGCCGTCGCGGCCATTGGCGGCGCGGTCGACCAGAAATCCCTCTTCGCGAAGGCCGTTGGCGATATAGTCGGCGGTAGAGCTATCGTCCTCCACCAAGAGGATTCGGTTTGCCACGCTGTTCTCCTGCCGGCGGCGATAGCAGGTGGATCGGCAGTTCGTCACCCCCGCGTCGTACACGTAACGAAATCGGGCCCGGATCGGCCAGATGATGCCGCAGGGCGCGCAGCGAGGGATGGTCCAGGCCGTCGATCGCGACCACCGCATCGCCGACGCGCATCCCGGCACGCTGCTCGATTCCGCCGGTGCGCAGGCTGGTCACGACCGGTTCGGGCCCGTCCGGCTCGTCGAGCATCGCGAAGGTCGCATCCTGCTGCCGGGTCCGCATCGGCAGGTCGAGCGGCCCCGACAGGACCAGCGCGGCGGTGACCGTCGCGCCCGCCAGTCCGGTCATCGAGGCAAGGGCCCAGGGCGGCCGGATCACGATCGTTGCTCCACGGCTGCGATCAGCCGGTCCAGCCGCTCGGCGATCGCCACGTCCAGCTTCTCGTGCAGGCGCAGGATCTCCAGTTCGGTGCGCAGATTGACCTCATAGTCCAGGCTGGCGGCCAGCCGGTCCTTCGCCGCCTGCCGGTTCTGGCTCATCATGATCACCGGCGCCTGGATCGCCGCCAGCGTCGAGAGCATCAGGTTGAGGAAGATATAGGGATAGGGGTCGAAGCTCAGCCCCCAGTGCGACAGCACGTCGCTGTTCAGCAGCATCCAGCCGAGCAGCACCACCGTGAAGGCGATGATGAAGCCCCAGCTGCCGCCGATCGCCGCCACCCGGTCGGCGAGCCGATCGCCCAGGGTCGCCCGCTCGTCCGCCACGTCCGCCGCATCGCGGGAGATCGGCAGCCGTTCCTGCATCCGGTCGAGCACATGCTCCTCCTCCGGGTCCAGCGGGCGGCTGTGACGGCCGAGCAGATGCAGGAAGCCCGATGGGCGGCTGGCGGGCGGATGGGCGGGCATCGGCGGTCCTCAAGATCCTTTCGTCTCGTGCTTGTGCCGCATCGCGGCTGGTAGGCGGGTGGAAGCGGGATGACCGATCGGTCATATTGCGCGGACGCCGGCCCTCCGCCTTGCGCCAGATTACGGAAAGTTCAGTTTCCCCCCAGCCGGCCGCCACCGGCCCGCGCCTAGTTCCATCGGATGAAGAGGGCGGGACAACCGATATGATCAGGCGATTGGCGGGGATGGCGGCGGCGATGGTGATCGGCACCACGCCTCTGGTCGCCGAGCCCCAGGCCACCGGTTCGGTGGTGGAGGGCTTGTGGATCAACCCGACCAGCAGCGTCGCGGTGCGGACCGGGGCGTGCAACGACCATCTTTGCGGCTGGATCGTCTGGGCCGATCGCGGCGCGGCGGCGGATGCGCGGAGCGGCGGCGTCGCGTCGCTGGTCGGCACGGAACTGCTGGTGGACTACGCCGCGCGCGGCGACGGCAGCTGGGCCGGCACCGTGTTCGTGCCCGACATGGGCCGCCGCTTCTCCTCGACGCTGGTGCCGCTCGGTCGCAATGCGATGCGGGTGAAGGGCTGCGTGGTCGGGGGGCTGCTCTGCAAGGCGCAGGTCTGGCAGCGGATCGAGCATCTGCCCCATGAGTGACATCGCCCGCGCCCGCCTGACCGAATGGATCGGTCGGCACCGCCGCTATGGCTCGGTGCTGGTCGTGATGCTGCTGGTCGGCCTGGGGCTGGGGGCGCTCCACCACCTGACCCGGACGATTAGGCTGGCGGACGTGACCGCCGCCTTCCACGCGATCGATCGCGGACAGGTGGCGGCCGCGGTGGCGTTGACCATCGCCAGCTATCTGGCGCTGACCGTCTATGACGTGCTGGCGCTCCGCATCGTCGGCCGGCCGCTGCCGTGGCGGACGGCGGCGATGGCGTCCTTCACCAGCTATACGCTCAGCCATAATCTGGGGCTGGCGCTGCTGACCGGCGGGTCGGCGCGCTATCGCATCTATACCCGCGCCGGGCTGGACGGTCCGGACGTGGCGCGCGTCGTCGCGATCGCCGGCGCGACCTTCTGGATGGGGGTGATGGCGGTGACCGGCGCGGCGCTGGTCCTGCATCGCGGGCCATTGGTGCTGGGCGAGGTGTCGCTAGGCGCGACGGCCGCGCAGATGATCGGCATCGCCATCGTCGTCGCGATCGTCCTGCTGCTGCTGCTCTGCTCCTTCGGTCCGCGCCGGGTCGGCTGGCGGGGATGGAGCGTCCCCCTGCCCAGCGGCCGGCAGGCGCTGGCGCAGATCGGCATCGCCACGATCGACCTGGCCGCCGCCAGCGCCGCGCTGTTCCTGCTGATCCCCGGCGCGGACCCGACGCTGCTGCCGCTGTTCATCCTGGCCTATGCGCTGGCGATCGTCGCGACGCTGATCAGCCATGTGCCGGGCGGCATCGGCGTGTTCGAGGCGGTGGTGCTGGCGGCCGTGCCGGTCGACCGCACCGCGCTGTTCGCGGCGCTGATCGCCTATCGCGTCCTCTATTATCTGTTGCCGCTCGCCATCGGCATCGTCCTGCTGGTGTTGCACGAGGGGCAGCGCCGCCACCCCAACACCTTTCGCGGCGCGCAACAGGTCGCGACCGGGATCGCGCCGCTGCTGATGAGCGCGGCGACCTTCGGCGGTGGCGCGGTGCTGCTGCTGTCGAGCGCCCTGCCGGCCATTCCCGCCCGTCTGCACGACCTGTCGCGGGTGGTGCCGCTGCCCTTCATCGAGGCGTCGCACTTCGCCTCCAGCCTGGTCGGCACCGGCCTGCTGCTACTCGCGCCGGGCCTCTACCGCCGGCTCGACGGCGCGCTGATCGCGACGCGCGCGCTGCTGGTGGCGGGCGCGGCGTTCAGCCTGTTCAAGGGCATCGACTATGAGGAGGCGATCGTCTGCCTGACGATCGCGGGGCTGCTCCATTATACGCGCGACGCCTTCTACCGCCGCACCGCCCTGGTCGCGCGGCCGCTGTCGCCGGCCTGGCTCGCGAGCATCGCGGTGGTGATCGCGGTGTCGGTCTGGGTCGGCTTCTTCTCCTACAAGCGCGTCGGCTATAGCGACCAGCTCTGGTGGGAGTTCGGCACGCGCGACGATCCCTCGCGCTTCCTGCGCGCCAGCCTGGGGGCGGGGGTGGTGCTGGCGGTGGCCGTCTGCTGGCGGCTGTTCCTGCCCGCGCCCGCCCGGCCCGGCGACCAGGCACGCGAGGAGGAGGTGCTCGCCGTCCTCGCCACGGCGGAGCGGACCGACGCGATGCTGGCGCTGACCGGCGACAAGCGCTTCCTCTTCTCGCCCGATGGCAGCGCCTTCGTCATGTATCAGGTGCGGGGATCGAGCTGGATAGTGATGGCCGACCCGGTCGGCGCGCGCGAAGCCTGGGCCGACCTGCTCTGGCAGTTGCGCGCGCTGGCGGATGCCGCGCAGGGGCGGCTGCTGCTCTACCAGATCAGCGCCGAGGTGCTGGAGATCGCGATCGAGATGGGCCTCCAGATCATCAAATATGGCGAGGAGGCGATCGTCGACCTCCATCGCTTCACGATCGAGACCGGGGTGAAGCGGTCGCTGCGCCATGCGGTGCGCAAGCTGGGGCGCGAAGGTGCGGTCTTCGCGCTGGTGCCGGCCGCCGATCTGCCCTCGGTGCTGCCCGAACTCCGCCGGGTGTCCGACGAATGGGTCGTGGCGAAGCGGCATCGCGAGAAGGGGTTCAGCCTGGGCCGGTTCGACGACCATTATCTGTCGCATTTCGACTGCGCGGTGGTGCGGGTCGAGGGCCGGATCGTCGCCTTCGCCAATGTCTGGCGCACCGGTGACCAGGGGGAATTGTCGGTGGATCTGATGCGTCACGCCAACGACGCGCCGTCCGGCGTGATGGACTTCCTGTTCGTCGAGCTGATGCAATGGGGCAAGGCGCAGGGCTATGCCCGGTTCAACTTGGGCCTAGCGCCGCTCTCGGGTATCGAGGGGCGGCGGCTGGCCCCGGCCTGGGCCAAGGCGGCGGCATTGCTGTTCCGGCACGGCGAGCGCTTCTACGGCTTTCGCGGCCTGCGCGCGTACAAGGAGAAATATGCGCCGGACTGGGCCCCGCGCTACATCGCCGGGCCGGGCGGGCTGTCGCTGCTGCGGGCGTTGCGCGACCTCAACCTGATGATCGGCCGGCCTCGGTTGATGCCCGGTCGGGGAGACGTCCCCGTCCAGGGGGAGGAGGTTTCCCATGAACCGGCATGATCGCCGGGGGGCGCGGTGGTTCGTAGAGGCTTGGTCGCCGGCGCGCCACCGCTCAAACGCTTCTGCCGAAGGGGGCCGACGGAATGATCGCACTGGGTGACGCGGTGGAATTTGTCTTCGATCTCGGGCAATGGCTGGCCGAGTTAGCCTATCGGCGGTGGAGCCGGGCTGGCGCGATGCTCGCCCTGATCCTGTTCCTGATCGGTATCGGCGTGATCCTCTGGCTGATCGCCGGGTAGCGGTATCGCCATCCTTCCATTCCATCGACATCGATACGAAAAAGGGGCGACTCCCGCATGGGAATCGCCCCTTTTCTGCTGAACACCGGTCGCCAGACTTCCGCCCCGCGACCGGCTTCACCGAAAGGCGGCGGGCCGGAGCCCGCGCGCCTCGTCGGATTACTTCAGCTCGACGGTCGCGCCGGCTTCCTCGAGCTGCTTCTTCAGCTTCTCGGCCTCGTCCTTGTTGATGCCTTCCTTGACGGGCTTCGGAGCGCCCTCGACCAGCGCCTTGGCTTCGGTCAGGCCCAGGCCGGTGATCGCGCGGACTTCCTTGATGACGTTGATCTTCTTGCCACCGTCGCCGGTCAGGATCACGTCGAACTCGGTCTTCTCTTCGGCGGCCGGGGCAGCGGCGCCACCAGCGGCCGGAGCGGCTGCGACGGCAGCGGCGGCCGAGACGCCCCACTTCTCTTCGAGCATCTTCGAGAGCTCGGCGGCCTCGAGGACGGTCAGCTCGCTCAGCTGGTCAACCAGCGCGTTCAGGTCTGCCATGTGTAATCTCCATGTCGGGGCGATTTGGCCCCAGATGTCGTGAAATCAAAAACCAGGAATGCCCGAAATTCAGGCCGCTTCCTTCTCCGCGTAGGCGGACAGCACGCGGGCGATCTGCGCCGCGGGAGCCTGGGTGATGGTCGCGAGCTTCGTCGCCGGAGCGACGATGAGGCCCACGATCTTCGCGCGCAGTTCATCCAGCGAGGGCAGGGTCGCCAGCGCCTGAACGCCAGCCACGTCGAGAGCGGTCGAACCCATCGCGCCGCCCACGATTTCGAACTTGTCGTTCGTCTTCGCGAAGTCGACGGCCACCTTGGCGGCCGCGACCGGGTCGGTCGAGGTGGCGAGGCCGACCGGGCCGGTCAGCATGTCGCCGATCGATCCATAGTCGGTCCCGTCGAGCGCGATCCTGGCAAGCTTGTTCTTCGAGACCTTATAGGCCGCGCCGGCTGCCCGCATCTTGTTGCGCAGATCCGTCGATTGCGCGACGGTCATGCCGAGGTTGCGGGTGACGACCACCACGCCGACCTCGGAGAAGGTGCGGTTCAGTTCGGCGACGGCTGCGGCCTTTTGAGCACGATCCATGCCATTCTCCACGTTCATGGACAGGCCCCGTGAAGGGCATGTCCGGTTACAGCCGGCAGGGCGATGGCCCGGCCGGTTTGTCCATCGATGGGGAATGGGTGCAGACCGGACGCGCCGCAGGGGCGATGCCGGTAAAATCCGTTTCCCCGTCTCGGCAGGATATTAAGATCGGCCAGAGTGCCGATCGCCTGCTGTCTAGGACGAGTGTCTGCCGGGCGGACCCGGCGGACGCGGGCTCCCCTTAGCGGAAAGCGCGGGCAAGTCAACCGCGCCGATCCCGCTGCAATCGCCGTTGACCCGACCGCACGCCGCGCTATCGCTGCGCCGGCAAACGGAGGGATGCGATGCGGAAGCTGTATGCGGATGCGAGCGCGGCGCTGGACGGGCTGCTGTTCGACGGGATGACGATCTGCGCGGGCGGGTTCGGCCTGTGCGGCATTCCGGAACGCCTGATCGATGCGATCCAGGCCTCGGGCGTCACCGGCCTGACAATCGCCAGCAACAATGCCGGCATCGATAACGAGGGGCTGGGCAAGCTGCTCCGCTCGCGCCAGGTCGCCAAGATGATTTCCTCCTATGTCGGCGAGAACAAGGAGTTCGAGCGGCAATATCTGGCGGGCGAGCTGGAGGTGGAGTTCTGCCCGCAGGGGACGCTGGCGGAGCGCTGCCGGGCGGGCGGCGCCGGCATTCCCGGCTTCTACACCAAGACCGGCGTCGGCACCCAGGTGGCCGAGGGCAAGGAGGTCAAGGTCTTCGACGGGGAGGAGTATATCCTGGAGCGCGGCATCCGCGCCGACCTGTCGATCATCAAGGGTTGGAAGGCGGACGAGAGCGGCAACCTGATCTTCCGCAAGACGGCGCGCAACTTCAACCAGCCGATGGCGACGGCCGGCAAGGTCTGCGTCGCCGAGGTGGAGGAGGTGGTGCCGGTCGGCAGCCTGGACCCGGACCATATCCATCTGCCCGGCATCTATGTGAAGCGGATGATCGTCGGCGCGCCCTATGACAAGAAGATCGAGTTCCGCATGACCCGCTCGCGCGAGACGGCGGCGGCATGATGCCCGCGCGGCTGTTGCTGGCCGCATCGGCCCTGGCCGGCCTGTCCGGCTGCGTGGTCGCGCCGGTCAGCCTTTCCTCACCCGCCGCCACGACGCGGGTGCTGACCGCGCCCGCCACGGTCGATGGCGTGCCGGCGGGGATGCAATATCTCTACGGCTCGGGCGAGGCGGCGGCGATCGGCCTCCAGATGTGGCGCGGGCTGACCGACTATGTCGCGCGCCAGGTCCGCGCCCGCCCGCGCGACTCGGTGGCGCTGGCGCCCGGCGCCACGCTCGCCGCGCCGCGCTATCTGGCTTGCGGAGGCAAGCCCTTCGCCGCCGTGTTCGATGTCGACGAGACGGTCGTGCTCAACCTGGGGTTCGAACGCGACGCCGCCGGTGGGCGCGCCTATGAGGAGGCGCGGTGGAAGGCCTATGAGCGGACCGGCGGCACCACCGCGCGGGCTGTGCCCGGCGCGGTGGCGGGCATCCGCGCCTTGCGCGCGATGGGCGTGGCGGTGATCTTCAACACCAATCGCTCGGTCGACAGTGCCGCGGCGACCCGGGCGATGATCGAGCGGCTGGGGCTGGGGCCGGCGGTGCCGGGCGACACGCTCTATCTGGCCGATGCGACCACGGGGTCGCGCAAGGACAGCCGCCGCGCCGCGATCGCCGCGCGCTATTGCGTGGTGGCGATGGGCGGCGACCAGCTCGGCGATTTCAGCGACCTGTTCAACCAGGGGCAGACCCCGGCCGAGCGCCGCGCCGCCACCGAGGCGCCGGCCATCGCCGCCCGCTGGGGCGCGGGTTGGTTCGTGCTGCCCAATCCGGTCTATGGCTCGGCGCTGAAAGGCCGGCTGGACGAGGTGTTCCCGGCCGACTCGGCCTGGGCCCCGGAGCCGTGAGGCGATCGATCCGAAACATGCGGAAGGAATTGTGATGGCTACCAAGGGCTGGGACCGCAATCAGATGGCGGCGCGCGCCGCGCAGGAACTGGAGGACGGATTCTACGTCAACCTCGGCATCGGCATCCCGACCCTGGTCGCCAACAATATCCCCGCGGGGATGACGGTGACGCTCCAGTCGGAGAACGGGATGCTCGGCATCGGGCCGTTCCCCTATGAGGACGAGGTCGATCCCGACCTGATCAACGCCGGCAAGCAGACGATCAGCGAGTTGCCGCAATCCGCCTATTTCAGCAGCGCCGACAGCTTCGCGATGATCCGGGGCGGGCATATCGACCTGACCGTGCTCGGCGCGATGGAGGTCAGCGAGGGTGGCGACATCGCCAACTGGATGATCCCCGGCAAGATGATCAAGGGCATGGGCGGCGCGATGGACCTGGTTGCGGGCGTCAAGAAGATCATCGTCGTGATGGAGCATGTCGCCAAGAACGGCGATCCGAAATTCCTGCCCGCCTGCACCCTGCCGCTGACCGGCCGCAACGTCGTCGACATGATCGTCACCGACCTCGCGGTGTTCCAGCGGCCCGATCACCAGTCGCGCTTCCGCCTGGTCGAATGCGCGCCGGGCGTGTCGGCCGAAGAGGTGCGCGCCAAGACGACGGCCGCCTACGACGCATGAGCGTCGGCGGCGACGTAATCTTTCGTCTGCCGCTGGCGCTTTCGCCGCAATATCAGTAAAGGCCGCGCCATCATGGCCAGTCGTCCGCTCACCCTGTACGAGAAGATCTGGGCCGCCCATGTCGTGGAGCGCCGCGACGACGGGACGTGCCTGATCTATATCGACCGTCACCTCGTCCACGAAGTCACCAGCCCGCAGGCGTTCGAGGGGCTTCGCGCCGCCGGTCGCCGGGTGCGCCGGCCCGAGCTGACGCTGGCGGTGCCGGATCATAACCTGCCGACGACCCCGCGGGTCGATGCCGCGGGCCGGCTGCTGCCGATCGCCGATCCGGAAAGCGCGCAGCAGCTCGATGCGCTCCGCCGCAACACCGCCGAGTTCGGCATCGACTATATCGACGCGACGGCGGCCGAACAGGGCATCGTCCATGTCGTCGGGCCCGAGCTCGGCTTCACCTTGCCGGGCACGACTTTGGTCTGCGGCGACAGCCATACCTCGGCGCACGGCGCGCTCGGCGCGCTGGCGTTCGGCATCGGCACGTCGGAGGTGGAGCATGTGCTTGCCACCCAGACCCTGCTGCTCCAGCCGTCGAAGACGATGGAGATCCGGGTCGACGGCACGCTGGGCTATGGCGTCAGTCCGAAGGACGTAATCCTGGCGATCATCGGTCGGATCGGCGCGGCGGGCGGCACCGGCTATGTCGTCGAATATACCGGCGAGGTGTTGCGCGCCATGTCGATCGAGGGACGGCTGACCGTCGCCAACATGTCGATCGAGGGCGGCGCGCGCGCCGGGCTGGTCGCGCCCGACCAGACCACGATCGATTATGTTCGCGGGCGCCCGATGGCCCCAACCGGCGCGGCTTGGGACAAGGCGGAGGCGTGGTGGCGGACGCTGCCGAGCGATCCAGGCGCGGTCTATGATCGCAGCGTGGTGCTGCACGCCAGCGACATCGCGCCCTCGCTGACCTGGGGCACCAGCCCCGAGGATGTCGTGCCGATCACCGGCCATGTGCCCGATCCCGACAGCTTCGCCGATCCCGCCAAGCGGGCGGCGGCGCGCAAGTCGCTGGACTATATGGGCCTGACCCCCGGCACCGCGATGCAGGACGTGGGCGTGCAGCATGTCTTCATCGGGTCGTGCACCAACAGCCGGATCGAGGATCTGCGCGCCGCCGCGGCGGTCGCCCATGGCCGCAAGGTGGCGGACGGGGTGCGGGCGATGGTCGTGCCCGGATCGGGGCTGGTGAAGCGCCAGGCCGAGGCCGAGGGGCTCGACCGGGTCTTCACAGGCGCCGGGTTCGAATGGCGCGAGCCGGGCTGTTCGATGTGCCTGGCGATGAATCCGGACAAGGTGCCGCCCGGCGAGCGCTGCGCCTCGACCAGCAATCGAAATTTCGTTGGTCGTCAGGGGCCGGGTGCGCGTACACATCTGGTGTCGCCGGCCATGGCGGCGGCGGCGGCGGTGACCGGGCGGTTGGCCGATGTGCGGGAATTGATGGGAGATACGCAATGAAGAGGGTCCTGATCCTGCTGGTCGCGGGCGCGCTGATGAGCGGCATCGCCGCCTATAGCGCCAGCGTCGCCCGACCGGCCGCGCAGCCGGGCACGCCCGCCACGCGCTGATCCGCGCGCTCCATCGACCAAGGACGGACAGCTTCGTGAACCCCGTGACCATCGTCAGCGGCACCGCCTATCCCTGGGGTGCCAAGAATATCGACACCGACGTCATCATCCCCGCGCACTGGCTGAAGACGATCAGCCGCACGGGACTGGGACGCGGCGCGTTCGAGACGGTGCGCGCGGTGCCGGGCAATATCTTCGACGACCCGCGCTATGCCGGTGCGCCGATCCTGATCGCCGGCGACAATTTCGGCTGCGGGTCGAGCCGCGAACATGCCGCCTGGGCGCTGGTCGACATGGGCGTGCGCGCGGTGATCGCGCCCTCCTTCTCGGACATCTTCTCCGGCAATGCCTTCAAGAACGGCATCATCCCCGTGGTGCTGCCGCAGGAGGCGATCGACCGGCTGGTGGAGGCGGCGGCGGATGCGCCGATCACCGTCGACCTGGAGACGATGACCGTCACCAGCGCCTATCAGGACCGGTTCGCCTTCACGCTCGACCCGTTCCGCCGCCGCTGCCTGATGGAGGGGCTGGACGAGATCGGCTTGACCTTGGCGCAGGATACCGCGATTTCGAAATTCGAGGGCGAGCTCGCCGAGCATCGCCCCTGGATCGAGGAGAGACGCGGCTATGAAGGCATTGCTGTCCAAGGCGCCGGGCGGACCTGAAACTCTGACATTGACGGAGGCGGCCGATCCGGTCGCGACCAGGGGACAGGTGGTGGTGCGGGTGAAGGCCTGCGCGATCAACTATCCCGACGTGCTGATCATCGAGGATCGCTACCAGTTCAAGCCGCCGCGCCCCTTCGCGCCGGGGGGCGAGATCGCCGGGATCGTCGACCATGTCGGCGAGGGTGTCAGCGGATTCCAGCCCGGCGACCGGGTGATCGCGATGGTCGGCCATAACGGCCTGGCCGAGCAGGTCGCTGTCGATGCGGCGCGCCTCTATCGCCTGCCCGAGGGGCGCAGCTTCGCCGAGGGGGCGGCGCTGCTGCTGACCTATGCCACCACCATCCATGCCCTGCTCGACCGGGGACGCCTGGCGGCGGGGCATCGCCTGCTGGTGCTGGGCGCGGCGGGCGGCGTCGGGCTGGCGGCGATCGAACTGGGCAAGGCGTTCGGCGCGACCGTCGTCGCCGCCGTGTCCTCCGAGGAAAAGGCCGCCGCCGCCCGGGACGCGGGCGCGGATGAGGCGATCGTCTATGGCCGCGCGCCCTTCGACAAGGACCAGTCCAAGGCGCTGGCCGAACGCTTCAAGGCGGCGGGCGGCAAGGCCGGGTTCGACGTGATCTACGACCCGGTCGGCGGCGACTATGCCGAGCCGGCGTTGCGCGCGATCGGCTGGGAGGGCCGCTATCTGGTCGTCGGCTTCCCGGCGGGCATCCCGAAACTGCCGCTCAACCTGACGCTGCTGAAGAGCTGCGACGTGTGCGGCGTCTTCTGGGGGGCCTTTGCAGCGCGCGATCCGCAAGCCAATGCCGCGCATGTCGACCACCTGTTCCGCCTGTGGGAAGAGGGACGCATCGCGCCGCGCGTCACCGAAACCTATCCCCTGGAACGCGGCGGCGAGGCGATCGCGAAGATGGCCGCGCGCGGCGCGATCGGTAAGCTGGTGGTCACCATCGACGACTGACCGGCCGAGGCGGCGCGCCGGTCAGCGCGCCGCTTTCGCCAAGCCCTTGGACAATTGCAGCGCCCCGTGCAGCCGCGACTTGGTATCGGGCCAGGCGCGGTTGAGCACCAGCTTGCCGTCGGGGCGCAGCTTGGCCACGTCCTTCAATCGTTCGACATAGGCGAGCAGCCCCTCGACATTGGGCGGGCGGTCGTCGTGGAAGCTGATCAGCACGCCGCGCACGCCGACATCCATCTTGGCGATGCACGCCTTGCGCGCGTTGAGCTTGATCTCGATGACGCGGATCAGATTGTCGGTCGGGTCGGGCAGGGGGCCGAACCGGTCGATCATCTCGGCGGCGAAGGCCTCGATCTCCTCGCGCTTCTCCAGTTCGTTGAGGCGGCGATACAGCCCCATGCGCAGGTCGAGATCGGGGACATAATCCTCCGGGATCAGGATCGGCGCATCGACCGTGATCTGGGGCGAGAAGTCGCGCGGCCGCTCGAACGCGCCGCCGGCCTTGGCCTCCAGGATCGCCTCTTCCAGCATCGACTGGTAGAGTTCGTAGCCGACCTCCTTGATATGGCCCGACTGTTCGTCGCCGAGCAGATTGCCGGCCCCGCGAATGTCGAGGTCATGGCTGGCGAGCTGGAAGCCGGCGCCGAGCGAGTCGAGGTCGGACAGCACCTTCATCCGCTTCTCCGCCGCGTCGGTCATCTGCCGCTCGGGGGGCGTCACCAGATAGGCATAGGCGCGCGTCTTCGACCGGCCGACGCGCCCGCGCAGCTGATAGAGCTGCGCCAGGCCGAACCGATCGGCGCGGTGGATGATCATCGTGTTGGCGGAGGGGATGTCGATGCCGCTCTCGATGATGGTGGTCGACACCAGCACCTCGAACTTGCGGTCGTAGAAGGCGGACATGCGCTCCTCCACCTCGGTCGCCGACATCTGGCCGTGCGCGACGACATAGCGGATCTCGGGCACCTGCTCGCGCAGATACTCCTCGATATCGGGCAGGTCGGCGACGCGGGGCGTGACGATGAAGCTCTGCCCACCGCGATAATGTTCGCGCAGCAACGCCTCGCGCAGCACCACCGGGTCCCAGGGCATGACATAGGTGCGGACCGCCAGGCGATCGACCGGCGGGGTCTGGATCACCGACAGTTCGCGCAGGCCCGACATCGCCATCTGCAAGGTGCGCGGGATCGGCGTCGCGGTCAGCGTCAGCATGTGCACGTCCGCCTTCAGCGCCTTCAGCCGCTCCTTGTGCGTGACGCCGAACCGCTGTTCCTCGTCGACGATCACCAGCCCCAGCCGCTTGAACGTGATGCCCTTGGCGAGCAGCGCATGGGTGCCGACGACGATGTCGAGATCGCCCGACGCCACGCCGTCCTTCACCCCCTTGGCCTCGGCGGAACCGACCAGACGCGACAGGCGGCCGATCTTGATCGGGAAGCCCTCGAACCGCTGAACGAACTGGTTGTAGTGCTGGCGCGCGAGCAGGGTCGTCGGGCACACCACCGCGACCTGCAAGCCCGACATGGCGGCGACGAAGGCGGCGCGCAGCGCGACCTCGGTCTTGCCGAAGCCGACATCGCCGACGATCAGCCGGTCCATCGGCCGGCCCGCGCCCAGGTCGTTCAGCACATCGCCGATCGCGCGGTCCTGATCGTCCGTCTCGTCATAGGGGAAGCGGTCGACGAAGCTGGGATAGCCGGCATTGTCCGGTTCCGCCACCTCGCCCGCGCGGAGCGCCCGCTCGGCCGCCGTGGCGATCAGCTCGCCGGCGATCTCGCGGATGCGCTCCTTCATCTTCGACTTGCGGCGCTGCCACGCCTCGCCGCCCAGCCGGTCGAGCGCCGCGCCGTCCTCGCCCGAGCCATAGCGGGTCAGGACCTCGAGATTCTCGACCGGCACGTAGAGCTTGTCGCCGCCGGCATATTCCAGCGCGACGCAATCGTGCGGGCTCTTGCCGACGGGAATCGAGGTCAGCCCCTCATAGCGGCCGATGCCGTGGTCGGAATGGACGACCAGATCGCCGGGCGACAGCGTGGCAAGCTCGGCGAGGAAGGCGTCGGCCGATTTCTTGCGCTTCTGCCGGCGGATCAGCCGGTCGCCCAGCATGTCCTGTTCGGTCAGCACCGCGACGCCGGGCGCGGTGAAGCCATGGTTGAGCGGCAGCACGACCAGCGCGACGCCGAAGCTCTTCGCCAGATCGGCGACGCCCAGCGCATCCTGCCATGTCTCGGCCGCCTTGCCGCCCTTCAGCCCATGGTCCTTGAGGAGGTTGCCCAGCCGTTCGCGCGCGCCGTTCGAATAGCTGGCCAGGACCGGCTTGCGGCCCTGCTTGCGCAACGCCTGAACATGGTCGACCACGGCCTCGTAGACGTTGGCCTGGGCGGCGCGTTCGGGCGCGAAGTCGCGCGGGCCATCGACCTCGAAATCGAGCACGGTTGGCGAGGGCGGCTCGTGGAACGGGGTGGTGACGTGCGCCGTGACGGCCTCCAGCCCGCGCCGCCATTCCGCCGCATCCAGATAGAGCGCCTTGGCGGGGAGGGGCCGATAGCTGCCGGGCTGGGCCGCCTCGGCGCGCTTGCGGTTCTCATAATAGTCGGCGATCGCCTCGAACCGCTGTTCGCCGGCCGCGCCGCTCGCCTGATCGCGGACCACCACCGTGTCGCCGGGCAGATGGTCGAACAGGGTCGCCAGCTTCTCCTCGAACAAGGGCAGCCAATGTTCCATGCCGGCCATGCGCCGCCCGTCCGACACCGCCTGGTAGAGCGGATCGCCGGTCGCGGTCGCGCCGAACGTGTCGCGATACCGGGTGCGGAATCGCTTGACCGAGTCGGGATCGAGCAATGCCTCGGAGGCGGGCAGCAGCGTGAAGCCGTCGATCCGCCCGGTGGTGCGCTGGTCGGCGGGGTCGAAGGTGCGGACCGATTCGATCTCGTCGCCGAAGAAGTCGAGGCGCAGCGCCTGGTCCTCGCCGCTGGGGAACAGGTCGACGATGCCGCCGCGCACGGCATAGTCTCCCTGGTCGTGCACCGTCTCGGTCCGCATATAGCCGTTCGCCTGGAGCAGTTGCGCCAGGCTCTCGCGGTCGATCCGCTCGCCGGGCGCGAGCGTGGCGATCAGCTGCCGGATGCGGAACGGGGTCAGGACGCGCTGCGTCGCGGCGTTGACCGTCGTCAGCAGCAGTTGCGGCCCCTTCGCCTTCGCCTGGAGCCGGTGGAGCGCGGCTATACGCTCCGCCATCACCCGCAGCGAGGGCGAGGCGCGGTCATAGGGCAGGCAGTCCCAGGCGGGGAACTGCACCACCTCCAGCTCGGGCGCGAAATAGGGCGCGGTGGCCGCGATCGCGCGCATCGCCTGCTCGTCCGACGCGACGAACACCGCCCGCGCCGGGGCCGCCCGCGCCAGATCGGCGAGCATCGACGGCAGGAAGCCGCCGGGCGCGCCGGCCAGGGTCAGCGGCTGGCGGGCGGAGAGGATCTGCGTCAGGTCGGGCATTCAGGTCTCGCTACGCGCCTCCGACTGGAGGCGATGGATGGCGGCAACGCATCGAGCCGCCGATTTCCCCTTCCACGGGAAAGGAATGAAACGGCTTAGCGCGACACCGGCACGAAGTTCAGTGCGCGCATGGCCTGCATCATCGGGCTTTCCCATTGCGGTGGGCAGGGGATGGAGCCGATCGCCCAGCCCATGATGTCGACATCCTGCTCCTCCAGCAGCGTCTCGAACCAGTCGAGCTGGTCGGGCGTCCATTCCTGGTGATGCGCGTCGAAATAGCCGCCGATCATCAGATCGGCCTCGCGCGTGCCGCGATGCCAGGCGCGGAAGCGCAGGCGTTTCAGCCGGATTTCGTGGTCCACATTCGTTCCCGTCAATCGAAAGCCGGCATGTCGGACCGGAAAGCCGCCGGGTCAACTGGAAGATGCGCGCAATCGCTGGCATGAGGCGGTCAGTCATGCGTCCCGAAATCCTCAATCACCTGTTCGCCGAAGTCACTGCGCTGAAAGGCGTGGGGGCTGCGCTGGCCAAGCCGCTCGACCGGCTGGGCCTGTCGCGCGTCGTCGATGTCGCCTTCCACCTGCCGACCGGCCATGTCGACCGGCTGCCGCGCACCGAGCTGATGACCTCGGATGCGGGGCGGATCATCGCGATCACGCTGACCCCGCAATCCTATCGCGAGGGCAATGGCCGCGCGCCGACGCGGGTGATGGCGATCGACCGGGAGGGGAATGTCGTCGCCCTGGTCTATTTCGGTGGCCACCCCGGCTGGGCGAAGAAGCTGCTGCCGCTCGGCGAGCCGAAACAGGTGTCGGGCCGGCTGGACCAATATGGCCAGGACTTGCAGATCGTGCACCCCGAACTCGCCGAGCCGGGCGAACCGATGCGTGAGCGCGAGCCGATCTATCCCTTGTCGGAGGGGATGACTTCGCGTCGGCTGGCCGGCTTCGTCGAACAGGCGCTGGCGCGCGCGCCGGACCTGCCCGAATGGATCGACGCCGGGCTGAAGGCCAAGCGCGAATGGCCCGACTGGCGCGACGCGCTGGTCCGCATCCATGCCGATCCCGCCGATGCCAAGGCGCGCGAGCGGCTGGCCTATGACGAGGTGTTCGCCAATCAGTTGGCGATGACCTTGGTGCGCGCCGACACGCGCAAGCGGCGTGGCCGGGCGCTGCTAGGCGACGGGCGGCTGCGCGATCAGTTGCGGCTGCCCTATACGCCGACCGGGGCGCAGAGCCGCGCAGTGGCGGAGATCGAGGGCGATTTGCGGCAGGAGGCGCCGATGCTGCGCCTGCTCCAAGGCGATGTCGGCTCGGGCAAGACGCTGGTGGCCGCGATGGCGCTGCTGGTCGCGGTGGAGGCGGGGGCGCAGGGCGCGATGCTCGCCCCGACCGAGATTCTGGCGCGCCAGCATTACGAGTCGCTGCGGCGGCTGCTCGCCGGCCTGCCGATCACCATCGGGGTGCTGACCGGCCGCGACAAGGGCAAGGTGCGCGAAGCCACGCTGATGGGGCTGGCGGACGGATCGATCGACATCCTGGTCGGCACGCATGCGATCTTCCAGGAGGCGGTCGCCTATCGCGATCTCGCACTGGTGGTGGTGGACGAACAGCATCGCTTCGGCGTGGCGCAGCGGCTGCTGCTCCAGGAAAAGGGCCGCAGCCCGCACCTGCTGGCGATGACCGCGACCCCGATCCCGCGCACGCTGACGCTGGCGCAATATGGCGAGATGGACGTCAGCCGGCTGGACGAGATGCCCCCCGGCCGGGAGCCGATCGAGACGCGCGTCGTTTCCGAGGACCGGCTGGACGAAGTCGTCAACGCGATCGGCCGCCACATCGCCGATGGCGGACAGGCCTATTGGGTCTGCCCGCTGGTCGAGGAGAGCGAGAAGTCCGACCTCGCCGCCGCCGAGGCGCGGGCGGAGTCGCTGTCGGCGCGGTTCGGCGAGCGGATCGGCGTGGTCCATGGCCGGATGAAGCCCGCCGAGAAGGATGCGGTGATGGAGGCCTTCTCCGCCAACCGCCTGTCGGTGCTGGTCGCGACGACGGTGATCGAGGTCGGCGTCGACGTGCCCAATGCGACGCTGATCGTGATCGAACATGCCGATCGCTTCGGCCTGGCGCAGCTTCACCAGTTGCGGGGGCGCGTGGGTCGGGGCGGGGGCCTGTCGCGCTGCCTGTTGCTGCGGGGGAGTTCGCTGTCGGAGACGTCGCGCGCGCGCCTGGCGCTGATGCGCGAGACGAATGACGGCTTCCGCATCGCCGAGGAGGATCTGCGCCTGCGCGGCGGCGGCGAGATGCTGGGCACGCGCCAGTCGGGTGACGCCGCCTTCCGCCTCGCCCCGCCCGAATTGCTTCCCGACCTGCTGCAATGCGCGCAGGACGATGCGCGGCTGCTGATCGATCGCGACGGCGGCCTGCACGGCGCGCGCGGGCAGGCGGCGCGGATCGCGCTGTACCTGTTCGAGCGCGAGGCGGGGGTGGCGTTGCTGCGATCCGGCTGATCCGCGCCTATGGCAGTCGCTGCCCCAGGCCGGCCTGGAGCACCGCATACCATTCCGCCCGCGTCCATTCGACCCGGTATGCCCCGGCGGCGGCGCGGATGCGGGCGGCGGTCTGCGACCCGACGATGGGAATGATCCGTGCCGGATGCGCCATCACCCAGGCCAGCGCCGCCGTCGCCGCATCGACGCCGTAGCGCGCGCCCTTCTCGGCGAGCAGGAGGCCGGCGGGATGGCCCTCGGCAAGCAGCCGCCCGCCAGCCAGGGGCGACCAGGCGAGCACCGCCAGGTCGCGGACCATCGCCTGATCGAGCGTGCCGTCGAACAGCGGCGCGGTATGAAGCGGCGAGAATTCCGGCTGGGTGCTGAGGATCGGCAGGTCCAGAAAGGCCTGCAACGCGTCCAGCTCCGCTGGGCTGTGGTTGGAGACGCCGATCCCGCGCACCTTTCCCGCAGCGACCATCGCCGACAGCGCGCCGGCCACCTCCTGCGGATGGGTGAGCAGGTCGCGGCGATGGATCTGGTAGAGGTCGACCCGTCCCACCCCCATGCGCGCCAGCGAATCGTCCAGCGCCTCCGCCAGATAGGCGGCGGACGAATTATAGGGGATGCCGGGCCGGATGCCGCCCTTGGTCGCGATGACCATGCGGTCGCGCAGCGCCGGCGCGTCGGCCAGCACGCGGCCGAACAGCGCCTCCGCCGACCCGAACCCGCCCAGACTGCCGGCGCCATAGATATCGGCCGTGTCGAACAGGGTGATGCCCGCCTCCAGCGCCGCCTCGACCAGGTCGCGGCCCGCCGGCACATCCTCGCCGGTGAAGCGCCACATGCCCCAGGCGATCGGGGATATCAGGATGTCGCTGCGACCCAGCGGGCGCGGTTCGGCGGAGAGGTGGATCGTCGTCATAAGGCGCGGACATCGCACAGGAAGCCCGGCCGGGGAAGCGGTGGCGCGGGCCGCCTGCACGGCCCGCGCGCGATCAGCTTACCGCCATCAGGCTGGCATTGCCGCCCGCCGCCGTGGTGTTGATCGAGGTGGAGACTTCCTCCACCAACCAGTCGAGCCGATAGCCGGCCGAGCCGGCCTGGGGCAGCACGATCGGTCCCGGCAGCTCGGCCAGCGTGCCGAGCGCCGCCGCCACCGTGTCGGCATCCCCCTCGATCAGCGCGCCGGCATAAGGCCCCTCGTGACGCCAATCCTCGACGCAGGCGAGGCGGGCGGTGATGCCGGGCGGCAGGCTCGCCAGCACCTCGCGCAGGGCGCCCGCTTCGCCGATCACCAGCTGGTTGCCGGCGGCGAGGGTCACGCCGATCTGCTCGATCAGGCCGTCGCGCGTGCGGGGCAGCGCCAGGATGCGCCCGCGGGGGTGCAGCGCATAGAGGTTGCGCTCGCCGACCGGCCCGGCCAGCTCCACCGCGCCGCCCAGCATCGATGCCTCGATCGCCACGCGAATGCGGGCGGCCAGGGCGGTTTCGCCCCGCGCCTCCAGCAGGATCGCCAGTTCGCGCGCGGCGGGATCGGCCTGGTCCGACACCACCGGCGGCGGCAGGTCCGCGCCCGCGACCAGCCGGCCGAGATAGAGCGGCCCGCCCGCCTTGGGCCCGGTGCCCGACAGGCCACGGCCGCCGAAGGGCTGCACCCCGACCACCGCGCCGATGACGTTGCGGTTGATGTAGAGATTGCCGGCCTTCACCCGCGCCGTGACGTGCGCGATCGTCTCGTCCAGCCGGGTGTGCAGGCCGAAGGTCAGGCCATAGCCGGTGGCATTGATCCGATCGATCAGCCGATCGAGATCGGCGCGGCGGAAGCGGACGACGTGCAGCACCGGCCCGAACACCTCGCGCTCCAGCCGGGCGATGTCATCGATCTCGATGATCGTCGGGGCGACGAAGGTGCCATGTACCGTCGCATCGGTCATCGCGACCTGTTCGACGCGGTGGCCCGCCGCGCGCATCCGCTCGACATGCGCCTCGATATGCGCCTTCGCCTCGGCGGTGATGACCGGGCCGATATCGACCGCCAGCCGGTCGGTGCGGCCGATCGACAGTTCGTGCAGCGCCCCCCGGATCATCGCCAGCGTGCGATCGGCGACCTCCTCCTGCAGGCACAGGATGCGGAGCGCCGAGCAACGCTGGCCCGCGCTGTCGAAGGCGGAGGCGATCACATCGGCCACCACCTGTTCGGCGAGCGCGGAGGAGTCGACGATCATGGCGTTCTGACCGCCCGTCTCGGCGATGAAGGGGATGGGCGCGCCATCGGGGCGCAGTCGCTTGGCCAGTTCCTTCTGGATCAGTCGGGCGACCTCGGTGGAGCCGGTGAACATCACCGCCTGCGTCTCCGCCGCACCGACCAGCGCCGCACCGATCGCGCCGTCGCCGGGCACCAGGTGCAGCACATCGGCGGGAACGCCCGCCGCATGGAGGATGGCGATCCCCTGCGCGGCGATCAGCGGGGTTTCCTCGGCGGGCTTGGCGAGCACGGCATTGCCCGCGACCAGCGCCGCCGCGACCTGGCCGATGAAGATCGCCAATGGGAAGTTCCACGGGCTGATGCAGGTGACGACGCCCAGCGGGCGATGCGCCGTACCCAGCGTCGAGCGCGCCTGATCGGCATAATAGCGAAGGAAGTCGATCGCCTCCCGCACCTCGGCGATGGCATTGGGCAGCGACTTGCCGGCCTCGCGGACGATCAGCGCCAGCAGGCCCGGCATCCGCGCCTGCATCATGTCGGCGGCACGATCGAGCATCGCGGCGCGCTCGGCGGGGGGCAGGGCGGCCCAGCGCTCGGCGGCGGCGGCGGCGCTGCGCGCGGCGTCCTGCGCGTCGGCGACGGACATTTCCTGCACCGTGCCGACGATGTCGCGGTGATCGGCGGGATTGCGTACCGGCCGGCTCGCACCCCGGCTGCCCGCCTGCCACGTCGCCGTCGCCTTCATCGCAGCGCCGAGCGACGCCAGCGCGGCTTCGTCGCTCAGGTCGATGCCGGCGGAGTTGACGCGCGTGCCGTACAGGTCGCGGGGCAGGGCGATGTTCGGGTTCTTCTGCCCCGGCACCGCCATCGCGCGGACCGTCTCGACCGGGTCGGCGACCAGGTCCGCGACCGATATCTCGGGATCGGCGATCCGGTTGACGAAGGAGGAGTTCGCGCCATTCTCCAGCAGGCGGCGGACCAGATAGGCGAGCAATGTCTCATGCGTGCCGACCGGCGCATAGATGCGGCACGGCCGGTCGAGCTTCTCCGCGCCGACCACTTCGTCATAGAGCGGCTCGCCCATGCCGTGCAGGCACTGGAACTCGTAATCGCCGACCGTGAAGTCGGGGCCGGCGAGCTGGTAGATGGTCGCCAGCGTCTGCGCGTTATGCGTCGCGAATTGCGGGAAGACCGCATCGCGCGACCCCAGCAGCTTGCGGGCGCAGGCGATATAGGCGACGTCGGTGTGGATCTTGCGCGTATAGACCGGGAAATCGGCCAGCCCGTCGACCTGTGTGCGCTTGATTTCCGCGTCCCAATACGCGCCCTTGACCAGCCGGACCATGATCCGCCGGCCCGCCCGCCGGGCGAGGGCGATGATCCAGTCGATCACGAAGGGGCAGCGCTTGCCATAGGCCTGAACCACGAAACCCAGACCGTCCCAGCCCGCCAGATCCGGGTCGGTCGCCAGACTTTCGAGCAGGTCGAGCGACAGTTCCAGCCGGTCGGCTTCCTCGGCATCGATGTTGAGGCCGATATCGTAGCGCTTGGCCAGCAGCGCCAGCGCCTTCACACGCGGCAGCAGCTCCGTCATCACCCGTGCCGCCTGGGCGCGGACATAGCGGGGGTGCAGCGCCGACAGCTTGATCGAAATGCCCGGACCCGCATAGATGCCGCGTCCCGCCGACGCTTCGCCGATCGCGCGGACGGCGGTGTCATAGTCGCGGTAATAGCGGTCGGCATCGGCGGCGGTGGTCGCCGCCTCGCCCAGCATGTCGTAGCTGTAGCGGAAGCCGCGCGCCTCCAGCGGTCGGGCGCGCTTCAGCGCCTCGCCGATCGTCTCGCCGGTGACGAACTGCTCGCCCATCATCCGCATCGCCATGTCGACACCGCGCCGGATCACCGGCTCGCCCGCGCGCGCGATCAGCCGGGTCAGCGCCGCCCCCAGGCCGCTATCATTGACGCTGCCGGTCAGCTTGCCGGTGACGACCAGACCCCAGGTGGCGGCATTGACGAACAGCGAGCGCCCGTCGCCGACATGCGCGCGCCAGTCGCCGCCGGCGATCTTGTCGCGGATCAGCGCGTCGCGGGTCGCGGTGTCGGGGATGCGGAGCAGCGCCTCCGCCAGGCACATCAGCGCCACGCCCTCCTGGCTGGACAGGGCATATTCCTGCACCAGCCCCTCGACCCCGGTGCCCTTGTGCTTGGCGCGCAGCGCGGTGACCAGCACGGTGGCGGTCGCCGTCGCGTCGCGACGGATCGCATCGGGCAGCGTCGCGGCATCGAGCAGGGGGGCGAGGCACTCGACCTCGCTGCGGCGATAGGCGGCGGTGATCGCGCGGCGCAGATCGTCCTGCGGGCGGATCGGGGGGGCGAAGTCGGTGAAGGCGGGGGCGGCGAACTGGGACATGGTCGGGCGATCCTCTCGCACCCGCTATAATGATGATCGCGCTGGCGGTCCGTCCGGATTTACGGCAAATTCGCGCCGAACGCACTTATCGGAGCGGTGATGATGGATCGAACGGACGCCAAACCCGCCCCTGCCGGTCCGATCGACCTGTTCGACCGCCGCATCGTCGAGGCGTTGCGCGCCGATGGCCGGCTGTCGGTCACCGAACTGGCGAAGCGGGTCGGCCTGTCGAAGACGCCGTGCCAGGTACGGCTGCGCCGGCTGATCGACCAGGGCTATATCCTGGGCTTCCGCGCGATCATCGATCCGGCCAGGCTGGGGTTGGACCATATCGCCTTCACCGAGGTGAAGCTGTCCGACACGCGCGAGGCGGCGCTGGACGAGTTCCGCCGCGCGGTGCTGCGCATTCCCGAGGTGGAGGAATGCCATATGATCGCCAGCAGCTTCGACTATCTGCTCAAGGTGCGGACCGCCGATATCCGCCGCTATCGCGAGGTGCTGGGCGAGCGGATATCGGCGCTGCCGCATGTCGCCAACACCTCCACCTTCGTGGCGATGGAGACGATCCGCGACGGCGGCCTGTAGTGCGACGGCACCGCCGCCGCCCCGGCAGTTCATTCCCCCGGATGGCGGAAGGTCGATTCGCCGAGCTGCACCGTCACCGACCGACCGGGATCGCCGGACGAGTCCGCCAGCGTCACGGTGTAGCGGCCGGCCGCGACATGCCAGCTGCGCGTCGCGGGATCGAAGGTGGCGAGCAGCCGGGGGTCGATCGTCACCGCGGCGGAGTCGCTGGCCCCCGGCGCGAGGTCGAACTTGCGGAACGCGCCCAGGCGGCGCGGCGCCTCCCAACCCTGTCCGGCGACATAGACCTGCGCCACCGTCTTGCCCGCGACCGGGCCGCTATTGGTGACGGTGAAGCGCGCCGAGATGCCGCGGCCGCTCGGCTCGGCGGTCAGGCCGCTCAGCGCGAAGCGGGAGTAGGACAGGCCATAGCCGAACGGGAAGAGCGGCTTGGCCCCGGTCTTCTCGAACCATTTGTAGCCGACCGCCGCGCCCTCCTTGTCATAGTCGCTGACCGGGTGCGAGTCGCTGTCCAGCTTGGGATCGCCCTCCAGCACCGGCCGGGGCAGTTGCGCGACCGAGGCGGGAAAGGTGACGGGCAGGCGGCCAGACGGATTGACCTCGCCGGTCAGCACCCGCGCGATCGCCTCGCCGCCCGACGTGCCGGGATACCAGGCTTCCAGCACTGCGCCGACCTTGGACAGCCAGGGCATCGCCACCGGCCCGCCCGTCTCCAGCACGACGACGGTGTTGCGATTGGCCCTGGCCACCGCGTCGATCAGCCGGTCCTGGCCATCCGGCAGGTTGAGATCGGGCACGTCGAGCGATTCGCCGGTCCATTGTTCGCCGAACAGGACGACCATGTCCGCCTTGCGCGCGGCGGCGGCGGTGGCGGCCACGTCCTTGCCGTCCAGATAGGTGACGGTGGCGGTGGTGCGCGCCTGCAAGGCCTTCATCGGTGAGGAATTGTGATAGAGCTTTGGGCCGGGAAAGCCGCTGGGATGCTCGTCGGGCACGATCAGGCCGTTGGCCGGGCCGCCATGCGGATAGACCTGGCTGGAGCCGCCGCCCGACAGCACGCCGACATCGGCATGGCTGCCGACGATCAGGATCGAGCGGACCGATTTGGCGATCGGCAGCAGGCCGGGCCGGTTCTTGAGCAGGACGATGCCTTCCTCCGCATCGGCGCGGGTGACGGCGGCATGGCCGGCATAGTCGATCCTGGCGGACTGGTCGCCCTGGACCGGGTGATCGAACAGCCCGTTGGCGAACATCGCATGGAGGACGCGGCGCGCCATGTCGTCGGCGCGGTCCCTGCTGACATGGCCGTTGTTCACCGCTTCGCGCAGGGCGTCGGCGAAATAGGCGGAGCGGTCGAACGCCCAGCCGGACTGCTGGTCCAGCCCCGCATTCGCCGCCTCGCTGGTCGAATGGGTGGCGCCCCAGTCGCTCATCACATAGCCCTTGAAGCCCCAATCCTGCTTCAGCACCTTGTTGAGCAGCCAGTCATTCTCACAGGAATAGGCGCCGTTGACGCGGTTATAGGCGCACATCA
The DNA here is from genome assembly GCF_003951315.1 of Sphingomonas sp. S-NIH.Pt15_0812. GTDB lineage: Bacteria > Pseudomonadota > Alphaproteobacteria > Sphingomonadales > Sphingomonadaceae > Sphingomonas. The sequence continues at coordinate 91,467 of NZ_QLJH01000016.1, forward strand.
CCGATCCGGGCTGGCCGACCTCGTTGGCGATCTCGAACGCCAGCAGGTCCGACTGCCGCCCCGCCTGCTCGCCGATGCGATGGTCCATGACCATCCGGTTCGTCTCCTGATCGTTGAAGGCATAATGCTTCATCGTCGAGACGACATGCTGCGACTGGATGCCCCGGATCTCATGACCGGTGATGATGCCGGCGAGCAGCGGGTCCTCGCCGCCATATTCGAAATTGCGGCCGTTGCGCGGCTCGCGGATCAGGTTCATGCCGCCCGCGAGCTGCACGTTGAAGCCGGACAGGAAGGCCTCGTTGCCGATCATCGCGCCGCCGGCCTGCGCCAGTTCCGGGTTCCAGGTCGCAGCGGTCGCCAGGCCCGAGGGCAGCGAGGTGCGCAGGCGCGGCGTCGGCCCACGTTGGCTGGCGACGCCGACGCCGGCATCGGTCTGCCACTGGGCGGGGATGCCCAGGCGTGCGATGCCGGGCACGATACCGGCCGAGCCGGGCAGCCCGTCCTTGGGGAAGACCCAGTTCTTGGTCGCGTTGCGCAGCCAGTCCGCCTGGGTGGAGAAATAGCCGAAGGTCAGTTGCAGCTTTTCGGCCAGCGTCATCTGCTTGAGCAGCAGGTCGGCGCGCTGTTCGGGCGACAGGGCCGCGTTCATCCAGGGCCGCTCCTTGGGGCCGTCGGTGGGGGCGGCGGCGGCCTGGGGCGCGTTGTTGGTCGTCTGAGCCTCGGCGATGCCGGCCGGCGCGAGGGCGAGGATCGTGGCGGCGGACAGCAGCAATCGCGAGAAGGTCGGACGGATCATCAGGGTCTCACATTGGGAATAGGGTAGGGCCGGGGGGCAGGGGATGGTCAACCTTCCTAAGCGATGCGTCGGGCGTGCATCAATCGGGAAAACCCGCGGTCTCTCCGGCAGTTGAGGCGGCCGCCCGGCACCGGACGGGCGGCCGTGGTCGCAGGGCTATTGGCGGCCCATCACCTGCACCAGCGAGGCGGCATTCTGCCCGGTCGGCAGTTTGCCATCGGCGGTCAGGCGGCCGGTGCGGTCGTCCCAGCGCAGCGTCGCGCTGCTGCCGTTTTTCCCGTCCCGATAGGCGTTGCTGACGCCGTCGTCGTCGTAGAGCGTGAAGCGGGCATCGGCTCCCGGATAGACGCGGATGCTCGCCAGC
>NZ_QLJH01000017.1 GCF_003951315.1 Sphingomonas sp. S-NIH.Pt15_0812
ACCTGGTCGCCTTCGCCAAGACGCTAACCGGGCCCCGGCGCGGCGATCTTGGGGGCGGGGCGCGCCTCGACCGTCACCAGCGTCGCCAGGTCCGCGCCCTTGCCGCGCCGGGGCCCGGTTAGCGTCTTGGCGAAGGCGACCAGGTCGTGCTGCTTCACCTCGCCTACCGCGCCGGGCGGCAGGTCGCCGAGGATGAAGGGGCCGTAGCGGGTGCGGATCAGCCGGCCGACCTGGAGACCGAGATGCTCCAGCACGCGCCGGACCTCACGGTTCTTGCCCTCGGTCAGCGTCATCTCGATCCAGACATTGGCGCCGGTCCGCCGCTCCAGATTGGCGTCGATCGAGCCATAGCGGACACCGTCGATCTCGATGCCGTGGATCAGCTCCTCCAGCATCGCCTGGGTCACGTCGCCATAGGCGCGGGCGCGATAGGTGCGCTCGACCCCGGTCGCGGGCAATTCGAGCTGGCGCTTCAGCCCGCCATCGGTGGTGAGCAGCAACAGCCCCTCGGTATTCAGGTCGAGCCGGCCGACCGGCATGGTCCGCGGCAGGTCGCCGGGCAGCCGGTCATAGATGGTCGGGCGGCCGACCGGGTCCCATTCGGTCACCAGCAGCCCGACCGGCTTGTGATAGAGGAACAGCCGGGCCGCCTCGGGCGGGGCGACGGGCTCGCCGTCGACGGTCACGCCCTTCAGGCTGGTCAGGATGGTGGCGGGCGTGTCGAGCAGCGTGCCATGGAGCGCGATCCGCCCCTCGGCGATCATCTTCTCGATATCGCGGCGCGAGGCGATGCCGGCGCGGGCGAGCAGCTTGGCGATGCGGTCGCCCTTGGGGCGATCGCCCCCGGACTTGGTCTCTTCGGTCATGCAGGGCCGAATACATCTGAATGACCGCCGGAGCGAAAAAAACTTTGCGACTTGCACGGGCCGGACGCGTTATGATCCCCAGGCGAAACGAATGGGCGACCTGATGCTATTCGGGAGGAAGAAAAGACAGATCGTCAAGCTGTTGGTCGTCGAGGACGAACCACTGGTGGCGTTCGATGCCGAGCATGTCCTGTCGGATGCCGATTACGAGATCGTCGCCACCGTCGACAAGGTGGCGGACGCGATGGCGTTGCTGGCGGACGGGGTGGAGATCGACCTGGTGCTGGTCGACGTCAACTTGGCGGACGGGTCGGGGGTCGATGTCGCCCGCGCAGCACAGGCGCGCGAGGTGCCGGTGCTGTTCGTCACCGGAGCCTGCCCGCCCGAGGCGATCGAATTGGCGGCCGGATGCCTGTCCAAGCCCTATGCGCAGCGGGACCTGCTCGGTGCGATCACCGCGATCGAGGACGGGATGCAGGGCAAGCCGCCCCGCCGTCTGCCGCCCGGCTTCCGCTTGTTCGTTCAGGCCGCCTGATCTTCCTTCCGCCTGATTACCCTCTATGATCGCTCGTTTCGGGTGCCTCGACGTCGCGGGGCCGGGGAGCGTTGATGACGGATCGGGTACAGGGTGGCTGGTGGCAGGGGATACGCCCTTATTTCGAACGCGAACCGGTCGCCGCCTTCGCGCTCGGCATCTCCTCGGGCTTTCCCTATGCGATGATCGGCGCGACGCTGACTACGCGGCTGGCGCAGGACGGCATCGACAAGGCGACGATCACCGCCTTCACGCTCGGCTTCCTGGTCTATAATCTCAAGCCGTTCTGGGCCTGGGTAGTGGACGGCGTTCGGCTGCCGCTGATCGGCCGGCTGGGCCAGCGCGTGTCGTGGCTGGTCTTCGCCGGCATGCTGGTGATGGCGGCGGTGGCCAATCTGGCCTTTGTCGATCCCCGGCTGTCGCTCGGCGCGACGGTGGTCGCGGCGGTGCTGGTCGGCTTCGCGGGCGCGACCTTCGATATCGTCATCGACGCTTACCGGATCGAGACGCTGAAACCCTATCAGCTCGGCGTCGGCTCGGGAATGACGCAATATGGCTGGCGCATCGGCTCGGTGCTGGCGGGGTCGCTGGCGCTGGTGCTGGCGGCACGGATCGGCTGGGGCGGAGCCTATCTGGCCTGCGCCGTCTTCGCGCTGCCGGCGATGCTGACCGGGCTGCTGCTCGGCGAACCGGAGCGGCACCGCGAGCCGACCGCCCGGCGCGGGGTGGGCGAGGTCGTCGCCTCCATCGTCGGGCCGTTCGCGGAATTCTTCCGCCGGCAGGGTGCGGTGGTGATCCTGGCCTTCATCCTGATCCACAAGATCGGCGACACGCTGGGGCAGCTGGTGCTGCGGCTGCTGCTCAACGACCTGGGGTTCTCGAACGACGAGATCGCGATCTATGACATCGGGATCGGCTTCTGGGCCTATCTGATCGGCATCTTCATCGGCGGCGCGATCTATGCGCGGTTGGGGCTTAAGCGGTCGGTCTTGATCAGCCTTCTGCTCATGGCCGTGTCCAACGCCAGCTTCGCCTGGCTGGCGGCGAGCGGCCACAGCAACTGGGGACTGGCCGGCGCGATCGGCTTCGAGAATATCGCCAGCGGCATCGGCGGCGTGACGGTCATCGCCTATTTCTCGGCGCTCTGCGACCTGCGCTACACCGCCTCGCAATATGCATTGATCTCGGCGGCGGCGAGCGTCGTCGGCAAGGCGCTCACCGCCACCACGGCGGGCGGGCTGGTCGAGCGGATCGGCTATGTCGACTTCTATCTGCTGACCACCGTCATCGCGCTGCCCGGCGTGGTGCTGTTCTGGTGGATGAGCCGCAGCGGGCTGATCGACCGGTCGATCGGCTCCGCCGGCACCGCCGGGCCGGGTGACGCGCGGAATACCGGGCAGGGCGACGTCATCGACGTGTGACGTCGCCCGCCGGGTCGGGAGCGGCCGGGGTCAGCCCAGCCGCAACCGCGCCCGCGCCGCGTCATATTCGCGCTTCAGCCGGGCGATGCGGTCGCCGACCGGCTCGACCCGGTCGACCGCGCCGATGCCCTGGCCGGAACCCCAGATATCCTTCCACGCCTTGGCCTTGGAGCCGCTGTCGCCGCCGAAGTTCATCGTCTTGAAATCGCCCTCGGGCAGCGCGTCGGGGTCCAGGCCGGCGGCGACGATCGACTGGCGCAGGTAATTGCCGTGGACGCCGGTGAACAGGTTCGAATAGACGATGTCGCGCGCCCGGCCGTCGACGATCCCCTGTTTATAGGCGGGGTCGGCATTCGCCTCGGTCGTGGCGATGAAGGGCGAGCCGATATAGCCGAAATCCGCCCCCATCGCCTGCGCCGCCAGCACCGCGCCGCCGGTCGCGATCGATCCGGACAGCGCGAGCGGGCCGTCGAACCATTGGCGGATCTCCGCGATCAGCGCGAAGGGGGAGAGGCGACCGGCATGGCCGCCCGCGCCGGTCGCCACCGCGATCAGCCCGTCCGCGCCCTTGTCGACCGCCTTGTGCGCGAAGGTGTCGTCGATCACGTCGTGGAGCGTGATCCCGCCCCAGCCATGGACGGCGGTGTTCAGATCCTCGCGCGCGCCGAGCGAGGTGATGACGATCGGCACCTTCCATTTGGCGCAGGTCTCCAGGTCCGCCTCCAGCCGGTCGTTGGAGCGATGCACGATCTGGTTGACCGCAAACGGGGCGGAGGGCGCGTCCGGATGGTCGCGGTCATGCGCCGCGAGCTCCTCGGTGATGCGGTGCAGCCATTCGTCGAGCATCGCCTGCGGCCGGGCGTTCAGCGCCGGGAAGGAGCCGACGATCCCCGCCTTGCACTGGGCGATCACCAGTTCCGGGCCGGAGATGATGAACATGGGCGAGGCGATCACCGGCAGTCGCAGCCGGTCGAAGATGGCGGGTAGCGTCATGGGGCGGGAGCCTAACGACGCCAAGGCCGCTGTCCAGCGCTTGCGAAGCCCGGTTGGCCGCCGCATAGGTCAGCCGTCCTGACGTCCGGAGTTCCCGATGAAGCTTGCCGTAGCGTTGCTGCTGTCCCTGACCGTTTCCGCGCCCGCCATGGCGGCGGGACAATTGTCGAAGAATGTCGTGCCCTTGCTCTATGACATCGACGTTCGGCCCAATGCGAAGGCGATGACCTTCTCCGGCCGCGAATCGGTGACGGTCGATGTGAAGGCGCCGACGACCACGCTGACCCTCAACGCCGCCGAGATCGAAGTGAGCCAGGCGACGTTCGACGGCACGCCGGTGAAGGTCGCCTCCGACGCGCAGGCGCAGACGCTGACCGTGACGCTGCCCCAGGCCGCCAGCGTCGGCCAGCACCGGCTGACCTTCGTCTGGACGGGCAAGATCAACACCTCGGCCGCCGGCCTGTTCGCGATCGACTACAGCAATCCGGACGGCAGCCAGTCGCGGGTGCTGGCGACCCAGTTCGAGGCGCCCGACGCCCGCCGCTTCGCGCCGATGTGGGACGAGCCGGCGTTCAAGGCCAAGTTCCGCCTGACCACCAGCGCGCCGGCCGGGCAGACCGCCTTCTCCAACATGCCCGCCGCCTCGGTGACGAAGCAGGCGGACGGCAGCCAGCTCTATCGCTTCGGCGAGACGCCGGTCATGTCCAGCTATCTGCTGTTCCTGGGCATGGGCGACGTCGAGCGCAAGACGGTCACCTCGGGCAACACCCAGATCGGCGTCATCACCCGCCGCGGCGTCGTCGACCAGGGCGACTATGCGCTGGCCTCGGCCACCCGGCTGCTGACCTATTACAACGACTATTTCGGCCAGCTCTACCCGCTGCCCAAGATGGACATGATCGCCGGCCCCGGCTCCAGCCAGTTCTTCGGCGCGATGGAGAATTGGGGCGCGATCTTCTATTTCGAGCCCGAACTGCTGTTCGACCCGGCGCGCACCACCGAAAGCGGCCGCCAGCGCATCCACACCGTCGTCGCGCACGAGATGGCGCACCAGTGGTTCGGCGACCTCGTCACCATGGCCTGGTGGGACGATCTGTGGCTGAACGAGGGTTTCGCCTCCTGGATGGAGGGCAAGGCGACCAACGACCTGAACCCCAGCTGGAAGGCGGCGGATGCCGCGATCGCCTTCGAACGGGAAAGCGCGATGGCGATCGACGCGACCCAGGCGACGCATCCCATCATCCGCCATGTCGAGACGGTGGACCAGATCAGCGACGCGTTCGACGGCATCACCTATGCCAAGGGGCAGGCGGTGATCGGGATGCTGGAAAGCTGGCTGGGCGAGGGGCCGTTCCGCGACGGCATCCGCCGCTACATGGCCAAGTACAAGTACGGCAACACCGTCACCGACCAGCTCTGGAGCGAGCTGTCGGCAGCGACCGGCAAGAACGTCGCCGAGGTGGCGCGCGACTATACGTTGCAGGGCGGCGTGCCGCTGGTCACCATGACCGGGGCGCGCTGCACGGGCGGCAACACGGTGGTCACGCTGACCCAGGGCCGTTTCGGCCTGGATGATGCGTCGCGCAAGGCGCAGACCTGGCACGTGCCGATCAAGCTGGCGACGCTGGGCGGCGGCACGACCGATGCGATCGTGACGGGCGCGTCGCCCAGCTCGGTGACGGTCAAGGGCTGCGGCACGCTGGTGCTGAACCAGGGCAAGGGGTCGTACACGCGCGTCCAGTATGACGATGCGGCTCATGCCGCGATCGTGCGCGACTATACCCGCCTGACGCTCGGCGACCGGCTGGGCACGCTGGGCGACGATTATGCGCTGGCGGCCGGCGGCTATCAGGACCTGTCGCGCTATTTCGCGGTGCAGGACCGGGTGGGCGTCACCGCCGATCCGCTCGAATGGTCGCTGGTCGCCACCAAGCTCGCCGCGCTGACCGGCCTCTACCAGAATACGCCGCTGGAAGCGAAGCTGCAGGCCCGGCAGGCGGCGCTGTTCAACCCTGTGCTGGCCCGGATCGGGTTCGAGGCCAAGCCGGGTGAGTCGGCCCTGGTCTCCAACCTGCGCGAGACGCTGATCGGCCGGCTCGGCTATCTGGGCGATGCGCAAGTCGCGGCGCGGGCGCGGCAATATGTCGGCCAGCTCGCGGCCAATCCGACCGCGATCCCGCCGGCAATCCGCACGCCCATATTGGCGACCTTCGCCACCAATGCGACGCCGGCCGAATGGGACCAGCTGTTCGCGCTGATGCAGGCGGAGCGTTCGCCGGTCGCCAAGAATCGGTTCGTGTCGCTGCTCGGTGCGGCGCGCGACGAGGCGTTGGCGAAGCGGGCGCTGGAGCTGCTGAAGGGCAAGGCGCTGACCGACCCGCAAAAGGCCAGCCTGTTGCGCGCGATCTCGAACACGCATCCCGACCTAGCGTTCGACTGGGCGGTGGCAAATCGCGATCTGGTCAACGGCTTTGTCGAGCAGAGTTCGCAGGCACGCTATATCCCGTCGCTGGGCGGCGGATCGAACGATCCGGCGATGCCGGGCAAGATCAAGGCCTATGCCTCGCAATTCCTGCCCGAATCCGCGCGCAACGTGGCGGAACAGACGGTGTCGCTGATCGCGGTGCGCAAGGCGGTGGCCGATCGCCTGCGCCCGGCGACCGAGCGTTGGCTGGCGCGCTGAGCCCAGCCTGGCAGATGCTGGTTCGGGTCAGTCGATCCGGACCAGCGTCTCGGCATAGGTACGGCCGCGCACCGCATAATGGGCGGCGGACCGGCGCAGCCCCTCCAGGGCGGCATCGTCCAGCGTCCGCACCGCCCGCGCCGGACTGCCGACGATCAGGCTACGCGGCGGAAAGGCCTTGCCCTCGGTGACCAGCGCGCCCGCGCCGACCAGACAGTCTTCGCCGATCACCGCATGGTTGAGTATGATCGCGCCCATGCCGATCAGCGCCCGCGCGCCGATCGTGCAGCCATGCAGGATGGCGTGATGGCCGATGGTGCAATCCTCCGCCACGCTCAGCGGCGCGCCGGGATCGGAATGGAGCATCGCGCCATCCTGCACATTGCTGCGCGCGCCGATCGTGATCGCCGTATTGTCCGCGCGGATCACCGCGCCGAACCAGATGCTGGCCTCCGCCCCCAGCACCACGTCGCCGATCAGCTCGGCGGAGGGGGCGACCCAGGCGGTCGGCGAAAGGGTGGGGCGGCGGTCGCCAAGGGCATAGAGGGCCATGGTCGATAGCGTGACATGGTGGCGGGGGACCTGTCGAGCGGCATCCGCTCCGCTCGCCGCTGCCTGCTCCATCTATCGGAATTGCTGGCGGATTCCTCCTTGTCGCCATCGGCGGAAGGGATCAGGCTGATGCCATGGCCTTTGTCAGCATCACCCGCCTGCGCATCCGCAGCGTTCGCTTCATGCCGGGTTTCGCCGTGCATACGCTCCGCTCGCTGCACCAAGCGCGGCGGGCCGAGGGGCTGCTCGGCGGATCGCTGCTGGCGGATGCGCGGCTGGTGTTCTGGACGTCGACGATCTGGACGGACCAGGCAGCGATGCGTCGGTACATGACGAACGGCGTGCATCTGAAGGCGATGCCGCATCTGCTGCACTGGTGCGACGAGGCGAGCATCGTCCATTGGACGACGAATGATATCCACGCTCCGTCATGGCAGGAGGCGGACCGGCGGATGCGGAGCGAGGGGCGTCCGTCCAAGGTCCGCCACCCGAGCGCCGATCATCAGGCCTTGCGCTTCGTTCCGCCCCGGCCCCGGCCCGGCGGCCCGATCCGGCCGGTCCGCCCCTGAGCACCGGGTGGCCGAAGGCCCCCCGGCACCATGGCCATCCGCCCATGGTGCCGGGGGGGGGGGGGAGAGTAATCAGGCAGATGTGTCCAACGTCGCCATGTCGATGACGAAGCGATATTTCACGTCGCTCTTCACCATCCGTTCATAGGCGGTGTTGATCTCGGCCATGTCGATCATCTCGACATCGGCGGTCAGGCCATGCTCGACGCAGAAGTCGAGCATCTCCTGCGTCTCTGCGATGCCGCCGATCAGCGAGCCGGCGATCGCGCGGCGTTTGAACACTAGGTCGCCGACCGAGGGGGAGGGGTGCGGCGTTTCCGGCACGCCGACCAGAGTCATGGTGCCGTCGCGCTTCAACAGCCGCAGGAACGGATCGAGATCGTGCGCGGCGGCGACCGTGTTCAGGATGAAGTCGAAGCTGTTGGCGTGCTCCGCCATCGCGTCCGCATCGCGGGACACGATCAGGTCCTTGGCCCCCAGGCGCTTCGCATCGTCGCGCTTGTTGGGCGAGGTCGAGAAGACATAGACCTCCGCGCCCATCGCGGCGGCTATCTTCACGCCCATATGACCGAGCCCGCCCAGGCCGACGATGCCGACCTTCTGGCCCGGCCCGACCTTCCAATGCTTGAGCGGCGAATAGGTGGTGATGCCGGCGCAGAGCAGCGGCGCGACCGCCGCCAGATCCTGTTCCGCATGGCCGACGCGCAGCACGAAGTCCTGGTCGACGATGATATGGTCGGAATAGCCGCCGAACGTATGGCCGCCCATCACCGGCTCCGGCCCGTTATAGGTGCCGACGAAGCCCGTCGTCTCACAATATTGCTCCTCGCCCTCGCGGCAGGAGGGGCATTCGCCGCAGCTGTCGACCATGCAGCCGACGCCGACCGTGTCGCCGACCTGGAAGCGCGTGACGGCGGAGCCGATCGCGGTCACCGTGCCGACGATCTCATGCCCGGGCACGCAGGGATAGAGCGTGCCGGCCCATTCGCCACGCGCGGTGTGCAGGTCGGAATGGCAGACGCCGCAAAAGCGGATATCGATCGCCACGTCGTTCGGCTGCGGATCGCGTCGCTCGAACGAGAAGGGGGCGAGGGGCATGTCGCCGGACTGGGCGGCATAGCCATGGGCAGTGCTGGTCATCGAAACCTCGGTCAATAAACGAAAAGGGGCGGCACCCGCGAAACGGGTGCCGCCCCTGCACGAACGCGCGAAGCTTAGGCGAGGCTCAGGCCCACATCCACATTATCGCGCGTCGCGTTCGAGTAGGGGCAGATCTGGTGCGCGGTCTCGACCAGCTTCTCCGCCTGATCGCGCTCGATCCCCGGCAGGTCGACGACCAGATCGGCGGTGATGCCGAAGCCGCCGGCCGCGCGGGGACCGATGCCGACCGTCGCGGTCACCGAGGTGTCGTCGGGCACCTTCACCTTCAGCTGCTGGCCGGCGACCTTCAGCGCGCCGATGAAACAGGCCGAATAGCCGGCGGCGAAGAGCTGTTCCGGATTGGTGCCGTCGCCGCCCGCGCCGCCCAGCTCCTTGGGCGTCGACAGCTTCGCCGTGAAGCGGCCATCCTCGCTCTTCGCAGAACCTTCGCGGCCGCCCGTGGCAGTGGCGGCAGTGCTATATTTCACATCGATCGACGGCATCGTCATTCCTTCACGCTGAAATTCTTATCGTGATATATATACGGGAACGGCAATCGTCCAGACGCATTTGAGTACCAGTGGCAAAAAGGTGTAACATACTCGAATGACCGCTCGATTGTCCCATCCCGTACCGCTGGACGACCAGCTCTGCTTCGCCCTCTACGGCGCCTCGATGGCGATGACGCGCGCGTATAAACCGCTGCTCGACAAGCTGGGCATCACCTATCCCCAATATCTCGTGCTGCACGCCTTGTGGGAGGAGGACGGGCGCACGATCGGCCAGCTCGCCGAACGTCTGGCGCTCGAATCCAGCACGATCACGCCGCTGGTCAAGCGGCTGGAGGCCGCCGGCATCGTCACCCGCTCGCGCGACCCCAAGGACGAGCGCCATGTCCATGTCCTGCTGTCACCACCAGGCGAGGCGTTGAAGGCGGATGCCGAATGCCTGGCGGAGACGATCTTCGCGCGCACCGGCCTGTCGCTGGCGGACATGCAGGCACTCAACCGTCAGGTGCAGACGCTGCAACGCGCGCTGTCCAGGGCGGAGGCCTGACCGGCCGCCGGGCCCCGACCGCTCAACCCTCGGCGAGCAGGCGGTAGCCGACCCCCAGTTCGTTGGCGATCAGCGACCCGACCGGGCCCGGCGCCTCCAGCTTCTGGCGTAGGTTGCGCACGACGATGCGGAGATATTCGATTCGTGCGTCCTCCTCGCCCCGCCACGCGGCGGCGAGGATGCGGTCGTGCAACACCACCCGCCCGGCATGATGGGCGAGCTGCGCCAGCACGTCATATTCCTTGCGGGTCAGATGCACCTCCGCCCCGTTCCGCGTGACGATGCGGCGGTCGAGGTCGATCGTCACGGCGTCGCGCCGCACCAGCCGGGGTGCGACCGGATCGCGGTGGCGCAGCGCGACGCGCAGCCGGGCGAGCAGTTCCTCGCTGTCGAACGGCTTGGTGACGTAATCCGCCGCGCCCAGGTCCAGCGCCGCGACCTTCTGGTCGGTCGATTCGCGGGCGGACACGACCAGGATCGCGACATCGCCCGACCGGCGCAGCAACGGCACCAGTTCCAGCCCGTCGCGATCGGGCAGGCCGAGGTCGAGCAGCACCGCATCCGGGGTCTCGGTGCGGAACTGATCCAGCGCCTCGCGCCCGTTGCGCGCCTCGACCACACGATAGCCGGCGCGCTCCAGCGTGTTGCGGAGCAGGCGGCGGATCGGCTGGTCGTCATCGACGACGAGAATGGTGGCGGGCATCACGGTCTCATATCGCGTTGGGCGGTGTCCGCACCACCAAGGCGGGCGGAAAGGACAGGCTGAACCGCGCGCCGCCGCCGTCCGGTCGGTTGTCCGCTTCTATGCCGATTTCCATCGCCTCGGCAAAGGCCTTGACGATGGCGAGGCCGAGACCCGTGCCGCCGACCGCGCGGTCGCCGCCCTCGAACCGGCGGAACGTCTCGAACACCTCCGTCTCGCGACCGGGCGGCAGGCCGGGGCCCTGGTCGAGGATCGACAGGCAGAGCCGGCCGAACCGGTGCGTCCCCTCGATCACGATCGGGGTGCCCGGATCGCCATAGCGCCCGGCATTGTCGAGCAGGTTGAGCAGGCAATGGTGGAGCAGATGCGGGTCGGCGCGGACCAGGGGCAGGTCGGGCGGCACGTCGAGCCGCAAGGGATGGCCCTCCAGCGCGCGGCGCGCGTCATGCGCCGCGCTCGCGACCGCGTCGCTCAGGTCGATCGCGTCGATCTGGAGCTTGAGCGCGCCCGCCTCCACGCGCGCCATGTCGAGCAGGTTCGCGACGAAGCGGTTGAGGCGCAGCGCCTCGGTCTCCACGGTCACCAGAAGCGGATCGTCATGGCGATGGCGCAGCTCGGCGGTGGCGGCCAGCACGGCGGTCAGCGGCGTGCGCAGATCGTGGCTGACCGAGGAGAGCAGCGCGCCGCGCAGCCGGTCGCGGGTGCGGATCGCCTCGAGGTCGCGCATCTCCCCCTCCAGTCGATAGCGTTCGAGGACCAGCGCGGCCTGGTCGAGCAGGCTGACCAGCAGCGGCATCCGGTCGGGCCGGATCGGATCGCCCGCCTGCGGATCGGACAGGCCCAGCACCGCCAGCACCCGCTCGCCCGCGACCAACGGCAGGAACAGCCATTCGGAAGCGGCGAGCGTGCCCGATCCCTTGCCGGCGGCGGCGCGCGTGTCGTGCGCCCAGGTCGCGGCGGCGAGGTCCATCGTGTCGAGATTGTACTCGCTGTCGCTGGCCGCCTGCACGACCATGCCGCGCCCCTCGGCGGGGGCGAGCAGCACGGCGCGCCCGTCGAACAGCCGCGCGATCTCCGCACAGATCGTCCGCCGCACCGGCTCGACCGCGCCAAGCGCGGTGAGTTCGCGCAGGAAGCCGGCCAGCGTCGCATTGGCATTGGCGCTGGCGGCGGCGAGATCGGCCTGCGCGCGCACACGGGCGGTCAACTGGCTGGTGACGATGGCGACGCCCATCAGGACCAGCACCGAGACGACATTCTCCGGATTGCTGATCGACAGCGTCCCGGTCGGCGGCAGGAAGAAGAAGTTGTACGCCAGGCACGAGGCGAGGCCGCCATAGAGGCCGGTGCGGAGCCCGAACAGGCTGGCCGCCGCCATGACCGGCAACAGATAGAGCAAGGCGATATTGCCGAGCGCCAGCACCTGGAACAACAGGGTGCCGAGCGCGGTGACGCCCGCGACCATCAGCGTCGTCCAGACATAGCCGGCGCGCGATCCCCAGGACGCCGCCGTGACCGGGCGGGCGACGCGGGCGGCGCGCGGCGTATCGGCGAGCGGCATGACATGGACGGTGACGCCGGGCAGCTCGCGCACCAGCCGGTCGACGACCGATCCGTGCAGCAGTTCGAACCAGCGGCTGCGCACCGTCTTGCCGACGATCAGCTGGGTGGCGCGCGCCTCGACCAGATGCGCCTTCAGCCCCTCCACCACCTGGACGGCGGGAACGGTGGCGATGCGGCCGCCGAGCCTGGTCGCCAGGTTGAGCGTCGTGGCCAGCCGGCGATGATCGTCCGCGCCGAAATTCTGCTGGCGGGGCGTCTCGATGAACAGCGCAGTCCATGGGGCGTGGAGCGCATCGGCCAGCCGCTTGGCGAAGCGGACCAGTCCTTCCGCACCGGGCAGTTCGTTGATCGCGACCACGATCCGCTCGCCGCCGGCCCAGGTGCCGCCGACGCCCAGGCTGCGGACATGGTCCAGCATCTGCGCGTCGACCGCCTGCGCGGCCCGGCGCAGCGCCAGTTCGCGGAGCGCCGACAGGTTGGACTTGGAGAAGAAATGGCCGAGCGCCCGCGTCGCCTCCTCGGGCAGATAGACCTTGCCCGCCTTCAACCGTTCGATCAGCTCGTCGGGCGGGATGTCGACCACCTCGATCTCGGCGGCTTCCAGCACCCGGTCGGGCACCGTCTCGCGCACGCGGACGCGCGTGAAGCTGGCGACGACGTCGTTGAGGCTCTCGACATGCTGGATGTTGACGGTGGAGTAGACGTCGATCCCCGCCGCCAGCAGCTCCTCGACATCCTGATAGCGTTTGGGGTGCCGGCTGCCCGGCGCATTGGTGTGGGCCAGTTCGTCGACCAGCACCAGCCGGGGGTGGCGGGCCAGGACCGCGTCCAGGTCCATCTCGTGCAGCAGGTGCGCGTCATGCGTGACGGCGCGGCGGGGAACGATCTCCTGCCCGCGGGTCAGCGCCTCGGTCTCGGCGCGGCCATGCGTCTCGACCACGCCGATCACCACGTCGACGCCGTCGCGCCGCCGGGCCGCCCCCTCGGACAGCATCTCGAACGTCTTGCCGACGCCGGGAGCGGCACCCAGGAAGATCTTCAGCCGGCCGCGCCCCTCCGCCTGGGCCTGGCGGAGGAGCGCGTCGGGATCGGGGCGAGCGGGATCGCTGTCCGGCATCGGCGATGAGGATCAGCTGCGGGCGGCGGCGTCGAGCGCGCGGTTAAGCGCCAGGACGTTCACGCGCGGGTCGCCGAGCAGCGGCCGCACTGTGATCGACGCGACGAGCGTGCGGACCCGGTCGAGCGGCAGACGGCGCGCGGCGGCGATGCGCGGCGCCTGCGCCAACGCGGCGGCCGGCGACAGGTCCGGGTCGAGGCCGGAACCGCTCGCCGTGACCAGATCGGCGGGCAGGGGACCGGTGATCCCGGCGGCGCGGGCGGCGGCGACATCCGCCTTCACCCGGTCGGCCAGCGCCTGCGACGTCGGTCCGAGGTTGGAGCCGGACGAAGCCATGCCGTCATAGCCCTTGCCCGCCGCCGAGGGGCGGGTGCGGAAATAGCGGTCACTGGTGAAGGCCTGCCCGACCACGGTCGACCCGATCACCTGTCCGGCCGCGTCGCGCACGAGGCTGCCGTTCGCCTGGGCGGGGAACAGCAGCTGGCCGATCCCCGTCATCGCCAATGGATAGGCGAGGCCGAGCAGCGCGGCGAACAGGAGCGCCAGCACGATCGCCGGACGCAGTGCGGTGGTGAAATCCTTGCCCATGAGATATGTCCTTACGCGAGGCCGAGGCCGCCGACCACGAGGTCGATGATTTTGATGCCGACGAACGGCGCGACCAGCCCGCCCAGGCCATAGACCGCCAGGTTGCGCGCGAGCAGCGGTCCGGCCGCCATCGGTCGATAGGTCACGCCCTTCAGCGCCAGCGGCACCAGCAGCGGGATGATCAGCGCATTGAAGATGATCGCCGACAGGATCGCCGATTGCGGCGTCGCCAGCCCCATGACGTTGAGCACCCCCAGCCCCGGATAGAGCGCGACGAACATCGCCGGGATGATCGCGAAATATTTCGCCACGTCATTGGCGACCGAGAAAGTGGTCAGCGCGCCGCGCGTCATCAGCAACTGCTTGCCCAGGCCGACGACCTCGATCAGCTTGGTCGGGTCGCTGTCCAGGTCGACCATGTTGCCCGCCTCGCGCGCGGCCTGGGTGCCGGTGTTCATCGCCACGCCGACATCGGCCTGGGCCAGAGCGGGCGCGTCGTTGGTGCCGTCGCCGCACATCGCGACCAGCCGGCCGCCGGTCTGCTCCTGCCGGATCAGCGCCAGCTTGTCCTCCGGCGTCGCCTGCGCCAGGAAGTCGTCGACCCCGGCCTCCGCGGCGATGGCGGCGGCGGTCAGCGGATTGTCGCCGGTGATCATCACCGTGCGGATGCCCATCTGGCGCAGCTCGCCGAAGCGCTCGCGGATGCCGGCCTTCACCACATCCTTCAGGAAGATCGCGCCGAGCAGCCGGCCGTCCCGCGCCACCGCCAGCGGCGTGCCGCCGGCCCGTGCGATCTCGTCGGTGATGCGGCGGAGTTCGGTCGCCGTCGCCGTCTCGCTGAGGCCCGGATGCGCGCGCAGGATCGAGTCCACCGCGCCCTTCTGGATCAGCATGTCGCCGATCGCCACGCCCGAGGTGCGGGTCTGCGCGGTGAAGGGGATGACCTCCGCCCCCGCCGGCAGCACGGCGATGGTGACGCCGAAATCCTGCCGGGCGAGCACGACGATCGAGCGGCCCTCGGGCGTCTCGTCGGCCAGGCTGGCGAGCAAGGCCGCCTCCGCCAGGTCCTGTGCCGGGGTGCCGCCGACGGGGCGGAACTCGCTCGCCTGCCGGTCGCCGATGGTGATCGTGCCGG
The DNA here is from genome assembly GCF_003951315.1 of Sphingomonas sp. S-NIH.Pt15_0812. Taxonomy (GTDB): domain Bacteria; phylum Pseudomonadota; class Alphaproteobacteria; order Sphingomonadales; family Sphingomonadaceae; genus Sphingomonas. The sequence continues at coordinate 14,922 of NZ_QLJH01000017.1, forward strand.
TCTTGTCGAGCAGCAGCACGTCGACATCGCCCGCCGCCTCCACCGCCCGGCCCGACTTGGCGAGGACGTTGAAGCGGACCAGCCGGTCCATGCCGGCGATACCGATCGCCGACAGCAGCGCCGCGATCGTGGTCGGGATCAGCGTGATCAGCAGCGCGGCCAGGATCGCGACCGGGATCGATCCGCCGGCATAGGTGGCGAAGCCGGGGATGGTGGCGACCGCGATCAGGAAGATGATGGTCAGCCCGACCAGCAGCAGCGTCAGCGCGATCTCGTTGGGCGTCTTCTGCCGCTCGGCCCCCTCGACCAGTGCGATCATCCGGTCGAGGAAGCCTTTGCCCGGCTCCACCGTCACCTTGACGCGAATCTCGTCGGAGATGACGCGCGTGCCCGCCGTCACCGCCGACCGGTCGCCACCCGCCTCGCGGATCACCGGCGCGCTCTCGCCGGTGATCGCGGCTTCGTTGACCGAGGCGACGCCGGCCACGACCTCGCCGTCCGACGGGATCAGGTCGTTGGTCTCGACCAGCACCACGTCGCCGATGCGCAGCTGGCTGGCGGGTACGTCGTCCCAGTCGCGGCTATCGCCCTTCAGCCGCTTGGCGGTCAGTTCCGCCTTGGCGGCGCGGAGCGATGCGGCCTGCGCCTTGCCGCGCCCCTCCGCCAGCGCCTCGGCGAAGGTGCCGAACAGCACCGTCAGCCACAGCCAGACGACCAGTTGCAGCTTGAAGCCGAGGGTCAGGCCGTCATGGCCGATGACCAGCAGCACGGTCATCAGCGCGGCGACCGCCGCGGTCACGAACATCACCGGGTTGCGGATCAGGTCGCGCGGGGAGAGTTTCAGGAACGACGCCCGGATCGCCGGCACGACGAGGTCGGCCGTGAACAGGCTCTTTGCTTGGGATTTCGCCACCTTGGGCCCCCTGGTCAGAATGTATGCCCGCCGAGCATCGCGAGATGGTCGGCGATGGGACCGAGCGCGAGGCTCGGCAGGAAGGTGAGGCCGCCCAGGATCAGGATGATCCCGACCAGCAGCCCGACCCACAGCCCGCCCGTGGTCGGGAAGGAGCCGGCGCTCTCGGGCACCTGGCGCTTGGCGGCGAGCGATCCGGCGATCGCCAGCATCGGCACGATCACGAAGAAGCGGCCGATCCACATCGCCACGCCCAGCAGCCCGTCATAGAAGGGCGTGCTCGCGGTCAGCCCGGCAAAGGCGGAGCCGTTGTTCGCCACCGCCGAGGTGAAGGCGTAGAGGATCTCCGAGAACCCGTGCGGTCCCTTGTTGAGCGGTCCGGCGAGCCCGGCGGGCAGGACGGAGGCGAGCGCGGTCATCCCCAGGATGACGAGCGGCAGCACCGCGATCGCCAGCACCGCCAGCTTCACCTCGCGCGATTCGATCTTCTTGCCGACATATTCGGGCGTGCGACCGACCATCAGCCCGGCGACGAACACCGCCAGGATCGCGAAGAGCAGGAAGCCGTAGATGCCGGCGCCCACGCCGCCGATCACGACCTCGCCCAACTGCATGTTGAACAGCGGGACGAGGCCACCGAGCGCGGTGAAGCTGTCGTGCATCGCATTGACCGCGCCGCACGAGGCGGCGGTGGTGATGGTGGCGAACAGCGCCGACCCAGCGATGCCGAAGCGGACTTCCTTGCCCTCCATATTGCCGCCCGCGACGCCCAGTTGATGCAGGATCGGGTTGCCCGCCGCTTCCGCCCAATAGGCGACGGACGTGCCGGCCAGGAACAGGATCAGCATCGCGGCCAGGATCGCCCAGCCCTGGCGCGGATTGCCCACCGCCTTGCCGAAGGTCCAGGTCAGGCCGGTGCCGATCAGGAAGATCGACAGCATCTGGAGAAGGTTGGTCAGCGCGGTCGGGTTCTCGAACGGGTGCGCGCTGTTGGCGTTGAAGAAGCCGCCACCATTGGTGCCCAGCATCTTGATCGCCTCCTGGCTGGCGACGGGGCCGAGCGCCAGCGTCTGGCGCGCGCCCTCCAGCGTCTGCACCGAGACGCTGCCCGCCAGCGTCTGCGGCACGCCCTGCGCGATCAGCACCAGCGTATAGACGAGGCAGATCGGCAGCAGCAGGTAGAGGGTGATGCGGATGATATCGGCCCAGAAATTGCCGACCGTCTTCGCCTGCGCCCGGCCGAAGCCGCGGAACAGCGCGAAGGCGAGGGCGATGCCGGTCGCCGCCGACAGGAAGTTGTGGATGGTCAGCGCCAGCATCTGGCTGAGGTTCGACATGGTCGACTCGCCGGCATAGCTTTGCCAGTTGGTGTTGGCGGTGAAGCTGATCGCGGTGTTGAACGCCAGATGCTCGCCCACCGCCGGCAGCCCGTTGGGGTTGAGCGGCAGCACCGCCTGCAACCGCAGCAGCGCATAGGTGAGGAGCATCAGCACCGCGTTGAAGAACAGCATGTGCATCGCATAGCGACGCCAGCCCTGCTCCTTGGCGGGATCGATCCCGGCGGCGGCATAGAGGCCGCGCTCGACGGGCGAGAGGATCAGGTGGAGCGGCGTGCGCCGCCCCTCGTACAGCGCGAAGAGCCACAGGCCCATCGGCTTGGCGGTCGCGACCAGGATCGCGACGAAGGCCAGGATCAGGAACCAGCCCTGCATGGTCATGGAACCGCTCCCTTCAGAAGCGCTCGGGGCGGATGAGGACCGCCACGAGATAGAGGAGGAGGCCGAGTGCGGTCAGCGCCGCCAGCCAGAGATCGAGGGTCATGGTCGCATGGCTCCTCAGGCGTGGTCGCACAGGCGGACATAGGCGAAGGTCAGCGGCGCCAGCCCCGCCATGATCGCGACCCAGATCAGGTCCTGCATGGTTGCTCTCCCTTGGACGTCAGAAGGCGGCGGTCAGCGAGGCGAGCAGCGTGCCGCCGGCGATGTTGCCGGTGCCGTCCTGTCCCTTGCTGAAGCTCGGCCGCAGATAGGCCGCGTCGCGATTGGAAATGTCGGTGCCGACATAGGCGAGGCCGAGCGTCAGCCGCTGCACCGCGATGTCCGCGCCCAGCGACCAGTCCCAATAATGGCCGGTCGGCGAGACGGCGGTGGCATTGGGCCCCAGGCCATTCTGGCCCCAGCTATGGCCGATATGCGCTTTGGCGGTGACCGGCGTGCCGGCGACCGCGACCGCGCCGTCGCCCCAGAGGTAGAGATTGTCCCCCTTCGCGCCCGGCCGGCTATAGGCGCCGGCGGCCGCCTCCGCGCCATTCGCATACCATTTGCCGATCGCCTGCTGGCGCGGCGCATAGGCGATGCCGGCGGTCAGCGTGGCGGGACCGGCGGTGCCGGTCAGCTTGCCATAGGGTTCGGCGAAATCGGTCTTGGCCGCGCCGCCCGGATAGACATACCAGGTCAGCCCGACATCCAGCGTCGCGTTGCCGGCCAGCGCGGTCTTGTAGCCGCCGATCAGGTCCAGCTCCATGTTCGCGCCGCCGAACGTGCCCCAGCCGGCCAGGTTCGATGCCCAGGTGCCGATATAGAGGCCGCTGTCATGGGCGATGGTCAGTCCCGCCTGCACCGCCATCTGCCGGTCGCTCTGCGACACGCCGCGGAAGCGATAGTCGGACACGATCGCCGCCGACCCGCTGACGCTGATCGCGGGCGGCGGGGCGGTGGGGGTGGCGGGATCGGTGGTCGTCTGCGCCGCCGCAGCCGTCGTCAGGGTCGCGGCGGCGAAGGCCACCGCGCAGGAAAGTCGTTTCATGACACGCCCCAAAGGGCGACGCGTGCTGCGCCGCCTACATCAAGGCCGAGCAATTAGGTCCGACGGGCGTAGCAATTCGAGAGCGATTCCGGGGAAGCGCATAGTGCTGGCATATAGTGCGCGCCGCGCTGGCTAGGTCAGGCAGCGGGCAACGACGCCGACAGGCGCCGGATCACCGCATCCTGCCGCGCCGCCTCCGCCGCCGCATCGCGTTGCAGGGCGGTGAGGGCCGGATAGTCCGGGGCGAGCGTCGCGGCCCGATCGGCGCCGCGCCCCTCCGCGTCGCTGGCGATGGCGGTGGCCTGTGCGCGCCAGTCGTCGAGTTGCGCCAGCGCGGTCTGCGCCTCCAGCCAGGCGTCGCTGCCCACCGCCGCCCCGCGCGCGGCGGCGGCGGCGCGCTCGGCGCGGGCGGCATCGCGATCGAAGCCGGCGCGCACCGTCTGCAGCTGCGCGGTCTGCGTGGCGATCATGCGGTCGAGCGCTGGATCGGGGCGCACCGGCGCGCGGGGCGGCGCGGCCGGCTCATCGAAGCCGCGCGCCTCCACCGGCCGCTTGGCGAGCGAGGGATAGCCATTGTCGCGCTCACCCGCACAGGCGGCCAGGCCCAGCGGCAGCAGGAGGGCGGGCAGGGCGGCGCGAGCGAGCGGGTTCATCCCCCAGCCGTAGAAGCCCCGATTTTTTGACGCAACGCCCTTGCGCGCCCGACGAACCCTGCTAAGAGCGCAACTCCAATGCGCGCCCGTAGCTCAGCTGGATAGAGCATCAGACTACGAATCTGAGGGTCGGACGTTCGAATCGTTCCGGGCGCGCCACTTTCCCCTTCCGTTGCAGATTATTCTCCGGATCGGGACATAGCGGCGAGATACCGATCGATCGCCACGGCCGGGCCGATGGCGACTGCATAGGCCAGCACATCTCCGATCGCGAACACCCGGCCGAGCAGCAGCGCGCCCATGCGGGTTTCCCTAAAGACGTCGAGTGCGGGGCTGTGATAGCGTTGCGACAGCTCGATGGCGGTCGTCACGACGATCGCGGCGAGGCCGGCGCGATCCCGCGGCCACCGGGGGCGGGCGGTGGAGACGATCCAATAGATCATCATCGCCCACAAGATCGAACCGCCATGCTTGATGATCGCGGGCTGCAGGCCGAGCGGCAGCGTCCGGATGGCAAGACCGGCCGCCAGCGTGCCCAGGATCAGGATGGCGGACAGCCATGACGGGCGCGGCGAGCTGGGCCTAGTCATGGCGGGATGCCGGCAAGTCGATCCGGAAGGTCGCGCCCGGGGCGATGTCGCGATCCACCGCGATCGTGCCGCCTTGCGCCTCCAGCAGGGATCGGGCGATCGGTAGTCCCAGGCCGGTGCCGCCCTGGGTCCGGCGGCTGGTGAAGAAGGGTTCGAACACGCGATCCCGGTCGCCCGGCGGGATGCCGGGACCGTTGTCGCTGACCGTCAGGATCACCGTGTCGGCGCCATCCTCGCCCGTGATCCGCACGCCCGTCGCGCCCGCCTGGCGGCTGTTCTCGATCAGGCTCGACAGCACGGCCTCGACCGCGCCTTGCGGGACCGCGACCCGCTGCAAGATAGTGGGCATGTCCAGGGCGATGCCGATCCCAACCTGCGCATCCGCGACCCGCCGCACGGCGTCGCGCGGATCGGTCGTCACGCCATCGGCGCTCGCTTCCATGTCGGCGCGCGCCAGGTCGAGCAGTCGGCTGACCAGCTGCGTCAGTCGCGCGCCATCGGCGGCGATGTTGGCGAGGAAGCGGTCGCGGTCTGCCGAAGCCATGTCGGGATGGTCCTGCAACAGCTCGACCGCGCCGCGGATGCTGGCGAGCGGCGTCTTGAACTCGTGGCTGACGGCGTGGGCGAAATCGCGGAGGTAGCGCGAGCGACGCTCGATCGCGGCGGCCATGCTGCCGAAGTCGCGATAAAGCGCCTGGATCTCGATCGCGGCCGTGGTCGGCGCATCGGGCACCGCGCCGCCACCGCTGGCGACCGCCCGCGTGGCGGTGCCCAGCGCCTCGACCGGCCGGACGATCCCGCGCGACAGCAGGCCGCTGAGCACCACCAGCGTCCCGAAGATCAGCACCACGCCCAGCGCGATCTTGCCCCGGTCGGCCTGCAGCCCCGCGAGCAGCGCGCGCGGCGGGCGGGAGAGCAGCAGTGCGCCCACGACGCGTCCATCGGCGATAACCGGAGTGGCGAGGTCGATGCGCAGATCGGCGGCGCGGCTCAGCCATTCGAGCATGCCGGATTGCTGGTAGCCGGCATTGCGACGCAGGACGATGGCCGGCTGTCCGTCCAGGGCGGCGCGCACCTCCGGCAGGTTACCGATCGCCCGACCCGCCTGCGGTCCGGTGAGCAATAGGCCGCGTCGATCGAGCAGCAGCATATCGGCCCCCGTCGCGGCCGCCGTCACGCGCAGGACGGGTGTCAGCGTCTGGCTCCACCTGCGGGTGGCCGGGCCCGGTTGGCGGGGTGTGGCGACGGAAGCGGGGCGGGCGGGCAGGATCGGCGTCAGCCGCAGATCGATGGAGGGCACCCGCGCGCGCGGCACGGCGATGGTCCCGCCGCTGCCCCAGGCCAGTGCGGCCGTCGCCGACAGGGCGGTGGCCTGCGCGACCAACTCCACCTCGGTCTGGCGCACCAGCGCATTTTCGTAGACGCGCAGGAACAGAGCACCGAACCCCGGCAACGCCGCGACGAAGGTGAAGGTCAGGAGCAGGATCGTGCGCAGCCGCAGCCGGGGCCAGTGCCGGCGGACGACGCGCTTGAACGGCTCGATCATTCCGTCCCGCAGGCGCCGAGGCGGTAGCCGATGCCGGCGCGGGTCTCGATCACGTCCTCCGCGCCGACCCGTGCGAACTTGGCGCGCAGGTTGCGGACATGGCTGTCGATCGTGCGGTCCGTAATCGCGAAGCCCGGCCCGTGCAGCCGGTCGATGATCGCGTCGCGGCTGAACACCTTGGACGGCATCGTCGCCAGCGTGCGCAAGATGCCGAACTCGGTGACGGTCAGCGCGACGACCTGCCCCGCCCAATCCGCCTGCCAGCCATCGGTGTCGAGCGACAGTCGCCCGCAGCGCAACGGGCTGGCGGTCGCGTCCGCCACGGCGGGCGGGCGGGCGGCGACCCGGCGCAGGATCGCCATCACCCGCGCCACCACCTCGCGCGGGGAAAAGGGTTTGGTGACATAATCGTCCGCACCCAGTTCGATGCCGAGTACGCGGTCGAGTTCGTCGTCGCGGCTCGACAGGAACAGGATCGGCACGTCGCTGGTCGCGCGCAGGCGGCGGCAGACCTCGATCCCGTCCATGCGCGGCATGTTGATGTCGAGCACGATCAGGTCGGGCGCGGCGCTGGTCGCCGCTGCCAGCGCCGCCTCGCCGTCGCCCGCCTCGATCGTGTCGAGCCCGGCCTTGGTGAGCGCGAAGACCAGCAACTGGCGGATATGGGGATCGTCGTCGGCGATCAGGATGGTGCGTGGCATGGGGCAGGGGATCATCATCATCCGGTCTCCGGTCAAGGCCGTGGCGGGGCGGACAGGTCGATGATCCGGCCGTCGCAGTCGCGCCGGCTGTCCTTGGGGAGAAGCCCGGCGCCGGCCGGACGGGCCCCGATTTGCGTGCGCGCCTGCGCCAGACGACGGGCGCCCCGGGGCGTCCAGCCGGTCCAGTCCGCCTGTCGGCCCGCCAGGTCATCGATGATCCGGCCCCGCACATGGCGCACCCTGTCGCGGGTGGTCGGGTCCATTGGCCGGCGTTCCAGCTCGATCAGGGGCAGCAAGGCGCCGTCGCCGACCTGCGACAGGTAGCAGAGGTCGATATCTGCCGGGGCCTGGTGCCGGACGTTCCATGCCGCCGCGACCGCGCCCAGATCGAGAAAGGCGCAGGGTGTCAGCACCACCAGCGCCGCCGCCGCGTTCCGGTTGACCAGCCAGGTTGCGCTGCGACCCTTCAGAATGCGCCAGCCGATCGTCGCCAGCCCCAGCGCGATCAGTGCCATCCAGGCCAGCGCCGCGATCCGCCAGCCGGTGAGCATCGATGCCTCGATATAGTCGATCGTCCGCCAGACGCTCGACGCCACCAGGATCATATTCTGCGCGACCCACAACAGCACCATGCGCCGCGCCCAGGGATGACGCTCGCTGGCGCTGCCCGGCCGCAGCATCGCCAGCGCCACCACGCCGGCAAGCAAGGCGGTGACGATCAGTGGATAGGCGCCGCGATGGACATATTCCGCCTGGGTCAGGCCGGCGGGCAGGGGGCCGCCGCCCCACAGCACCGCGATGTCGATCAGGTTCTGGACCGCGAACAGCGCGTTGAAGATCGCCAGCGCGATCAGCACCGACGGCAGCGAGGTGCCGGGCAGGACAGGTTCCGGATCGGGCAGGCGCCCGGCGATGCACAGCACGGCGGGATGCGGGCGCAGGCTGGGCCAGAGGCCGAAACCGACGGCGATCCAGGTGACGATCTGCCAGGGTGACGGCACATGCACCGCCGCGAGGGCATGGGCGATCACCGGGTTGGCTGCCGCGAACAGGGCCAGAAACAGGCCGCCGCCGAGCAGCGGCAAGGCCAGTATCGCTAGCGTGGCGCGTACGCCGCGCCGCTCGCCACCCGTCCGACGCAGGCTCTGGCGGAGATCGGCGAGCGGCTGGACGCCGCTGCTCGCGGCATGGAGCCCGAGCCGTGCCGCCCAATGCCAGGCGTCGTCAAAACCTATGGTGCGCGGCATCAGCGCGGCAAGCGAGAGCGCGCACCAGAACAGCGTCCAGCCCAGCGCACCGGGATCGTCGACCAGGGAAAGGAGGAACAGCATGGCCGCAGCCATCGCGATCCAAGCGCGGCGGTCGCGCCGCACGTCGGTCCGCGCGGCGACCAGTCCGATCAGCCACAGGCCGGCGAACAGGCCGGTCACGGACCCCGCCGGACCCCCGGGGAACATCCAGTCGAAGGCGGTGACGAGCGCGATCGCGACGCCTATTTTGACGAGAAAAGTGAACGGCACGCCATGCTCCTTCGGTCGGGAGCCTGTCGTCTAGGCGGCGGTCATGCGGCCTTTGGCTGGCATCATGGGGTGTTCGGTGGAGATGATGTGCAGATCGCGTGCATCCGTGCAAAATGGTCGGACCGGATCGTCATCGCTTCGCTCGGCTTGCAACGACCGATCGGGTCACATCGATGTCATCTTGCTCTAGCGCGTCCAATGCTTCTCCTGTGCGACCTCCTCGCCCGCGCGGTCCAGCACGTCCCCGGCGATGATGGTCCTGACGAAACGCATCGCTTCCGCATCGCCGCCGGCCGAGCGTTGACCGGAATGCCGCGCCGTGCCGGGCGCGCCGTAGCGAAGCTGCCAGCCACCATTGTCGCGACAGGCCATGCCGGCGACATGCCGGGCCGAGAAGCTGCGGCAAAAACCACCCTGCCTGTCCCGGAACGACAGGGCGACGCACACGCTGCCCGGTTTGCCCGACAAATGCCGGTTGAACGCGGTGGCGATCAGGCTGTCCCCAACCGCGCGCGGCATTGTCCAGCGGAAGGGCTGACGCAGGGCCGTCGACGGTGCGCGCTTCACCTGTGTATCGGCGAGCGAGTAAGTGGTCGCGGACAGGGGCGGGGACGCGGACGGAGCCTCTTAGTCCCGTGCGATCGGATTGAAGGGGTCGGCGGAATGCGCCCTCAGCCGGCGATGGCGATCCGCCGTCGCGGCCAGCACCTGGGCCGTCGCCACCGCAGCGGCGACCTGCGCCGCCACCCCGTCATCGAGTTCACCATCAGGCTAGGCGGTTAGGGTTGCGTCGTCGATCGGTTCGGCCATGGTCCACGTCTCCAGCATCGGCACCTGTCGCCCACCCCCATGCCTGGCTGGTCAGCGTGCCGAGCGGTACGTCCGGCATCGCCGTCGCCTCGCCATAAGCGGGCCTGTCGATCATCGCCAGCGTCGCCGCCGCGCTGACTGTCGAGCATGCGGGCTCTATCGCGATCGGATCGTCGAGCCAGATGCGTGGCTCCACACCGCGGTCCATACCGGCCGATAGGGCATGCAGAACCGATTAAGGTTTTGCGGCACAAAGATGTTCTTTGGGATGGTGGTGGACGCACTTGGGCTCGAACCAAGGACCCGCTGATTAAGAGTCAGCTGCTCTACCAACTGAGCTATGCGTCCGTACCGTGGCGAGGATCTCGCCGGCAGCATACCCTGGAGAGGGCAGGAATGGTGGACGCACTTGGGCTCGAACCAAGGACCCGCTGATTAAGAGTCAGCTGCTCTACCAACTGAGCTATGCGTCCATTCCGTGGCGGCTGATCGGGCGTTGGTGCGCCCCCGCGTCGGGAGTGGCGCTGTTACCATCCGCGCCGCGAAGCGCAAGCCCCTTTTTCGGTCAGAACCCGCTTTTCTTGCGCGTCTGGCGATCGATCGACATCAGGATGCCGAGGCACAAAAGGACGGTCATCTGCGCCGAGCTGCCGAAGCTGACCAGGGGCAGGGGGATGCCGACCACCGGGGCCAGGCCCATGACCATCATCAGGTTGATCGCGACATAGAAGAAGATCGTCGTCGCCAGCCCCGCCGCGGTCAGCCGGGCGAAGCGGCCCTCGGCCCGCTGCCCGACCTCGATCCCCCAGCGGATCACCAGCAGGAAGGCGAGGATCAGCAGGCAGCCGCCGACCAGCCCCCATTCCTCCGCCATCGTCGCGAAGACGAAGTCGGTATGCCCCTCCGGCAGATAATCGAGATGGCTCTGCGTGCCCTGCAGGAAGCCCTTGCCCCAGATGCCGCCCGACCCGATCGCGATCTTCGACTGGCTGATATGGTAGCCGGTGCCGAGCGGGTCGCTTTCGGGATTGAGGAAGATCAGGATGCGGTTGCGCTGGTAGTCGTGGAGCAGGAAAGTGAAGGCCAGCGGCACCGCCACCATCATGCCCAGCGCACCGCCGACGAACAGCCGGGCCGGAATGCCCGACAGGAACATCACCGTCACCCCGCCCATGCAGATCATGAGGCCGGTGCCGAGATCGGGTTGCAGCATCACGAAGGCGGCGGGCAGGCCGATCAGCAGCGCCGCCGGCCAGATCGCCCCGAAGCGGCGTATCTCCGAGGGCGGCAGGATGTCGTAGAAGCGGGCGCAGGCGAGCACGATCGCGGGCTTCATGAACTCGGAAGGCTGGAGCCGGATGAACCCCAGGTCGAGCCAGCGCCGGCTGCCGCCGCTGACCTCGCCCAGCGCCTCCACCGCGATCAGCGCGAGCAGGATGACGCCATAGGTCGGCAGCGCCGCCGCCTTCCACATACGTTCCGGTACGCGCGACAGCGCGATGGCCCCGGCGAGCAGCACGAAGAAGCGGATGCCCTGCGACCAGGCCCAGGGCCGCAGCGACCCGCCCGCCGCCGAATAGAGGACGACCTGGCCGAACAGGCCGATGGCGACGATCAGCGACAGGACGCGCCAGGGGACATGGGACAGCGGTTCGGGTAGCCGGCGCGCGCTCATTCGTCGGTACTCCGTTCGGTGGTGCCGTCCTCGGCGACGCTCGGGCCGGGCGTGTCGGGGGACAAGGCGGCCTGGGTCCGGTTGGCGAGGGCGGTCGCCTCTTCCACCGCCGGTGCGTCGGAGGGGACGACCGCGTCGGTCTTGGTCGCGGCCGCCGCCGGTGGCGGGCTGTGCGCGGCGCGATAGGCGGCTTCGTCGGCGGCCATGCGCGTGGCGATGTCGCCGCCCCATGTCGGCTCCACCTCCGCCAGCGTGGCAAGCGCGCGGTCCCGGTCGAGCAGATAGGTCAGGATGTCGCGACCGATATAGGGGGTGTCGAGCGTGCGGACGGTATGGCCGTTATGCTCCAGCACCACGGCACAGGCATAGCGCGGATTCTCGGCCGGGGCGAAGCAGACCAGCAAGGCGTGGTCGCGCAGCTTGAAGGGGAGCTGCGCGTTCTTCAGCACGCCGACCCGCCGCTCGGCCATGGTGATGCGGCGCACCTGCGCGGTGCCGGTCTTGCCCGCCAGCGACAGGCCGGGCACCAGCAGCCGCGCCGCGCCGCCGGTGCCGCCGCCATTCACCACCTTCCACATCGCCTCGCGCGCGACCTGGAGGTTCTCGGACTGGAAGGGCAGGGCGGGGGCGTCGCGGTGGACCTGGTCGGCCAGGATGCTCGGCACCAATGCCCGGCCCGACGCCATGCGCGCGACCATCACCGCCAGTTGCATCGGGTTGGTCAGCACATAGCCTTGACCGATCGAGGCGTTGAGCGAGTCCGCCACCGTCCAGGGCCGCTTGTACTTGCCCAGCTTCCACGCCGAATCCGGCACGGTGCCGTAGCGCTGGGTGGTGAAGGGCAGGTCGAACTTCTGCCCCAACCCCAATTCGCGGGCGATCGGCGCGACCTTGTCATAGCCCAGCCGCCGGATCATCTCGTAGAAATAGATGTCGCACGACTGCGCCACCGCGTTACGCATGTCGAGCGGGCCATGGCCGCCGCGCTTGTGGCAGTGGAACACGCCGGTGCCGACGCGGAGCGCCCCCGAGCAGAAGACGCGCTCATTGGGGCTGACCCCATTTTCCATCAACGCCAGCGCGTGCATCGGCTTGACCGTGGAGCCGGGCGGATAGAGGCCTTGCGTCACCTTGTTCATCAGGGGGACGTGGTCGTTCTTCGACAGCATCTCCCATTCCAGATGGCTGATGCCGTCGGAGAAGCTGTTGGGATCATAGGCCGGCATCGACACCATGCACAGCATCTCGCCGGTGCGGCAGTCGATCACCACCGCCGACCCGCTATTGGTGCCCAGCCGGCGGGCGGCATATTCCTGCAAGCCGACATCGATCGTCAGCCGGGCGTTGCGGCCGGGCACGTCGGGCCGGGTGGCGAGTTCGGCGACCAGCTTGCCGCGGGCGGTGACTTCCGCCCGGCGCGCGCCCGGCTTGCCGCGCAGCATCGGCTCCAGCGTCTTCTCCAGCCCGTCCTTGCCCAGTTTGAAGCCGGGGGTGACGAGCAGCGCGTCATGCGTGGCGCGATATTGCTCGGCGGTGGGCGCGCCGACATAGCCGGTCAGATGCGCCACCGCCGCGCCCGCCGGATAATGGCGCGCGAAGCCGCGCGTCGGCTGCACGCCGGGCAGTTCGGGCAGGCGGACGCTGACGGCGGCGAACCGGTCCCAGTCCAGTTTCTCGGCGATCTGCACCGGCTGGAACCCGGCGGCGCGGTCCAGGTCGATGCGGATGCGCTCCAGATCCTCCGGCGTCAGTTGCAGGAGTTTGGTGAGCAGCGCCAGCACCCGCTCGCGCTCCGGCTTGGGCAGGCGGTCGGGCAGGATGTCGACGCGGAAATCGGTGCGGTTGTTGGCGACCGGCAGGCCGTGGCGGTCGATGATCCAGCCACGCCGGGGCGGGACCAGGGTCGCGTTGACGCGGTTCGACTCGGACAGGAGATTGTACTTGGCGTTCTGCGCCACCGACAGCCAGGCCATGCGCCCGGCGAGCAGCAGCCCGACGCCCGCCTGCGCGCCGCCGAGCAGCCAGGCGCGGCGCGAGAAGCTGTAGGCCTGGGTAGCCTCGGTGACGATGCGACCGGTACGCTTCATGCCGCGTCCTCTATACCATGCCGCGCTTGCGATCGATCCAGGCGACGAAGCGCGTCGCGATCGGGAAGAGCAGGATCGTCGCCGCCGCCTGCGCCAGCATCGCGCCATCGACCCGCGCCCCGATCGGCAGCGCCAGCACCCGCCCCATGATGATCGCGAACAGGGTCGCGCCGGCCGCGATCAGCCAGTCCTGCCAGAAATCGCGGAACACCAGCCGGCTTTCGATCAGGTCGATCGCCAGGAAGATCACCGACCAGATCAGCACCGCCGAGCCGAGCGGCTGGCCACTGACCAGATCGTCGAACAACCCCAGCGGCGCCGCCGCCCAGGGTCGCAGCGCGAAGCGGGCGAGCAGCCGCCACGCCAGCAGCATCACCAGGCCCAGGGGCGGCAGGATCGGCACCGTCGCGACCAGCGGCAGCGCGGTACAGGCCGATCCGCCGACGACGGTCAGCCACGGGATCATCCGCGCGCGGCCGGGCGTCAGCTTGGGTTCGAAAGGATTGGCATCCGCCTGGCTCATCGCGGGCGGCTCCATGGGCGCGGGCGCATGAACAGGGCCTTATGGCTGCGGCGTGACCGCCTGCGCGGGACGCGCGGGCGGCAGCGGCACGAAGACGCGGCTGACGATCGCGAAATCGAGCCGGTCGGGCTGGGCGAGCGGGTGCGCCAGCACCGTGTCTATCCCGGCCCGCGCGACGCGGGCCACCGGGATGCCGGGAACATAGAGTCCGCCGGTGCCGGAGGTGACGAACAGCTCGCCCGCGCCGAAGCGGACATTGGTGGTGTCGACCGAACGGATGTCGAGTGCGCCATCGCCACGCCCGACCGCCAGCGCCGGCATCCCGTCGCGGGTGCGCCGCACCGGCACGATGCTGGCCGCGTCGGACAGCAGCAGGACGCGCGCCGCGTTCGGGCCGGTCTCGACCACCCGGCCGACCAGTCCATCGGGACCGCGCACCGGCATGCCCGGCTGCACGCCCGACAGGCGGCCGGCATCGAGCAGGGCGAAACGGCGGCCGCTGGAGGCCGTGGAACTGACCAGCCGTGCGGCGGTCACCACCTGTTCGTCGCGGTCGCGCAGGTCCAGCAACCGGCGGAGCCGACGATTGTCATAGGCGATGGTGCGCGCGCGCATCAGCAACGGACGGCTGACCGCCAGTTCGGCCTTCATCCGCTCATTTTCGGCATGGGCGAAAATCCAGCCGTTGATCGCCTCGGGTATGGTGGCCGCCGCCTCGCGGATCGACATCATCGCCGAGGAGGCGGGCACGGTGACGGTCGCCACCCCCATGCGCAAGCCGGCGAACAGCGGCGGGTTGAACTGGCTGACGACCAGCAGCACCGCGCCCACGACCAGTCCGGCCACGGCAAGGACGTAGCCCATAAACTGGCCATATTGACGACGCCGTGAAAAACCAGTGCGGCGATCGCGAACGGGCGCCACCATGCGCCGCTACTCCCCAGGCAGGTCGATCAGTCGGATCAGCTGTTCTGCAATACGCCGCGGAACATCGGGTCTTCCAGTGCGCGGCCGGTGCCGAGCGCGACGCAGGTCAGCGGATCCTCCGCGACCGTCACAGGCAGGCCGGTCTCGTCGCGCAGCACCTCGTCCAGCCCCTGGAGCAGCGCGCCGCCGCCGGTCAGCACGATGCCCTGGTCGACGATGTCCGCCGCCAATTCGGGCGCGGTGTTCTCCAGCGCGACGCGCACGCCCTCGACGATCGTCGCGACCGGTTCGGACAGCGCCTCGGCGATCTGGCCCTGGTTGATCTGGATTTCCTTGGGCACGCCGTTGACCAGATCGCGCCCCTTGATGTGGATGATCGTGCCGATGCCGTCGACCGGCGGCTTGGCGCAGCCGACCTCCTGCTTGATCCGCTCGGCGGTGGCTTCGCCGATCAGCAGATTGTGGTTGCGGCGGACGTAGCTGACGATCGCCTCGTCCATCTTGTCGCCGCCGACGCGGACCGAGGTGGTATAGGCCAGGCCGCGTAGGGACAGCACCGCGACCTCGGTCGTGCCGCCGCCGATATCGACGACCATCGACCCGATCGGCTCGGTCACCGGCATCCCCGCGCCGATCGCGGCGGCCATCGGCTCCTCGATCAGGAACACCTGGCTGGCGCCGGCATTGGAGGCGGCGTCGCGGATCGCGCGGCGCTCCACCTTGGTCGAGCCCGACGGCACGCAGATCACGATCTCCGGCCAGCGCAGCGGACCGCGACGGCCGCCATGCACCTTGCGGATGAAATGCTTGATCATCTCTTCGGCCACGTCGATGTCGGCGATCACGCCGTCGCGTAGCGGGCGGATCGCCTCGATCGTGCCGGGGGTCTTGCCCATCATCAGCTTGGCGTCGTCGCCGACCGCCTTCACCTTCTTGACGCCGTTCAGCGTCTCGACCGCCACCACCGACGGTTCGTTCAGCACGATGCCGCGGCCACGGACATAGACCAGCGTGTTCGCGGTGCCGAGGTCGATCGCCATATCGTGCGACATGAACTTGAAGAGGCGGGGCAGGTGCATCGGTCAGGGTTCCAGGTGAAACACGGAGTCGGTCGGGGGGCGAACCATCCCGCGCCGCCCGTCGCGCCTTACCCAGAAGGTGCAGGTTCGTCACGTCGTGCGGGGTCGCGGGATGCCGTCGCTTGGGCTACAGCCTTGCGCGTGTCAATACGCCGTCTCCCCTCGCATCTGGTCAATCGTATCGCCGCCGGTGAAGTGGTCGAAAGACCCGCCAGCGCGTTGAAGGAGCTTGTCGAGAACGCGCTTGATGCAGGGGCGAATCGTATCGCCGTCCGGCTGGGCGAGGGCGGCCTGTCGCGCATCGAGGTGGTCGATGACGGTGGCGGCATGGCCCCCGACGGCATGGCGCTGGCGCTGGAGCGGCACTGCACCTCCAAGCTGCCCGACGAGCGGATCGAGGCGGTCGAGACGCTGGGCTTCCGGGGCGAGGCGCTGCCTTCCATCGCCAGCGTCGCGCGGCTGACGCTGGAGAGCCGGCCGGTCGGCGCGGACGGCTGGCGGCGCGTGGTCGACAATGGCGAACTGGCGGAGGAGGGGCCGGCGGCGCTGCCGCCCGGCACGCGCGTGCTGGTCGAGCAACTGTTCGCGCGCGTGCCGGCGCGGCGCAAGTTCCTGCGCTCGTCGCGCGCCGAATATGCCGCCTGTCTGGACGTGGTCCGGCGGCTGGCGATGGCGCGGCCGGAGGTCGGCTTCTCGGTCGAGCATGACGGCCGCCGCGTGCTGACGGTGGCCCCGGCCGAGGATCGCCCGACCCGCGTCGCCGCGCTGACCGACCGGCAGCTCGCCGACAATGCGGTGACGATCGACTGGGTGCGCGAGGATCTGGTGCTGGGCGGCGTCGCCGGCCTGCCGACCTTCCACCGGGGCGTGGCGGACCATCAATATCTGTTCGTCAACGGCCGGCCGGTGCGCGACCGGCTGCTGATCGGCGCGATCCGCGGCGCCTATGCGGAGATGATGCCGCGCGACCGTCATGCCGTCGTCGCCCTGTTCCTCGACCTGCCGACCGATCAGGTCGACGTGAACGTCCACCCGGCCAAGACCGAGGTCCGGTTCCGCGATCCGGCGCTGGTGCGCGGCCTGATCGTGTCGGGCCTGCGTCGCGCGCTGGACGAAGCCGGCCATCGCAGCGTCCAGCGGCCCACCGAGGCGGCGCTGGGGCTGTGGCGACCCGAGTTTGTCCCGTCGCCGGCCGTCGCGGAACATGGCAGCTTCTTCGCGCCCGGTCCGGCGACTTCCCCGCCCGGCATGTCAGGGGTGCGGGATCGCCCGTCCTATTTCGACGCGCCACCCCAGGCACGGGCCGAGCCCGCCTGGTCGCCGCCGCCGCAGACGGCGTCGCATCCGCTCGGCGTCGCGCGCGGCCAGATCGCCAAGACCTATGTCGTGGCGGAGGCGGAGGACGGGTTGGTGCTGGTCGACCAGCACGCGGCGCATGAACGGCTGGTGCTGGAGCGGATGCGCGCCGCGCTGGCGGGCGGCCGCATCGCCAGTCAGGCGCTGTTGCTGCCCGAGGTGGTCGAGCTGGAGGAGCCGGCCTGCGACCGGCTGGAGGCGCGGGTCGACGAACTGGCCGAGCTGGGGTTGGAGCTGGAACGGTTCGGCGCGCGCGCGATGCTGGTGCGGGCGACGCCAGCCCTGCTCGGCCAGTCCGACCCGGCCGGGCTGATCGCCGACCTGGCCGACGAACTCGCCGCCTATGACGAGGCGCTGTCGCTCCGCGAGCGGCTCGATCATGTGGCGGCGACCATGGCCTGCCATGGATCGGTTCGCGCGGGGCGGTCGCTGTCGGTGGCGGAGATGAACGCGCTGCTCCGCGAAATGGAGGCGACTCCGCATAGCGGCCAGTGCAACCATGGCCGGCCGACCTGGGTGAAGCTGCAAATGGCCGATGTGGAGAAGCTGTTCGGGCGGAAGTGAGCGCGCGCAGACTGCGGGCTTAGACGAAGGCGATCGGCATCAACGGGATTGTCACGTGCCGATCAAGGCTCTGGTGAGCCTGGAGCCGGATGACATTGACCCGGACACGTCATTGCGAGCGCAGCGAAGCAAACCACGGCCGCATGCGTGAAACCATGGATTGCTTCGCTGCGCTCGCAATGACGGTTTGGTTCAACCCGATGTCATTCAGCTCTAGCCGCATGATCGTCGCGGAAGCGGGACGGCGGCGCGGCCGCGTTCAGCAACGGGCAACCTTTGCTGCGATCGGCGCGTTCATGGCTCCAAGTTTCTGATATCGCACGGACATTGCCATGAAGATGATCATGCCCCTGGTTCTTGCCCTGATCCCGCTAGCGGCGGTTATCAGCGCCTGCGTATCCTGCCCCTGATCGAGCAGCGATCCCCAGATACGAAAAAGGCCGCCCGGATATGTTCCGGGCGGCCTTTTTCCTGGCCGAAGCGGCGCGGAGGGGATCAGCCCTCGGCCTGCTCCGACTGGACCTCGGCGGTCGCGCCCGGCTCGGCGTTCGGATCGTAATCCTCGGTGAAGCCGGCCTCGTCACGCTCGAACATCGACGACATGACGTCGACGCCCTGCGCCTGCATCTCGGCCTCTTCGGGCGAGCGGGCGACGTTGACCTTGACGGCCACCGACACCTCGGGGTGCAGCGCGACGCGCACTTCGTACAGGCCGATCGCCTTGATCGGCTTGTCGAGCACGACCTGGCTCTTGGTGACCTTGTGGCCGTCCGCGTTCAGCGACTCGACCAGATCGCGCACCGCGACCGAACCGTAGAGCTGACCGGTGTTCGAGGCCTGGCGGATCAGCGTGATCTGCGCGTCCTTGAACGAGCCGGCGTCCTTCTCGGCCTCGCCGCGACGGGCGGCGTTGTCGGATTCGATGCGAGCGCGGTTGGCCTCGAAGACCTTGCGGTTGGCTTCGTTGGCGCGCAGCGCCTTCTTGCGCGGCAGCAGGAAGTTACGGGCGAAGCCGTCCTTGACCTTGACCACGTCGCCGATGGCGCCGAGCTTCTCGACGCGTTCCAGCAGAATAACGTCCATGTGGCGGACTCCTTACTTCACGACGTAGGGCAGGAGGCCCAGATGACGCGCGCGCTTGATCGCCTGGGCGAGTTCGCGCTGCTTCTTGGCGCTCACCGAGGTGATGCGCGACGGAACGATCTTGCCACGCTCGGACACGAAGCCCTGAAGCAGACGGACGTCCTTATAGTCGATCCGCGGCGCGTCCTTCGCGGAGAAGGGGCAGCTCTTGCGGCGACGGAAAAACGGGCGAGCCATTATGCGGCCTCCTCTTCACGGTCACGACGGGGGCGATCGCCACGATCACCACGCTCGGCGCGGCGCTCACGATCGCGCTCCTGCTTGCGCATCATCACCGACGGACCCTGCTCCGCCTCGTCGACCTTGACGGTCATGTAGCGGATGATGTCCTCGTTGATCTGGGTCTGGCGCTCCAGCTCGGCCACGACATGGCCGGGGGCGTCGATCTCGAGCATCACGTAATGCGCCTTGCGGTTCTTGGCGATGCGATACGCCAGGCTGCGCAGGCCCCAGGTCTCGGTCTTGGTGACCTTGCCCTGATTGTCCTCGATGATCTTGGTGGCGGTTTCCGCCAGCGCGTCCACTTGCGCCTGTGCCAGGTCCTGGCGCGCAAGGAACACGTGCTCGTACAGAGCCATGTCACTTCCTTCGTTGGCCGATCGTTGACGCCGCCCCATGCGGACGCCCCTCCGGCTGTCTTCCAATGCGTATTCGGGCAGCAAGGCCGCGCCTTCCGCCTGAAGCATCCGGGCCTATGGCCGAAACGCAGGCGCTTGTCGAGAGGGTCCGGCTCGCCTAACCCCCCGCGCCTTGCGATCAGCATAAGAGGTTACGATGCGCGCGTTCATCTTTCCCGGTCAGGGTAGCCAGTCGGTCGGCATGGGCCAGGCGCTCCGCGATGCCAGCCCCGCCGCGCGCGAGGTGTTCGGCGAGGTGGACGAGGCGCTGGGCCAGCATCTCTTCCGCCTGATGGCCGAGGGGCCGGCGGACGAACTGATGCTGACCGAGAATGCCCAGCCCGCGATCATGGCCAACGCCATCGCCACGCTGCGCGTCCTCCAGAAGGAAGGCAATGTCCGCCTGGCCGACAAGGCGGCCTATGTCGCCGGCCATTCGCTGGGCGAATATAGCGCCTTGTGCGCGGCCGAGGCGTTCGACCTCGCCACGACCTCCAGGCTGCTTAAGCGGCGCGGGCAGGCGATGCAGGCGGCGGTGCCGGTGGGCGAGGGGGCGATGGCGGCGCTGCTCGGCGCGGACCTGGACAAGGCGCGCACCATCGCCGGCGCGGCGGTCGATTCGATCCTGGCGGAGGGCGGGCCGACCTATGTCTGCACCGTCGCCAACGACAACGACCCCTCGCAGGTCGTGATCTCCGGGCATAGCCCCGCGATCGAGCGCGCGGTGGCTCTGGCCAAGGAACTAGGCGCGAAGCGGGGCGTGCTGCTGCCCGTCTCGGCCCCGTTCCACTGCCCGCTGATGCAGCCCGCCGCCGATGCGATGGACGCCGCGCTGGCCGATGCGCGCATCGCCGCGCCGCTGGTGCCGGTCTTCGCCAATGTCGACGCCGCCGCGATCGGCAATCCGGGCCAGATCCGCGTCGCCCTGGTCGAGCAGGTGACCGGCATGGTCCGCTGGCGCGAATCGGTGCTGGCGATGGTCGAGGCGGGCGTGACCGAGTTCGTCGAATTCGGCGGCAAGGTGCTGGCCCCCATGGTCAAGCGCATCGCGCCGGACGCGAATGCGGTCAGCGTGGTGACGATGGACGATATCGAGGGCCTGCTGAAGACGCTGTGATGCTGCGCGCGGAGGGAAGATGAAGGACATCGACGCCGTCCATGGTGACGTTCCGGATCTTTCCTCACCTGTCCACCGGCAGCCAGGATCGGGGAGCAGACGTCCATCGAGAAGCCGTTGCCTGCGCATGGCGAGCAGCGTCTGGCCTAATTTGCGGCGTATCGAGCAGCTTGTCGGGCTGCTCATCAATTTCGGGGCGAGACCTTGAAGGAAGGTGTGCGACATGTCGTCGATGACCCTTGTTCTTCCGCGTCTCCGCGCCGCTGCGTGAATCTTATGAGGGAATAATTCCATGTTCGACCTGACAGGCATGACCGCGCTGGTGACCGGCGCTTCGGGGGGGATCGGCTCGGCGATCGCGCGGGGGCTGGCGGCGCAGGGCGCGCGGCTCGCCGTGTCGGGGTCGAATGCCGACAAGCTGGAGGCGTTCCGCGCCTCGCTCGGCGGCGATCATGTCGCCTTGCCCTGCGACCTGTCGGACGGGGCCGCGGTCGACGCGCTGGTGCCGCAGGCGGTGGCAGCGCTCGGCAAGCTCGACATCCTGGTCAACAATGCCGGCGTCACCCGCGACAACCTCGCGATGCGGATGAAAGACGAGGAGTGGGACCAGGTGATCCGCGTCAACCTGGAGGCCGCGTTCCGCCTGATCCGCGCCGCCGCCAAGCCGATGATGAAGGCGCGCTTCGGTCGCGTCGTCTCGATCACCTCGGTCGTCGGGCAGACCGGCAATCCCGGTCAGGCCAATTATGCGGCGTCCAAGGCCGGGCTGGTCGGCATGTCCAAGGCGCTGGCGCAGGAACTGGCCAGCCGCAACATCACCGTCAATTGCGTCGCCCCCGGCTTCATCCGCTCGGCGATGACGGATATCCTGCCCGAGGCGCAGAAGGCGGCGCTCACCCAGCGCATTCCCGCCGGCGACCTAGGCACGGGTGACGACATCGCCGCCGCCGTCGTCTATCTCGCCAGCCGCGAGGCCGGATATGTCACCGGCCAGACCATCCATGTGAATGGCGGCATGGCGATGGTCTGATCCGGCCCGTGGCGTGAACCGAGTGGAATGCACGGTGGACGGGGCCTTGCCACGGCTCCCCCTGCGTTCTACGTGCGTTCAGGAATTGATAACCCCGTAAGTGAAGAGGGAATACCATGAGCGAGACCGCCGACCGCGTGAAGAAGATCGTCGTCGAGCATCTCGGCGTCGAAGCCGACAAGGTGACCGAGCAGGCGAGCTTCATCGACGATCTCGGCGCCGACAGCCTCGACATCGTCGAGCTCGTCATGGCGTTCGAGGAAGAGTTCGGCGTCGAGATCCCGGACGATGCCGCCGAGAAGATCACGACCGTGCAGGACGCGATCACCTATATCGACGAGCACAAGTCCTAATCGGACACGCCTTTTCCGGCCGGAATTGAGCGGCTCCCCGCACCGGGCTAAGGAGCGGGGAGCCGTTTTCGTCACTAGGTGCCGGAAACATCGGGATCAGCAGTGTGGAGAGTGGGATGCGGCGTGTCGTCGTAACCGGATTGGGCCTTGTGACGCCGCTGGGCGGCGATGTCGAAACGACCTGGGCCAATATCATCGCGGGCAAGTCGGGCGCGGGCCCGATCACGATCTTCGATGCATCGAACCAGAAATGCCGCATCGCCTGCGAGGTGAAGCCGGCCGACCATCCCTACGGCTTCGATCCAAACAAGCGCGTCGACCACAAGGTGCAGCGCCAGGTCGATCCGTTCATCGTCTATGGCATCGACGCCGCCGGACAGGCGCTGGAGGATGCCGGCCTGCTGGAAATGACCGAGGCGGAGCGGTTCCGCGCCGGCTGTTCGATCGGCTCGGGCATCGGCGGCCTGCCGGGCATCGCCAGCGAATCGCTGATCTGCGAGAACAAGGGACCGACCCGCGTCTCGCCGCATTTCGTGCATGGCCGGCTCATCAACCTGATCTCGGGCCAGGTTTCGATCAAATACGGGCTGATGGGGCCGAACCACGCGGTCGTCACCGCCTGTTCGACCGGCGCGCATTCGATCGGCGACGCCGCGCGGATGATCGCGATGGACGATGCCGACGTCATGCTGGCCGGTGGCGCGGAAAGCGCGATCTGCCCGCTCGGCATCGCCGGCTTCGCCCAGGCGCGGGCGCTGTCGATGGGCTTCAACGACGCGCCGGAAAAGGCGAGCCGTCCCTATGACGTCGATCGCGACGGTTTCGTGATGGGCGAGGGCGCGGGCGTCGTCGTGCTGGAGGAATATGAGCGGGCCAAGGCGCGCGGCGCCAAGATCTATGCCGAGGTGATCGGCTATGGCCTGTCGGGCGACGCCTATCACGTCACCGCGCCGCATCCCGAGGGCTCGGGCGCGTTCCGGTCGATGGAAATGGCGATGCGCAAGAGCGGCCTGGCGCTGTCGGACATCGATTACATCAATGCCCACGGCACCTCGACCCCGCTCGGCGACGAGCTGGAGCTGGGCGCGGTGCGGCGGCTGTTCGGCGATGCGATCGGCACGCTGTCCATGTCGTCGACCAAGTCGGCGATCGGGCATCTGCTGGGGGGTGCGGGCGCGGTCGAGTCGATCTTCTGCATCCTGGCGATGCGCGACCAGATCGTGCCGCCGACGCTCAACCTCGACAATCCGAGCGAGGGCTGCGCCGGCGTCGACCTGGTGCCGCATGTCGCCAAGAAGCGGTCGGTGAAGGCGGTGCTGAACAATTCGTTCGGCTTCGGCGGCACCAATGCGTCGCTGGTGATGCGCGCGCTCTGAACGGCCGGGCGGCGGACAAGGGGCCCTGGGGGAAGTGATGCGGAAACTGGGGTGCCTCGTCCTGCTGATCGCCGGACTGGTCATCGGCGCGATCGTCGCCGCGAACATGTGGGCGGGGGCGGGACCGGCGGACAAGCCGGTCAGCGTCGTCGTGCCGGCCGGGGCCAGCCTGGCCCGCGCCGCGACCGCGCTGGAACAGGCGGGCGCGGTCCGTTCCGCCCATCGCTTCCGCCTGCTCGCCCGCGTCTTCGGCGGCGGCGGATCGGTCAAGGCGGGCGAATATGAAATCCCCGCCCATGCCAGCGCCAAGCAGATCCTCGACCTGCTGGAAGAGGGCAAGGTCCGCCAGCGGCTGGTCGTGGTGCCGGAGGGGCTGCCCTCGGTCATGGTCCATGACGCGCTGATGAAGGCGGACGGTCTGACCGGCCGCGTGCCGGTGCCGGCCGAGGGCTCGGTGCTGCCCGATGGCTATGCCTATCAGCGTGGCGATACGCGCGCCTCGGTACTGGCGCGGATGCAGTCGGCGATGCGCGACTATCTGGCGCAGGCCTGGGGAAAGCGGTCGAAGAACAGCGCGGTGACCAGCCCCGAACAGGCGATCATCCTCGCCTCGATCGTCGAGAAGGAGACGGGCAAGCCGGCCGAGCGGCGCACCGTCGCGGCGGTCTATGGCAATCGGCTGCGGCTGCACATGCCGCTCCAGGCCGATCCGACCGTCATCTATCCGATCACCAGGGGGCGTCCGCTCGGGCGCCGGATCAAGCAGTCCGAATTGCACGCGCGTAACGGCTATAACACCTATGCCAGCGCCGGCCTGCCGGTCGGGCCGATCGCCAATCCGGGCCGCGCCTCGATCGACGCGGTGCTGGACCCGGCGGACAGCCAGGCGCTCTATTTCGTCGCGGACGGGACGGGCGGCCATGTCTTCGCCGACACCCTGCCGGAACATAATGCCAATGTCCGCAAGTGGTACGCGATCCGCAAGGCGCGCGGGGAGATGTAGTCGGGGGGGCTCCCGCGTTGATGTGGCAGCTTTTCCCCGGATGGGGATCGGTGGAGAAGCCGCCATCCGATCCCCCCTCTCGCTTCACCCGACGCGTCCTTGCCGCAAGCCGCGCCACCGCCTATCTGCGACGCATGGCCACGCTCGTTTCCGAGGTCGCATTGACCCCCGCCGCCGCCGCCCGCGTGGCGGCCATTGCCGCTCGCCAGAACAAGCCGGCCTTGCTCCGTCTGTCGGTCGAGGGGGGCGGCTGTTCGGGCTTCCAGTATAAGTTCGGACTGGCGGATGCACCCGAGGCGGACGACAGCGTCGCGGAGACGGATGGCGTCCGGCTGCTGGTCGATCAGGTCAGCCTCGACCTGGTGCGCGGCTGCACCGTCGATTATGTCGAATCGCTGGGCGGCGCGGCGTTTAAGGTCGATAATCCGGTCGCGGCATCGGGATGTGGTTGCGGAACCAGCTTCGCCGTCTAAGACGGATGGCGTGAAGATCGTCACCTACAACGTCAACGGCATCAAGGCGCGGCTACCGCGCGTGCTGGAATATTTGACCGAAGATCAGCCGGATGTGGTCTGCCTTCAGGAGCTGAAGTCGGCCGATGAGGGCTTTCCCGCCGCGGAGATCGAGGCGGCCGGCTATGGCGCGGTCTGGCATGGGCAGAAGGCGTGGAACGGTGTCGCCGTGCTCGCGCGCGGCCAGCAGCCGGTGGAACGCCAGCGTGGCCTGGCCGGTGAGGCGGAGGACGAGCAGAGCCGCTATCTGGAATGCGAGGTCGGCGGCGTGATCGTCGCCTCGCTCTACCTGCCCAATGGCAACCCGCAGCCTGGTCCGAAATTCGACTATAAGCTGCGCTGGATGGAGCGGCTGGCCGCGCGCGCGCGCGATTTGCTGGCGGAGGAGCGGCCGGCGGTGCTGGCGGGCGATTACAATGTCATTCCGAACGACGACGACACCTATTCCGTGCCCGCCATGGCCAGCGACGCACTGATGCAGCCGGAAAGCCGGGCGGCCTATCGCCGGCTGCTGGCGCAGGGCTGGACCGATTCGCTGCGCACCCGCGCGCCCAAGGGCGGGGTCTGGACCTTCTGGGACTATCAGGCCGGTTCGTGGCAGCGCGACGCCGGGTTCCGCATCGATCATCTACTGCTCAGCCCGCAGGCCGCCGACCGGTTGGCCGATGCCGGCGTCGACAAGAGCTATCGCGGGCGCGACAAGGCGAGCGATCACGCCCCCACCTGGGTTCGACTCCGCTGAACCGCCACCTTGCCGGGCTGGGGCTGGGGCTGGGGCTGGGGCTGGGCCTGCTGGCGCTGCCCGCCGCCGCCTGGGGACAGGATGCGCCGCGCTTCTGCCCGACCCGCCCGTCGCTGGAGGGATCGGCCTGCACGACCGAGCCGGGGCGGGTCCATGTCGAATTCTCCGTCGCGGACTGGGAGCGCGACGACCAGCCGGACAGTCGTACCGATACCTGGCTCGGCGCGGACTTCGTAGCGCGTCTGGGCGTCGGTCCGTCGACCGAGGTGCAACTGGGCTGGTCGCCGGTCGGCTATGTCCGGGAGCGCGACAAGCCCGACGACAGCGTGACCAGGCAATTGCGGTCGGGCGACATGCGTCTGGCGGTGCGACAGAATTTCCGCAACCCGGACGGCAAGGGACTGTCCTTCGGCGCGGAGCCCTTCGTCACGCTGCCGGTCGGGCGATCGCCGGTCGGGGCCGGTACCTGGGGGGCGGGGCTGGTGCTGCCGGTCACCTATGACCTGACCGATTCGCTCAATATCGGCGTCACCGGCGAGGCGGACGCGCGGCCGAACGAGGATGGCGACGGCCGGCATTTCCGCGCCAGCGGGGTCGTGGCGGCGTCGATCGAACTGACCGAGCGATTGAACGCGACGATCGAGGCGGAATGGCTTCGCGACCGCGATCCGGTCGATCCGTCCAGCCAGGCCTTGGCGGGGCTGGGCCTGCAATGGGAGCTGACGCCGACCCGCGCGCTTTATGGCGAGGCGGTGGCCGGGCTGAACCACCAGTCGCCCGACATGCATCTTTACATGGGCATGGCCGCGCTGTTCTGACCGTCTGGCAGGATGCGCCGAAACATGGTGGGTTCCGCTGCGCCGGCTTGGCGGATTGTACAGGCGCGCTTCCAGAAATGGCGGAAAACCGTCACTCCAGTGTTTGGCATGAGTAATGCACTAACACAGTTGCCGCCGGGGAATGATCCACAGGGGCGGCAGGGAGACGATACCATGTTCAGCCTGATCCTCGCCGCCGCCATTGCCGCCGCCGCCAGCCCGTCGCCCGCCGCGCCGATGCCGGACATCGCCAATGCCCGCCTGTCCTCCACGCCGGTCCTGCCGGCATCCAAATGGGCACCACCGCATGATCGCCAGCGCGTCATCGATGCGCTGCGCCGCCCGCTGAGCGAGCAGATGACCGGCGCCAAGGGCCCCTATTATTGCTTCCTCGACGATATCAGCAAGAAGGGCGAAACCCGCCGCGTCTGCCGCAAGCGCGCGGACTGGAACCGGCTCGGCCTCGAACCCGTGCTGTGAGGAACGTCGGTGGCGGTCGGCCGGTCCCGACCGCCACGCCGGCGGCGACGCGTCAGAGCGTCTTGCCGTAGACGTTGTAGACCTTGTTGACGCGGCTCTGGATCGTCTCGGCGATCGAGCGCATCCCCTGATTATCCTCCAGGATCCAGCCGATCTCACCCCGGCTCGCGCCGTAATGCGTCACCGAGGCGCGGCGGATATATTCGATCATCATGAAGGCCAGCTGGCTGGCCATGCGCGACGATTGCAGCTCCTTGACCACGCCCATCAGCGGCACGCGCATCGTCCGCACCTTGGGCTTGCGTAGCCACAGCAGCAGCTTGGCCCAGCCGAACGGCAGCAGCGAGCCATGAAGGGGCGCGATCGCCTCGTTCAGGTCGGGCAGGGTGATCATGAACGCCACCGGCTTGCCGTCCAGTTCGGCGATTCGGATCAGGTCGTTGAAGACGATCGGCTTCAGCTTGACGCCGACATCCTTGATCTCGGGCGGGGTGAGGGGGACGAAGCCCCAATTGTCCGACCATGCATCGTTGAGGATGCCGAGGATGATCGCGGCTTCCTCGTCGAACTTCGCCTTGTTGACCTCGCGCACCCGGATGCGCGGATTGGCCTCGCCCGACTTGATGATGCGCTGGACGATCTTGGGAAATTCCTGCGTGATGTCGAGTTCATAGGTCATGAGCTGCTTGACCACGCCGTACCCGGCGGCCTCGATCCAGCCGCGATATTCGGGGCGGGCATGACCCATCATGATCGTCGGCGGATGGTCGAACCCCTCGACCAGCACGCCTGGTTCCTCCCAGACCGACTGCGAGATCGGGCCGAGCGCGCGGGTCATGCCCTGGGCGCGCAGCCACTCCTCCGCCTTGGCGAGCAGCGCCTGGAACACGTCCTGCCGCTCGGCATCCATCAGTCCCCATTGGCCGACGCCGGGGCCGAAACCCTGATCGGCCGGCATGGTCAGCGCCAGCGTGTCGATATGCGCGGAGATGCGACCGACCACGCGACCATTCTCTTCCGCCAGGAACAGCTGCGCCTTGGCATGGCTGTACCAGCCATTCTTCGCCGGGGTGATCAGGCCCAGTGCCTCGCCCTTCAGCGGCGGCACCCAATTGGGATCATTCCGGTAGAGGCGAAACGGAAAGTCCACGAAGGTCTGGCGGTCGCGCTTCGTCTCAACGGGTCTGATCGTGATTGTCATCAATGGTCCTCCGGCCGTCTGGCCAGTAAACGGCGGAGACGATCATGGCGAGTGAGGATTCCGTAATCTGCTCCGGCTGGGAAAGCCACGCTGTCGCCATTATCTAAGGGCAATGGATCATGCCATGAACAGCATCACGCTCGATCGTGCCGGCTCGACCAGTCGTGCGAAGACCATCCGCGTCGCCGACGACAAGGCGATGTTGCGCGCGGCCGCCGAATTGACCCGCACCCATTCGCAGGCCAAGCCCGGTATCTACTGGGCCGATCTGATCGCCTCGGTCGTGCTGGGCTATGGCGCACTGGCCGTCGCGATCCTCTCGACCTCGACGGCGCTGACGATCGGCGCGGGCGTGGTGGCGATGCTCGGCCTGTATCGCGCGATGAGCTTCATCCATGAGGTGTCGCACATGAAGCATAGCGTCCTGCCGGGTTTCCGGGCGGGCTGGAACGCGCTGGTCGGCGTGCCGATGCTCATCCCGTCCTTCATGTATGAGGGCGTGCACAATCTCCACCATGCCAAGACGCGCTACGGCACGGTCGAGGACCCGGAATATCTGCCGCTGGCATTGATGAAGCCATGGACGCTCCCGCTGTTCGTCATCGTGTCGGCGCTGGCGCCCGTGGCCTTGCTGGTGCGGTTCGCGATCCTGTCGCCGCTGTCGCTGCTGTCGCCCGCGCTGCGTCGGGTGGTGGTGGAGCGCTATTCGGCGCTGGCGATCAATCCGCAGTTCCGCCGCCGGATGCCGGAGGGCGACGCGCTGCGGCTTTGGAACCGGATCGAGACGCTGGCCAGCCTGTGGGCGATCGGCCTGATCGCGCTGGCGGCGACGGGCGTGCTGTCGCTGCGCAGCTTCGCGATCATCCTGGCGGTCGCCTCGGCGGTCGCGGTGCTCAACCAGGTCCGCACGCTGGTGGCGCATCTCTGGGAGAATGAGGGCGAGCCGATGAGCGTGACCGCGCAATATCTGGACAGCGTCAACGTGCCCCCGCCGGCGCTGCTGCCCGCGCTCTGGGCCCCGGTCGGGCTGCGCTATCACGCGCTCCACCATCTGCTGCCGAGCGTGCCCTATCACGCGCTGGGCGCGGCGCATCGCGAACTGACCGCGATGGTCGATGCGGACTCGCCCTATCACAAGGCGAGCTACAAGGGACTGCCGGGCCTGGTCGCCAAGATCGGCCGGAGCACCATGGTCCGCCGCTGAGCCGAACGGCGCGCTACTTCGCGTAGCGCGCCTTCAGCACCCGATAGCAGGCGCGCAGGGCGAAGGCGTCGCCGCCCTTGGGCCGTCCGGGCTTCGGTGTTGGCCGCCAGGCGAAGACGTCCATATGCGCCCATGCCGTGTCCTTTGGCACGAAGCGGCGCAGGAACAAGGCGGCGGTGACCGCGCCGGCAAATCCGCCATCGGGCGCGTTGACCAGGTCCGCCACGTCCGACTTCAACATGTCGTCATAGCCGTCCCATAGCGGCAGCCGCCACAGGGGGTCGCCCAGCGCCGTACCGGCGTCGAGCAGGTCCTGTGCCAGCGCATCGTCATCGGTGAACAGCGGCGGCAGATCCGGGCCGAGGGCGACCCGCGCCGCACCGGTCAGGGTCGCGAAATTGAGAATCAGCTCCGGCTTCTCCTCGCCGGCCCGGGTCAGCGCGTCGCCCAGGATCAGCCGCCCCTCGGCATCGGTATTGGTGTTTTCCACGGTCAAGCCGGCGCGACTGCGCAACACGTCGCCGGGGCGGAAGGAGTCGCCCGACACCGCATTCTCCACCGCCGGGATCAGCAGGTGCAGCCGGACGGGCAGGGCGGCGGCCATCACCAGTTCGGCCAGCGCCAGGGCATGGGCCGCGCCGCCCATGTCCTTCTTCATCAGCCGCATCCCCGCCGACGGCTTGAGGTCGAGACCGCCGGTGTCGAAACAGACCCCCTTGCCGACGATCGCCAGGCGCGGCGCGGCGGGATCACCCCATTGCAGTTCGATCAGGCGCGGGGCGCGGTCGCGGGCGGCGGCGCGGCCGACCGCATGGATCATCGGATAGCCTTGTGCGATCTCGTCACCGCGCCGCACGGTCACCACGGCGCCGTGACGTTTGGCCAGCGCCTCCGCCTCCGCCTCCAGGTCCGCAGGGCCGAGATCGCCGGCCGGCGTGTTGACCAGATCGCGGACCCAGGCGGTGGCGGCGGCCACCCGCAGCGTTTCCGCGTGCGTGCCGACATCCTGGGTCAGCAGGATGCGCGGCCCTTCGCCCTGCGCCGGGCGATAGCGGTCGAAGCGATATTGCCCCAGCAGCCAGCCGAGCGGATCGCCGGTTCCTTGGGTGATGCGATAGGTGCCCGCCGGCAGACCTTCGGCCAGACGGGCGAGCGCCCATGGCCCCGCTTCGGCGGGAGGCACGGCAACGACCCGCCAGTTCGCGTCGTCCCCGGTCATGATCGCATGGCTGCCGGGCTTGCCGGTGAAGCGCTGGGCGGCGAGTTGCGCGCGCGTGGCGACGGACTGGTCGCCCAGCCAGACCTCGTGATCCTCGGCAGGGATCACCTCGATCGCATGGGCGGGTTGGCCCCGGTCGGGCAGCAGCAGGTCGTCAAAGCGGTTCATGCCTACAACCAACCAGATGCGGCGGGATCGTGCAACCGCACGTTCCACCCCCGGAACGTTCGCTCGGTCACATACGTTATCGCAATACCGGGAGTTTCCAACGCTTTAGGAGCTAAGCGCCATGTTGTGGACGATCGTCGTCATTCTTGTCATCCTGTGGCTGCTCGGCTTCAGTCTCCATATCGCGGGCGGGCTGATCCATATCCTGCTCGTCATCGCGCTGATCGTCGGCCTGGTCCAGCTGTTCACCGGCCGCCGGGTCTAGCGGCTGCCACGCAGGTGGGGCTTATCGCCCCATCAGCGTGCGACCGATCAGCATCGCCTGCTCCGCGCCCGAGGCGGGAACGGTTTCCGCCGACCGGTCGGTGATCCGGTCCCAGGCGGCGGCCACTCCCTCGGGCGTGAGATCCTCGCCTTTCAAAGCGACACCGGGTGTCAGCGTGATATGCGCGGTCTGCACCACGCCCGCGCCGGCACCGACGATCTGGTTGGTCGGTGCCTCCTTCGAGAC
This sequence comes from Sphingomonas sp. S-NIH.Pt15_0812, assembly GCF_003951315.1. Classification (GTDB taxonomy): domain Bacteria; phylum Pseudomonadota; class Alphaproteobacteria; order Sphingomonadales; family Sphingomonadaceae; genus Sphingomonas. The sequence goes on from NZ_QLJH01000017.1 coordinate 46,165, forward strand.
GAGGTAGAGCGCCGCCGGCACGATCTTCTCCGGCGCGAACAGGTCGAACAAATCGGCCGGGAACAGGCCCTCCGTCATGCGCGTGCCGGCGGTCGGTGCGAGCGTGTTGACGCGGATATCGTTCTTCGCCCCTTCGATCGCCAGCGTTCGGGTCAGGCCGGCGATGCCGAGCTTGGCCGCGCCGTAATTGGCCTGTCCGAAATTGCCGAACAGCCCGCTCGACGACGAGGTCATGAGGATCCGTCCGTAATTCTGCGCTCGGAAGATGTCCCAGCAGGCCTTGGTGACGAAGGCCGAGCCGAGCAGGTGGACGCGCACCACGAACTCGAAGTCAGCCGGCGTCATCTTGGCGAAGCTCTTGTCGCGCAGGACACCGGCATTGTTAATGAGGACATGGACGCCGCCCCACCGGTCGCATGCCCGCGCGACCATCGCCGCCATCTGGTCCGCATCGGCGACGCTGCCGCCATCGGCCATCGCCTCGCCCCCCGCCGCGACGATCTCCGCCACCACGGCGGCGGCGGCATCGGACTGGCCGGTGCCGTCCGACCCGCCCCCCAAGTCGTTGACCACCACCTTGGCGCCGCGCCGGGCCAGTTCGAGCGCATAAGCACGGCCCAGGCCGCCGCCCGCCCCCGTGACGACGGCAACCTGATCGTCGAACCGAATGGACATGGAAAAGGGCGCTCCCGCATCGTGGAGCGCCCTTTCTAGAAGCCGGGGAGCAGCGGTGGCAACCGCTGCGCCCAATCGACCGTCTTGATCTTACTTGCCGCCCCGCTGGCGGCACTTGTCATACTGACCCTTCTTGCAGATCGGGTAGCTGGCAAGCGGGGCCGGTGCCGGGAAGGCCTGCGACGGTGCGACCGACGGCACCACGCCGCCATTCACGGTCGCGCCCGGAGGGGCGGCAGGACCGGCGGGCTGATAGCCGCCGACCGGATCGCCGGTGCTCATGCCGCCGGGAGCGGCCGTGGGTGCGGCGGGCGGCGTCGCGCCCGGGGGCGGGGTCTGCTGCTGCATCGCCGGATCGGCGGGCATGGCCGGATCGGCAGGGGCGGCCGGATCGGCTGGCGGGGTCTGCGCCGCCGGGTCCTGCATCGGAGCCTGGGTCTGGGGGGCGGCCTGCATATCCTGCGCCATCACCGGCGCGGCGATCATCGCCGTGGCGGCGAGAAGAAAGAACTTCATCGGGATTTCTCCTGCGATTGCGAGCGCGAAAAACGTTCGCGTCGCCCCCTAACGTCCCGCTACGGACTTGGTTTCGCAAGCGAACCGGGTGGCGGCTCCGACCGGATACCCGCCACCCGCTCCCCCATTCAGTCGTAGCGGCGCAGGATGCCCGCCAGCTTGCCCTGGATCCGCACCTGCTGCGGGGCGTAGCGCTGGGGATCATAGGCGCGATTGGCCGGGTCGAGCCGCACCATCGCGCCCTCCCGCCGGAAATATTTCAGCGTCGCCTCCACATCCTCGATCAGCGCGACGACGATCTCGCCATCGCGGGCGATCTCCTGCCGGCGGACCAGCGCGTAGTCGCCATCGAGGATGCCGGCCTCGACCATCGAGTCACCGGCCACTTCCAGCGCATAGTGATCGCCGGTGCCGAGCAGGGCGGCCGGCACCGACAACATCGTCGATCCCTCGAACGCCTCGATCGGGACGCCGGCCGCGATCCGGCCGTGCAGGGGGATCTCGACCACGTCATTGGCGGGGGCGGCCGGCGTCGCCTTGGCCGCCGGCGTCGGCGCAGCGGCGGAGGTTTCCACCTTTTCCGGCCGTTCCGGCATCCGCAGCACCTCCAGCGCGCGGGCCCGGTTGGGCAGGCGGCGGATGAAATTGCGCTCCTCCAGCGCCGAAATCAGCCGGTGCACGCCCGATTTCGACTTGAGGTCGAGCGCGTCCTTCATCTCCTCGAAGGACGGAGAAACACCCGTCTCCGCAAGGCGATCGTTAATGAAACAGATCAGTTCGTGCTGCTTGCGCGTGAGCATGGCTCTCTCCGTCCGGAACAGACACGGAACCGATACGGAACAATTTGCTTGCGGTCAAGCGATGACGAGGATTTCCGCCGATTCGCCCGCTCTGGCGGCAGGCGCATGCGCGGGACGCAGGATCAGGCAGGTCGATCGGGCCAGGGTCAGCAGCATCGAACTGTCCTGGATCGTCGAGGCATAGGCGCGCCCATCCTCGAGCCGCGCCCGCAGATAATCGGTGCGGCCGCCATTGGCGGGCAGGTCTTCGCCGAGCAGCGCATGGGTCGTGACCGGCAGCGGATCGGCCGCGCCGGCGAGATGCGCGATCAGCGGCCGGACGAACAGCGTCGCGGTGACGAAGGCGGAGACGGGATTGCCGGGCAGCCCCAGCACCAGCGCCTGGCCCAGACGCCCCGCCATCATCGGCTTGCCGGGGCGAAGCGCGATGCGCCAGAAGTCGATTTCGCCGCCCGCCGCCAGCAGCGCCGGCCGCACCAGGTCGTGGTCGCCGACCGATGCGCCGCCGGTCGTCACCAGCAGGTCCGCCTCGACCGATCGGAACGCCTCGGTCAGCACGTCCAGCCGGTCGGGCAGGATGCCGAGATCGACGATCTCCACCGGCAGGTCGGCCAGCATCGCCGCCAGCATCACGCCGTTCGATTCCGGCAGCTGCGCGCCGCTGATCGGCCCGCCCGTCGGCACCAGCTCGTCGCCCGTCGCCGCCAGCGCGACGCGGACCGCGCGCCGCACGGGCAGGCTGCCTTGGCCACCGGTCGCCGCCACCGCGATCCGCGCCGGGGTCAGCCGCTCGCCCGCCGCGATCAGCCGGTCGCCGTCATGGAAGTCGAGCCCGCGCGCGCGCACGTTGCGGCCACGATGCGCCGGACCTTCGCCACCCAGCATCAGGCGCTCGCCCTCGCGCGCCGCCTCTTCCTGCACCAGCACCGTGTCGGCGCCATCGGGCAGGGCGGCGCCGGTGAAGATGCGCACCGCCTCGTCCGTTGCGACCGTCCCGGCGAACGGCCGGCCCGCCGCGCTTTCGCCGGTCACGCGCCAGGGGCCGGGCAGGTCGGCGAAGCGGATCGCATAGCCGTCCATCGCCGACAGGTCGGCCACCGGCTGCGTCCGGCGCGCGGCGATATCGGCCGCGGCCCAGCGGCCGGCGGCCTGCCGGATCGGCAGCATCTCCGTCGGGACGGGGTCGGCCAGCGCGAACAGCCGCGCCTGCGCCTCGGCTACGGGGACCAGCGTCATGCCAGCGTCCAGTCGCCGGACTTGCCACCGGATTTCGCGACGACGCGCAAGCCCTCGATCACCATCGCCTTGTCGACCGCCTTGACCATGTCATAGACGGTGAGCAACGCGACCGAGGCGGCGGTCAGCGCCTCCATCTCCACGCCGGTCTGGCCTTGCGTCTTGCAGGTCGCGCGGACGGTCACGCCGCTGCCGGTCACCGCCAGATCGATCGCGACCCGGCTGAGCGGCAGGGGGTGGCAGAGGGGGATCAGGTCGGCGGTTCGCTTCGCCGCCATGATCCCGGCGACCCGCGCCACCGCCAGCACGTCGCCCTTCCTGGCCGAGGCGTCGCGAACCAGCGCCAGCGCCTCGGATGACAGGCGGATGTGTCCCTCCGCCACCGCTTCGCGCGCGGTCGCCGGCTTGTCGCCGACATCGACCATGCGCGCCGCGCCCTGGTCGTCGAGATGAGTGAGGCCGGTCATGCCACCAGCGCGCGCGTCGCCGCCTCCACATCGTCCTGCCGCATCAGCGATTCGCCGATCAGGAAGCAGTGGACGCCATGCTCCGCCATCGCGTCGAGATCGGCGCGGCTGTTCAGACCGCTTTCGGCGACGAAGGTGCAGTCGGCCGGGGCCAGGGCCTTCAGCCGGTAGGAACGGGATACGTCGACCGAGAAGTCGCGCAGGTCGCGATTGTTGCAGCCGATCAGCCGCGAGCGGAGGCGGAGCGCCCGCTCCAGCCCGGCCTCGTCATGCACCTCGACCAGGCAGTCCATGCCCAGCTCCATCGCCGCCGCCTCGATCTCGGCAAGCTGGCCATCCTCCAGCGCCGCGACGATCAGCAGGATCGCGTCCGCCCCGATCGCCCGCGATTCGGCGGCCTGCCAGGGATCGGCCATGAAGTCCTTGCGGATCACCGGCAGCGTCACCGCCGCCCGCGCCGCGATCAGATACTCGTCGGCGCCCTGGAAGAATTGCTCGTCGGTCAGCACCGACAGGCAGGCGGCGCCGGCTGCCTGATAGGCGCGGGCATGGGCCGGCGCGTCGAAATCGGCGCGGATCAGGCCTTTGGACGGGCTGGCCTTCTTCACCTCGGCGATCAGCGCGTGACCCGGCTTGGCGTCGAGCGCGGCGCGGAAGCCGCGCGGAGGCTCGGCGGCGGCGATCCGCCGGGCGAGATCGGCATCGCTGGTGCGCGCCTTGCGGGTGGCGATCTCGCCGCGCTTATGCGCCATGATCGTGTCGAGGATGGTCATGAATAGGCGATCCAGGCAGTCAGGAGACGATGCGCCGCGCCGCTGTCGAGCGCCTCGGCGGCGATCGGCACGGCATCGGCCAGGGTGGCGGCCCGCTCGGCCAGCACCAGGGCGGCGGCGGCATTGAGCAGCACCGCGTCGCGATAGGGGCCGGCCTCGCCGTGCAAGAGGGCGTTCAGCGCCCCGGCGTTGTGGCGCGCGTCGCCGCCCCGGATCGAGTCGATCGGATGGCGGCTCAGGCCGGCATCCTCCGGCGTGACGCGCGAGGGCATCGATGCGCGGCCGACCGATACCATGATGCTGGCGCCGGCCCCGGACAGTTCGTCCAGCCCCTCCTCGCCCGAGACGACCAACGCCGCCTCGGTGCCGAGCTGTTCCAGCGCCTCCGCATAGAGGGTGGCGTAATCGGGCCGGGCGATGCCGATGAGCTGGCGGCTGACATGCGCCGGATTGGCGAGCGGGCCCATCAGGTTGAAGATGGTGCGCCGGCCGATCCGGCGGCGGATCGGCGTGATCCGCGCCATCGCCGGGTGATGATTGGCGGCGAAGAGGAAGCAGATGCCGAGATCGGACAGGCTGCGCTCGGCGGTCGCGCCGGCCACCGCCATGTCGAGGCCCAGCGCCTCCAGCGTGTCCGCCGCGCCCGCCTTGGACGAGGCCGCCCGGTTGCCATGCTTGGCGACGGGCACGCCGCAGGCCGCGACGACCAGCGCCACCGCCGTCGAGACGTTGAGCGTATGATGGCCGTCGCCGCCGGTTCCGCACACGTCGATCGCGCCGGGCGGGGCGTCGATCGGGATCAGCCGCTGGCGGAGCGCGCGCGCCGCCTCGGCGATCTCGAGCGAGGTTTCGCCGCGTTCGGCGAGCGCGGTCAGGAACCAGGCGACCTGCTCGTCATCGGCGCGACCGTCGAGCAGGTCGGCAAAGGCCAGCGCCGCACTCTCGCGCGCCAGCGGGCTCGCGGGATCGGGCAGCAGGGCGGTGCTGGTCATGCGGCCGTCACCCGATCCTCGTCCACCGCGATGCCGGCGTCGCGCAGGAAATTGGCGAGCATCGCATGGCCATGTTCGGTGGCGATGCTCTCCGGATGGAACTGCACGCCGTGGATGGGCAGGTCGCGGTGGCGGAAGCCCATCACCACGCCGTCCTCGGTGCGGGCATTGACCGACAGCGATTCGGGAATGTCGTTGACGATCAGCGAGTGATAGCGCGTCGCCGTGAAGGGCGAGGGGAGGCCGGCGAACAGTCCGGTCCCGTCGTGCAGCACCGGCGACGTCTTGCCGTGCATCAGCCCGCCGCGCTCCACCCGGCCGCCGAAGTGCTGGCCGATCGCCTGATGGCCCAGGCATACGCCGAGCAGCGGCCGCCGTTCGGCGGCGCATGCCTCGACCAGGTCGAGGGACACGCCCGCCTCATTGGGGGTGCAGGGACCGGGCGAGATCAGGAACGCTTCCGCTCCCGAGGACAGCGCCTGGCCTGCGGAGATGGCGTCGTTGCGCACCACCTCCACCACCGTCCCCAGCTCTTGGAGATAATGGACCAGGTTCCAGGTGAAGCTGTCGTAATTGTCGACGACGAGGATCATGAGCGCTGCCATAGCGGCCATACACATTCCCGCAAACCCACGGGAGCTATGTGGGGTGGCAATCGTTCTATCCCGGCCTCAAGGAGTCGCGTGCATGTCCCGCCTGAACCCAAGTCTGTTCCTTTCCCTCGCGGCCGGTGCGCTGACGCTGTTGCCCGTCGTCGCGCAAGCGCAGGCGGCCGAGGGCAAGCCACCGCAGCGCGTGCGCAGCGTCACCCTTCAGGGAAATCAGGCCTGTCCGACCTCGACCGGCGACGAGATCGTCGTCTGCACGCGCAACGACGAGCCGTATCGCATCCCCAAGGGCTTGCGCGACAGCGGCCCGATCGCGGCGCAGAACCAGAGCTGGGTGAACCGCGCCGCGCAGATCGACGATGTCAGCCGCACGGCCGGCGGCCTGCCCGACACCTGTTCGCCGGTCGGCTCCGGCGGCCAGACCGGCTGTTCGATGATGTGGAACCGCAATTGGGCCGCCGAGCGGCGGGCGATCCAGCAGCAGGAGCAAGCCGGCCGCTGAACCCGATCGACCGGGACGGCGATCCGTTCCGGTCAGCCCGGCATCCGGGCGGCGACGAAGTCGGTCAGCGCCCCGAACGTCTCCAGCATGTCGCCATCGACCTCGTCATCCTCGATCAGGATGCCGAGCCGGTCCTCCAGCTCGGTCAGCACGCCGGCCACCGCCATCGAATCGAGCTCGGGCAGCGCGCCGAACAGCGGCGTGTCCGCGTCGAAGGCGGCGACCCGCTCCGCCGACAGGCCCAGAGTGTCGCCCAGCACCTGCCGCACCGCTTGATCGGCCGTCTGCTTCGTCGCCACGCCGTCCTTCTCCCCGTTCCATATTCGAATGATTGGGGCCGCATTAGGCGGCGGGGGTGAAATCGGCAACGGCCCCGCGCTATGAGGGTGACGTGACCGACCTCGACCCGATCGCCCGTCCATTGGACCATCTGCCCGCCCGTGGCGCGTCCGATGCCCCCGCCCTGACCGACCGGGCGGGATCGCTGAGCTTCCGCGAACTCGACCATGCTATCGGTGCGCTCGCGGCCTGGCTGGCGGCGCGCGCGGGGTCCGGCGACCGGGTGGCGAGCTGGCTGCCCAAGACCCGGGTCGCCTGTATCCTGCCGCTGGCGGCGGCGCGAGCGGGGCTGGTGCACGTGCCGGTCAACCCGGCGCTGCGGCGGGCGCAGGTCGCGCATGTCCTGGCCGATAGCGGCGCGACGTTGTTGATCAGCCAGCCCGCGCGGCTCGCCACGCTGGCCCCCGAAGACCTGCCGCCGGTGATGGGCACGGCCGTGGAGGCGGATTGCCCGATGGACGGACCGGGCCTGACCGCATCGATGGCGGACCCGGCGGCGCTGGCGGCGATCCTCTACACCTCCGGCTCAACCGGGCGGCCCAAGGGGGTGATGCTGTCCCACGCCAATCTGTGGCTGGGGGCCATCTCGGTCGCCCATTATCTGCGCCTGACCCCGGCCGACCGGGTGCTGGCGGTGCTGCCCCTGTCGTTCGACTATGGCCAGAACCAGTTGCTGTCGACTTGGGCCGCCGGGGCCAGCGTCGTGCCGCTCGACTATCTGGCGGCACGCGACGTGGTGAAGGCGGTCGTACGTTTCGACGCGACGACGCTGGCCGGGGTGCCGCCGCTCTGGGTGCAGCTTCTGGAGGCGGACTGGCCGGCGGGGACGGCGGCGAGCCTGCGGCGGCTGACCAATTCGGGCGGTGCCCTGACCCCGCGCATGGTGCGGGCACTGCGCGATCGTTTTCCTCGGGCCGACCTCTATCCCATGTACGGCCTGACCGAGGCGTTCCGCTCCACCTATCTCGACCCCGCGCTGGTCGACGCGCATCCCGACTCGATCGGCCGCGCCATTCCCTTCGCCGCCGTCGCGCCGGTCCGCGCGGATGGTCGTCGCGCCGCCCCCGGCGAGCCGGGCGAGCTGGTCCATGCCGGGCCGCTGGTCGCGCAAGGCTATTGGCAGGATGCGGAGCGGACCGCGCATCGCTTCCGCCCGGCGCCGCCCTGGCTGGGCGAGGGGATGGCGGTCTGGTCGGGCGACACGGTGGTCGAGGATGCGATGGGGCTGCTGCGCTTCGTCGGTCGCGACGACGAGATGATCAAGGTCGCCGGCAATCGCGTCAGCCCGCAGGAGGTGGAGGAGGCGATCCTGTCCGGCGGCGAAGCGCTGGAGGCGGTGGCGGTCGGCGTTCGCGACGACCGGCTGGGCCAGGCGATCGTCGCGATGGTGGCGGGCGACGCGGCGCGGGAGGCAGGATTGCGCACCCGGTTGCGCGCGGAATTGCCCAGCTTCCTCCAGCCGCAGCAGTATCGCTGGTTCGCGGAACTGCCGCGCAACGCCAATGGCAAGCTCGACCGCGCCGCCCTCCGCCGGCTCGCAACGGAATAGGCGGCGCGGCCGGTCGGTCAGGCCGGCACCATCCGATGCCGCCGCCGCAGCGTGACGCCGGTCAGCGCGAAGCCCATCAGCATCATCGCCCAGGTCGACGGCTCCGGAACCGAGGCGACGAACGCGTCGACGGCCCGGCGCGCGCGGTCCGGCGCGTCGGCGAACACGCCGTCCACCCCGGCCCGGAGGAAGGCGAGGAACTCGGCCTGGTCGTCGCCATAGGCGTTGGCGCCGCCGCCCGTGCGCAGGTTCGTCGGCAGGAAGGTGTTTTCGGGGCGGAAGGTATAGGGCACCACCTCCAGCCCGGCGCGATGGGCGTCGGCGATCACCGAGGTCGGGCTGGTCAGCGCGCCGCTGCTGTCGCGGGGGATCAGCACATTCTTCTCCGGGCTCAGCACATCGGCATAGGCGCGCATCGCGGTCAGCCCGGTTTCGGTCAGCAGGTCGCCATAGGTGCGCCGGTCGCCCGCCAGCACGAAGTCATAGGGGCGGGCCCCGCGCGAGGTCATGAGCTGGACCAGCCGGACATCGGTCATCTGGTTCAGCTCGATCAGGTTCGCGACCTCGAACGACTGGATCAGCACGCGCGCGTCGGCGCCGTCATAGCCATTGGCCTTCAGCGTCGCGACCAGCGGCTCCTCCAGCGACAAGCCGACCCGGTCGAAATAGCTGGGATGCTTGGTTTCCGGGATGATGCCGATCGGGCGGCCGGTCTCCGCCTCCTTGCGCTTCACCAGGTCGATCACCTCCTGCAGGGTCGGCACCTCGAACTGGCCGTCATAGCGCGCGCTGCCCGGACGCGTGCCGGGAATGCGTTCCTCGGCGCGCAACGTCTTGAGCTCGGCGAGCGTGAAATCCTCGGTGAACCAGCCGGTCACGCGATATCCGTCGATCGTCTTGGTGGTGCGGCGGGAGGCGAATTCGGGGCGGCTGGCGACATCGGTGGTGCCGCCGATCTCATTCTCGTGCCGGGCGACGAGGATGCCGTCCTTGGTCGAGACCAGGTCCGGCTCGACATAGTCGGCGCCCTGGTCGATCGCCAGTTCATAGGAGGCGAGGGTATGTTCGGGGCGATAGGCGCTGGCGCCGCGATGGCCATAGACGGTCGGCGTCCTGGCGGCGCGGGCGGCATCGATCGCGGTCAGGCCGAGCAGCATCGGCGCGGCGAGAAGGACGGTGGCGAAACGGAACGGACGTGGCATGGGTGATCTCCCTGTCACCGCCGGATCGTTCGTCGCCCGGCGGCGATCTTGGTTAATCACCATTTCGGTGAGATTCGCGTGACGCGCGGATAACGCTTTTATGACGCGATCATCATGGTCGCCGGAGGATCGGAGATGACCGCCACCACCGCCAAGCCGACCGGCCCGATCCCGGCCGCCTTCGCCGAGACCATGGGCGACCTGCGCATCGCCGGCCGTCGCGCCGGCGATTGGGCGGAGGCGGGGACGCCGGTCTTCGTCTACGACCCGGCGATCGTCGCAGGGCAGGCCGCGCGGTTCCGGGCGGCCTTTCCCGGCATCGACCTTCATTATGCGATCAAGGCCAATCCGCTGCCCGAGTGGCTGGCGGCGATCGCGCCGATGATGGACGGTCTGGATGTCGCCTCCGCCGGCGAATTGGCGCGCGCGCTGGCGGTGAAGCCGGCGGCGGCGATCAGCTTCGCCGGTCCCGGCAAGCGCGACGACGAACTGGCCGCGGCGATCGCGGCCGGGGTGACGCTGAACCTGGAGTCGGAGGGCGAGGCCGACCGCGCACTTGCCATCGCCGATCGGCAGGGGGTGACGCCGCGTCTGGCGGTGCGGGTCAACCCGGACATCGAGCTGCGGGGATCGGGGATGCGAATGGGGGGGCGGCCATCGCCCTTCGGTATCGATGCGGTGCGGGTGCCGGCGCTGGTCCGGCGATTGGTGGCGGCGGGGGCGGACTGGCGCGGCTTCCATGTCTATGCCGGCAGCCAGGCATTGTCGGCGGACGCGGTGGCGGAGACGCAGGCAGCGACGGTCGCGCTTGCCGCCCGGCTCGCAGAGGATGCGGGAGCCGCGCCGCCGCTGGTCAATCTGGGCGGTGGCTTCGGCGTGCCCTATTTCGCCGGGGACGGGGCGCTCGACGGTGATACGGTGGGTGCCCGGCTGGCGGAAACCCTGGCCGCACGACCGGCGATCCTCGCCGACAGCCGCTTCGCGATCGAGCTTGGCCGCTGGCTGGTCGCGGAGGCGGGCGTCTATCTGGCGCGGGTCGTGGATCGCAAAGAGAGCGGCGGCGAGACCTTCCTGATCCTGGATGGCGGCCTGCATCACCAACTGGCCGCCTCCGGCAATTTCGGCACGGTCGTCCGCCGCAACTATCCGTTGGCGGTCGCGCACCGGATGGGGGCGGTGGCCGAGGAGGTGGTCAGCGTGGTCGGGCCGCTCTGCACCCCGCTCGACCGGCTCGGTGATCGGGTGGCGCTGCCGCGGACGGCGGTCGGCGACCTGATCGTCCTTTTCCTGGCGGGGGCTTATGGCGCGACCGCCAGCCCCGCTTCCTTTCTCGGTCATCCCCCGGCACGCGAGGTGGTGGCACGCTGAAACAGGACCGGATCGAGCAGGAACCCGCTTGCATCCTGGATGCTATCGCGCTGAATTGAGGAAACGACCCCGGGGAGCGGGTCGATGATCCATAGGGGGGATGCCATCATGATCCGAACGGTTTGCGCGCTTACCGCCGAGTCCATGAGCCTCGCGGCCACGGCGCAGACCGCACCGGCGGGGGGCGGCCTGCTCGACAAGGCGGTGAACCAGCCGGGGACGAGCTGGACGTTCTACGGCGACAGATACAAGGCGAAGGCGACCAAGGCCGCCGGCATTCCAGGCGATGAAGCGGTGCACGTCACCATCGCCGCCAAGGGGGCCAATCCCTGGGACATCGGCGCGACCAGCGCGTCGGTGAAGCCGGTCCAGGCGAACGATACCATGCTGCTCGCCGTCTACCTTCGCGCGCCCGACGCGGGCGAGGGCCAGACGATCGACCTGCCGATCGGCATCGGCGAGGCCGCCGCCCCTTACGGCGTCGTCGCGCAGGACGTGGCCAAGGTCGGACCAGGCTGGAAACTCTATTATGCCTCGGGCCGTGCGGGGAAGGCCTATGCGCCCGGCGCGATCCGCGCCACCGTGCATCTGGCCGGCGCGAAGCAGGTGGTGGAACTGGGCCCCGTCTTCCTGCTCGACATGGGGGCGAACCAGGATCCGGCCAAGCTGCCGCATAACTGACAAGCGGGTGGCGTCCCCGTCGCGCTTCGCCTAGTCTGACGAAAGGTATGAAGGCGAGGGTGATGGACGATCAGCATTGGGGCCTGACGGCGCGGCCGTTCCAACTCACGCCCGACGCGCGCTTCTGGTTCGAGACCGCGACGCATCGCAAGGCCATGGCCTATCTCGGCTATGGCCTGGCGCAGGGCGAGGGGTTCATCGTCGTGACCGGCGAGGTCGGCGCCGGCAAGACGACGCTGGTCGGCCATCTACTCGGCACGATTGACGAATCGCGGCTCAATCCGATCCGCATCGTCTCCACCGCCGTCGCGCCCGAGGACCTGCTGCGCACCGTCGCGTTGCAGCTCGACGCCGACCCGGTGGACCTGACCAAGGCGGAACTGCTGGCGGTGATCGAGCAGGGCCTGCACGCGGTCGCGCGCAGCGGCCGCCGCACCCTGCTGGTGGTCGACGAGGCGCAGGCGCTGCCGCTCGAATCGCTGGAGGAGCTGCGGATGCTCTCCAACTTCCAGGCGGGGGGCTATGCGCTGCTCCAGATCCTGCTGCTCGGCCAGCCGGAATTCCGGGACCGGTTGAACGACGGTGCGGGGCTGGAGCAGTTGCGCCAGCGGATCATCGCCAGCCATCATCTGGAGGCGATGGAGCCGCACGAAGTCGCCAGTTATATCGCCCATCGGCTGACCGTCGTCGGCTGGACCGGCCGCCCCGATTTTTCCGAGGACAGTTTCGACGCGCTCCACGAGGCGTCGGGCGGCATCCCGCGTCGGCTGAACCAGATCGCGTCGCGCGTCATGCTCCATGCCGCGCTGACCGGCGAGGAGGTGGTCGACGCCGATATCGTCGGGATGGTGCTCGCCGACCTGGCCGAGGATCTGCCGGGCGTGGTCCGCTCCGCCATCGCGCGGGTGGGCGAGGTTCCGCCGACCGATCCCACGGCGCGCCTGGCGGCGCTGGAGGCACGGGTGGAGGAGCAGGAAACGGTGCTGCGTCGCGTGCTGACCATGTTGATCGACTGGGTCGAGACCGATCCGCCGCGGGCCATCGTCTCGGACAAGACCGGGGTGCGTGGCTGGCGCGCATCGAACGACGCGGCCTGACCGGTCCGGCCCGAACGCCGGTGGAGCGTCGCGCCCGGCCGTGATAACGGCGGCCGGGCATGACCCATCCGACGCTTTATCTTCCTTGCATCAGCCCTGCTCCTGACCTGTATCCCGTCTGGGAGCGGCGCTGATGGGCGGCATCGCCGGCCTGTTCCATCCGGCCACGCCCAAGCCGGTCGATCCCGCCCGACTGCGCCGGATGCTCGCCACCCAGGCACATCGCGGGCCGGGCGGCGAGGGGGTGTGGACCGCGCCGGGCGTCGCGCTCGGCTGCAACCGGCCGGCGGGTGTCGCCGCGCTGCGCACCGAGGCGTCGCTCACCGTCGTCCATGACGGCGCGATCCTCAATGCCGAGGCGCTGCGACGCGGGCTGGAGGCGGACGGGGTCGGCTTCGAAAGCGCCGACGATGCGGAACTGCTGCTCGCCGGCTGGCGACGCTGGGGGCCGGCGCTGCCCGAACATATCGAGGGCGAGGTCGCCCTGGCGCTCTATGATGCCGGGCGCGGGTTGCTGTTCCTGTCCCGCGACCGGATCGGGGCCAAGCCGCTGCATCTCGCGGAGCTGTCCGACGGCTCGATCGCCTTCGCCTCGGAACTGAAGGGGCTGCTGGCGCACCCGCTGCTGCGTCGCGTACCCGACATCACCGCGGTCGAGGATTTCCTCGCCTATGGCTATGTGCCCGACGATGCCTGCCTGGTCGCGGGCGTCGCCAAGCTGCCGGCGGCGCACCGGCTGACCATCGCGCGGGGCCGGCCGATCGTCGGGCCGGAACGCTGGTGGCAGTGGGAGGGCGGTGCTCGGCTCAAGGGGGCGACGGCGGATGTGGCGGGGCAATGGGGCGACCTGCTCCGCCGCTCGGTGCGCAGCCGCATGATCGGCGCGGACGGGGCGTTGTTGTCGGGCGATGCGGACAGCGCGGCGGTGGTGGCGCTGATGGCGGAGGCAAGCCCGCGCGCGGTCCGCACGCTGGGCACCGGTCCGGCGGCGGAGCAGATCGCCCGGCGCTTCGCGACCGATCACGTCGACGCGCCGCCCTTCGAACACGGGCCCGACGATGCCGAGATGCTGGCGGTGCTGTTCGACGAGCCGTTCGCCGATCCCCGCGCGATCCGGGATTTCGCCAGCGCCGACGCGGCGCGCGACACGATGGCGGTCGCGCTGCTCGGCATGGGCGGTGCGCTGGCCATGGCGGATGGCGAGCGGCACCGCCGGCTGGTGCGTGGCGAGCGGTTGCGCGCGCTGCTGCATATCCGCGTGCGCCAGCCCTTGTTCACGCGGCTGGGGGCGATCTGGCCGGACAGGGATGGTCGGACCCGGCTGGAGGCGCTCGCGCTGGAGGGGGCGGAGGCCTATGCCCGACATCTGGCGATCACGCCGCGCGTCTGGCGCGAACGGCTGTTCACGCCGGCCGCGCGTCATGCGCTGGGCGGCCATCGTGCCGAGCAGCGCTATGTCGATGCCATGGCGGCGGCTCCTGCCAGCCACCCGCTCGACCGGGCATTGCACGCCGATCTCGCCATTGCGCTACCCGGTCAGTGGCTCGCGCGGGCGGATCGCAGCGCGATGGCGGCGGGGCTGGAACTACGCCTGCCGCTGCTCGACCATCGTCTGCTGCGATGTTCGGCACGGCTGCCGATCGCGCTGCGGCGGGGCGGCGGGGCGGGGCGCGACGTGCTGGGCCGCGCACTCGCCTCCTATCTGCCGGGCGACGCCTTGCGCCAGCCGGTCGAGGACGGGTGGCGTGCGCCCGCCGGCGATCTGGCGGCGGCGCTGGGCGGTGCGACGCTGCTGGCGGAGACGGGCTGGTTCGATCCGGTCGCGCTCACGACGATGGTCGAGGCGCATCGCGGCGGCGATGCCGATCATGGCGCGACCCTGTGGCAGATGCTGGTGCTGGAACAGGCACTTCGCCGGCTGTTTCCCTGACGGCCTCGGCTTGTGTCGCCTTCGCGGCTCGCATAGGACGGCGGGCGATGGCGGCCCTGCCTTTATCGAATAGCGAGATCCGGTAGCCCGATGACAAAGGCCCCTTCCGACCTGCGGGTCACCGCCGTGCTGGTCAATTATCGCACGCCCGACCTGACGCTGGAATGCCTGCGCGCCCTGTCGCGCGAACGCGGCGCCCTGGGGGCGCTCGACGCGATCGTGGTCGATGGCGGGTCGGGCGACGGCTCGGCCGAGGTGCTGGGCGGTGCCTTGTCCGCGCCCGCCTTCGCCGATTGGGTGACCTTGTTGCCGATGGCGTTCAACGGCGGCTTCGGCTGGGCGAACAACCAGGCGATCCGCCACGCGCTGGGCCGCGCCAACCCGCCGGACTTCCTCTATATCGTCAATCCCGACGCGGTACCGGAACCCGGTGCGCTGGTCCGCCTGGTCCAGGCGCTGATCGACGCGCCCGACGCCGCCGCCGCCGGCAGCCTGCTCGTCGATGAGGAAGGGCGCGCGCTGGGCTCCGCCTTCCGCTTCCCGACCGTCAGGGGCGAGTTCCTGCGCGGCGCGGGGACGCCGGCGCTCGGCCGGCTGCTGCGGGCGCCGATCCCGCTGGTCACCGCGCCCGGCGACCGGCCGGTGGAGGCCGATTGGGTCACGGGCGCGAGCGTGCTGATGCGGGCCGAGACGCTGCGGCAGGTGGGCCTGTTCGACGAAGGCTTCTTCCTCTATTTCGAGGAGGTCGAATTGATGCACCGCTTCCACCGCGCCGGCTGGCGCGCGTTGCACGTACCGGCCAGCCGCGTCGTCCATGCCGGCGGCGCGTCGACGGGCGTGAAGAACGGCGCGAGCGCGCAGCGTGCCTTGCCCGATTACTGGTTCCGCTCGCGCCGCCGCTTCTTCGCGCGTGCCTATGGCGCCTCGGCGGCGCGCGCCTCCGGCTTGGCCTGGATCGCCGGCAAGGCGGTCTGGGATTTCCGCTGCAGGATCGGCCTGGGTCGCGCCCATGCCCATGCACCGGGCGAGCGGGAGGCGCTGATCCGCAACGGCCTGTCCGCTTCCGACACCGACCGGCGATCGGCGGTGGCGGCCTGGGACAGCGCGGCCGGTCGGCTGCCGGCCTGGAAGGAGTGGGAATGACCGCCGCCTCCATCGCGATCGTGGCGATCGGCCGCAACGAGGGCGAGCGGCTGAAGGCGTGTCTCCGCTCGCTGCCGGCCGACGCGCATCGCATCTATGTCGATTCCGGCTCGACCGATGGCAGCGTCGCCTTTGCGGAAGGGCAGGGCGTGACCGTCGTGACCCTGCCGCCGGCGACCCGGTTCACCGCCGCGCTGGCCCGCAATGCCGGGCTCGCCGAGGCGGGGGAGCTGGAATTCGTGCAGTTCCTGGACGGCGACTGTGCGCTCGATCCCGCCTGGCTGGATCGGGCGGTGGCCGCGCTCCGGGCCGATCCGGCACTGGCGGTGGTATTCGGCCGGCGGCGCGAGCGCTTTCCCGAGCGCAGCGTCTATAACCGGATGTGCGACGACGAATGGAACGTGCCGGTCGGCGAGGCCGCGGCCTGTGGCGGCGACGCGCTGTTCCGGCGCGCGGCCATCGCCGGGGTGGGGGGCTATAATCCCGATCTGATCGCGGGCGAGGAGCCGGACCTGTGCCTGCGGATGCGCCAACAGGGCTGGCGGGTGCGCCGCATCGATGCGGAGATGACGCTGCACGACGCGGCGATGACGCATATCCGCCAATGGTGGCGGCGCAGCGAGCGGTCCGGCCATGCCTTTGCCGAGCATGTCCAGCGGCACGGCGCCAAGGCCGATCCGGTCTGGCGCCAGCAGGTGCGCAGCATCCTGGCCTGGGGCGTGGCGCTGCCGCTGGTGGTCCTGGCGGCGGGGCTGGTGCTGGGCTGGTGGGCGGCGGGACTGGTGGCGTTGCTCTATCCGTTCCAGGTCGCCCGTATCGCGCGGCGGATGCAGCGCGGGCGTGGCTATGATCGCGGCTTCGCGCTCCGCTATGCGCATTTCCTGGTGCTGGGGAAGTTCGCCCAGGCGAAGGGGATGCTCGGCTATCACGCCAAGCGGCTGACCGGGCGGCGCAGCACGCTGATCGAATATAAGGGCGCGGAGCCGGTGGCATGAGCTTCGCGGCGCTTCGCCGTCAGATCGCGGCAGACTGGCGGGCACATGGCCGCGACTGGACGCGGCCCGGTTTCCGCACGCTCGCGGTCTATCGCTTCGGCGTGTGGCGGATGGGGGTGGGGCCCAAGCCGCTGCGGCTGCCGCTGTCGATGCTCTACAACGCGGCGTTCCGCTATTGCCGCAACATCTATGGCATCGAACTGCCCTATACTGCGCAGGTCGGGCAGGGCGTGGTGATCGAGCATCAGGGCGGCATCGTCATCCATGGCTCGACCGTGATCGGCGATCGCTGCATCATCCGCCAGAACTGCACGCTCGGCGTCCGCACCCTCGACCGGCTGGGCGACGCGCCGATCCTGGGCGACGACGTCCATATCGGTGCGGGCGCGGTGATCCTGGGCCGGGTACGGATCGGCACGGGCGCGGCGATCGGCGCCAATGCCGTGGTGCTGAAGGACGTGCCCCCCGGTGCGCTGGCGATCGGCGTGCCGGCGGAGATCCGGCTGCGGGGCTGAAGCCCGCGCAACCGGACCTCGACGTCAGCCGAGCCGCTGGGCGTGCCAGCGCAGATGGTCGGCCATGAAAGTGCCGATGAAATAATAGCTGTGGTCGTAGCCCGGCTGCATCCGCAGAGTCAGGTCGATCCCCGCATCGGCACAGGCGGTGGCCAGCCGCTCGGGCTGGAGTTGCTGCTCCAGGAACTGGTCCGCCTCGCCCTGGTCGACCAGCAAGGCGGGCACACGCGCGCCATCCTCGATCAGCGCCACCGCGTCGTGCCGCCGCCACGCCGCCGCATCGTCGCCGAGATAGCCGCCCAGGGCCTTTTTTCCCCACGGCACCTGCGACGGCGCGACGATGGGGGCGAAGGCGCTGACGGCGCGGAACCGGTCCGGATGGCGCAGGCCGATGGTGAGCGCGCCATGCCCGCCCATCGAATGGCCCATGATCCCCTGCCGCGTCATGTCGACCGGGAAGTGCGCGGCGACCAGCGCCGGCAGCTCCTCGGTCACATAGGTCCACATGCGGTAATGACGGTCGAACGGCGGCTGGGTGGCATCGACATAGAAGCCCGCCCCCAGGCCGAAATCATAGGCCCCGTCCTGATCGTCGGGCACGCCGTCACCGCGCGGGCTGGTGTCTGGTACGACCAGGACCAAGCCCAGCGCGGCACAGGCGCGGCGATATTCGCCCTTGTCGGTGACGTTGGCGTGGGTGCAGGTCAGCCCGGACAGATACCAGACGACCGGCAGCGTCGCGCCCGGGGCGTGCGGCGGCACATAGACCGAGAAGGTCATGTCGGTGCCGGTCGCCGCCGAGGCGTGGCGATAGACGCCCTGCGTGCCGCCATGGGCGCGGTTGGTGGAAAGCATGTCCATGCCGGGTTCCTCTCCTGTCCGGGACGCCATCAGGCCCGGTTGGCCAGGCGGCAGCCGCCGCACAGCTTGTTGCCGTCCGGGTCGCGCAGATAGCCGAGATAGATTTCGCCGAACGGCGACTGGCGGCTGCCCGGCGGGCTCTCGATCGCGGTGCCGCCATGGGCGACGCCCGCGGCGTGCCAGGCATCGACCTGCTCCGGACCGGACAGGCCGAAGCCGATCGTGCCGCCATTCGCGACCGTCGCGGGCTCGCCGTCGATCGGCGTCGTCACCATGAACGCCGCGCCATTGTGGCGATAGGCCAGCCGCCCGTTGGGATCGACCATCGCCGGCCCTGCGCCCATCACCGCGAACAGCGCGTCGTAGAAGGTCTTGGACCGGGCGATATCGTTCGACCCGACCATCACATGCGAGAACATCGTTTTCTCCTCCCCTTGCGCGTTCAATAGACCACGACGCTGCGGATGCTTTCGCCCTTGTGCATCAGGTCGAAGCCCGTGTTGATCTCGTCCAGCGACAGGACATGGGTGATCATCGGATCGATCTCGATCTTCCCGTTCATGTACCAGTCGACGATCTTCGGCACGTCGGTCCGCCCCTTCGCCCCGCCGAACGCGGTGCCGCGCCAGTTGCGCCCGGTGACGAGCTGGAAGGGGCGGGTGCTGACCTCCTTGCCCGCCTCGGCCACGCCGATGATGATGCTGGTGCCCCAGCCGCGATGGCACGCCTCCAGCGCCTGGCGCATCACGGTCGTGTTGCCGGTGCAGTCGAACGTATAGTCCGCGCCGCCATCGGTCAGCGCGACCAGATGCTGGACCAGGTCGCCGGCCACGTCCCTGGGATTGACGAAATGGGTCATGCCGAAGCGGCGACCCCATTCCTCGCGGTCCGGATTGATGTCGACGCCGACGATCATCCCGGCCCCTGCCAGCCGGGCGCCCTGCAGCACGTTCAGGCCGATGCCGCCCAGGCCGAAGACGATGATCGTGTCGCCGACCGCGACCTTGGCGGTGTTGACCACCGCGCCCACGCCCGTCGTCACGCCGCAGCCGACATAGCAGCTGGTCTGGAATGGCGCATCCTCGCGGATCTTGGCGACCGCGATCTCGGGCAGCACGGTGAAGTTGGAGAAGGTCGAGCAGCCCATGTAATGGAAGATCGGCTGGCCCTTGTAGCTGAACCGCGTGGTGCCGTCCGGCATCAGGCCCTTGCCCTGGGTGGCGCGGATCGCGGTGCACAAATTGGTCTTGCCCGACAGGCACGACTTACACTGGCGGCATTCGGGCGTGTAGAGCGGAATGACATGGTCGCCCGGCACGACGCTGGTCACGCCCGGACCGACCTCGCGAACGATGCCCGCGCCCTCATGCCCCAGCACCGAGGGGAACAGCCCCTCCGAATCGAGCCCGTCGAGCGTATAGGCGTCGGTATGGCAGATGCCGGTCGCCATGATCTCGACCAGCACCTCGCCGGCCTTTGGTCCTTCGAGGTCAAGCTCGACGATTTCGAGCGGTTGCTTGGCGGCGAATGCCACCGCGGCGCGGGTCTTCATGCGGGCCTCTCAGAAAATGGGGCGGATCGATCAACCCCGTCTAGCGAGGGGGGCTGGCAATTCAACGGTGGCACGCGGCATCATGCGGCATGAGCCTCTATCACCGTCATCTCGATTCGCCGATCGGACGGCTGACCCTCGTCGCCAGCGACGCGGGGCTGGTCGCGATCCTGTGGCCGGAGGAACGGCCCGACCGGGTGCGGCTGGGCGCGATGGCGGAGGTCGCGGCGCATCCGCATCTCGACCATGCGGCGGCCGAACTCGCCGCCTATTTCGCCGGCGGGTTACGAGCCTTCACCATTCCGCTCGATCCGCGCGGCACCGACTTCCAGCGCGCCGTGTGGCGGGCGCTGGCGACCATCCCTTATGGCGAGACGCGCAGCTATGCCGCCATCGCCGCGCAGATCGGCCGGCCGACCGCGACACGGGCGGTGGGGGCGGCGAACGGGCGCAACCCGCTGTCGATCGTCGCGCCCTGCCACCGGGTGATCGGCAGCAACGGCGCGCTGACCGGGTTCGCGGGCGGCCTGTCGATCAAGACCTTCCTGCTCGACCATGAGCAGCGGCACGCGCGCTGACAGCCGGATCAGCTTCGCAGCAGGGCGGAGCCGAGCGCCAGCATCCCCGCCATCGCCACAAGCAGGCAGGCGAGCGCGATCAGGATGATCCAGCGGATAAGGGGGCGGTTCTCCATGGCTCCGCCCTACACGTCCGGTCGGGGCAGGGACAGGGCGGAGCGCGGCCCGTTGACGGGAGCGTGCATTTCGGTTGAGGCGCTCCGGTCCGGCCCGAACGGTCCCTGTCGAAGAGAAGCGCATGAGCGATCCCCTGCAAATCCCCCTGCACGTTCTCGCCCTCTCCTGCCCCGACCAGCCCGGCATCGTCGCCCGCGTCACCGGCCTGTTGTTCGAGGCGGGCGCGAACATCCGCGAGGCGGCGCAGTTCGAGGATGCGGAAACCGGCCGCTTCTTCATGCGCGTGCTCTTCAGCCTGGCCGATGCGCCCGCCGCCGCTCTGCCCGACCGGTTCGGAGCGTTGCCGGGGCGTGCGGCATGACCTGGTCGATCCGGCCGGCGGAGGCGCGGCGCAAGGTGCTGTTGCTGGTGTCCAAGTTCGACCATTGCCTGGCGGACCTGCTCTATCGCTGGCGGATCGGCGAGTTGCGGATGGATGTGGTGGGGATCGTGTCCAACCACCCCCGCGCGACGTTCGACGGGCTGGACCTGGGCGGCGTGCCCTTCCACCATCTGCCCGTGACGCGCGAGACGCGGAACGCGCAGGAGGCGCGGATCAAGGCGGTGGTGGATGAGACGGGCGCGGAACTGGTCGTGCTCGCCCGCTATATGCAGATCCTGTCGGACGACCTGACCGCCTTCCTGTCGGGGCGGTGCATCAACATCCATCACAGCTTCCTCCCCGGCTTCAAGGGGGCCAAGCCCTATCACCAGGCCCATGCGCGCGGCGTGAAGATGATCGGGGCCACCGCCCATTACGTCACCGCCGACCTGGATGAAGGGCCGATCATCGCCCAGGATGTCGAGCCTGTCACCCATGCGGATTCGCCCGAGACGCTGGTGCGCAAGGGGCGGGATATCGAGCGGCGCGTGCTGGCGCGCGCGGTGCGGCATCATCTGGCCGACCGGGTGCTGTTGAACGGCGAGAAAACCGTGGTCTTCACCGACTAAACAATAGAAGTTGATTTGCATTTGCAACAACGATAGTCGGCCGCCCTCTGCCGGGGCAGGGTCGACCAGACCCCCATGGCACGATCGACCAGCGGGGATAGGGCATGACGGGGCAGGGATCGGGATCGCGGCGGGCGCTGCGGATCATGGCGGTGATGCTGGCGACCGCCGCGACGCCGGCCCTGGCCGGGGCACCCGACGATGCGACACCTCCCGTTGCGGACGGCGACGAGATCGTCGTGACCGGCCGCGACGCCAATGCCAGCATCATCGGCAGCGACATATCGGTGCTGCGCTATCCCCAGTCGGTCCGGGTGCTGGATCGCCGGGAACTGGACGCGGTGAACGCGAACCGGCTGGGCGACGTGCTCGATTTGGCGGGCGGCGTGTCGCGGCAGAACGACTTTGGCGGCCTGTGGGACAAGTTCGCCATCCGGGGCTTTGCGGGCGATGAGAATTCCGGCCCGGACATCCAGATCAACCGGTTCAGCAGCAATTACGGCTTCAACGCCCCGTACGACCTCGCGACGATCGAACGGGTCGAGGTGCTCAAGGGTGCGACGGCGGCGCTGTCCGGGCGCGGCGAGCCGGGCGGGGCGATCAACCTGGTGACCAAGGCGCCGCTCGACATCCTCGCGATCCGGGCCGATGCCAGCTATGGCAGCTGGAACTTCCGGCGGCTGACGGCGGATGCGACCGGGCCGGTCGCCAGGGATCTGAGCCTGCGCCTGATCGGCGTGGTCGAGGATCGCGACAGCTTCCGGGACCATGTCGGCGGTTCGCGCCGATTGATCGCGCCGTCCGTGGCCTGGGCACCGCTGGCTGGCCTGCGCCTACTCTATCAGGCCGAATATATGCGCAACACCACGGTGCTGGACCGGGGTGTCGTCGGCGTGAACGGCGATGCCCGGGCGATGGACCGCCGGACCTTCCTGGGCGAGCCGGGCGACGGACGCATCCGGCAGAACAGTTTCTGGCAACAGGCCAGCCTGTTCGCCGATCTGGGCAGCGGCATCGGGCTGGAGCTGGGCGTCAGCCAACGCGACGGATCGCTGCGCGGCTTCGCCACCATGGTCGATTTCGGCGCGCGGGGTCTCCAGAAGGATGGTCGCACCGCCGGCCGGGACCGTCGCTATCATGATTTCGGCTGGAACGATCTGTCGCTTCGCGGCGAACTGACCGCCCGGGTCCAGGCGCTGGGCCTGGACCACGACCTGCGCATCGGCATCGACCGGGTACGGCATGGCGAGGATTTCGTGCTGAACCGCGCGCGGGGCACCGCCAGCCGGCCGCTGCTGCCGATCGACCTGTTCGATCCGGTCTATGCCAGCCAGCCCTTGCCCGTGCCGCCGCCCTTCGCCGATCGGCACACCAGCTTCCGCAGCGACAGCCTCTATGCGCAGGACGTGATCCGCCATGCCGCCGTCACCCTGCTGCTCGGTGCGCGGCTCAACCGGTTCGAGGAGCGACTGGTCAACCACCGGGCGAACGACCGTCTGCTTCGGACGCTCGACAAGGGACTGACGCCGCGCATCGCGTTGAGCTGGCAGGCCATGCCCGGCTGGTCGCTCTACACCAGCTATGGCCAGTCGCTGCGTCTCAACCCGTCCGACGGCACCTCCACCTTCGATGCGGAGCGCAGCCGCTCCTTCGAAGTCGGCACCAAGTTCGACCTGCTGGACGGGCGCCTGACCGGGCAGGCGGCACTGTTCGACATGGTCAAGCGCAACGTGCTCAACCCCAATGCGACCGACGTGTTCGTCCATACCCAGGTCGGCCGGCAGCGGTCGCGCGGGGCGGAGGTCGACCTGACGCTCCGCTTGCCCCGCGACCTGATCGCCAGCGCCGCCTATACCTATGTCGATGCGACGGTGGTGCGGGATGTCGACCTGGCGCTGATCGGCCAGCCGCTCAGCAACGTGCCGGCGCATCAGGCCAACCTGCTCGTGCAGAAGCAGTTCGGCCGGGCGCAGGCCGGCGGCGGCGTCACCTATGTCGGCCGCCGGGCGGGCGATCCGTTCGGCAGCGCCTATCGCCTGCCGGCCTATACGATTGCGCGGGTCGATGTGGGCTATGCGCTGACCGACCGGCTGACGGTCCGCGCCGACATCGATAACCTGTTCGACACCTATTATATCGCCAGCTCCTATGCGGCGATCTGGACGATGCCGGGCGCACCGCGATCGGGACGGATCACTGCCTCGCTGCGGATCTGACCGGCATCAGCCGGATAGCGGCAGGACGATCGTGACGCGGAGGCCCGGCCCGGCATCGTCCAGCGCCAGCGTCCCGCGATGCAGCCGCGCGATCGCCTCGACCAGCGGCAGGCCCAGTCCATGGCCGCTCCGCCCGCGACTGGCATCGAGCCGGCCGAAGCGGCGGAGCGCCAGCGGCCGGTCGGCGGCGGCGATGCCGGGGCCGTTGTCGCGGACCTCCAACCGGGCGACCGAGTCACGCCCGGCGGACAGGTGGATGACGGAGCCGGCGGGGGTGTATCGCCGGGCATTCTCGATCAGGTTGATGATCGCCTGCGACAGCAACTGCCGGTCGCCGGTGATCGGCACGGAACCGCGCGCCTCGACGACCAGCGCGTGGCCGCTATCCTCGGCGGCGGGGATCATCATCAGCCCGATCTCCTCGACCAGGTCCGCCAGGTCGAGCGCGACGAAGCCGGCCCGCCGTTCGCCGCCCTCCACCTCGGTGATGCGCAGGATCGCGGCGAACAGCGCCAGCAGGGCGTCGCTGTCGCGGATCGCCGCCTCCAGCCCCTCGCGCGTCGCCGCATCGCCGGCCTCGCCCGCCAGCAGCGCCAGCCGGCCGCGCAGCCGGGCCAGCGGGGTGCGCAGGTCGTGCGCGATGTCGTTCGACACCTCGGTCAGGCCGCGCATCAGCGCGGTGATCCGGTCGAGCATATGGTTGAGCGTCGCCGCCTGCGCATCGAACACGCCGCCATCCCCGGCGAGCGGCAGGCGGCGGCCCAGGTCGCCATCGATGATGGCTTCCGCCGCGGCGCGCGTGGCGGCGATGCGCCGCGCGACGATCCAGCCGAACGCGGCCAGGCCCGCCGCCGCCACCAGCAGGATCGATCCGAAGCCGAGCAGGTAGATGCGCGTGCGGGGCCCCCGGATATGATCGAACGGCTCGGTCTCGGCCACCGCGACCAGCGCGCCGCCACCGGGCAGGGGACGCACCAGCGCGCGGCCGGCGGTCAGGCCGGCGATGCCGTCATGGCTGTGCAGGCTCGACAGACCCCGGGCCGGGATCGATGGCAAATCGAGATTGCCGGCCAGCCGCTTGCCCGTTCGGTCGACCAGCAACAGACCGATATCGCCGGTGTCGCGCCGCTGGTTGAGCAGCGCGATACGCCGGGCCATGACCGTGGTGGCGACGCGTCCGTCATCGCCCGTCACCGCATCGGCCGCCGCCTCGATCCGCCGGTCGACCAGCCCGGCGATCGTCGCGCGGGTGGCGGAATAGATGCCGATACCGGTCGCGGTCACCGCCACCAGAAAGGCGGCGAGGAAGATCAGCGTCAGCCGCCGCAGCGATGGCGGCAGGCGGTCCGTGCGCCTCATCCGCCCTTCAGCATATAGCCGACGCCGCGCATCGTCACGATCGGGTCGCTGCCGCCATCGGCGCATAATTTCAGCCGCAGGCGACGGATATAGACATCGACCAGATTGGTCTCCGGCTCGAAGTCATAGCCCCAGACCTTCTCGATCAGCATCGCGCGCGTCATCACCCGATCGGCGTGGCGGACCAGTTCGAGCAGCAGCTTCAGCTCCAGCTTGACCAGGTCGATCGGGCGTTCGGCCCGCCAGGCGCGGAAGCGGCTGGAGCTGACGGTGATGTCGCCGGCGCGCAGCGTGTCGTCGCCCCCTTGCGCGAAGCCGCGCCCGCGCAGCAGCGCGTGGAGCCGCGCGTTCAACTCGGCGGCGTCGACCGGCTTGACGACATAATCGTCCGCGCCCGCGACCAGCCCGTCGACCTTGGCGTCGCTCTGCCCGCGCGCGCTCAGCATGATGACCGGCAGCGTCGCCCGGCCGCCGCGCAGCCGCTCCAGCACCGACAGCCCGTCGATATGCGGCAGCATCCGGTCTAGGATCATCGCATCGAACGATTCGCATGCCAGCGCCGACAGGGCGGCGCGACCATCCCCGGCGATCGTCACCCGGTGGTCGAAGCCGCGCAGGGCCGCGGCAGTGGTGGCCGCGAAATCGGCATCGTCTTCGACCAGCAGCAGGTTCATCGCATCCGTTCCGGCGGGGAGGGGGCCGTCCTACCTCAACCCGTCACGCGACGGAACCATGTGCGACGGATGCCGCACCCGGTCGCACAGGATGATGCAGACGTGCTTTGGC
This sequence comes from Sphingomonas sp. S-NIH.Pt15_0812, assembly GCF_003951315.1. Classification (GTDB taxonomy): domain Bacteria; phylum Pseudomonadota; class Alphaproteobacteria; order Sphingomonadales; family Sphingomonadaceae; genus Sphingomonas. The sequence goes on from NZ_QLJH01000017.1 coordinate 72,012, forward strand.
TTTGGCGAACAAGGGTGCTAACGGCCTGTCGCTTCCCCTCTAGCGATCGATAGACCGTGGCCACCGACCTTCAGCGCATCCGAAATTTCTCGATCATCGCCCATATCGACCATGGCAAGTCGACGCTGGCCGATCGTCTCATCCAGCAGACCGGCGGCCTCTCCGAACGCGAGATGTCCGAACAGGTGCTCGATAACATGGAGATCGAGAAGGAGCGCGGCATCACCATCAAGGCGCAGACCGTGCGCCTGTCTTACAAGGCGCAGGACGGCGAGACCTATACGCTGAACCTGATGGACACGCCGGGCCATGTCGACTTCGCCTATGAGGTCAGCCGCTCGCTGGCGGCGTGCGAGGGCGCGCTGCTGGTGGTCGACGCGGCGCAGGGCGTCGAGGCGCAGACCCTGGCGAACGTCTATCAATCGATCGAGCACGACCATGAGATCGTGCCCGTCATCAACAAGATCGACCTGCCCGCCGCCGAGCCGGAAAAGGTCCGCGCCGAGATCGAGGACGTGATCGGCATCGATGCGTCGGGCGCGGTGCTGGCCAGCGCCAAGTCGGGCATCGGCATCGCCGACATATTGGAGGCGATCGTCCAGAAGATCCCCGCGCCCAAGGGCGATGCGGAGGCGCCGCTCAAGGCGATGCTGGTCGACAGCTGGTACGATCCCTATCTGGGCGTCGTCATCCTCGTCCGCGTGATGGAGGGGGTGCTGAAGAAGGGCCAGCAGATCAAGTTCATGCAGGCCGGCACCACCCATCTGATCGATCGCGTCGGCTGTTTCCGCCCGAAGATCGAGCAGCTGCCCGACCTGGGGCCCGGCGAGATCGGCTTCATCACCGCGCAGATCAAGGACGTGGCGCAGGCGCGTGTCGGCGATACGCTGACCGACGCCAAGCGGCCCGCAGCCGAGGCGCTGGCGGGCTTCAAGGAAGTCCAGCCGGTGGTGTTCTGCGGCCTGTTCCCGGTCGACGCCAACGACTTCGAGAAGCTGCGCGAGAGCATCTCCAAGCTGCGCCTCAACGACGCGTCGTTCAGCTTCGAGATGGAAACGTCGGCGGCGCTCGGCTTCGGCTTCCGCTGCGGCTTCCTGGGCCTGCTGCACCTGGAGATCATCCAGGAGCGGCTGACCCGCGAATATGACCTCGACCTGATCACCACCGCGCCATCGGTGGTCTATGAGATCGACCTGACGCATGACGGCGGCACGATCGAGCTGCACAACCCGGCCGACATGCCCGATCCCAACAAGATCGAAAGCATCTCCGAGCCGTGGATCGAGGCGACCATCTATGTCCCCGACGAATATCTGGGCTCGATCCTGAAGCTGTGCCAGGACCGGCGCGGCATCCAGAAGAACCTGACCTATGTCGGCGGGCGCGCGCAGGCGACCTATGAACTGCCGCTCAACGAAGTGGTGTTCGACTTCTACGACCGGTTGAAGTCGCTGTCCAAGGGCTATGCCAGCTTCGACTATCACCAGATCGGCTATCGCGAGGGCGACCTGGTCAAGATGAGCATCCTGGTCAACGAGGAGCCGGTCGATGCGCTGTCGATGATCGTGCACCGCGGCACCGCCGAGGTGCGCGGCCGCGGCATGTGCGAGCGGCTGAAGGAGCTGATCCCACGCCACCTGTTCAAGATCCCGATCCAGGCGGCGATCGGCGGCAAGGTGATCGCGCGCGAGACGATCAGCGCGATGCGCAAGGACGTGACCGCCAAATGCTATGGCGGCGACGCCAGCCGCAAGCGCAAGCTGCTCGACAAGCAGAAGAAGGGCAAGGCGAAGATGCGCGAGTACGGCAGCGTCAGCATCCCGCAGGAGGCCTTCATCGCGGCGCTGCGCATGGGGGATGAAGGCTGAGCGCTTCGCTCGAAAGCGTCCGCCGCTAAGATCTCCTTCGAAGATCCCGGCGGAGGGGAGGCCAGTTGCGTGACCTCCGCCAGTCACTCAGACATCAGGGTAGCTGGACCCCGGCGGCCCGGGGTGGACGGTGAGGGGGATGCCGCAGCGCTCTGCGGTCCCCCTCATCAGCGTCACGCCGCCACGGCTTCTCCACTCACCGGCAGGCGGATCAGATGGTCGAAGGCCGAGAGCGAGGCCTTGGACCCTTCGCCCATCGCGACGATGATCTGCTTGTAGGGCACCGTCGTCACGTCGCCCGCCGCGAAGACGCCCGCGACCGAAGTCTCGCAACGATCGGTGATCTCGATCTCGCCGCGCCCCGTCATCGCCACCGTGTCGCGCAGCCATTCGGTGTTGGGCACCAGGCCGATCTGCACGAAGATACCCTCCAGCGGCAGTTCGTGGTCGCTGCCATGGTTGCGGTCCTTGTAGCGCAGGCCCGTCACCCGCTCGCCATCACCCGTCACTTCGGTGGTCAGGGCGGAGGTGACGATGTCGACATTGGGCAGGCTGGCGAGCTTGCGCTGCAGCACCGCGTCGGCGCGCAGGTCGGCGGCATATTCGATCAGCGTGACATGGCCGACCACGCCCGCCAGGTCGATCGCCGCCTCGACGCCCGAATTGCCGCCGCCGATCACCGCCACGCGCTTGCCCCGGAACAGCGGGCCGTCGCAATGCGGGCAATAGGTCACGCCCTTGTTGCGATAGGCGTCCTCGCCCGGCACGTTCATCTGGCGCCAGCGCGCGCCGGTCGACAGGATCAGCGTCCGCGCGCGCAGCGTCGCGCCGCTTTCCAGATGCAGTTCGTGCAGGCCGCCGGGGCTCCGCGCCGCGACCAGCTTGTCGGCGCGCTGGAGCGTCATCACGTCGACGCCATATTGGTCGACATGCGCCTCCATCTGCTGGACCATGCGCGGCCCCTCGGTATGCTGGACCGAGATGAAATTCTCGATCGACATGGTGTCGAGCACCTGACCGCCGAACCGCTCGGCGACCAGACCGGTGCGGATGCCCTTGCGCGCGGCATAGATCGCCGCCGCCGCACCCGCCGGACCGCCGCCGACGACCAGCACGTCGAACGGCTCCTTGGCATCGATCTTGGCGGCGGCGCGCGCGACGCTGCCGGTGTCGAGCTTGGCGAGGATCTGCTCCACGTCCATCCGCCCCTGCGCGAACAGCTCGCCGTTCAGGAAGATCGACGGCACCGACAGGATGTTGCGGGCCGAGACCTCGTCCTGGAACAGGCCGCCCTCGATCGCGGTGTGGCGAATGCGCGGGTTGAGCACGCTCATCAGGTTGAGCGCCTGCACCACGTCCGGGCAATTCTGGCAGGTCAGCGAGAAATAGGTTTCGAAGACATAGTCGCCGTCGAGGTCGCGGATCTGCGCGATCGTCTCGTCCGACAGCTTGGGCGGATGGCCGCCGACCTGGAGCAACGCCAGCACCAGCGAGGTGAACTCATGGCCGAGCGGGATGCCGGCGAAGCGCACGCCGATATCCGTGCCGGCGCGGCGGATCAGGAAGCTGGGGCGGCGCGCATCGTCATCGGCACGGGTGACGGAGACCTGCGGATGCAGTTCGGCGATCTCGTTCAGCAGCTCCAGCATCTGCGCGGACTTGGCCCCGTCGTCGAGCGAGGCGACCAGTTCAACCGGCTGGCGGAGGTGACCGAGATAGGTCTTGAGCTGGGTCTTGAGATTGGCGTCGAGCACGGATGGCCTCCGTTGGATGATGGATCGGGTCGTCTCCCGGATACGGGAGGGGGGCGGCGGCATTCGGGACCACGCACCGGACCGGTCGGGCCGGTCGGAGAGGCCGGCGGACGACGCGTAACGCGCATCGCCCGCCGGGCTGGAGGATGTCACCGGCTCCGGTGCCGACGGTCGGGCCGGGCACCGGAGGTCGGTCGGACGTTCAGTCGATCAGATCTTGCCGACCAGGTCGAGCGACGGCGCGAGCGTCTCCTCGCCCTCTTCCCACTTGGCGGGGCAGACCTCGCCCGGATGCGCCGCGATATACTGGGCCGCCTTGATCTTGCGGAGCAGTTCCATCGCGTTGCGGCCGACGCCTTCCGAGGTGATCTCCATCAGCTGGATCGTGCCCTCGGGATCGACGACGAAGGTGCCGCGATCGGCCAGGCCCTGGCCTTCGCGCATCACGCCGAAATTGTTGGTCACGACGCCCGCCGGGTCACCCAGCATGGTGAAGCGGATCTTGCCGATCGCCGGCGAGCTGTCGTGCCAAGCCTTGTGGCTGAAATGCGTGTCGGTCGAGACGCTGTACACCTCGACGCCCATCTTCGCGAAGGTGTCGTGATTGTCGGCCAGATCCTCCAGCTCGGTCGGGCAGACGAAGGTGAAATCGGCCGGGTAGAAGAAGAAGACCGCCCACTTGCCCAGCACGTCGGCGTCGGACACGGTGAGGAACTTGCCCTCCTTGTACGCCTGCGTCGTGAACGGCTTAATCTTGGTGCCGATGATCGACATGGTGCATCTCCATAATGCGTTGCGGAATGGTAGCTCTCTACCCTTTTGCATCGCAGCAGGGAAATCGCTTTCCCCGTTCACCGGCATCGACGGATGCGATCAGCGATCCTCGGCGGCCGTAGCGTCCAGCCAACTTCGAAGTCCGTCTGCGTTTGTCGGGCGTGTATCCGCCTTCATGCTGCCCTGCATGATCTCCAGCGCCCATTTCGTGCGTTGCGGGTCTTCGCTGGCAACGGTGTCGGCCGGCACCCACAGGTCATAGTCGCGCATATGCGCGTCCGCGGCCGTGAACAGGACGCAGATATCGGCGGCGACCCCAGTCACGATCAATCGGCCGATTCCCAGTTGCGGCAGGATCACCGGCAGGTTGGTCGCATAGAAGCCGGAAAATTGCGGTTTGATGACGAACAGGTCCCGGTCGCGCGGCCGCAGCATCTCGGCGATGGTGCGGCCGGCGCACGCCGGCTCCAGGCAGCGCGCGATCAAATCCTCGCGGCTGTCATGCCAGTCGCCATGATTGTCGTTGACATAGAGGACCGGCACGTCCGCCGCGTCCGCTTGGTCGCGCAGGGTTCGGATCGCCTTGGCCGCCGCCTCGGCCGCCGGTCGCAGCCGCTCCGCCCCCGGAAAGGCGAGCGTGTTCATCATGTCGAGGATCAGCAGCGCGGTGCCGCCGGAGACGGAAGGATCAGCCATGGCCGACGCTTAGGAAGCGCCGGCCAAGCTGTCGTTGATGAGCATCATGGACGTGGCGGCGGCCGCTCAGGCGGGAAGCGGCACCCCGTACAAGTCATGCTCGTCCGCATCCTCGATCGCGACCTTGACGATGTCGCCGACCGCCAGATGGCCGGCATCGCGCAGGAAGACCTCGCCGTCGATCTCCGGCGCATCGGCCTGGGACCGGCCGGTCGCGCCGCCCTCCTGGTCCACCGCGTCGATGATGACGGGCAGGACGCGGCCGACCTTGGCGGCGAGCTTGGCGGCGGAGATGGCGGCGGTCTTTTCCATGATCCGGGCGTAGCGCTCTTCCTTGACCGCCTCCGGCACCGGATCGGACAGGTCGTTCGCCGCCGCGCCCTCCACCGGCTCGAACCGGAAGGCGCCGACGCGGTCGAGCTGCGCCTCGTCCAGCCAGTCGAGCAGATACTGGAAATCCTCCTCCGTCTCGCCGGGAAAACCGACCACGAAGGTCGACCGGATCGCGATGTCGGGGCAAATCTCGCGCCAGCGATGGATGCGGCTCAGCACCTTGGCGTCGTTCGCCGGCCGCTTCATCCGCTTCAGCACCGACGGGGCGGCATGCTGGAAGGGGATATCGAGATAGGGCAGCACCAGCCCCTCGGCCATCAGCGGGATGATCTGGTCGACATGCGGATAGGGATAGACATAATGGAGCCGCACCCAGGGTGCGATCCGGCCGAGTTCGCGCGCCAGGTCGGTCATGTGTGCGCGCACCTCGCCGCCCGACTTCAGCGGCCAGCTGGCATGGCGCAGATCGACGCCATAGGCCGAAGTGTCCTGGCTGATGACCAGCAACTCCTTCGTGCCCGCCGCGACCAGCTTCTCCGCCTCGCGCAGAATCGCATCGGGGCGCCGGCTGGCGAGATCGCCGCGCAGCGACGGGATGATGCAGAAGGCGCAGCGGTGGTTGCAGCCCTCCGAAATCTTCAGATAGCTGTAGTGGCGCGGCGTCAGCTTCAGCCCGGCATCGGGGATCAGGTCGATATAGGGCGACAGGTTGGCGGGCGCGGCTTCGTGCACCGCCTCGACCACCTGCTCATATTGATGCGCCCCGGTGACGGCGAGCACCTGGGGGAAGCGGGCGCGGATCACCTCCGCCTCCTTGCCCATGCAGCCGGTGACGATGACGCGGCCGTTTTCGGCGATCGCCTCGCCGATCGCCTCCAGGCTTTCCTCCTTGGCGGAGTCGAGAAAGCCGCAGGTATTGACCAGCACGACATCCGCGCCGGCATAGTCGGCGGACATCTGATAGCCGTCGGCGCGGAGCTGGGTGAGAATGCGTTCGCTGTCGACGAGATTCTTCGGACAGCCAAGCGACACCATGCCGACACGCGGCGGGGAGGGGAGTTTCGTTGCCATGGGACGACCCGCACATAATGGAGGATGGACGGATTTGCCAGTGTCGCGCATTCGTGCGAGCCGGTGAGGGGGCGGAGACATCCATGTTGGCAATCGGACTCATGTCGGGCACGTCGCTCGACGGCATCGACGCGGCGCTGATCGAGACGGACGGCGAGTCGCTGGTCCGGCCGATCGCCTTTCGCGACGAGGTCTATTCGGACGCGGCGCGCGCGCAGCTGGCGGCCGCCGCCATCACCGCCTTGACCTATGACCGGCCGCGCGCCAGTCCCGAACTGGTCGCGGCGGGCGAACTGATCACCCGCACCCATGCCATGGCGGTGCACAAGCTGCTGCGCGAGGCGGGCGTGGCGGCGAGCGATGTCGGCGTGATCGGCTTTCATGGCCAGACGGTCGCGCATCGCCCCGATCGCGGCTGGACGTGGCAGATCGGCGACGGTGCGGCGCTGGCGGCGGCGTGCGGCATCGACACGGTGTCCGACTTCCGCTCCGCCGATGTCGCGGCGGGCGGGCAGGGGGCGCCTCTGATCCCGGTCTATCATGCCGCGCTGGTCGCCAATCTCGCCAAGCCGGTCGCGGTCCTTAACCTGGGCGGGGTCGCGAACATCACCTTCATCGGCGCGGACGGCGCGCTGGTCGCCTTCGACACCGGGCCCGCCAATGGGCTGATCGACGATTGGGCGGGGGAGACGATCGGCGCGCGCTTCGACGCGGGCGGCGGGCTTGCGGCGGCGGGCCGGGTCGATGACGCCGTGCTGGGCGCGATGCTCGACCACCCGTTCTTCGATGTAGCCCCGCCCAAGTCGCTCGACCGCAGCGACTTCACCATCCAGCCGGCGCGCGGGCTGGCCGCCGCCGATGGCGCCGCGACGCTGACCGCCTTCACCGCCGAGACGGTGGCGCTCGCCCTGCCGCATTTGCCCGCGCGGCCCGAGCGGCTGATCGTGGTCGGCGGCGGCCGCCACAATGCGACGCTGCTCGCGATGCTGGCGGATCGGACCGGCCTGATCGTCGAGCCGGGCGATTCGATCGGGTGGAACGGCGACGGGATCGAGGCGGAAGGATTCGCCTATATGGCGGTGCGCACGCTGCGCGGTCTGCCGATCAGCTTTCCGGGCACCACCGGCGTCGCCCAGCCGATCGGCGGCGGTGTCATCCATCGTGCACAGGTCACGGACGGTCGATAAATTTGTGTTAACACTGGACGGCTAAGCACATCGGACGCAAAGCAAAATCCAGCCGAAGCGGAAGGGGTGACCCCGTGGAATCCGACCTGCGTTACTATGTCCGTCGCCTGACCATGGAGCGTGCCGCCGCGCAGCGTGCGCTGACCGCCGAGGCGCGGGACCGGCGGATGCAACTGGTCGAAAGCTATACCCGCAAGATCGCCGAATTGCGCGGCTGATCCGTCAGCGCTTGCGCGTCAGCTCGCGCATCCCGGCGTCGAGTCCCTCCAGCGTCAGCGGGAACATGCGGTCGTTCATGATCCGGCGGATCATCGCGATCGACTGACCATAATCCCAATGCTCGCGGGGGAGCGGGTTGAGCCATATGCTCGCGGGATAGGTGGTGGTCAGCCGGTGCAGCCAGACCGCGCCGGCCTCGTCATTATGATGCTCGACCGATCCGCCGGCCTGGCTGATCTCATAGGGACTCATCGACGCGTCGCCGACGAACACGCACTTATAGTCATGACCATAGCGATGCAGCACGTCCCAGGTCGATGTACGTTCCTGGAAGCGCCGGCGATTGTCCTTCCACACGCCCTCATAGGGGCAGTTGTGGAAGTAGAAGAATTCCAGATTCTTGAACTCGGCGGTCGCGGCGGAGAAGATCTCCTCGCAGAGCGTGACGAACGGGTCCATCGATCCGCCGACATCGAGGAACAGCAGCAGCTTGACCGCATTGCGGCGTTCGGGGCGCATCCGCACGTCGAGCCAGCCCTGGCGCGCGGTGCCGTCGATCGTGCCGTCGATGTCGAGCTCGCTGGCCGCGCCCTCGCGCGCGAAGCGCCGCAGCCGTCGGAGCGCCACCTTGATGTTGCGGGTGCCGAGTTCGCGACCATTGTCCAGGTTGCGAAAGGCTCGCTGGTCCCAGACCTTGATCGCGCGGCCGTGTTGGCCCTCGCCGCCGATCCGGACGCCCTCGGGATTATAGCCGCCATTGCCGAACGGGCTGGTGCCGCCAGTGCCGATCCACTTATTGCCGCCTTCGTGGCGCCCATGCTGTTCGGCGAGCCGCTCGCGCAGCGCCTCCATGATCGCGTCCCAACTGCCCAGCGACTTGATCGCCGCGCGTTCCTCGGGCGTCAGGAATTTCTCCATGACGGCCTTGAGCCAGTCGGCGGGGATGTCGGCGCGCTGTTCGGCGGCGGGGCCGGTCAGGCCGCGAAACACCTGCCCGAACACCTGGTCGAACCGGTCGAGCATGCCCTCGTCCTTCACATAGACGGCGCGGGACAGATAGTAGAATTGCTCCGGGGTCCGCTCGATCACCTCGGCGTCCAGCGCCTCCAGCAGCAGCAGATGCTCCTTCAGCCCGGCCGGGATGCCGGCAGCGCGCAACGCGTCGAGAAAGCGGAGGAACATGACCGCGACCTTGCCAGATCGCCGGCCCGGGCGACAGCACGAAAAAGGGCGGCTCCGTTGCCGGAGCCGCCCTTCGCAGCCGTGAAGGCCGAGAGGCTTAGCGCTTCGAGAACTGGAAGCTGCGACGCGCCTTGGCGCGGCCATACTTCTTACGCTCGACCGAGCGGCTGTCGCGGGTCAGGAAGCCCGCCGCCTTGACGGGCGCGCGCAGCGCCGGCTCGTACTTGGTGATCGCCTGGCTGATGCCGTGCTTCACCGCGCCGGCCTGGCCCGACAGGCCACCGCCCTTGACGGTGCAGACGACGTCATACTGGCCCTCGCGCTCGGCGACGCCGAACACCTGGTTGATGACGAGACGCAGCGTCGGACGCGCGAAATAGACTTCCTGGTCACGACCGTTGATCGTGATCTTGCCGGTGCCGGGCTTCAGCCAGACGCGGGCGACCGCGTCCTTGCGGCGGCCGGTGGCATAGGCACGACCCAGCGAGTCGATTTCCTGCTCGCGCAGCGGCGCGCGCTGCACCGGCACGTCCTGGCCGGCCAGATAGGCGTCGGCCTGGCCGTCCTGCGGGGCGTCTGCGTCACGCTGCTGCTGGTTCAGCGCGGCGCCGAGATCGGCGAGAGACTGGCGGTTGTCGGACATTATGCGCCCACCTTGTTCTTGCGGCTCATGCCGGCGATGTCGAGGACCTCGGGGTTCTGCGCGGCGTGCGGATGCTCGGTCCCGGCGAAGATGCGCAGGTTGCGCATCTGCTCGCGACCCAGCGGACCACGGGGGATCATGCGCTCCACGGCCTTCTCCAGGACGCGTTCCGGAAAGCGGCCTTCCAAGACCTTGGCGGCGGTGATGCCCTTAATGCCGCCGGCATAGCCGGTGTGCTTGTAATAGATCTTCTTCGACGCCTTGTTCGACGTGAAGCGGATCTTGTCGGCATTGATGACGATGACATTGTCACCGCAATCGACGTGCGGAGTGAACGACGTCTTGTGCTTGCCGCGCAGGATATTGGCGATGACGACCGCAGCGCGACCGACCACCAGGTCGGTGGCGTCGACGATGTGCCACTTCTTCTCCACCTCGTGCGGCTTGGCCGACTTGGTGGTCTTCATGAGCGCCTTCATGGGCGTGGACCTTTCGAACGAATATCGCGCCACCCCTTGTGGGGGCGGCGCGTTGTGTCGGCTCAATGCGCGAAAGGGACCGGAACGTCAAGCATTCCGCCACTTTGCCGACGGGTATCTAAATACCAGCCATATCAGCGCGGCCCGATCGGGTGGTGCCGACCGCATGGGCGGCGGCGACGGCGCAGATCAGCAGCAGCGCGGCATTGGCCTGATGCATCACCGCGATGCCGATCTGCACGCCGGTCATTAGCGTGGCGATGCCGAGGAAGATCTGAAGCGTCACCAGGCCGGTGACCAGGAAGCCGGCGCGCGATCCGGTCCGCGTCGCGCGCACCGCCAGCCACAACAGCGCGATCGCCGCGGCGAAGGCGAACCAGCGGTGGATGAACTGCACGACAATCGGATTGTCCACCGCGTTGGTCCAGCCCGGGGTCAGCATCGGCACGCCTTGGGGAAAGATCGTGTCGCCCATCAGCGGCCAGCTGGAAAAGGCATAGCCGGCATCCAGCCCGGCGGTGAACGCGCCGAAGAGGATCTGGACGAACAGCATCAGCACGGCGACCGCGCCCACCAGGGTCAGGCGCGCGGGAGCGGCAAAGGGATCGCGGGCGAGCATTCCCAAGTCGAGCGCGGTCCAGGCGATCCCCGCCAGGATCACGAGCGCGGTGACGAGATGCACCGCCAGGCGGATATGGCTGACATCGGTGCGGACCGACAGGCCGGAGGCGACCATCCACCAGCCGATCGCCCCCTGCAAGCCGCCGAGCGCCAGGATCGCGGCGAGGCGTCGACCATAGCCCTTGGGGATGTGGCGGCGCACCGCGAACACGATCAGCGGTAGCGCGAAGGCCAGGCCGATCACCCGGCCGAGCAACCGGTGCAGATATTCCCAGAAGAAGATCGCCTTGAACCCGGCGAGCGTCATGTCGCGATTGAACGCCTGATATTCCGGGATCTTGCGGTAATTGGCGAACTCGGCCTGCCAATCCGCCTGGGTCAGGGGCGGGATGATGCCGCTGATCGGCTTCCATTGGGTGATGGACAGGCCCGACTCGGTCAGCCGGGTGATGCCGCCGATCACGACCATCGCCACGACCAGCGCGGCGACCAGCCACAGCCAGCGGGCAACGGCCTTGGGACGGGCTTGCGAAAGGAAGGCGGCGCTAGGCTGGAGCATGATGTCTCCATGTAGCGATACGGGACCGGCGCGCCAAGCGGCGCGAGGCCGGTAAGGCCTTACAAAGCCGACTGGGCGTCGGCCGGCATCCGCTGGTCGAGAAGTTCCAGCGCCATCGACAGATGCGCCGCCACGAGATGCTCCTCGAGCGAGTCCAGCAAAGCCAGCGCGTCCGCCATCTTGGCCCGCGCTTCCACATATCCGTTCATGATCTTGCCCATTACGTAAGCCCGGGGCTTCTACCAGATCGTGCAGGCCGCGCAACGAAACCACCCGCCTCGTATCGGGACGGCCGGGACAGGTGGATGGTTCCGGCGCAATGTGATGCAAGGGCAACGAAAAAGGGGAGGTCGCCAACAGGCGGCCTCCCCCGATATCCTGCGATCAGCGGATCAGGCGAAGGTGACCTTCGCCGAGCGAAGACGATAGCGGACGGCGGCGCCGACCATCGCGAAGCCGACCAGCATCAGCGCCCAGGTGGCGGGTTCGGGCACGGCCGACACCGTCACGTCATCGGGCAGCGAGAAGTTGATTGCGGCGTTCGACTGCAGGTGATCGGCGCAGAACAGCTTGAAGCTGTGCGTGCCTGCCGACAGGTCCAGCGTCGTAGTGACGACGTCGACCGGGTGAATGCCACCGATCTGAACGCGCGAGATACCGTCGACGAACAGGAACGCGTCGTCATCCGAACCCAGCGCGAAGTTGATCGAACGCGCCGAGTTGAGCGTGAACATGCCGGAGAAGACCGCCGTCAGGAAGCCGTTCGCGTCGTTGCTGCCGTTGCCGAAAGGCGCTTAGAAGGCGTTGCTGCTGATCGAGTTCGACGCCAGGGTCTGGCTGCCCGAATAGGTGACATTCAGCGATCTCGTCGCGGTCGGCGTCCACCACTGCAGTTCATCGGTCGCGGTGTTGTAGTCCTGCGCGTTCGGCGGGTTCGCAGAGGTGATCATCGCTATTCCATTCGGGTCCAAAACCGTCTTTACGCCATCGTTGATCGTGGAAATCGGCGGGTTCGCGGGCCAGAGCAAATTCCGAGCGTCTTGAATCGAGTAGGGTTTCCCAAGCGGCATGAAGTCTGATTCATGATCGTCACCGGTGACGGGAGGCCGGTCAGATGGGCAAGCCATTGTCGATGGACCTGCGCGAGCGGGTGGTTGGTGCGATTTCGCAGGGAATGTCCCGC